>JAHFDG010000025.1 GCA_023249105.1 Candidatus Methanoperedens sp. | reverse complement strand
GTTAACCTGCTGATATTGTTGTAAAGATTCGATCCCCCCCCTATCGTATTGAAATTCTTGACAAAATTGGCGTCCAGACATGGCACTCCATCGTAAAGAGATTACTATGATTATTGAATCCCTTATAAGGATTTGAACCGTCATCTATTGTATAAAAAAATTAAAAATCTATAAATTATATACAATTATACTCTATTAAATCTTTTAACACCACGCTTTATAACTCTATGATATTATTGTCTTTTTAACTATTAATTTTTTTAATACTCTATTAAATGTTTTTATAGTTTTAATGTGTTGATATTATTATGTTTTTTTAAAAAAGCCATTAAATCTATTAATTTTTTTAATAGTTATAACATTAAAATCTGTATCAATTTAATTTTTTATTTGATACATAAAAAATATATATATAATAATATTATATAGTTATAAGATATTTTAAAAATAATATCAGGGTTGGCATTGAACTTGCTCTATATATTATCGTAGTTAAAAACAAATTAACAACCATTAAATAGGAGCAAACAATGAACGCAAACACAATCAACATAATTAAATTGATAAAAGGTGACGTATATCAATTATCAGGGCAGGCAAACAAGAAATTACGCCGAGCGATATTATCAGATATTTTAGGGTGCAAAGTGGCGGCAAGTCAAGCAGGAGTGAATAACATCTTGGCCGAGCTTGTGAAGTTATCGGGCGTAACAGCTTTTAGTTGTTACCGTGACTTAGAAATGAAGCTGGAGCAATGGGCACAAAATTTATAACTATTAATAATAAGGGGATTGAGACATGTGGCACATTACAGGATTAAGATATAAAAAATATGTCAATGCAGTTATTGATTATAGATTAAACAAAACTGCCTAAACTAAAAAGGGGATAAAAAAATGAAAGAAAATATAAATGACGGGAATTATCAAATATATATAATAAAAATAAAAATGGCGGATGGATCAATACAAGATAGATATGCAGTCCCAGATAGGGATAGAAAAACAGGCCAAGGGTTTGGGGATACGTTATTTAAAACCAAGGAAGAAGCCGAAGAAGAGGTTGTTTTTAATCGTAAAAAGGATTCTGAAGATATAAAACGTTTACAACATCTTGCCGAAAAGGAAAGAATTAAAAAAGAACAGAAGGCTATAAGAGATAATATAGATGGGTTTGCAGATGGTTTGTCCCCTATGCAAAAAGGGAAGGTTATTTCTATTTTGAATAAGCAAATGAGATTTAATGGAACGATTATGGCTATAAAAGACAAAGTAAAAGAAATGATTATCGAAGGCGTTGAATTACATACTGCTCAAGAGAATGTTATCAAGAATATGACACGAACACAATGGAATAGGGCAGATCAAAAACAACAAGACTTACACGAAAAGAGAATGCGTGAATCTGGAAAAAAAACAGTATATTATGTAGGAAACTATGATTTAGGGGAAACCGCTTATTCCTATGCTCAATATTTAGTGAAAGAAATTCAAAAAAAGATCATGGATTAAAATATAATACATATCAAGGAGATCAAAAACATGGAAAACAACCAGGATTGTATAGCAAACATATATAAAACATGGCAAACGGGATCACGGCATGTAACAGACGACCTGGCACGTGCTACCCGATCCAATGATTACATTGATTATATATTTTCTGGCGGGATTTTAGGACAACATGAATATTTTAAGATTTGTTACTTATTATCTGATTAACTTGAAATGAATTTTCGATAACACATTTAAAAACAGGAAGATGTCTTAAACATCGTCGTGTTATGACGGCGGCCAGAAGATTAGTAAAAGAATTAGAATCATGTATTGATTGGAGCAAACTTGATACTATGGATAAAATTTTGACTTATTATAATAAGACAAACACACTTAAAGCAATATTTGAAAACTATTAAATCAACACATACCGAACATAGGAGGCATACTATGGATACAGGCAGGCTATTATGGGCAGGCAGGGACTACACTAAACAATCAGCGATAACGTTGGCAAGTAGGCTTAAGAAAGAAGACGGTAAAAAATGGTATATAGAACCATCACCATATGAAACAGGCCGGTATATTGTTACCAGGCCGAAAACAGAAGAAGAAATGAAAGAATAGGAGGCATACCATGCAAACACAGAACTGGACGGTATATCAGAAAGATCCGGACGGGATTAAAATAAGGATAGGGCAGGTTAAAACATCATTAACAGGAACAAAAGAACAGGCGCAAGCAAAGGCAGCGTTTAAATATAGATCAATAGGGTATAGCTTCCACGTTAAAAAAGGAACTATTGAAAATGATAAAAGATAATAGGCCAAGTGAAAAAACAGAAAACATAAGAAATGACATCATGGCATGGATAGAAAAATCACAAGAAGGGAAAGGCGGTATATATCCATATCAGGTGGCGCTTGAGGTTTGCGCCATCTTTGGGATCCATCTTGATAACGCAAAAGCGCACGTATCAAAACATATTAAAGATGTAGTTAATGGAACAAAAAGAAATTAAACTAAATGGAGGCATACCATGAAAAAAATTACAGAACATGCTCAAGTGGGAAAATTAATAAGAAAAGATTTAAAGCAGGCATACCCGCTTATAAAGTTTTCGGTGACATCAAGAAGTTTTGCAGGCGGTGATGATGTACGGATTAAATGGGAAGACGGCCCCACGGAAAAGGAAATTCGATCATTAACGAATAAGTATGAAGCCGGGGCATTTGATGCAATGAGAGACATGTACGAATATGATTATGATAAAACAGGTATAACAGTTAAATATTTGATTTTAAGTAGAAAAATGTCAAAAAAAATTGAAGATGGAATAAAGAGCGATATTTAGAAAAGATATGGGTGTGATTTATCTAATGAAAGAGCAATATTTGATAGATTTCAATGTTGGCCAAGTATGCTGATATATAGAGAGTATAAAGACCGGGTTTTTGTATAAAAATAGAATAACAACACATAATAGGGGAGGCCATACCATGAAAAAAGCAATGGAAAAAGAATATATACCGTTATCTATAAAAACATATGGAGTAAGAATAATCGATGTTTACCCATGCGGGTGTAAAGCATGGGTTGAAGCATACGGGAGTTATACCCATTTTGTAAACCCAAACTGCAAATTTGATAGTAAAAAAATAGGTACCACAATGATAAGGGGTTATAATTACGTTACTATGGATAGATTAAAAGAATTGTCGCATACTAGCGAATAACCGTGGGGGGTGATGTAGATGTTTTTTGCTAATACAGAGCAGGCTTTGGAATACGGGCGCAAAGCGAATGAGTTTGAGATAGCGCATTTGCGGGCATTGAAAAAAATATATGAAGAAAAGCTAAAAAAGCAGTGTGCAAAATCTTTAATGACCGAAGCGGATTGGAACGCAGCTATGGAGACGGCTGTGGAGATCCAGTTAATAAACGAAGCTTTATCGGAGACAATTAAAAATGATAAAACTATCTGAAATACTTTTGTTTATAATTGCAATTTTTATCGCATATATAGCTGTTGATATCGCAAGATACACAGATTTTGCAAGAGTAGAACTTAAAAAGCAAAGCGAGGCTCTTTGCAATATAAAACAAAACCAACTTGATGTTATTTTTAAAAGCGGTACTCTTATTATAAACGATAAAGAAATTATAAAATAAAAAAGGAGTATATAAAATGGAAATTAAAAGAAAAATGGACGGGCATATAGCGTATGAAAAGGTTTGTGGTAGGTATGTGCGGGTTGAGTGCCCGCCATCTAAAAAACATAACTTTATAGGAGAAATACTAACAGTAGTTGCCATTATTATCGTATTTTATGGATTATGTTTATTGAAATAGGAGGAGCGATGATGATTGAATCTATAAACTGGGACAGTTACAACTACAAAAGAAGGCTTGAGTTGTTAAAGACTATAAGCCAATTTGAAAACTATGGATGGTTTAACAAGAACGGTGAAGAAACACAAGCGGGTATTGAATTAGTGGTTGCAAATTGGGATGAACTGCCTGAAAAAGAACTAAACATATTTAAACGATGGGGTATTGAAAAATAGGAGGCATACCATGGAAAATTTAAGACTGAAGGGGATAAAAAACATGAAATATTTTTATTTTATTACAAATATAGGAGAAATAATGAATCTTGAACTGATTTCAAATCCTGAATCAGCAGAAATTAGTAATCTTTACGATATAAAAGAATTAGATGGCTGGCCAGTACATTTTATGACAGCCAATATTAATGATCAAAAATTCCTTGAGTTAGTTAAATATAATAATGATGAAGGTGGTGATATAACATTACCAACAACCCCCATTGTTATTAATAAATATATCTCAATTATTAAAAGAGGTGAGAATGAAAAAAGTTATAAAATAAAATAGGAGGCATACTATGTGTACTAAACTAAGAGTCCAGCTTGATTATTTTATATCATTATCGGAACGGCTTAAAGAGGAGAATCAGGAACTACGCCTAATAATAAACAACATGCTGAACTCACGGCAGCAATGTATTGAGAGGATTAACGATAAAATAAAAGAAGTGCATCAGCCTATAAGAGAATTAAGGATAGGATTATGACCGAAAAACTTGTAAGCCCTTGCATCGCATACCAGTGTAGATTTGAGAAAAGAAATAAAAATGAATATACCTGTATGAAATGCGACGCAAGGACAATGTATATACAGGCGATAAGTGGGGATCCGGAGTCTTTAGCTTATTTAAAAAAGCTAACTCCGGATCAGGTAGGGATCGAGCTTATACCACCTCCAGAGAAAAAGGAGAAACTGCCAGCAAAAGAATATTATGAGGAAAAGTATTTTGAGCAGGCATCGGAAGCGGCTAAAAAGTTGTATGGTATTGATTTTGCGTCTTTAAATGATATCATACATTATATGTGCGAACACATGAAGGTGCGCAAATGGATTGCTAAAGAGCTTGGCATACCGGAGCGCACTTTTTTGTACATGAAAAAAATCTTTAATTTCCCTGCTGCTAAAAGGGGTGAAGGGGTACATCTTAGTATAGAACGGAAAAAAAGGGAATGTTTATAACACCCTTCCCCTCGTCCCCCCATCTGTATATTTATATCGTTCCGGAACGAATGTTTTCTCAAAAAGCTGCTTCGGGACAACTTTTTGAACATATATCCCGTGTGTTGAAAACATCATTTTTTGAAGTAACGGGAACTTAACTGCATCCCCGTGCTGGCCGAACGATCCTTTCACATCAATATATGTTTTAAGTTTATCGTTCGGATAATGTTTGTCTATTACTGCAATAAAAGGATTTCTCTTTTTAGATAAAGCACTTACATCCTCTTTGTTCAAGATATACACGAACTTTTCTAACGCTTTATCATGCCAAGTGATTATAAAATCAGGAGTATATTTAACGCTTTGCAGAAGGTTGCTTATAACATTATACTCCCCATGCCTTGCTTTTTTTATCCAATAATATTCTGCTTCTTCTATGAGCGTATAAGTTGGGCAGTTTTTCTGCACACTTACTGCATACCCGTTTTTTATCAGATCGTCGCAGAAAAAACTGAAATAAATCTCTTCTTTGGAATCGAATACCTGATCTTGATACTTATACTTTTTAGTCTTTCCGGTTTTGATTATTTCGATTTTGTCCATTACACCTCCTTTTTTTACGCTATTAAATTCCTTCAGTCTCCGGCAACGGGCACCACGGGGGGATGGCCACCTCATATTCAATATCTATGTACTTGTTTTCCATTATTTCGCAATATTGGGAGTCCCACTCCTCAATTATTATACAATGCGGACAACCCCCACAATTATCGATATTAAGTGTTTTCATTTTTCCACCTTTCTTATGGTTTAACCCGCCTGAGAGCGGCCAGGATTGATTCATTGTGCTTAACCCATAGGTCGGTATGGGTTTATAGTAGAAGTGCCGAAATTTTAAGGATTATGGCTTGCCAGCCTCTTAAAATGGGATTCCGCCATCCGGCTCATCCATCCCCCCGATTGATTTTTGCTCCGCCACCGTTTTTTTCTGCGGCTCCTCCTTCCCGTGGCTGCCTTTTAACTCCGCAAGCATCTTCTCCAATATCTCAATAGCTGTGTGCCTGGGGCCAAGGTTCACAGATACGGGGATGGCTTTCTCGCCTGGCTTCCTGTCCGCACCCTGGGGGAAGGCCCACTTTTTATAGTTCGTCCCCTCCTTGCCTGCCTTTCCTGCTGCCAACTGAATACAGCCTCTAAACTCTTCCAAGAATACGCCCTCAAAATATTTGCTGTCCGGTATTCGATAAAATATTTCTAACATAGTTGTTTCTCCTTTTAATTCTGTTTGTGAAATAAATTTAAGATACGAATTACACTCGTTGCAACAGGCTTTTACATGCGGCCCCGCTTCACTTAAAACAATTTCCACCTCCTTTTTGCATTTCTGGCAATATAATGTTTTAACCATTTGAAACCTCTTTTATAGCTAACATTATTTGTGCCCCCACCTGTGGGACTATTGCGTTTCCAAGTGATTTAAGTCTGTCCACCCTATTGGGTATCCCATCATTAACTCTACAAATTCTGGTTGAAGTTTTAATCCAGTCAGGATAGGGTTTTCTATCTTCCCATTCTTTGTATATCTGCAGCCCTCTATAACATCTGTTAGTTTTATTGACAACATTCCTTCCCCCTCGCTTGCTATTGGAGTTGGCGATAAGCCATATTCTGTCCCTTCTGTGCGGGGCGTTGACGGCACAAGCTGGAATAATAAATGGTTGGCAGGGGAACCCGCCTGTGAGAAGATCGATAGTTGTTCCGTCATGTTGATATTCCTTTACATCCTCTATGATTGGCACTTCAGGCCAATGTTTATTAAGTACCTTTTGGCAAAATTTATCCATTTCAACAAAGGCGTGTACTTTGTGGTCATCCCCCCATACCCATTGAGCAGCTAAAGAAAAGCCGCCTATACCTGAAAATAAATCAAGGTGTTTAATTATTTCACCTACTTTGGTGCAGGTTCATGCCAATGATGAACCATCTTCAACCTGCTGCCATTAATAATTTTAAATTTATATTGCTTGCCTCTGGGGTTCTCCCCCCACCACTCGCCCTTAAACTTATTAATTTTAGCAATGCCGCCCCTATCTAAGGATATTGATAACACAGGTTTTTCTTCAATAAACGATCCACCACGTCCAAACTCTTTGTAAGGGTCTTTTTGTATGGCAACAACCGTAACGCCCTTCCCGTCCATTTTCTTGTAAATATCATCAAGGTACCCTGAAACTTTATAAAATTGATCATGTATTTCAAGATAATCAATAATATTAAGATCGTTCTTCCCGCATTTAATAACATCAGCGAAGTTACTACCTCTTGAATAAAAATTAATATTCCAATCCTCAACCTGCATATTGTCAAATTTGCTCAATCTATTTTTAAACGATGCGGCGCTTAACTCGCTTGAAAAATAATGTGTGTTCCATTTTTCCATATTCTCTTTTGCGATGTTCATCATAATTGCGCTTTTCCCTGCATCCTGCGCTCCGGCAAAAAGAATAATGCTACCGGCAGGTATCTCAATCATCGTATCGAGTTCAAACGGCAGCCATAATTTTATATTTTCAATATTAGAGTTTTTCCAGTCTTCAGGTGAACAGGTCCTATCAACAATCCTATATTCCCCAGCCCTATTGCCTGTTTTCTCAAGTAATTTTTCATTTACAAACCTCTTTACCGCCATTCTTACGGCAGCCTTTTCCGATCTTGTTACACTTGTTACAGCTTGATACAGGTCTGTTACAGAAATGTTACCGCTTGTTACAGAAATAAGCTCCCTTAGATCATCCATCACACTAAAACTTCTTTTTTTTACTCGGTCTAAAGCTGACTTAATCTTAAGTTTTATTTCACTTTCAGGGAATGGCGGATTGCAATGCCGTCCAAAGAAAACCAAGTATTGTTCAATATTTATAAGCGGCATTTCACTCTTTACAAGATGGTTTGCAAGATGGAAAAGGGTATTATCACGACCACCCTTTTCAAAACTTATGTTACAGTTGTTACTTTTTGTTACAGCTTTGTTACAGGCTAAAATGTCGTCCCGTACAGTACCCCCCCCTACAACCCCCCCCTTAAGGATATTAGTATTATATATATGCTCGCTTGAGAGCTCGCCTTGGCATGAAGACCCTTGTTGCAATATATCAAATAGCATATCCGGCATATCACTGAATGCGACATCCTTTATTTTTAAATCAGGCAACCATTCATAACCAACCCCGCTGCCGTTTTTTGATGGTGGAGCAATAACATACCCTCCAGTAGTTCTTAGGTCACAATCCCTTATAATGCGAACACCGTTTGAAAGACCTGGCCTTGTCTTAAAAAAAAAATGCCATCCTTTAGGTGTTTTTGATACAGGAGTAGTAAAAGTATCAGGAAGAAACTCATTCAATGTGTTTTTACCATTCAGACTATCACAATCAACAACGTCAACCCCTGAAACCTCCCCCGTTACAATCCCAATATTTGCTTCCGGCCATTTTGTCCACCACTCGTTAATTTCATCTTTGGTTGGCTTTCTGGTTTGGTAATCAACCCATTTAACTAAAGCTTTTTTATTCTGGCCAACAGGAATAACGCTAAAATTCATTTTTTCCAGATAAAAAATAGCAGCTTCAAGCATTTTCATCTCTAACCTCTTTTTGCCTGCGGTCAATCATCCTCCCTAATATTCTAAGACAGGATTCTTTTGTTTCATTATATGATTCGGGATAGGGGGTGTTTAGAATTTTATCACGCTGGTTGATTAAAGATTCTAACCTTAACTGGTTTTCTGTTTTCATCAAACAACCTCTCAATAACACAAAAAGCCCTTGGAGTTTTGCGGGTCTGTAACAACCCCCCGACAAGTTACCTTGTCAGGACTCCAAGAGCTTTTTCTATTATCAAAAGAATTTTTCATCGTTACAGTTCGCATGATATTTTTATATTATTTATTTATATGCATGTCAAGGAATTTTAATTTTCATATCACATTCATCCCCGTATTTAAGAGCAATAAAACAACACAACTTTATCATTTTTAAACGAGCTTTTTCCTCGTGTTCGCTAATATTCTCATCGAAATTATTATAGCAGTCCTTTAAATCTTTCAATGTGTTTTCAAAACGACAATGAGCCATGTTTGTCATACAAAACTCCTTTCGCTAACAACCGGCTCGACACCGACTGGTGATAGCTCGGTTGGCTAAAGGTGAACTTCGTGCCCCAGCGGGTCAGCCGGAGCGTTAGCCGCTATGACGCTTAATCAAAGCATCGAGTTGGTTTGCCACTGTTCCAAATGCAATTCTGGCATCCCCTAGTGGGTCTGCGGCAGGGAGCAAGTTTTTTTCTGCGCCACGGCATTCGTCCCTGCAAGCAACAATGTCGGCTAACAATGCCTTCAACTCGGACGCACCTGCTGCCGCGATCCCTTCACTTCCCTCAGCTATGCAAATATCTATGTCACTCATACTATTTCTCCTTCGTTTCCGGTGCGCCGGTTAAGGCAGCGTTATCCGCCTTCTTCTTGAGCCTGAGTTCTTCTGGGTCAAGATAGAACACAGGCCCCCTAAATCCGCACTCGCACCACACGCCGTATGTGTTCTCATAACCTTCAGGGCCTTTTAATTCATGCCCACATTCTTTTTCCAAGTGAGAGTACGGGCATTTATATTTGGAATAATCGGCTTGGTTTTTCATATATACCTCTTCGTCGTGAGCTAATCCATTGCTTGAATTAAAAAGATCTCTAAATGTTTCTCGATCTAATTGTGCTGTATAACCTATTACATCACCATTTTGAGACTTATATTCAACTACTTCATTCGTCAATATTGCATGTATGCGCCTTATGTGCTTATTTGCAATAGATAGCATGGCTATCAATTTTGATTCAGCTTTACCTTCGGCGGAGTCTTCATCATACTCATTTTTGTCTGTCGGGTATTTATTTATTATCATATTCATCCTTCATCATGGTATGGTTGCTATCCGGCATCTTTTTAATCTCAGCAGCCGTCCGTGCAATTTCACGTTTCAGCAGCTCACCAGGAACACGTTCACCACGAAGGATAGCATATAACCATCCTTCCCCGCAGCAAAGCCGCTTCGCCGCCTTTTTAATTGCCATGGTTTTATCAAGTTTCTTAGGGATAGACCTGTAAAACTTTATGATCTGTCTCACCTCTGCCTGTGTTTTTTTTGTTGGTTTTGTAGTTTCCATGGTTGCTATTATACATGATAATTTATAAAAAGCAAGATATATTTACTATATTTAATTTATTTTTGTACTATGTAAAATAAATATTGACATTGTTTTTCATGTACGATATAATCAGCTCAAAACTTAAAGCTGCCTGCCACGTCTAACGAGCAAGGCGGCAACTCTCAGCAGGCAAGTGGATGCTGTAAGACCTGCTTAAACATAAACATCAGGATGCGTGCATAGACCACGATCTGATTTGTGTAGAGAGCAAAACGTATAGTGGAGCGACTTGTTAGCAAGCCTACAAAGGAGTGAATTTATGCCCCAAGAAGATGTGCCAGAAGATAGAGAATTGTCTTACCCATGCGAATGTGGCGGGGATATTACCAAAGACCCTAAGCAAGGTAATCAATGGCAATGTGATAATTGCGACTGGATGCCAGCGCCTACGGATTGCGACTGATTGCTAACGGAGAATAAGATGACACCAATATCAGATTACAATTCTTTTTATGGCAGATATGTTTCAAAAAAAGAAAGAGCTGTTTCTTTGTTTATATCACGTGAAATAGAACATCTCTATATGGAAGAGTTAACTAAGTGTAGAATAGCATTGGGGGATATAGAACGTGCACATAGGGAACTTGATAATATAGGTTTGCCGAGAAACCAGAGAAATGCGCCACATTTTCCTCTTTCTTTGGCTGGTAGAATAAGAGGTCTGAAGGTTGCTAACAAATCATTAAACCGGGCAGGAAAACTGCCTTCCGGTTAATTCTAAGGAGGAGACCTATGTTACATCAGTTAAAAATAAAACAATGCTACCTATGCCACATTGAGGAGGATAATCTGAATGGCTTATGAGAACTCAACCGGCTATCCGAGCGTATCTGACATATTAGCTGTTTATGTGGACAAGCAGTGGTTCACTGATGAGCCCAAGATTCGTGGGGAAATTGTTCATGCCGCCGCCGCCTCTTATTTGCTTGGCCTGTTTTCACCTCCGGTGGACCCGGAATATCAGGGTTACGTCGATTCAATGAAACGCTGGATCGATGATTGCGTGGTCGAAGTCGTTCTTGTCGAAAAGCGGCTCATAGACGAACGCTTGAAATATTGCGGCAAACCCGATCTTATCGCTGTATTGAAGGGACGACATTCCAACACTATGATTGATTTTAAGACCGGTCAGCAGGAGTTAAAGCCTTTCCGAATTCAGAATGCAGCATATCGCAACTTGGCGAAAGAAAATGGGATTATGATTCAGTCCGGCATGACAGTCCGGTTAAAGCCTGACGGATCGGGTGCGATTATAGCCGAGTACCAGTCGAATTACCAGAAGGAATTTAATATATTTATTGGGATTCTTAATTCATATAAATATTTTTTATTATAAATAGGAGACATAAATGGATTTTTTAAACCCAGAACCGGAAGAAAAAAAGAAATTTACTGAGCCAAGATATGACGATATCTATTACGAAGGAGTAGCCGCTCTTGATAAAATCTCAGGAGAACCAATAACGGAACAAGAGCTTGTTATTCATGATCCATTTGATCCCGCAAGAATTGATGATTTACTCAAAAACTTCCATGATGAAGTAGACAAGATGGCTCAAAAAGCGCAAAGCATAGTAGTCATAGATGACGCCAGTTGCCACATCGCTACGCTCATGGAAGGGCAGGCCGGGCAGCTTTACAACGCACTTGAGAAAACAAGGGTTAAAGAAAAAGCCCCGTACAAAAAAATGACGGATTATATTGACGGCAATATCGGCGGACTTGCAAAACGGATTCAGCAGATCCGGCAGCGTTTCAATTTACCAATAACACAATATCTGGCAAAAAAAGAGAACGAACGCAGGGAGGCCGAGAGAAAGGCCAAAGAAGAAGCGGCGAGGTTACAGGCCGAGCTTGACGAAAAAGCCCGTATTGAGCGTGAGAAGGCAGCAGAGGAAGCCAGATTAAAGGCTATTGAGGAAGGTAAAACAAAAAAGCAGGCCGAAGCAGAAGCGAAACATGCGGCGGCTCTTGTTGAGGATGCGCCTACGATTGTTATGGAAGCTCCTGCTGAACTGAAAATAAATACCGATGCTGGGTCAGCCAAATTGGCCGAAAGTTGGGATTTTGAAATATTAAATCCAATGATGTTGCCTGAATCAGCATTTAAGATACGGCGTGAACAGGTTATAGCGGCGATGAAACCTTGGGTATCTTCTCAGGTAAAAAATGGGATAAGAGAAATATCAGGAGTACGCATTTTTAAAGTGGCGAAATTAAAGACTGCTACAAAACGTGATTACAAAACATTCGAGAAGTTTTAAAAAGGAGGATCAAAAATGGAATTATCTCTCACGAAAAAGTCGGCATTGCCGATGATGACCATAGACCCTGCATCAGTAGCAGCGGGAGAAGCAGCAAAGGCAAGGATTCAGTCGGCATACATTATGGCATATCAGAAACCCCGTGATGACATGGAATCAAGAGACAGAATTTTAAAAGCTTGTAAGCGGTCAGAATTCGCGGGGAAGGCCGAATATTCAAAGCCGGTTGGCTCAAAATTTATCAAAGGCCCGTCTGTCAGGTTTGCCGAACTCGCATTAAGGGAGTGGGGGAATATTATGACAGAAGTAACAACGTTGTATGAAGATGATGGAATACGAAGGGTGAGAGTATCGGTTCTTGATCTTGAAACAAACGCCCAGTTTACAAGGGATATTCAGATCAAGAAAACTATTGAGCGTAGAAGTAAAAAGGGGCGAGAAGATGATTTTATCTCAGAGCGCAAAAACTCTTATGGTGAGACCGTCTATATTTTAAGGGCTACTGATGAAGAAATGCACACAAAAGAAAGCGCATGGGTATCAAAAGTATTAAGAAATGAGGGGTTGCGCTTGATTCCGACCGATATCATCGAAGAGGGTATGGCGGAAGCAAGAAAAACAGTTGCGGATCGGGCGACAAAAGACCCAGAAGGAGAAAAGAAAAGGGTTCTTGATTCATTTTCAAGTATTGGAATAAGCCCGAAAGAGGTACAGAAATATATCCGGCATACGCTTGATACAATATCGCCCGCTGAACTGGTGAGCTTAAGGGCTGTTTATCAGTCGATAAGAGACGGCGAAAGCACATGGGCTGACTATATAGTTGATGCTTCGGATGGTAATGATAAAGGAAATATTGATACCAGCATATTCGACAGAGAAACAGAAATCATTATTGATAAAAAAAAGCTGGCTGAATTTTTATCTCTATCCGCAAAAACACTTGGGAAAACAGAAGACGAGATCAAGAGCATAGCGCAGAACGACATACCTGATTTTCTAAAGCAATTCACGATATGGATGGAAAAAACGACTCCGAAAAAAACAACCAAGAAAACTGAACCCAAAGCTAAATCTAAGGATGAACCTACATCAGATCCACCACCAGAGCCACCAACAGAAGGGATATCTTCACAAAAAAAGAAATTCGTTGAGGATCTTATGGCGAACGACCGGACATTATATAATTCTACAATGGTATCGGTAGGAGTGATGGATTTGAAGACTGATGAAGACTATGAGAGGTTTATAATCTGTCACGATGAAATCCAAGAAGGAAACAAGTAAGGGTGTGAGGAGGGTGTGTGAGACAAATTCAATTAACGCAAGGGAAGGCGGCTTTGGTTGACGACGAAGATTTTGAGTGTCTATGTCGCTTCAAATGGCATGCAATAAGAGGTGGAAATACATTTTACGCAGTACGAAATATTCAAATTGATGGGAAGCAGAGGCATTTTTGAGCGTTTGGTTATCTTTTTATTTGGGGGGAGTGTCAAATGAACATAGAAGACGAAGAAAACCTAACACCTGAAAAGCAACGGCAATGGAAAGAGGCAAAAATCTTAAAAGAGTTTACAGAAAAGTTTATAAGTAATCAGAAAGATTTGCCTCCTGAATTTCAGAAGGTGGTAGATGACAATTTTTGGGAGCTTTTGGAAAGATAACGTAGAAATAACCCGCGCCGCTGAGGATAAGCGGGGATACCACAGCCCGATCCCGGCGTCGGGTTGATTGACTGGTTAGGAGGAGATTTTATGACACACGAAGAGGCGATTGAATGGATAAACGGAAATCGGTCTATGGCAAACATCATGCCACGAGACCCACTTGAGACATGGCAAGTTCGTGTAGCGGAAGCTGATGCCGCTATGATACAACAGGCGTACTGGATGTTGAGGGCGTTGAACGAGAAGATTGTAAATGCCTAACATATATTAGACAGAAAAAATCTATTAAGGGACTGAGCCGTTTGGGCATAACCAAGATTAGCTCTTCCCATCCCACTCCACATCCAGCTTGTGGAAATAAACAAAGTCAGGCAAGGTCCTTACAACCCAGTACTTTAAATATTTTCTCCACCACGAAGCTTTTCTATATTCTAAAAACTCAAAGTAAATCTCTGCCGCCTGCTTTTTTGTAACTACAGGAATTGAGTTTTTCCTGCTGTAATAATCATGTATCAAACCTCCGACATGGCAAGTCCCACGGAAAAAGGGAACGCTTTCCCAATCCATAACAAAGCCTTTTGGTATTACAGAAAGATCCCCTTTTGTCCCCATGAGTTCATTAGCAACATCGCTAATAAATATAAAATCATCAAGTAATTGAGAATACTTTTCATCTATAAGCTGCGTTTTAGGCATTTCACCGAACCAGGTCATAATGTCTCCACGCTTTTAAAGTAATAAATAATGCTAGTGCATATAGACCGAGCCAGCCTTCTTTGGTTCTCCGGCTTCTTTAAAAAAGACCTCGTATCAGGGTTTGAAAGGAACTCACACTCGACAAGAACAGCAGGCATGGTTGTTTTATTCAACACATAAAAATTTGATTTTTTAACCCCTCTATGCTGATGATCCGGGAATTGTATAATAAGATTATTGTTTATGGATTCTGCTAACAACAACGCTTTTTTAGAATAATGATTTTCAGAGATATGAACCGACATCCCTTTGGAAGTCTCATTGTGGAATGCGTCACAGTGAAGTGAAACAAAGATATCAGCCTGCTTTATATTGGCAGTCAAAACTCTTTGTTGTAGGGATATATACTCGTCTTTCTCCCGTGTCATGTAGGTTGTCATTCCGAGTGAGCATAATTCATAATCGAGAAGATACCCGATTATTAAATTGGTTTCGTCTTCATCAACAAATCCATATGATGCTCCATTATCTACTCCACCGTCAATGGCCAGGATCAAGCATAATCTTGATTCCAGGCATAAAAACCACCTCCTATTTTTGTAATTTTATTTGACACCGTGTCCCGTATCTATTATTATATAAAAAAATAAATAAATAAAGGGGAAAAACATGCCGCCAAAAAGCAAAATAAACATAAAGCAATTGATTGATTTCTATATTAATAAAAAACTTTCGTCAAGAGATATATCTCCATTAATAGGTGCATCGAAATCAGCCATAAGCAATCAAATTAAAAAGCATAATCTTTCACGCACAAACAGGCAATCTACTATTCGTGATAGGTATGGCAGGTTTATCAAGCCTGATCAAAACCTTCCCCCCCGAATCAAAATGGGGAGAATAACCCTTCCTGGAAAAATGGCATTGGAATTTATTCTAAAATTACCTTTAATCATTTTCCAAAAATCTGTAAATGTTGCGGTACAACAAAAAATATTGAGACTCATCATATTAACAAAGACCGAACCGATAATAATATAGAAAATTTACTTCCTGTTTGTAGGGCTTGCCATTGCAAAATAGATAACCGTATATTAAATATAAAACATATGAGAAAGAAAAAAACCCCCCCCATGCCCTGGATCTATACAAACTGAATGTTTCATAAGTCTCCTTAATCTTTTTCATTTCTTATGGCCTGTTTTACTGCTTCATATACTATTGTTGGTAAATTTTTTTGTTGCTCTTGTATAAGACAAATCTTTTCTTTAATGCTTGCGATATCCTTATTATATGCTTCTATTGCAACATCAGCTTTTTTATCCAAGTCAGCAATCTTGGAATCTCTAATTCTATTGTCTTTTATGGAATCTTTGGCTATCCCATATGTAATTGGAGCAGCAATAGACAGAAAAGCAGCCGCAATAAGCCACAACTCCCAACGCTTCACTCTTTTTGATATACATGGTCTTAAATTTGATATGCCTGTTTGTAAAGTTTTCATTTCTTCCCTCAAACAATTAAGATTTCTATGACACTCAGGATCGGGGCATCCAATTTTCATATTCCACTCCATCTTAAAGTTATATTTCAGTATATATAACCTTGAAAACCCTTGTCAGCCGTGCATTCTATCCTATGACTTCGCCAAATCAACCACGTTCAACGATCTTTTGAAACTAATGGTAATGTATAGCCTTGATTTTCTAAAATCACCTTTTTAAATTCTTGAATAATTGGCTCAATCAATTCCTGATCTTTTTTATCAGGAAAAAGCTCTCTTGCGAGTTTTTTTAACTTGCGAACCTCTTTATAAACTGTTGTGATTTCTTTATTCATAAAAAGCCGCCTTTTTCACGAAATTCTGTATGTAACAAACGTATTTGTTGCAGTTTTTCTTGTTCTAAATATGGCAGAATTGCCATATATTCCACCCGTTGTAGAATGAGCTGATTGCACTATTGGATTACCAACAATGGTATGCCCTGTTCCGGCAGTTAGAGTTATTGTATCAATCGCAGCAGCAGAAAGATTAATCAAAGACCAATCAAAACAATCATCAACTTTAAATGTCATCCCCCCCTCACAAAGAGTACCTGTGGGCAATGTATATGCTGCGGTTGCGCCTGCTGTATGTGTGCCTGTAATTATTTTTGTAAGCAATTCAGCAATGGTTAAAGTTACTGCTGTTGTTTTGGCAGTCGGAGTTGCTTGCTGTTTTAAAAATGGAACATTTTGGATATGCACCAATATAATGGTTGCGGCGATCGCATAACCCACTATTTGAGCATTGATAGGAGGTTGAGTCTGTGTTAAAGATCCTGCTGTAGAAGGATCAAGATATATGGGATCGCCGAGAGAAGACCAACTCCATCCGGCATTTGTTATCTTCCCCATACGGTGAAGCCTGATAACATCGTTTAAGACTCCTGCTTCGATGGCTATCGCAATTGTCCCTTGTAGAAAGCCATCAGCTTTTGCCTTATACCATTTGCTGTCAGAGGCTTTAAAATACACTGCTTGATATGCAGATACAGTTTCCCCAAGCGTTCCTGTTATTCTGGTTGGCACTTGAGCGTCCAATATTTCCATATCGGTTGTCATGATTGTGTCCCATCCTGTGACTCCGTAGTCAACTGTGTGCAAGCCGAAATTTGTGGTTGTCATAGTTTTATTTTACCCCCTTTAAACCTTTTTGCAAGTAATTTCAGCTTGCGTTGATTCATAATTCACGGCATCGACTGTACGATAATTCAACACTTTACACAAGACACTTGCCGCAAGCGATCCGTTATCCGATGTGTTCATCGCAGACGTGTAAGTCCACGTAATTGCATTGATGGCGCTTGTGGTTCGTTTTAGCGTTCCTGACACCCATATTTCAACTTCAAATAACCCTTCCCATGTACCATCGGGCAAGATCGTTCCTGGGATGCCTGTGCCTGCGCCGTAACCTCTTTTTCTTGGAGACCATGCAAGAACAATATCGGCTGTATATGTAGGCAGGATACCTTCGGAGTTAGCAGTTAAATTCACAGGCGGATATGGGATTTGCGCCCGCCCTGTTAATGCAAGGTTAATATTGGTTGCCCCCGCCACAGTTCCGTAAAATAAATCGTTATATGGAATTAACTTAAACCCACGAGTTACGCCTGCAATAAGGCCGGAAGTTGTTACGCTTTCTGAATTAACACCAAGAAAATAAAATACTGTTCCAATGGCATGAGTTTGTTTAGCAGTATCCATACGGCCACGGAAAACAACATCTATTTTATATTGTGTTCCCGATACAAGCGTTATATTTTGAAAAAATATAATCTCATTGCCAAGCAAACCAACATTTACAGACCCAGAAATGGCTTGAGAAAATGCACAGCTCATTATCTGAAAAGCCCCATATTCAAAATCAATAGTAAACCCAGTTATATTATCAATTGTATAAGTAGTTGATGGATATTCCGCCACAAGAGTTCCGCATGGGACAAGATTTTCCATGTCATCAATCATGGTGTATGATGCGCCTCCATCAAGACTGATATCAAACTCGAATCCTTGATCAAGGCTTGATGTTGGGCATGCTACAGGCAGCACTTCTATTATTGCAGGATCCACAACCATGTCATAAGGCGTTTCCATAACTTTTTGATATGTATAATATACTATTGTATAATCAGGCAAAACAACAGATGGTGTTGTTGGGTCTGTGTATTCAGTGATTGCGCTTGAAATAGAGTAAAAATCTTCCGAAGCGTCTATTGTGATGTCTTCCGATTCAAGTTCCTCTTCAGATATATTTAACACTCTGCAAATCATGTTTGAAATTCCATTGGCGGCATAGGAAAACTTAAAACAATCTCCTGGCAGAAGTTGGAACATGTTTCTGTTTACTTTAAATTGTAATACTGCAAACGGATAAGATGCTGCGAGCAAATCTAATCTTCCTGCCCATACAGCATTTTTATTTGTGGTAAATAAAGCGTACTGAATTGTTTTTGATACGGTTCTACCTTGTACATTATAATTACCCATATCGACTGCCACAGGGTCAGCCGTTGATTGCCTCAAGTCGATTACAGCTGCATTTCTGTCAAGGAAAGAATATTGCACCTTAATCTCATTTAACGTATCAATCCAGTGTTTTCTTTTGAATACAGGGGGTTCAATTAAATCGTTTTCATCTAATAATTGTAATGTACCAGCATCATAATCATTTCTGATTAGTTTAGGGTGAAACTTACCATCACTTTGAAACTGTAAGATACCTTTTATATGAAGTAATATTGTTGATATGTAATTTAATGCTTCGTCCTGATTGGCTAATAATACACTTATACCACAACCCACAGCTATGTACCATTCAACTAACCCACCTCCTTGTGTTGTTGCATAAATTTTATTATTAAAAACTACCATTCCATTATAACTATTATAAGTTACTGCTCTTGTAATTGCATTTTCCCATGCATCCGAACTACCATCCCATCTATAACCATCCCCACCCCATGCCCCTACATATAACGACCCTTGGTATATAATCATATTCCATTGGTATGTCTCATTAAATGCAGTATCAGGCAGACGGATAGACCATGCATCTACTCCATTCCATTCAAGTAAATGCCCGTATCGTGTTGCTCCATACAATTTCCCATTAAATGATTTCATAGAGCGCATTTGGTAAGTAGTACCATCTATTTGAGGAGCCGCTAATGCCCATCCTGAACCTTCAATATATTTAAAAAGACGTGCTTTGTATGTACCCCCATAAAGTTCATTATTATAAACTTCAAGAGACATTATTTCCTCAGGTGGTAATATTCTTAAAGCAACCCTTTGCCATGCGTCTACTAAATTCCATCTTACAAGATTTCCGAATCTGTCTCCTCCAAAAATTGTTCCATCAAATTCAATTATTACATTTAAAGCCTGTCCATCATAACCATCCCCTATAGTTGTTTGCGGAGCAACCATAACCCATGCATCAAGTCCATTCCATTCAAGTAATGCGCACCCAAGCGGAGCAGCGTTACTTCCACCACCAACCCCCCCATATATCTTCCCATTAAATTCTATAATTGATTGCATGTAATGGTTTGCCGTCCATCCTGAATAAGGAGCTGCCATTACAACCCATGCATCAACACCGTTCCATTTTAATAATTGACCAGTTTGGCAACCAGCATATAAACTACCATTAAAATCTATAGGGCTGTATATATACCCATAAGCTCCATTACTTGCCTTTAAAACAAATCCACTTGGCATATCATCACCAAGAGCATCAGCAACCGCAGAAAAGTCAGTTGTATCAAGCCATGTCGAAGGTAGACCAGTAAGCTTTGTCATTATATGCCAGATGGCGTGCATAGGGTTATAATCGTATATGCCAACTGTGTTTTTGGCATTAAATGCATATACAGGAGATTTTCTTACAACTATGCTGATATTCGGCATTCGTTTTGAATTAACGCCGATAAAACAATTTTTAAATATCATATAAAACAATCCACGATATGGGGAATTTAAAGTTGCGTCCCCATTCATTGTGCCTATTGCTGCATCTGCAACCTGATCGGAAGTACCAAAATAAACATCAATCGATCCTGAATGATACCCTGAATCAGTAAACCCACTTAACCCAGTAATTGATTGTTTCCCACCTGAACCCGGCTTATTGAGTGTGCCTTTCCATAAGACTTTTTCATCTAAAAAAATTGTGTATAAAGTTTCGCCCTCTCCTACAAAAAAACCAAGCCCCCAGGTCATTATGTACCAATATCTTTTTGTACTACCACTTCCACGTTTGATGGCGTACTCATTCCCATAAAATAATAAATTTCCAGCCATTTTAGCAGTGCCAAGTAAGTCAGGGATTAACGCACCTATTTCATTCTGAGTTAATTGAAGTTCAGGAGCAGGTGTTCCAGGCGGTTTTATATCGGGAGGTAAAAAAAGAGAAATAGACCAGGCAGCAATATATAATGGCGGGAATAAAAGCGCCCAAGGAGACGTACCAAAATTAACAAAATCCCTTAAAGTACCCATTATATTGTTGTCCTCTGAGTCGGATTATCAATAGGAATATACTTAAACCACAAACTATTGATTACATTATTAAACTTATCTCTGCATGTTTCAGGTCTGCCATCGCATCCAGGATATGCGTCAACCGTATTGGTTGAAACAAGATTTTTCATTGGGTATGCAAGGGTAACTAAATTACCCACATGCGCTATAATACCTCTGTGTTCATCTTGAAAAGCAACTTCCCCGCCTGTAAAATAGCCGTCTGCCAATGCATCAAATGCAGCACTTGTAAGCTGTGTTTTTGTTGCATCAAGAGTAATGGCTGTTGTTGTTTTATAACTTGCTTTTGTAAGTTTACAATTAGTATCAAATACTTTATGATTGCATGTAACCTGGAATCTCCATTGCGGAACAGGCATTTTTAAAAACTGCTCAAACCCTACACAATGTATTTCAGCAGAAACTCCGGAAAACGCTACATTCTTAATTTGCCCAAGAAAAATAACATTGGCTTCAAGAGGCGATTGTTCTCTGTGAAGCTTTGAAACTGAAATCCATAAAACCTCTACCGGATTAATCGCAAAAAAGTCTGATATAGGAGTCCCAAGATTAAATGCTTGTATCGACAAAGTTGAAACATCTAAATCGCTGTTTTTCTCTACCATCCCTCTTTTTATAGTTGCAGGAACATATGTATTGGTATCAAACACAACGCTAACGTCCCCGCTGGTATAATACCAGTGAACGCCGCCATCACGCCATATATGGTATAATTCAACCGGTTTACGGGTAAGAGCTTCTTCCTTTGCTATGTATGCTGAGGTTGGCAATTTATATACCTTTCATTAAGTGATAATTGTATTGTCTAATAAACCTGCAAAAAATAAATCTGAGGTTGCAAATGTTTTTGTTTGGTAATCAATTTCTATGGTATCAATATCAAATCGGCACAACATTAAAAAACTGATTAATAAATTAGATAAATCAGCCAGCGCCACTGCTGTTCCAATGGCCGAACTAAGGGTTATAGTGGAAGCTGATGCATCTGTTATTTTTCTGCATACATATGTTGAATTTGGGAATCGTATATAAACGTACCGACCGATAATTTCATTTAGCAAATAAAAGGTGGTATAGGATATATCCTCAATATTAATTATTGTGTCTGATGATAAAATAGCCGTTGTTGCTATAATATCCTTGCTCCAGGTCGGTATCCAAAACGGATTAAACCTGCCCATTTTAGAATCAAAGAAAGAAAGCAACGACCATATGTCTGCTCTGCTTGTGCGCACTAAAGACGTTTTCATTTTTAATAAGTTTTTGCCGGAAGCGAATTGATCCGTATAATAACCAAGCCCCAAAAACTGCCCACCTTCATATGGACGTTTATAATTATACTGGATAGGGTTTGCTGCTTTATACAAAAATAAATCATACGTTAAGTATGTTGGTGCTGCTGATGCCGGAACCGTATATGAAAATGTTCTTAATGTTTTAAACTCTTCGGTTAATTTTAATTCAATCTTCTGTAGTTTCTGAAAAAGTGCACCAATTTCCTGTTCATCTTCCAGCCTGAAATCGTACCAAGGAGCAACTATTGATCCTGCCCCCCATGTTGATACTAAATTATCAACAAGCGTTATTTCAGTAGAAGTAAAACTTGCAATAGTGCCAATTTCATATGATAAAAAACTGCTTGCGCTTATTATTATACATTGTCTGCCATTATAAAAATGTCTGGTATCTGTACTTCCAACAGCAAGTATTTTTTGCCCACTTGCAGCCTGTGATGTAAGTGTTGTTTCGTCAGACCAGATTGGAGCAGCCCATGTTAAAGTGTCTTTTTGTATTAGATTTCTTTTAAACCAGTTAATTCGATCATTTTGAGATAATATATATTCAACGTCAAGAATGACCCTCGGCCATGTATAAAGCATGGTTCTTTTTTCATTGCCGTTATATGCATTTTGTATAGAGGTTCTCCATACATGCGATAACTTAAACGATTGTGGCCTTATTGTTAGATTAACATCAGCCATCACGCTGCCCTAATGATTCTGCTAACTTTACCGGGGTTGCTTGACAAAATATTTAAAACGGAATTTTTACCCCTTGGTGATGCCATATAAGCATCAAACATTTCAGGTGAATTGATATTGGCAATATCAACTCTTACTTCTGTTTTTTGGGTCTCTTTTTTACTTAAATTTCCCCCTATTGCTTTCATTTGACCTTGTGTAAAAACGCCTTCGTCTTTTCTTATTATCGCAGGTCGTTCATCGGGGCCAATGCCCTCATGATATCTTTGTGCATTGTCAAAGATTCTTAATGGTACATTTCTTGTTGGTGCATAATCGTCTGCTGCCCAGCCGCCATGGTTTAAGAACGCCGATGTGAACCCACCGCTTTGCGCTCCTACCCCCATTCCACTTCCGCCAGAAGCACCAAGAGCTGCAAAACCAGCACCAGCACCACCACCTGCCCCAGCACTGGCCAAAGTTAAAAGCCCTGTTATAACCTGTTGCCGTATCCATTGAGTGATCATTTCACTCATTAAGTCTGCCCATGCTTGTGCAATAGACCGTTTAAATGCCATAAAATAATCTTCAGCAGTTTTTAGTTTTTGATCCCAAACATCCATAAAAATAGTAGAGAAAGTTTGCTGCATATTTGAACTCATGTCTTCCATCGTAGTAGCGCCAACTTTACCCCATGTTAACAGGTCTTCAGTCATCTGCTCATATTGTGCTTTTGCACCTTCATAAAAATTATCGCCGCTGATTGCAAGTTCCTGGTCTAATTCCTTTTTCTTTTTTAAATACCATTTATCAACTAAAACCTTATCGTTGGTTAATTTTATATAATTTTCAGCTTCCTTTTGAAGCGCATCTACCTGGAAATTATAATATTCCTGCGTTTGATCCTTCATATCGCCATACATGGTTCTGTATGCATCAGCTTTATCTTTTGCGAACTTCTCGCTGTCTTCTTTCGCTTTTTTTTCTGCTTGGTTCTCTGCGATCTGTTTTTGCAATTCCGCCCATTTTGTTATGGTAACTTCATCTATCTTTTCAGATCTAAACGCATCAGATTTTTGTTTTATAACTGCAAGGTCTTTTTCTAATTGTGTTTTACCAATATTGGCAAGCTCAAATTCAGCATTTTTTATGTCTGCAAGAATGTCTTTATATTTTGCTTCTTCGGCTTTTCTTTTAACAGTACCTTCTTCCATAACCTGAACTTTTTTAATCAGTGTTACGGCTCCTGGTTTTGATTTATAGTCTTCAATTAGTTTTTCTGCCTCAAACCTTATATTAAATAATTCCTTTTCAAGATCACTTAACCCCTCCATTGCAATTTTATTTTCCAAAGTCCTTTTCATGTCTTTCCATGATTCAGCCAAACGCTTTGCCGCGTCAATGCTTTTCTGCATTTCTTCAGATGCGCCCCCTGCTGCGCCTTTAATTTCAGGGGTCTCAATCTTATCCTTTGCTGCTTTTTCTGCTGCCTTGGCTTTAGCTATGGCCACATCTGAAACATCGTATAACTGCTCCTTTTTCATCCCAGCACGCAAAGCTTTTTCTTTTTTATATGTTTCCTCAATAGCTTTAAAATTAGCAAAAAGTTGTTTATCAATATCAGCAAATTTCGTATCAGTAAAAATAGCTTTTGATTTTTCTGCTACTGACTGAATAAGTGCCCATGATTTTTCTGTAACCTTTACAAAATAAGCCCATGCGTCAACAATCCCATAAACCATATGGACACCGGCCTTGCGAATCCATTCAAAATTATTGAGCCAACCACCAATTTCCCATCCAATGAAAAAAGCGGCAAAAACACCGGCAGTTGCTTTCATTGCACCACCAAGAGTTGAAACGCTCTTAATCAATGACCCAGTAACAAAAAACTCCCATGCGGCCAATGCAGCAAGTTGTAGCGTTATTACTATCGTTCCTGCCGCCCATGCAGCACTTAAAGCCATCCACGCCGCAGTTGCCACTTGTAGCCCAACAGTTATCCCTAAAAACAGTAATGCGGCCTCTGTTGCGTACTTCAATCCTGAAGCTATGTCGCTGATTGACTTAACAATATCATCTGCGTTCTTTCTTAACCATTCATTCATTTTTCTTCCATTTTCAACAAGACTCTTATGAAAATCAGCAAACAATCCTTGTTGAAGAAGCATCCATGAAGTCTTTATTGATGAACTAACAGTCGCCCATAAACCTTCAATTTCTTTGTTTGCCTCCCTCATGCCAATTAAATAAGGTTCCATTAATTCAAGTGGGCTTATATTGTTTTCCTTGGCATAAGATAACAACCCCTTTAGACCATCAGCATAGACACCCTGTCTTTTTATTAACTGATCCATTGCGGTTGCAACCATATCTATTCCAGGCCTTATTTGACCACTAAAGAGCGCCTTTACTTCTTGTGAGAATTGATGTTGTTGGTTAGTCGAATTTGCGGTAAATAAAGCGATGGTATTGCTTAAATCGGTTACAGCATCTATCTGTTTCTTCTTGTTTATATCAAGAATAACACCCTGGACAGACATTGCCATTGTCATTTTTTGGAGATTATCAAGATTCGCAAACGATGAAGCATCGATCTCCATCAATACAGGGACAAGTGCCTTCGTATAAATAAGATTCTTTCTGAAATTCTCTGTTACATCTCCGCTTGTTCCCTGCATGGATGTTATTTGAGCAGCAACAGAAATAGCGGATATCTTCATTTCATCAATAGTCTTAACACCGCCCAGAAATAAGTCGCTAATTCCCCTAACCACACTGGAGATTACATAATAAGCCGCATAGAAGCTCAACACAGCTCTCGTCATGGACGCCATTGACATCTCATGGTTGCCAACCATCTCATTATTGAGTTCTTTCAACTTGGCGTTCTTGGCACGTTCAATACGAATCAGATCTTCTGAAGATGCCATTCCTGAGTTTTTAATTGTGTTATATGAAGCCATAATTGCAGCTTCTTGAGCTTTATATGCTGCCTGAGATTTGATACCAAGAGTTTCATAAAGAGGGTTGGCTGTCATTTGTTGATTGAGAGAATTGACCTTGGCAACCATTGCGGACTGAGCACGAAACTGTTCATCCGCACTCTTTTTCGCAGATTGGGCTATTCTCTCATAGGATACTCTGGCCTTCTCCACCATCAGTTTATAGACGCCATCAGAGGTAATGCCAAGATTTGTAAACCCACGTTGTAATGCGGTCTCTGAAGCAGTGCCTACCTTCTTGATATCTTCAAGGAGTTTCTTTTGCTTGGCTTGGAATTTTGATAAATCTAAATCCAACTCTGTATAGAGCGTCGCAATTGCCATTGCTTACCTCTTCATTTCCGGTTCTTTGCGCATTTCTTCTTCAATGCGTGCCTGCATCGTTGGCTTGAGTGCATGAAAAGACGGCCGCATGAATGGTTGTTTTCTTGAATGCGAAGTCCCATATTCCACAAACCTTCCGTACCACACATCGCGATTACCTACGTAAACCCTAATATTACCTGGCCTTGAATCCTTCTCAACCTTCCTAATGGTAGCCCTTAAATTTCCTGCTGTGCGTCCCATCTCAGTGTCGGCAATGAAATTTACATCCTTCCCCCGTTTTGTTGTGAACATGACATCTTTCATCACGCGACCATAAGCTCGGTAAACAGTTCCTACAGGGACACCCTTCTTGGTTGGGCAACGCCTCTTAGCATCAACAGCAACATCGGACATGACCTTATTTGCGCCGATAATGGCAAGATCCATTATATTCTGGAAGACCTCTTTAATTTTAACACCCTCAACCCGCATCTCAACCCTCTCTCTCCCTTTTTTTCTGCTGAGAAAAATGCCACGCTCTGTTTACTTTTTGGAATGTTCCCCACTCGTCCTTCACCCCGCCTGGAAACTTCTCAATCGCCTTCCAAAGAGCTACATGGTTAAGGTCGATTTCTATATCCTGCTCGCCATTCCATCGGGTTTCGCACTGGTTATAACACATTAAAAAGATCTTAGACGCCTGCTCATTCTCCGGTAGCAACTCCACCAATTTCCGTTCATCCGTACAGGTATCGCACGGAGCCTCTTGTGGAGGGTTGCGGGCTGCAAACATTGCTGTACATACAGTGGGGCAGTAAATGGGGTCAGCCCCCCCGTATAAAGTTATATAGCTGCCCCACTCGGAAAATTTTCCTGTTCTTTAGTCTCCATCTCGATACTTGAAACATCAAGTATCTGCTGACAATCGTTAAAGAAGCGCTCAAAAAAATCATACCCCATCAACATAAGTTTTACCTCTCTCACACACTCAAGAGGTTTCCGAGTTGCCTTATCCTTAAACCCCTCAAGACCAACGATGGCATAATCGTAAGCATCGTCCCTTTCAGCCTTAATCTCTTCTATTGACAGTTCCTTAAAGTTGGTATGCTTCTCATTTACCTTTGTTTTGGGATTGATTTTCCACTCCGTAATACGTTCTCTTTTGGTAATCCTCTCATCAAAGAACTGCCTCATGCTACGGATTTTAACTCTATGCCCTTCTAACGGTTCATTGTCCCAAACTATTTCCCCTGTATTTTGGTCAATAATCGACATTCTGAAAGGGAACCAATCGCCGTTACTTCTTTCCATATTTAAATACATGCCTCTACACCCTTTTCTTTCTACCCGATGGGTAATTATAGGAGACCCTGCACAATTACTGAGTCTCCCGAGTTAAATTACGTCCCCGTACCGACCTGCTCCATCGCCTGGCTGGACACCTGCCCACTGAAGGAAATAGTGCCGAAATTGTTGCGAGGCAAGGTGACCGCATTCGCCTTTGTAACAATTATGTATCCCCCCGATGCCACCCGCCAAAATGTCGAGGTATTGGCGTAGAGATAGAGATTCGTCAGGTGCGTACCAGCCTGGCAAACCGTGTTAAGCACTAGTTGCCCCGTGGAATCCGCTGGATCGTAGTTGCCGGTAAACTCAATCGTCCCAGCCTCTCCCAATTCTGCCACTTCGTAAACCTTCGTTCCTGTGTCTCCAAATGCGGTAGGAGCAGATGTTACAGGAAGACTAAATCCGCTCATTGACCACGAAACCATGTTGGCTATGACTGTACTTCCATACATCACCTTACCATTGACACCCGCTATTTTGCCCATTGTAAATCCTCCTTGTTTGTTTTGGAGGCAATAAAAAAGCCCCCCGAAATTAGATTGTTAAATTCTAACCTCGGTGGGGCTTGGTAGCAGCGACCGACTATCCAGATTGTGCGTCTTTCGAGGGACAACCTGAAAGCTATGTTTGTTACGATTTCATTCTACTTCCCTTTCATTAAATCTTCAAGCAATTTTATCAACATTTTTGCAGCTCGGATGATTGCTTGGCAGATTTTTTTCCCATCTTCACTCATGCTACTTCCTTTACTTGTTTCTCATCAAACGGTGACGCTGAAGTCATGAATTTTCTAATTTGTTCCAATCGTTCTTCTGCATCAGGGGATAGTCCTAAAGCCGTAGAGTCTAACTTCCAGTGTTCGCTATATCGGTCATGAAGCCATTTATAATTCTCGATAAAACGCTGAGAAGGAACCCAACTAAATGGCCTCATACAGTAATGTTCTGTAAACAAATCAAGTACATACGCCTTTAAACCCATTTCCCAAGATTGGAGCACACAAAGCGTACCGTAGAGGTCAAACGAATCGAGTGTTTCATCAAAGCGGAACTTCTTCTTCATATTGACAATTATTACCGCCTCGTCAAAACAGCAAACCTCGTGCGGGAATGAGTGAATATCAGAGGTGTTAAAGTGATCTGGAATTCGCATATCGTGGAACTTGCCACACACGAGACCAGTAGCATCTTTGCCGATAACTCCCGCCACGCACCAATCAGCAGGTAACATAGCAATCTGGGAACGAAGCTGATCTACCCATCCATTCCTAAAATATACATCCTGATGACATAATACCGTGATATCGGCGCTTTCCAATTCAGCCTTCTCTAAGAGTATATTCAACCCCTTGGTGGCTGATTCAGGATTTGAAACGTACATCAATGGACTATTGATTTGTGATTGCCGAAGCACCATATTGAAACGTTGGGTGTCATTAATCATGCAACCAAATACTACTTTGGGTTGATTATGATCCCAGCGGGTAGGTTCATAGTAATTGAATAATGCGAATAAATCTGGGCGGTAGGCGATCTGCTCACCGGATTCCTTATGATGGATTGCTAACTCCCCATCCCAATAGTGAACCGATTCATCGTGGAGATGCTGCTTAAATATCTTCCCCTTAACGAATGACTGCTGGGCGCTTATCTCACCTAATTCTACATGCTCAGGTGCGGCGTATAGTGTATTAGTGGGATAGTCACGGGGTGGCAATGCAGTCTTAGGTATACGATGACCGCGCTTCATGCTGATTATTACTATGTCGTCATCCATCTTGCGGATCTCGTCCATGACGTTCGGTTCATACATATCGTCATCGTCAACGGTTACATAATAGTCGTCGGGGATGATTGTGGCATATTGAATAAAACGATTGCGCTTAAAGCATCCCGGCATCATGGCCTTGCATTCATCGGTAAGCATAAAGCCGATAACATGGGGCTGAATCCACGACTCATTCGGGAAATCAACAATCTCATCCTCAAACATAATCGGGTGTAGAATCACCCCCATTGGCCGGTAAGCCTCAATGAGTTTATCCTTATTCTCAGGTCTGGAAAAGGGGACGATACAATGAATCTGCTTCATGCTTCGCCTCCTTTCTTTGCAACTTCATTATGAATAATTCCGATCCCCTGCGAAGGCTCCTTGCCGCTGTAATCCAGAAATTCAACCGTCTTCTTTTTGACCTTCAGCTTATTCCAAAAAGCTATAATATCCGGGCATGACGATTCCTGAATGTCGTGGATCAGACAGATTTTGGCTTTTGAGCCTACGTTATTCCAATCCTTATTGACCCATTCGGCTGAGTGGTCACCGTCGATGAAAACAAGGTCAAACTCCTGCCCTAAAATGTAGTCGCTCGTAATTGACTTGAAGGAGATCCAGATTTCCTTTTCGATTATCTGCATTATCTCAGGATTCATGTAGCCCGTAGGGTCAATTCCGATACACCTTATGGAAGGGTTGAACCTTTTCAGGTATTCGGAGACAAAGAGGAAGTTGCCACCCTGAAAGACACCCACCTCCAGGTAAGATTCAATTTTGAAGTCAGACAGATAAACAAGGGCTTTGGCAATCTGATTCGGGGTCTGATAAATCCCCGCCATGTTAGGAGTGGGATTCTTAAATGGTTCGTCATCCCCAAATACAGGTGCGCCCCAATGAACTATGCCAAAGGCTCTAACGAGGTTCGCCACGACTTCAAAGTTCTTCAGGCTCGCCACATCAATGGTTCTTATGAGGTTCTGGACTACTATGATGTTCTTGTTATTCACTGGGCAATTCCTTTCTCTGGCTCAGGTTCGATAACTCCACGATCTTCTGCGGTAATTTCCCACTCTTCCATCGCCTGATACGCTTCATCAGGAGTTCGTTTGCCAGCGGATCGGAATACTCTTTCGTCATCGTCACCCATCGTAGGGGGGATTTCAATCCACCGGTAGGCTACCCAATCCTTGCGCGTGATGTCCTCTAACCTTTTTTCCATAAAACTCCTTTCTTTATACTGCTTGATAGGTACATTCGTAATCAATTGCTGTATGTGTGACAAGTGAACTCCCGTCCTGCAACGCCGATAAATCCTCAACCATATCCCCGACGATATTCTTCCTTTGGAAGCCTACACAAAGTTGCCCGGATATGGTCAATACACAATCATCCAACAGTGATTTTAGCTGAGACTCCATTGTTAATATTTCTATCCCCCCTGCTGACACCATTGAAAAAAGGTCAAATTGGATAAGTACTGATTCGCCTGTCTTTGCAAAAGCATTATCGGGCACCCCGGATACGCGAGAGTAGACAATCCTGGGATATTCATCAGTGGGAGCGGAATTATAGTAGACTCTCCCACCCACCGTCCAATAGACAGTAGAATCAAGGATTTTTGCATCGATGGCGTTTTTGAGTTCGAGCATTATACGTTTTCCTTTATTTTAATCTCAAGGAATGTGTTTGAACCACCTAAGTTAATTGGTGGGCCAACAATAGAATAAATCGTACTCCCACACAGAACCCTCCACATTGGCTTAATAGATACAGGCCGGTAGCGAATACGGATTTTACCGGTGATAGTGCCCCCCATAGCCAATGCTTGCATAGACTCATTACTATTCAATGGCCACACCGCACCCTTGCAGGTGAAGATGGTAGTCCACACCACGGGGCTGCCGGAGGGGGCCTGGAATGTCAACGTACGATTTAAGTCTCCAGTTCTCATAGGTCAAAGTCCATATCGTGCAAACGCCCGATATTGTTCACTAAACGATCATATGTCTTGTCAGAAGTTACTTGTTGTCCTACTACATCATCCCCACGGTTAGCATAGAGGTTGACGCAACGAGCCTTTATAGCCTGCCTTGCGGTGATCGGGACTGAAGCCGCCGTTGAGCCATAACCACAAATAAAACGGATAGTTATAGGGTTATGAGGATAAAGTTCACCTGAAGGCCACGTTCCTCCGTACAAAAGTCCAATAAACCCACACTGATTACCGTTCGTCACTACTACATAATCTGTATTTTCAACAAGGGTCGTTTCAGTGCCATCAGTGTCTTTCCACTTTACGCTTGTAACCGATTGCAAATTCCCCCACGGCAATTTAATTCGGCTCCCGGACGGCCATGACTTCGGACAATAATCCCAAGTTTGTGTGATGAAACGTCTGGAAGTATCATTTTCAACATCCCTACGTGCTGTCTCAATTAATGCTGTCAGCATGTCATCATCGCTTACATTCGGCTCCCAAACCATGATGGAAGTCCCGAACTCGCAAGCGGCCACAAGAGTCTTGGCAACGGTGCGAATATATTTCTTAGCGCCTGTATAGGCTTTCTCCTGAATTACGGTATCATTGGCCTCTGTGATCTGCGTAAACCCACCTGTTGCCCAATCAGTATAGGGGCCAGCAAGGGCATCAGCTTCTTGAATCTTCACATCTACCGTGCCACCTGTGCCATTATCCACCGGGGTAAGGTAGACAACAGCAGTATGGCCAAGAACATCAATAGCAGTGCCAAGGAGGGTATATGCAGCCACCACACCATGCGATCCGGCTGCAATAGAAGTATATAAAGTAGAATCAGTTGCTATTGTACCTGAATCTATGCCAAGTGCTGTGCGAAGTTCCGCGAGGGTGACAGGTTCTAAAGTAGGCTCAGTGACACACCTTGTCCCACCGCTAACAGAAGTAGGGGTTGCTGCAACAGGAAGGATGCCTTCTAACTCATGAATTGACCCATCACTTCCAGCTATAATACAGGTAATAATATATCTGTGCCCCGATGTTCCTGCTCTTACATAGGTATAAACAACCATCGTCGTATTAGTTTGTAGAGTGCTATCAAGAACCGTTGTTGAGACATCGGAATTATCGAGTTCGTCAAGTGCAATAATAGAAGTCACAGATGCAATGGTATTTACCCCAAGTACAGCGGCAAAATCGAAACTTATTGCCCATTTCTCGGCGGGCTGTTTTGACCGGAATGTTACTGACATCTTAAACCCCCGTTATTCCTGATTCTGAAGTTACTACTTGAACGCCTGACTGCGAATAAACAACATCTATCGAAGATACCGATATAACTTGGTTCCCCGAATCTACAACAGGATAATTTGTTACAACACTTTTATAACTTGTAATTGCAAGAGTATCAAGTGTTGCGTAAACATTAATAGCTCCGGTTCCGATTGTGGCATTGGAAGTGGTTAAAATTAATGGAGCAACACTTGTGGATATATTTAGCCCTGCACTGATATTGGCAGAGTTTCCGATAATAACAAGAGTATCCACAAAGGCAAGGATGTTAGTGCTAACCTTTATTGTGGGTGGGTAAGCGGATATCAATAAAGCATCTGTACCCGCCTGAACATTGATCCCAATCCCTACAGTCGCGGCATTCTCGGTAATGGAAAGAGCATCTACCCCTGCCAGCACATTTCGATCAAAGGCAATGTCTGCTGAATTCTCGGTAATAGATAGGGTTGCAACGATTGCCTGAACATCAACACTGCCAGTTACATTGACAGTGCTTGGATATAAGGCCAAAACCAGAGCATCGGCATTCGCAAGGATGTTGATGCCAGCATTTACATTTGCTGGATTTTCTGTAATAACAAGATCGTCTTTCCCAGCCTGAATATTAACCCCGGCATTTACCGTAGCTGCATTTTCTGCCAACACAAGGGAATCAATGCCTGCGAGAACATTACTATCTACTTTAATGGTGGCATTATTCTCGGTAAGTGTGAGATTATCAACTGTTGCTGATACATTGACACTTTGCCCCAGAGACGCCGGATAAGCGACAAGAGCAAGTGCATCATAGTTGGTATTGATATTCGTTGCTACGTTCAGGCTGGCCGGATTTGCCGTAATTGCAAGGCTATCCGTATCAGCTACCACGTTGATTGAGGCACTGATATTGGCTGCTTGAGGCGCAACGGTTAAAGTATCAACACCGGCCTGAATACTCGTATCCGCCTTAATCGTAGCAACGTTGCCTACAATGGATAGTCCATCACACCCAGCAGACACGTTCGTATCGGCTTTTACCGTTGCCACTTGCGGAGCGGAAGTCAGAGATGCTGTTGAGACTTGAATGTTTAGCGAAAGACCAATAACAGCAGAAAAGGCCACCATTCCCATTTGTTTGAGTGTGGTGGCAACATTTGTATCTCTCTTAGATTCAAGGAGGATTAAACTCATTTAATTGCCTATTATTCTAACCCACTACGTTATAGTAAATATTCCGGAAGCTGACCATGTTATGGTCAAATCCCCAGCAGTCATATCAACTGGCCCGCCCAAATCAACATAAGCCACTGCATCTTTACCAGCGTCAGTGTAATTGTAGATGATACCCCAATAGGCATCTACATCATTCGCGGCATTCTGCGCCCATGTCGGATTAGTGGTAGAATCAAAAGTCATAACTCCGCCGGCGACAGTTACAAGGGCAGACAAAGCACCAAGATCAGTCCCTCCAGCCACATAAGTTCCCGCTGTTCCAACCTCTGTAAAATCTCCTAATACAGGAGTTACTGTTGCTGCTGTCGGAGTCGCAGTGTTATCACAAATCGCACAATAAAAGTGGTCTGTACTTGCCCAATCACCATCCAGCATTTTACCTTTTGCTTCATTAAAAACTACTACATCTCCTCTTGCCATAACATCCTCCTTGATCGAAACGTTATTTAAATTAACATTTACTCATTCACCAAACTAAAGGTCACTCCATCCGCAGGAGTTGCCGTAAATCCTGGTGATACCGTTATAAACTTTGTCGTACCATCATAGGCGGATACCTTCCTTACCTGCCCCAACAAAGTACCAGAAGTTATTCTTACCCAAGGGCCGTTACTCCAAAAATTATTGACTGCTGAGGTCAAATCTGTCTTAAAATCTGTTGCAGAATTGCCTGCGTCAGCTACAACAGAACCAGTCGGTCTGGATAAGGAATAACCAGTCTTACTTGCGGCTGCAACTACAACTCCTGCCGTACCTGTATCATCAAGGATAGCTGCAATACTGGCTGTATGATCTGCTGTTTGGACTACCCCAAGGTCTGCAACGATTGTGTAATCAGCCGTAGGTAAGCTCCTTGCTATAAACTCTGTATTAGTTGGCGCATCATAATTAAGGATAGCTTTATCCGCTGCAAGAGCAATAATATTAGTGGCGTATGCGGTACTGCCAACATCAGCAGCGAAGGTGGCATTATCTATAGCTGCGTCTGCGATTGACGCTGCGGTTATAACATTCGCCCCTATTGCCGATACCGTAATGCCAGTAGCAGCCGTGATATTGGTTGGCGTTGCCAGTGCAGCATAAGGATCATAATCAACGAGTGGAACATAGCATCCAATCACTATCATACCTGTGAATGTGCCACCTACCATAACACCATTTGCACCTGTCGCAACGGCAGCGTCTGGGAGGTCAAGTCTGCAATACCCATCACTAATATGGATGAAACCACCATCTGAATGGGCGGAATCTGCGGCAGCAAGAGTAGCTTCGGTTATACTTACTTCAAGCCCACCTTCTCTTCTATACCAAAGATCAACGCCAGCAGTATTATAGGCAACTGCGGTTTCTGGTGTCCCATCTGTAGAATCAATAACCCGCACTATTACAGATTGGTCGGTTGATCCTTTTTTTATTGGTCTCATGTTTATAAACCTCTATTCGTTAAAATCAATAGTTCCACCAGTAAATTGATTAGATTGTTGCATTACCATCACAACAATAGAGCTTCCTGCTGCTACTGCATCATCCCACGCAACATCAGTAGTGTCTTTCCATACTACATCCCCAGTATCTTTATACTCAACGTCAGGCATTTGTTATCCTATCTGTACAAGCCGTTTTATTATTCTTTTTTGATTCTGTGCGAGTACTAAAAGAGCTTGTTTAATTTGTGCTGTTGTTAATGTAGAATAGTTATTTATAATCTGATTTAAATCTTCTATCGCTTGTTGAACTGCTGCACTTAAATCAGCCTTTTCTTGATTTGTTGCTAAATTAGCTTTCATTATTATCTCCTATAAATTAGGTAACGGGGGAATAAATTCTTCCCATCCATCTTTTAAATGTAATTCCCATGTTCCAGCATTATTGAACATATAATATTTAGGATCTCCGATAGAATCTACCTTCCCCAGCTTTGCCACTAAATCAATAGCAACACCTTGATTGTTAGGTAGTATTTCCTCAATCTCAAACTCTGTTAAAGGAATGTTCGTTGAGTGATGAAACATAAACCAACTCTTATCAGGAATTGCATAATAAATCTTACCAGTTGTTGAATCGAATAATACTTTCATATCTTAACCTCCAATTTAAGAAGCAATAGATCCATAAGTTGCTGCCGTAGCAGTGTAATTTGTTGTGTTGCTTGAATATTGTACCAATGAATTTTCCGTTACCTGCCCTCCCATTCTTGCCCCAACGCCTAAAGTGCAATTCCTTATTCTTGGGTATCCTACCGCAGTAGTGGACGAAAACCTACAGACAGAGGTAGTTTCTACTAAAAGACCTCCCTCTGCCATATCACAATTATCAATAATACTACCAGCGCCAAACCCACCATAAGCCCCTTGGAATATTATCCCAACAGCATAACCACCTAAAAATTTTGTTCTTACTATAGAAAAAATACTAGCATATCCAACGATATGATAATATGTATTAGCATCTGATGATGTGAAGAGACATGTATCTGTTGTAAAATCTCCAAGCGCAAAAAATAAATATGCAGCCGTAGTCGTTCCTGTTACCCAACATCTCATTAATGTTAATAATGAATTAGCTTCAGTATAAACACAAGAAGATAGACTTGAAGTAAAGAATTTTATATCGTTACATACTATTCCTAATTGTCCAGATTTTATAAGAAAAGTACCAGTAATAATTGTCGCCCAGTCATAAATAGTATAATTCCCTGTTGGTGCGGCTGTCCAACATCCACAAATTGTTCCAGCAGTACTTGTCACCGAATCGATGACTCTATATTCAGCATTGTTACTTGAATATAAAAGCTTATTTGCATTCCCAGTAAATGGAGTCCCAACAGTATTAGTTATACTCCCTTGTGTTGCCCCAGTTCCTTGAACACTACTTGTCTGTGCTGTTGGCCCAGAAACCACTGATAAAGTCCCTTGAAATGTTATTGTATAATTACCAGTAAAATTTTTCCCTTGAACTGTAACACTCTCAGAATAATTTTCGTTATTAATATTAATTACTACATTGCCACTGTTAACCCCTGGGATAGAATTAACAGCGTATTGAATTGTTTTATATGCTGCGGAATCAACACCAGTCCCCTGATTAACTGAATCAGTCCCATCTGTTTTATCAACATAAATAGTCATAGAGGACATTGACTGTATACCAACCCAACTCGTACCGTTATAAACCATATAGATACTACGGCCAGTTGGAGTATGTAAGAACGCTTCTCCTTTAATCGGATTTGTAGGTAAGGTTGCGCCATTCGGTATTCTAACAACACCTTGCAATATGTGCCTTTTATTTCCAGGATTAGTATCAGGAGCGATAACAGCAGGGCTTGCTTCAGCAGCAGCGGAATCAGCATCAAGAGCATGAAAATAGACTGCATCATTTTGAACTATTGTAATAAAAGGATCTTTGTCAGCTAAGTTATTTCCATCTATCTCAGCTCTATCAATAGCCCCTGTTCCACCACCTGTTAATGCTGTTCCTCCGTATATGTTCAGTGCCATTTAGATAAGCCTCCTATTCTCCTTCATACTTCTTAATTCCAATTACAATATCAGACCCATCAAGTTCCTTTGGTAGTTTAACATCATCCATGCTTTTATACTCTGAGTAAAGAGGCTCTCCTCTTTCTCCCCTCGCAGAACATTCCTGACTGCTGAAACAAACAAAAGCAGTGCAAAAATTGTTATCTTCAAATTGGCAAGGTTTTTCTTTCATTTCACTCGCTCAAAATTAATCTTTTCATTTCCTCAAATATAGGAGTGAACAAATCCTTTTCTTTAGCAAAATTCTTATTAACTTTCTTTCTCATATTCGCAATCAGATTTTTCATCTGTTTCGCCTGTTTTTCTTCGAGGTAAGGATCAATTTTACCGCAAACATGGCAGTCCTCTGCCGGTAATCCTTTAAAACTACAAATCTCAGAATGCTTTTTCTTTTTCACGTCACAAATTCTCAATAAGTGTCATCACCTTTGTCGGTGCTGGTAGAGACACAGTATCAATAATTAAAACTGTTGCAGGTAAAGAATCAGGACTAATGTTCCCATCCTTATCATACTGCCTCACTGTTATTACATTCTCACCTTCTTTCGGTAAGGTAGTACTAATGCCACCAAAAGTGGTAACAATCTTCCCTTTATAATTCCTTATAGAAGGATCTGGAATATCGGCTATTAGTTCTTCCGCATTGTTGTAAATCTTGAATCCAGCAGAGTCAGCGGGTGTTTCAGCCTGCCAGTTTACTGTCAGACTCTTTTCAGTAAATTCAATATACACATTGATGACTAACAACAACATTAACACTTCAACTACTATTTTCCTAAATTGCTTCTTCATGGATTCCTCCTCCTTATAACAGTTAATACACAAGCTCAAGTTCCGAGGCAACAACAGTGCTAACCGTCCCTACCGCAAGATTCGCAGCGCACCCAATTCTCACCACACCATCGGGGATTGACAAACCGCTTGGCATATATTCACGAACAGGCGCTTCGGTTAAAGTGGCAATATTCCGCCATGAAGTTATAGGGACACCTACGTAAATCCGCCTCGCTAATCCTGCCGTAGTCCCTGCTACACTGGATGAATATCGTAAATTGTATTTAGTCTGGCTGACTCCGGTGCCTGTCCCGCCTACAGCCCAATCAATCGGGGGGTTAAACATGATAATAAGTTCACCGGTTGCCCACTGAACTCCGGCAGAACGAGGGATGTCAACCAACATCTGTGTTGCAGCGATAGCCGTCCATGCAGTGCCATTCCAGTATTCAAGGATCCCTTCAAGAGCTGCACCGATTGTGGCTGTGGTGATGTCATAGGAAACAAGACCAAAAGGATAGTCGCACCCGATAATATGGCCGTCATTGATAGTTGTGGTGTTGATAGGAAAGTCGTTGGTACCAGCATCCTGAGCGTCAACAGTATCGTCCGTTAGAGTGGTTCCTACCGCTACCCATTGACCTGCTGTCCATGCGCTATCGGGGAATAAACCAGCAACACACATAGACACGGTTCCTGCTGAAATGTTTTGAAGGTAGACCCGCATGATTGCCGAAGTTGATACCGCTACCCCTGCCGAAGAAGGAATGACGTTTTGTGCAGTAGCTGGTTGACCAAGCCAATGATAATTATTGGATACCTTGTATCGTGATGGTTTGATATTTTGTATCATAATTCAGTCCTCTAAGAAAAGGCAGGGCCATCGAAGGAGATGATTAAATGGACACCCGCCTAAAAGGGGTTAAATTAAAAAAACGGGGGACGTGAATGTATCCCCCGTGGGGTTAGGTTATAAAGCCACCACATAAGCGCCCGGATCAATCGGAGTATACAGGATTGAGAATTGAGCCGTTCCTGCTGTCAATACTGCAACCGAAGTTAGACATCCGATTGTGCTTATGCTCGGATCAACAGCCGCCGAAGGTGCAACTCCGACAATCATCGATGTGATCATATCAACCGATATCCCGGCAGTGCCGACAACGCTTAGGGCGGTCAGTCCATTTCCTACCAATGAAATCCTGCGTCCCCGGACGAATCCGTGAATTGTCGTGCTGGCTGCTGATATGGGCTGCACTGCGATAACAGGTACCGATGAAGTCCAATTAAATATTATCAAGGCTCCTGCCCCAACAAGTGTCGTTGCGCCAACTTCTATCCAAAGACCGAGAATTCTGATGCGATTGTAGACAGTGAACATTTCCGTTTGCGAAACACCCCAGGTCGCATAACTAACTTCCTTGGCCGATTGAACAAGCAAACCATTGTTGATGTCGCCTATTCTGGCTATCGTACTCGGTGAATAATTCATTTTCATTCTCCTTTGGGCTCATCCTGTTCGGATGCCACCCTAGTTATAGTTTATTTCTTCGCGGCTTTGGCTTTTATGCCCTCTGCAACGGCCTCTTCCTTTTCCTTTGCCGCTTCTTCCTTTGCAAGCTGCTTGGCTAATGGAGTAGCATTTCCGAATGCCAGCTTTATTTCCTCTTTTATAATTTCCCGCACTAAAGCGATTTCTTCTTTCAACATTACTCTACCTCCTCAAGGGATAGAGCGACCATTTTCAGGCCGCCCCAGTTATAAGGTTAAATGACAGCCTGCGCGGTCAAGTTTGAATCCTGGAATCTCCCACCGGAAAGGATCGCCAAAGCGTATCCAACCGATGCAGCTCCCGGATCGGCGATGCACAGCCTAAACCCGATATCATCCGCATTCAGCATGGACGCTTTCAGATCAATCACGTAGATCACCGGAGTACCAGTCGCAACCGGGATCAATCCAGCAGCAGCCGTAGTCGTCCAGGTGCGGGCACCGTGGACATCGCCATTGGCAAGGATCAGCGAGGTTTCATACCTGTAATACGGGAACATAATCTGGGTTGCCGTGGTTGGGACAATGTCATCGCACGACTCAACCGTAATCACAGCGGCGGCACGAGGAACACCGAAACTCACCACAATCAATGCATGATCGAAGTTTTTCATCAAACACACTACCGGCGATTTAGCTGCCGCTAACCCGTCAATGTCTACCGGAGTATACAAATTAACCAAGTGGATGTCTTCTAATTTAACTTTCATGATAATTCTCCTTTAAGTTTGTTCTTGTTATAGGAAGGATCACCCTTCTCTATTAAATGGCTAAATTAACTATTAATACCTACTACCTTGCAGCCAATGTGATGAAGTCAGACTGAGTTGCCGTTGCCCCGCCTTTATATGGAGTCAATGCGCTTGCACGTACCGGCTGTCCATCGATACGAAGCACAAAACGGAAAACTTGCTCATCGTAGATGAACCTTACATGTATTGAGACATCAGACTGAACTCCACCTTTCTGCGCCAGGATGTACCCACCGAAATTGGCAAGGATGATATCACCAACATCGCCCAATGCGGAAGCCTGTTCAATCGGGATAACCGGACGGCCAAGCAGTGAGCCATAAGGCGCGCCAGAAATTCCACCAGGCGGCATGTAAATCAACTGTCCGCCAGTTCCCACTGCGATACTCATGGTATAGAGTTGGGGTAAGCACATTTGATTAACGTACCAATTGGAATTGAGATACGAACTGGCAAATATGCGACTTGACATATTGATCACATTTTCCGCAACGATGGTGTCTGCGGCCTGCCCCGTTTCTTTGGCAACCGTAACTAAACAACCAGCGTTGAGGATACCCATCGGCTGCCCGGCCCCTGTCCCACGGAGAATCGCATCATCAACAACAAATGCGAACTCAGCAGGGAACGCGGCGCGAATAAAGCCTTCCAAGGCAGCGGCATCGGCAAGCAGTTCATCAGTAGCATAGCAAAGGCCGATCAGCTTATGGAGGTTCAGTTCGATCTTACGGAACTTCGGTTTAGATTTCGTTTTCTCATCGGCTTCATCTGCCCAATAAGCCTGGATTCCACCCTGACGAGAACCGGTTGCGCGGGAAGTTTCGTCTACACCGTTGATCTTGATGGAGTTGGCGTTGGCGGAAATCGGCTGAGGACGGCACTTGGGGGCCAAAACAGCCTGAGACACCATGCCCTGAAGCAGATCATTTACGAAATCCTGCTGGACTAAAAACCCACCATCCGACTGTACGGTTTCTGAAAGACCGGAAGCTGCGGCGTTATACAAACGGGGATCAATCCCGCCACCAGGCCGACCGGCATTGACTACCGCTACCATCTGCTGACCGAGGGACTGGAACTTGTCTTTTTTGTCGCGAGCAGAGGGGATATCGGTAGTTGGACGAGGCATGGTAACGCTGCCGACAGACGCTTCCAGAGAATTTGACACTCTTTCCTGCCGTTCAAGGGTCTTGACAGTCCTATTCAGCTCATCAACGGTATCTAAGATTTCATTTTTGAGGGTGACTTCACTCCCATTGGGATCGCGGTTTTCGGCTATTGCCTGTGCATCCATATCTGCTACTTTCTTCATTAAGGATTTAATATCCTCTTTATACTGACTTACGGTTTTCATAATTATTACTCCTTTTAATTTTAGTTTAAGTTGTTGTTGGTGCTAATCTTTCTGCACGACATAATAGATCAGCAACCCGGTCTTTCTTTTTTATCGGCTTCGGTTCATCATCCTGATGAATTTTCACCGGATCGTGGATAATAGGAACAGAAGAATCAACAACCCCCGGTTGCGGAAGGGCATCATCCCGATGCACTTCACCTTCTTCTTTCTTATATCCTTCACGAAGAATATCTTTTGCTTGCTTATTGCTTAACCCTGTATTACGTAGGGCTTTTTCTATTTCTCTAATAGTTGGCAATGGATTCTCTAATGCCAATGTTTCTGGAATATGTTTAAATTTCGCCTTCTGCATAATTGGAACAAATTTAGCACATGCAGCTAAGTCCATTGATTCGGTTACGTTATCTACAAACCCATAATCCATTGCTTCCTGAGACGACATCCATGATTCCGCAGACATTAAGTCTTGAATTTCTTCTTCTTTCAGGCCTGATTTAGAATTGTAAGCAAGAATTATTGACCCTTTTATTTTATCAAGTAAATCGGCGGTCTTGCGCATTTCTGTGGAATCTCCCATTGCCATTCCCCACGGATTATGGATCATGAAGAGGGCATTTTCAGCCATATAGATTTCATCGCCTGCCATAGCGACTACAGAGGCTATTGAAGCCGCTAACCCGTCGATGTAGGTAGTCACATTGGCCGGATGCTGCTTGATGAGATTGTATATCGTGATACCATCGAAGACTTCACCTCCAGGGCTGTTGATATGGAGGTCTATCTGTGGTGATTTGATAGCCGCCAACTCTTTCTGGAATGACTTAGCTGTTATTCCACCGCCAGACCAGAAATCTTCACCTATTTGCTCGTAAATCCAAATCTCAGATCGGTCGGACTTGTTGATTATGTTAAACCATTTCTTCATGAGACAACCTCCTTTGGTGCTGTGTTTGATGCTTGTACTGATTTTGCTTGATTAGCCAACCATTCATCTACTTTGCTTAATGGAATCATGTTGTTGATAGCTATGAACGGCTCGTCGGCATATTGATCGGGGAAGGGATCCATATTCTCTTTGCGACGAATATCATTGATCGTCATCCCGCCAATTCCAGACATGATTTTATAATATTCGGCACGATCCTTGGAATTCCCACGCAACAGACCATCTACATTGTGCCTAAAATAGAGCTTTTGCTTCCATTTTTCTGATTCAGACAATAATTGCTGGCCATAACATTGCTCAATCCGGATTAGCCAAGGAAGTATGCAGTCGATATAATAAGATGCCTGCTCTGATTCTATATTGTTGTTAGTCGCCCGTTCCATGTTTTTTAGTTTATGGACTGGGATGTGGAACCACCTTGCAATATCGGAAATCTGGAAGGTGCGGGATTCGAGGAATTGCGAATCATTAGGAGGAATTCCTATCTGTTCTATCTTCATCCCTTCTTCAAGCAACATTAAGCGATGAGATTGGCCAAGGCCGCTATAAGCAGTGGTTAGCGTATTCTGAAGGTTAGCTCTAGTTTCTGGACCAAGTTTCATGGGATGCGAAACTATTGTGCCTGGGTGGGTTCCATTGCCAAAGTACATAGCTCCGAAAGTTTCTAAAGCCATGCCAAGACCGATTGACTTAGCAGCCATTGAAATTACTGAATAACCTTGGAATCCATCGAATCCTAAGCCGGGGATATGGAGAATTTGAGAACGGGACAACGGTATATCTTCGCTACCAACACGGATATAGTAAATTAATTCACCATCTTCCATATCCATTCGTACCCGATTTGGAGCGATAGGCCAGAGTTCGATAATGTCGCCATAGCCATTATAGACTTTCTCAGCGTAAGCATTGCCCCAAGTTAAGACATGAGCGGCTAATACTTCCCTGCCTATCTGAGCGGTCATGTACTTATTAAATTCACTGTGCATGACACGAAATAGACGTTTTTCAGTGGCTTGGATGGTTTTATTGGCATCAGAACGGAGCAGGTGAAGGGGGAGTGTGGATATGGTAGCGGAGATCTGGCCAACGGCGTCCCACACAGCACTGTAAGTTAATGCAGATGATTCGGTTACATTCTCCCCGGATACCGATTGCGAACCGGCAAACTGCCAAAGCTGGGGATTCCATGCTTTTGGATTTGATAAAGACAAGTCATTATATATTCGTTTTTCAACCTTACTAAGAATACTCACTTAGGCCTCCTAATAATCCACCCAAGGCCAAGAAGCATTGATAATAAACCAAGCCCTATCCATCCAAAACATGGAGCAATAAGATAAAAACCATAACTAACGGACAGCAATCCACCAAAAACAAGTAAGTCGCGGAGATCAAATACATTCCATAGGATAGAGATAATGTTTTTTGAATTGGAAACATCCCAAGACAATAGGGATATTAATAATGATTTAAGTGATTTTAGCTTAGAAAATGTAGGGAATAGTTGCAATTAAGCCACCATAAACATAGAAATATGTTAATCGTGGCTCAATTGTAATGGTAAAAAGTATAAAATTACAAGGTTAAAAAGGTAGAGAAATCAAATAGTTGGCTAAATTGTGAAATTAGGGTAAATTGCAATATATTCGTTCTATAAAATAACACATTGTTCTCTTGGGGTTCATTGGGGTTCAAACGTAAAGTCGCTATTCATTTTCTATACTTGCAAACTACGATCTCCCGCTATCGCCCAATCATGTTTAGCAAACAAATCACGCATCTCACCAAACTTCTGCGCAGTGGCCTTGAGTTTTTCAACCTGTTCATGCAACTCTTTGATTTCCGCCAATGCTATCTTGAGGTTGTTTTTGGTTATCTCATGCCGAGCAGATTCAGATTCAAACATCGCTTTCCAATCGGTAATTACTTTTTCGATACGCGGCTTGGCGTGTTTGTCGATGATGGATTGAATTGCCATCCGGTTAAGGGGCTTCTTGTGGGCTGCTTCTTCCTTGATTATCTCGGCAATTACCTTGGCGGTTTTTAGATTGCCGCACTTGCCTTCGATAGCAGTTACAAGGCCGGTTCCGTACTCTACCGCAAAATCAGGGAATTTTACAAATGCTCGCACGTTTTCACGGTAGGTTCCCTGCCGGATAGTGAACCGATCTTCGAGGTATTCCCAGAAGGATGATTTCTTGTAGCGAGTATTCTCCTTGAACCGGTTGGAGGTACGGAGATACTCAAGAACGCAATACATTTCCTTCTGCGACTCACGGGATAGGGTGAACATCTTTTCTACGCTGCCTTCAAGTTCAGCTATTGTGAGGGCATCGTACTTAGTTGGAACTTTAACTGCTGGCTTTGCTGGTGCTTTCATAGGAATCTCTCCTTTTAGGGTAATAGTTAAAGGGTTAATAAGTTACGCATCATAACATTGGGGTTAAATAATTTTCTCACTCACAACTGCAAACTGGGTTTCATCCTTTCTTTCGTTCACAACCGGATCTTGGGTTTCAGCGCTTGCCTCGTTCACAGCGGATTCATGGGATTCACCGAACATTTCGTTCACATTACACATATGGGTTCCAACGTGGTTCTCGTTCACACCCGCCCGATGGGTTTCAGATTAAGGTTCGTTCACACTGACCTTCTGGGTTTCAGCCGGATTATCGTTCACACCAGTTCAATGGGTTTCAGGTTCACATTCGCTCGCAATCGTCAATTGGGTTTCAGAAGGAATCTCGCTACTTGTCCCCATCAACACCATTCCAATAAAAAGGCTTAATAATATTTGTATGCCCCATCAACGCACCCACGTAAGGTTCTGATACCGGTTTACCTTCCAACGTCCTCGCCACTGTCCACCAGTGAGTCAGGAATATTTTCACCGTCTCGTTCTTGGCGGCATTATGAACATGCCCCTTCGACCATTCGGGGTGGTCTTTCTGCCGTTTGAGTTTGCGGGTGTTAAGAATTGCTTTGTAGGGGTGGTCATCCTGTTGCCGGTTAAACTGGTCGCCAATATGGAAACCTAATGTCCGGCCTACCGTTGACCAATTAGACACAACCCCGGCCTTACGCTTAGGCATGACACCATCAACCGTATGCCGCCCCATGTATGCCCACCATTTTGAGATTGTAGGGAAATCCTTATATTCGAGTTTGTGATTGAGCAGCCCTTCCTTGGCGACCTTGTTGCACTTGGAGCAGATAAGCGTTTTGATTACCTTACCGGTTTCGGTTTCCTTATCACCCTTGACCAGTGAACCACCACAATCCTTGCAAACCGGCACAAACCGATAGTAGAACAGAATAATCAACTGGGCTGCGATGTAGGCACCGATTCCTGGGATGTTCTTTGCCCAGAGTTCCCACACATCCCATGACTTGATCTCCTTCTCTAACTCACGGTTGATACGGCCTTTGATGGTTTCGAGGCCAGTTTCGTGGTTCTGACCTTTAAGCAAAGTATCAAACTCTGCATCTCGGTCTTCTCCGGGGAGTGATTGCAATCTCTGCTTGGTGGATGCGATTAGTTTGGTTACACCGATGTACTCTTTTACTAAGAAATTCAAATACTGTACTTGCTCTTCGTTTGTCATCTCGACACCTTCCTTTTCTTATTAAATTGTTTTTACTTCTTTTCTTTCTCTATCCTCCAATAATGCGTCTTGCACCGTGGGCAGCGTTTAACTTCATCCACCCTTGGTGTCCATTCATAACCACATTTAATACATTTCAATTTCCTCATGGTTTGTTACCTATCATAGGTAATAATGATTTGTCAAGAATTATTTTAGGCTGGATTCAATCTTTTTAGTCTTGATATATTTTTATTAACCACTCTCCAACGTTTATTTTAATCTTCCACCACTCTTCTCCCCATCAACCGGAAATTCTTAATACTCTCCCTTGATATGAACACCGTTCCCACTGGTTTCTCCGCTTGTAAATGTCCATGTTCAATCCAAAGGCGAATGGTACGTTCGTGAACGCCAAAATATTGAGCGGCCTCGCTTACACGCAAGAGTTTCTTGGTAGGAAGGTCGGTAACAGAGGGGGGATCAGTAACAGGAGGATCAGTGGCAACAACGGGGTCTGGAACAGGGGTGGGCTTTGTAATAGGTGATGCAATAGACGGTTTTGATGCCATTTTACTCTCCTTTTTTGGTAATTATTGTGGTTATTTACCTATTCTCTTGCCTTAACTTCAACATGAAATGATTCTTTATGATATATCAAACTACATTCTTTCATCGGGATTGCTTCGGGAAAATCAGAACCAGATATAACCGCAATAAATACATCCCCTCGTTTATTTAATTCCATTGATTCAATATTCCAATCTGGTGGAAAACCAAGACAATTTTGTAAGAAATGTTTTGATATATTAACTATCCCTTTTCGCATAATCCCCTTTTTATTTACCTATTTCCATTACTTTATGGCAGTCTACGCACATGAGAACCGGCTGCTGAGCTAACAATTCCTGGCCGGTTGGCGATATCAATGCCGACACAGTATAACACACAATTGCCGATTGGAAGAACTTACCGCCACATGAACATAATTTCGGGGTAGCATCTTTCAGGTCAACTTGAATCTGCTGAGGTTGTGGTGCGTGATGCTGGTTCGGATATTGACCTAACTTCATTCGTCTTGCTGCTTCTCCCATGATTAATTCTCCTTTTTGGTTAAATGGTTAAAATCACATCCTTCCTATCACCATTCCTTCTAACATTTCCGCCTCAGACTGACCGGTAAACTTAGATCTATTATTCTTGGCTTCGGGATTCATTCCAAGCAAGGCACAACAGTTCAGTGAAGCCATCACTGGGTCAATCTTCCCTGTACCGCTCGCTTGCTTGGTGATAGATATAGCATTTCCTCGTGGCTCTACCCTCGCATTGCCCACACACCACGCCATTAACCGCTGATTGCCGTGAATGATACTTTTACCAGCTACCTTGACTTCCATTGTCTTGATAGCCCCATTTAATCGCCATCCTTGCGGGATGCCGACTATCCGATCATGTTCTATTTTACCGTTACCTTGTTCGTCACCGGCCTCTAATTCATCAGCTATAAGCCCAATTCCGGAAGGATCAACTCCAATCCGGTCAAGCAACCCTGAAGCATCAATCTTTCTAACAATATCACCAACTTCCTTAATGCCCTCTTCGGTCATCTCCATTATAGATAAGTCGCCATCCTTCTCGAAGTCGCGGTACTTGGGTGCTTCGGACTTCCGTCGTTCCAATGCTATCTTATGGCACCAGGCATGTATCCAGAGTAACCAGTTACCATTACCTGATTCCCTGCCTAAGACAGCCAACCCAAGTAAATCGTCCAGCCCGCCACCATCGATCCCGATTTCAATTACTTCGCAGCGTTGAAGGATAGAGTCTAAGGTTACATCCCCACCTGCATCCTCCCAAAAGTCAGCCCCTGCCCATCTCTGTGATTTAAGAGACAAACCCATCTCTACGTTAAGATGTTTGGCGAGGAATCCCTGCATGCTACCTTCACCGCTTTCCTGCGCTTTAAAAAATTCCCTCTCTAAGAATTTCACATCAACAGATGCCCCGAGATTCGGATTCGTTAAATGCCAATACTTCTGGTCAAGATATGCTTTTTCATCCAACATCTTTTTTGGCCATTCATAGAGTACTGGGAGGAAACTATTATCTTTAATTATGCCATCTCTAACACCCCTTGCATAGTCAAGTTTCTGCTTGAATATTCCTGCCGGAGCCTCGTCTGATTGAGTGGTAAGCCAGATTACAAATCCTTCAGGACGTGAGGCAAGACCACCGCAAGCTTCACGGAGCATATTCTCGGCGTTATTGCGCTTGCCAAGCAACCAAGCCTCGTCAATCAGGATGCCAGTTGCCTTCTTCCCACCGACCGTCTCAGAATCCGCTGCCACAATCTTAAGCGTTGCCCCTGTCCCCCTATGAGTGATCATTCTTAAATGATCCTGTACGTGCATCAAGTCAGATAATTCTTGGTCTGCCTTAATCATGTCGCGGGCGGGATTGAATGAATTTGTGGCAATTTCTACAGTCGGAGAAAGTATAAGAAATTCAGCACTTTGTCGCCAGTTGAGGACTAACGCAGTGAGCATGATGGCGCTTGCTCCGGTTGATTTGCTATTTTTTTTGCTGATTAGTAAAAAATACTCTGATATCAGTCTCCTTCCTGCATCAGCATCATAAGAACCAAAGATAGAGGCGACAAAGTCGAATAGCCATTGACGACCGGCCTCTCCAAGCGTCGGGCGGCCTAATACATCGACAAGGCGAAGTTCTTTGAAAACAGCAAGGGCAGCGGAGGCCTCATCTGGAAACAATGGCGGGCATGGCATTAATGATTCGCCCGTAAAGATTCGTTCTTGCCAATTCGGGCATGCCGTACTCCATTTCATAGCATCTTGCATCCTTTAGGGTGAATGATGTTGGTTCGGGTATTGACCTATTAACTGCGAGGCTCAATTCCGCGTTATCGGATCAACCTGTAGCGCGCAGTCTTATAGTGAATCTCATGTGTTTCGATGGCATCCCCTGAAAATCGTAGCGGAATTCGTTCACCAGCTATTTCCAAAGTAGCTACAGCAGCCCCAAGGAGGCTGTGATCATAATATGCTGCCTTGAGCGTTTTCATGATTTTCTTTTCATCAACGAATCGGGCTACCAATTCTAGGGTGATGTACATATCTGCCCTCCGCTAACTAACGCCTGCACGCCGACTGGCGACAGGCTTGGTTACTTTTTCTTCAACTTTAGTGGCGCCAGCGCGTGAGGCGTGGCGTTAAATTATTGGTTAAATAGTTAAAATTATATTTTCTTAAATTATCAATCTGCCATAATGGCTGGCGGTACTATTCCCCATCTATTTCACTACTGCCAACGGGGATCTCCCCATTTTAAATTTTCCGGCACCAGCACTTTTCGCTTTCTCCCCCGCTTCACCTTTCTTGCCTTTCTTTTCACCAACTACCCTGAATACAATTTCCGCAGCTCGAATACGCAGATTGAGGTCTATGTTAGGATCATTCCAGACTTGATACAGATACTCACCGGCTTCGAGATTGTTTGTTGTGATTTCCTCTTTCTCTTTCTTTGTCGCCTCAGCTAATTCCTCCCCAATCTTTTCCATCATCCTCATTTCAATAACGGATAATGGCTTTTGTTTCTTATCTTTATTGGCAGCCCTAATAAGGAACTCCTGATAAAACTTGAGCCTCGCCTTTTGGCCTATTGTAAGAAGCTGTTTTATTTGTTCAGCTTGTTCATTTTGTTCAGCCTCGACTTGCGCTGCCCACTGCTCATCTTTTATTCGCGCCGATTCCATCTCTGTCTTTTTAAGAGCAGCAGTTGTCATCTTCCGAGGCTTGCTATCTTTTGCCCCATAGGGTCTTCCCGATCCCGGGCGATATCCGCCTTTCATAGATTACTCCTTTTCGATCTTCTTGATTTCTATGCCGGGGAAGGCGTCCTGAACAAGCGTCCCTTTAATTCCAAAAGCATCTTCAAAACGCTGAAGGCAAACCGCAACGTAGGCAGGCGAAATCTCAATGCCAAAACAACGTCTCTTTAAGTTTTCGCATGCTATAAGACTGGTTCCCGATCCGAGGAAGGGGTCGGCGATTATGTCGCCAGGAACCTCGGCAAGAATATCCGTGCAAAGTTTAACCGGCTTTTGCGATGGATGAACTTTTGATCCACTCTCGCCTTGCTTAGTCCATCCATCCCACGTGCAATCGAAAACCTTTGCATGACGGTCGAGGTTTGTCCATGCCAGCTCGCACCCGGCAAACGTCCGGTCGGTCACGTGATTTTTATTCCAGATAAACCAACACCGGGAGACAGGCAATTTATCGGCGAAGTAATTCCCGCCCCAAATAATCGTGACAGGCGCAATCCCTAAAAGCGGCGAGGGGTCAAACGGCTTGTCGTCACCCTGAATCGCCTGAAAGGTCGTTGTCGGATATTCTTTCGTGCCACCGCCAACCTTCCCCCGTTTGCCTGGAATAAGGGTTATCCCGTAAGGTGGATCAGTAAACAAGACATCCGCCTTCTCTCCGCCCATCACCCGCGCCACGTCCTCGGCCTTCGTTGAATCGCCGCACAAAATGCGATGGTCGCCGATGGTGAATAAATCACCCATCTTCACGCCCCAAATTTTGTTGAGTTCCTCCGCCCGGTCAATCTGCGGTTCGGCGTCGGCAGGTTCATCAGAATGTATCGCCGTCATCATCAACTCTAACTCGTGAGAATTGAATCCCAAAAGTTCCATATCCAAGTCGCCGGTGTCGAGCGTGATAATAATATCCTTCAGCTTTGGCATGTCGAAATCACCGCCGTGCTGATTAGCAGCAATGTTCCCCGCTGCCTCTTTCTCCTCCGTCCAATCGACTTCTCTATACGTCCACCGGCCATAGGGAGTTTCTGCATAGCCGATGGCAACCGTACCCACCTTGTCGGTATGTTTTTCTTTGACGATCTTCCATGAGGGATCAAAATGCTTTGCCCTCTGGTGGCCTCCAACCATGTTCCCTGTTTTCACATTCACAACAATCCCCGACAAATCACCGAACTCCTGCATGGATTTTTTGAGCATGGATAGCTGCTTGTCCGTTATGATCCTGGGATTATATGGAGCGGGGCAAAGGTCTTTAATTTGCTTGGTCATTGGCGTTCCTTCCCTTCCTGATCAGATTTCAACTTATGGCAGGCAATACATAACAATTGTCTATTCAAATCCGACTCCTGCCCCCCCAGCGCAAGGGGTACAATATGATCCACCTCCAACCTCCCCACCATCTTCCCGCACTTCCGACACGCCGCACCGTCCCTAAGTATTATCCGCTCTCTTATCTTGGTTAAGTGCCTCCCGACAATACGCCGTATGGCAGGGGCGCCTCTGCGAAGATCAACAGGTAAAATACGCTGGGGAATTGAATTTAATTTCTGCATGGAGGCAATAATACTCGACTTTTTGATTATTGTCAAGACATTTTGATTATCCATTATTTTTTTTGGAACAATAACCATAGGGAAGGGAAAAATCTCCAAGTGG
>JAHFDG010000075.1 GCA_023249105.1 Candidatus Methanoperedens sp. | reverse complement strand
ATTATATGACAACAAAGTAGATATATTTTTCGGTCGGGATGTTAAAAATGACGGTTACTGCTTCAGAAAAAATAAATTTTCAGATTTTGTTGTCAGAAGTTAGGGGTAAAGTTGGGAAATTAAAGTAAGTGAATTTTCGTGGATAAATTTACTTTATTGGTTATGCTGGATAATAATTATCGGTTTAGCCATCTATGTATTAGGCAGCCACAATCCATGAGATATTTTTATTTTTTCTTTCAATCAAGTTGTTACTTTCAGTCATACCACATACTACCTCCAGAAAGACTTACCTCCTGCCATCCCCGGGTCAGCTTTACCCGTTCTGTATTTATAATTACTTTTCTTCCCCAGCCGTTATCCCGTATGATGGAAAGGCTGAACATTGTGCCATCTTCTTCTGAATAAACCCAGGCATATACCGAACGACCGCTGAGTCCGCCATAATTTGTAGCATTGCTCGTGCTTAACGTGAACCCATTAGCAAATTTTTCATTAGCATCTGGATCTGTTGACAAAATTCCACCATTCTGGTTCATAGTTATTCTGGTTGAACCTGACCCGCTTATTTTGAAGGCTTTACCATGATCGGTATCTATTATTTCAGTTGTTGCACTGCCAGAAATTGCTGGTTTTCCATACATTTCCATTACATTCCCGTTCTCAAGCAGGACAGGGATAAGCACTGTTGTATTTCCGTCACCGGATGAAATATCGATTGAAACATCAGTAGTTGCATACTTAACAACACTTACAAACATCAATGCTGAAAAAAACAGTACAATGAGTGTCAGAACAACCCCGACACTCCTAATTATTTTTAAGAACCCTGGAATTTCCCTGGACGTATAGGCAGTTTTCTCAGTAAAATACATTCCGATAGTTATTGAGGCGCCTGCTATTCCGATGGCAAGTAAGGGAAAAATGATCGCTATGAAAAACGCAAATAAAGCACTTCCGATGCTATTAAGATAAACAGTTATGTTTTGACCTAAAACAAATATTCCATAACCCGACGCTGCGCCAAAAGCACTTGAAGCCGTCATCAAAACCATATTCTTGATTTTTGGAAAACCTAAAACATGACCTGTAAAAACAAGTGTAATAAATAACGGGACCAAATACGAGCCAGAATCCCCTTTCATTGTAATAAAACCCCCTGCATAAAGACCTGCCGTCACAAGTCCTCCAAAAACCCCAGCTAAGGCAAATGTTATTGATATCCTCGATGATTTTTTCTCTCCGCCGAAAATATACCCGATATAGAAGCCATAGATGCCATAAATTAACAAAATTGTAATTAAAACTGTAGTTCCTATTATGACTGAGGAATAGGGCAACCCTTTATTTGACGCCATAGAATCCATAGAATCAGCAGTTGTTAAAACGGATGATATTATTAAAAGGAGATAAAAAAGGAGATAACCCGCACCAATCCCCATTAATAGCCCAATTGCGCCGTGTATTCCATAGTTACGAAGACTTTTTAAATCCAATTGAGTGCTTTCAATATTAACCACCTTGCCACTATTTGTCAATAACAAGACAAGTTAGACTCTAATTAATCAAACCATTCTTTATAGTTATGCATATGACGGTTGCTTATAATTTTTGCCGTACTGGGGATAGGTTCCCTATGGTTGAGGTATAAGTATGATTAAAAAAGGCAGAACTGTGTCCGAAATCTATATTTTAGAAATCATCGTATTTCCCTGTCCCATCCAACATAATAAACTTTCGGCTTCGTTCCCAGATCAGGTTTATGAACATTGATCCTCTCTTTATCCAGTATTTTATTGACTGTGCTTTCAGGATCCTTCAGGTCTCCGAATACTCTGGCTCCGACAGGGCAAGCCTGGACACATGCTGGCAAAAGACCCTTGGTAATCCTGTGATAGCACCACGTACATTTATCAGCAACGCCGCCACCAAAATTTGGGTGTGGTTTGTGATGGGGGCTTTCTTTCGAGTTAAAGTATCTTGCGCCATAAGGACATGCCATGATGCAATACCGGCACCCAATACAGTAATCATAATCCACAAGAACAACCCCGTCCTTTGTCAAATATGTAGCTCCTACCGGACAAACCTGAACGCAGGGAGGATTGTCACAGTGGTTGCATAGTTTTGGGACATAGAAGTTCTTTTTTATATCTTCAGCAGGAATATCATCAGTAAACCCATCTATACCTCCATTGGGTGAATCAATTTTTGTTTCTCCCTCTTTTTTAATTCGATATCTTTCTACCCATGTCCGGTACCAGGATTCATCAAAGGGAACGTGGTTTTCAAGCTTGCATGCATATGCACACCTGCCGCAGCCTATGCATTTTTTGCTGTCAACCACAAAGCCCCAATAATGTTCATTCCAATCATATTCCCCATGCGGCCTGTTCTCAGCGGCAGTGCTGTTTTTAACAAAGGATTTGATGATAACAATGCCAGTAGCAGCTCCTATAATTACTTTGCATCCGATTTCAGTAAATTCTCGCCTTGATATGTTCATTTTTATTTACAAAAGATATGAGCAAGTAAATTAAGTCTGTTTTGCTTTATAAAATTAAAGTCTGGTTATTTATTGAATTAGATTTTTGAAGCACAAATGAGATTAATAAAAGAGCAGAATCAATCACATGGCAACAAGGAATGCAGAGCTATGTCTATAATAGAATTAATGCTGTATGTCTTTTTGATTAACCTGCCCTTCGGCTACTGGAGGTGTAGAGCCGCTAGGTTTTCCAGGCACTGGATGATGGCTGTGCATATACCTGTATCGTTCGTGTTTTTATTGAGAATATTCTCTGGTTTCGGGTGGAATGTTATACCACTGCTTATGTTATCTTTCGCTGCCGGACAGTTCACAGGCGGAAAACTCAGGAAATTTGATGCTCATTAAGTTAGGCAAATAACAATATTGGGGGAACTCTAAAGATCACAAGATTCCTAAAGGAATTACAGTGGTTTTTTTAGAGCAATAATTATCCCCTCATCAAGTCTTAGCTAGCAGTTTAGTATATTTCTTCTCAAACTCGCCCTGGCATGTATTGCAGCAAAAGAAATAGTTTTTGTCGTCAAATTTCTTCCTGACAGCATCTCCTGCCACTTTCCTATCGCAATAAGCACAGGTTAATGTTATGCTGGAGGAGGCGAGTGGAATAGTAGTGTCTTTTCTGAATGCATTTTTTACTGATATGATGCGGATATTATTCACATCTGCGAGATTTATCCTGTCCTGTATCGCGAGAATGCGCTGCATATCCCCCGCTACTCTTGATACTATGGCTGCGTCAGAATCTGAAGTTACATACACCTCCTTTACTTCTTCCAGCCCCCGGAGTTCTTCAGTTATCCTGCTGACAGCGCCCGGCTTCGCATTTACAAGAAGTATCGCTTCGGTTATGCCCAGCTTGCTGTTATCAATGTCTATGGTGAATTTACTGATGACCCCGAGTTCAAGCATCCTGTCCACGCGGCTTTTGACTGTGGGAACGCTTGTAAGACAGCGCTTTGCTATCTCCTGAAACGACTCCCTGCTGTTGCTCTGCAGATGTGTCAATATCTTGACATCGAGATTGTCCAATTGTATCATGATTACTTTACACCCTATGTAAACTTAAGTACTTAACGGTTTAAAGTGTTTTTAATTCGATTGCCTAAAGTTACTATTGGAAATATCACAACAGCAATATTTTAGCCATCCTGCACCAATACAACAACATCTATTCTTTTTATGTCAACAGATAAAATCATAATCAAGGGCGCTCGCGTCCACAACCTGAAGAATATCGACCTTGAGCTTCCAAGGGACAAGCTGATAGTGATAACCGGGCTTTCAGGCTCAGGAAAATCCTCTCTCGCATTCGATACTCTCTATGCAGAAGGCCAGAGGCGGTATGTTGAGTCATTATCAGCATACGCCCGGCAGTTCCTGGGGCAGATGGACAAACCCGATGTAGAGTACATAGAAGGCCTCTCGCCTGCCATCTCCATAGAACAGAAATCCACGAGCAAGAACCCCCGCTCAACGGTCGGTACGGTCACAGAGATATATGACTACCTGCGTTTGCTGTATGCAAGGATAGGCAGGCAGCATTGCCCCACCTGCGGCAGCGAAATAACCCCGCAGACCGTGGAGCAGATAGTAGAGAGGTTGATGGCGCTTCCCGAAAGCACAAAAATACACGTGCTTGCCCCGCTTGCCAGGCAGAGGAAAGGGGAATACAAGCAGATTTTTGAAGAACTTACAGGCAAAGGGTTCAGCAGGGTACGCTGTGACGGCAAGATATACGAGCTATCTGAAGATATCGATCTCAACAAGCAGCAGAAACATGATATTGATGTTATTGTTGACAGGCTTGTGATAAAACCCGCAATAGAAGAGCGGCTTGCGGATTCGGTTGCGACTGCCCTGAAAGAAGGAAACGGGATTGTAGTGGTGGATGTGCTTGACGGCAAGGAGCTTCTTTTCAGCGAACATGCCGCATGTACGAAGTGCGGGATAAGCTTTGAACCGCTTGAACCCAACATGTTCTCTTTCAACAGCCCAAGAGGTGCATGTCCTGCGTGCCAGGGACTCGGTACCACGATGGAATTTGACCCTGACCAGATAATCCCGGATAAGAGTAAATCAATAAGCCAGGGAGCTATCGAGCCCTGGGGATATGAACACGGGTATTACCATCAGATGCTTGCTTCCGTGGCAAAGCATTACGGTTTCTCGCTTGATACACCGTTTTCGGAACTCAAACCTGAAGATGTGCAGGTAATACTGCACGGAGGGAGCGAACAAATCCATTTCAGGTATGTTCCCCGCGAACGCGACGGGCTATGGGAACACTGGAACACTTTTGAAGGAGTGATACCGAATCTTGCAAGAAAATACAGGGAATCACAATCTGAAGAAGGAAGAGAGAAAATCCAGCAATACATGAGTATCAAACTGTGCACCGTATGCAATGGCGAGCGGCTCAAACCTTCAAGCCTTGCGGTCACAGTCGGAGGTAAATCCATTATTGCCGCAACCCGCTTTTCCGTTAAAAATGCACTTCTGTTCCTGGAAGGCCTCACTTTTTCTGAAAAAGAGGCGATTATTTCAAAGCCTATTATGAAAGAACTCAGGGCAAGGCTCGGGTTCCTGATGGATGTCGGGCTTGATTACCTCACGCTTGAAAGGGCAGCAGGTACGCTTTCGGGAGGAGAAAGCCAGAGAATCCGGCTTGCCACGCAAATCGGTTCAAGCCTTGTGGGCGTGCTTTACATCCTGGATGAACCAAGCATCGGTCTTCACCAGCGGGATAACGGCAGGCTGATACACATGCTAACCCAGTTACGGGATCTTGGAAATACGGTGATAGTTGTCGAGCATGATGAAGAGATGATACGCAGCGCTGATTTTATCGTAGATATGGGACCAGGCGCAGGTGTTCACGGGGGCGAGGTTGTTGTAACCGGGACAATTGATGATGTCATTAACTGCGGGAAATCCCTTACAGGCGACTACCTCAGCCATAAGAAAATGATAGCTATCCCGCGCCGCCGGAGAACGCCGAAGGGTAAAATAACCATTGTCGGGGCAGGTGAGAATAACTTAAAACAGATAGACGTCAACATCCCGCTCGGGGTGATGACCTGTGTTACCGGCGTATCGGGGTCGGGAAAGAGCACTCTTGTCAATGATATTCTTTACAGGGCTCTTGCCAGAAGGTTCTATCAGGCAAGAGATAAGCCCGGGAAGCACAGGGGCATAATCGGGCTTGAGAATATCGATAAAATAATTATAATAGACCAGTCGCCTATCGGCAGGACGCCGCGCTCAAATCCTGCGACCTACACAGGCTTATTTACTCCCATAAGGGATATTTTTGCCCAGCTCCCGTCAGCAAAAGCGCGGGGTTACATGCCCGGGCGCTTCAGTTTCAATGTCAAGGGAGGGCGTTGCGAAGCATGCAAAGGGGACGGGATTATCACAATCGAGATGCACTTCCTGCCTGACGTTTATGTGCCGTGTGAGGTTTGCCACGGTAAGCGCTTCAACAGCGAGACCCTTGAAATCACCTATAAAGGCAAGAATATCGCGCAGGTTTTGGACATGACAGTCGAGGAGGCGCTTACCTTCTTTGAGAATATCCCTAAAATAAAACGGCAGCTTCAGACACTTTTTGATGTGGGGCTCGGATATATCAGGCTCGGCCAGCCCGCTACCACTCTTTCAGGAGGAGAAGCACAGCGCATCAAGCTTTCCTCGGAACTCAGTAAAAGGAGCACGGGCAGGACACTTTATATCCTTGATGAACCTACGACGGGGCTTCATTTTGCCGACATACAGAAATTGCTGGATATGCTCTCCCTGCTCGTGGATGCAGGAAACAGCGTTGTGGTCATAGAACATAATCTTGATGTGATAAAAGTGGCTGACCACATAATAGACCTTGGCCCGGAAGGGGGAGATAACGGCGGGCGAATCGTTGCCGAAGGGACACCTGAAAAGGTTGCAAAGACCGGTGGTTCTTACACGGGTCAATACCTCAAGAAGGTTTTAAATGTTTAACCGGTGCTGCTAAACCGGCTTTATTTCAAACCCTTCAAACATCTTCCTCATTAAAGTATCTTGGCACGTGCCAAAACCAGGTGTGGCAATCTTAAGCCCGTCCATGTCATCTATTGAGCTGATATTCGAATCCGCTCTCACAACAAGCGATGTTCCGCCTGTATTAACTCCATTGACAATGCGTATCCTGCCATTATCGTTTATCTTGTACCGTAAAAGAACAGTGCTACCGAGGGTTGCAACATCGACCTCGCGGTGCTTTAACGCATCTGTTATCGCCCTGCCGCTGCGGTATGCAATGAACTGGACATTTTTCCCCGGAGTAAGGCCCGCCTTTTCAAAATATCCTTCCTTCTGGGCTATGTACATCGATAGATAATGTATATTTCCTTCAATATACCCGAACCTGAGGCTTCCGTTAACAGGAGGCGGTGTCCAGTCTGGATTTTCTTTGAGTTTTTTATTGACCTCATTGTAATATTTATCAATGAACAGGCCCGAAAGAAATTCGTCTGTGTCATTATACCCGAGCGATTCTATTGTATTTTTGAAAGTACCGGCTTTAGCCTGTATATCAATGGCTTTTTTAACCTGGCTTACATCTGGGTATTCGATGTAAAGTGTGTTATTAATAGCCGAAGAAACCTCATTTCTATTGAGTCCGGAAAATTCCTGTCCATATTTCAGGACTTTTTCACGATTTGAGGGGTTGTTGATGAATCTTGCGCCCTTTATCTCAGCCCATACAAGCGCTCTTATCATATCTTCATCCCTCAGGTCTTCGGAGATTGCAAGGACGCACGACGGATGGTTCTCCCACATATCTTTGGAATTAACAAGATACCTGCCATAACCCTCATTTACCGCCTTTGCCGGATATGGTTCCCATGAAATAAAACCTGCAATTGTCCCGTTTGCAAGACTTGCCGACATCTCGTCGGCTGTCATGGAAACAACGTTTATTGACTTTTGAGTATGGGATTTTTCATAAGCCACAAAGCCTGCCGAGAATACTATCAATCCGATTATGATTATGTAAATATAGCTTTTCATTTTCCCGCCTTTTTTAACCTGAAACTGAAAGTGCTGCCGCATCCTACATCGCTCTCCACATGTATTTCACTGCCGTGAGCCCGGATTATTCCGCTGGCTATTGAAAGACCAAGCCCCAGGCCGCCAATTTTTCTTCTTGAAGTGCTGTCAACCTGATAGAATTTGTCAAATATTTTTTCAAGTTTATCTTTTTCTATTCCTATGCCTGTATCTTTCATTCTGACCTCAATATTATCAGTATCGTCTTTTGCGGACAAAACAATACTTCCGCCATCAGGGGTGAACTTCAGGGCGTTTTCAAGGAGATTATTCATAACAATAATAAGCTTTTCCCTATCCACGATAACCGGCGATATATTTCCAGGGATGTCTGCTGTTATTGATATGTTCTTTTTCAAGGAAAGAAGTTTATTATATTCAATGACGGCATTCACTATCTCGCGGATATCTGCACGCTCCAATTGAAGCCCCATCTTTCCTGCTTCGATCTTTGACTGGTCGAGGATATCGTTAATCAACCGTGTCAGCCTGTCGATATTCCTCAAAATAATATCGAACATCTCTTTTTGGACTTCCGGATTGTTTTTAGCTTCGGATTCAAGATACTCGGCTGAAATCCTGATAGATGAAAGAGGCGTTTTCAGTTCATGCGAGACAATCGAGATAAAATCCGATTTCAGTTCATCCAGTTTTTTTAATTCTTCATTCGCTGCAATAAGCTCTTTATTTTTTTGTTCAAGGTCTTTATTTGCAATATCGATTTTAGTTTCAAGTTTTTTCCTGATTTCCAGCAATTCGGAGGCTGTATCATCGAATATTTTTGTCAGTCTTCCGATCTCATTGTTTGAAGAAACCGGTATCGGTTTGAAATTCCCGGAAAGCAAACCGGTTGCCCCTTCTTCAAGGGATTTTATGGGCCCGGTGATTCTTCGGGAAATAATGATCGCCACGAGAACAACGGCGATTAAGGCAATAGTGGAGATGCTCACCATCTGGCGTTCAAGGTTGAAAACACCGGAATATGCCTCATCAATATTTTTTTCAACTACCAGCCCCCATCTGTATAATGGCAGCCAGTAATAAGAACCGAGTACTTTTTCGCCTTTATAATTCACGTATTCATTTATGCCATTCTTTTCGTAAGTTACTTCTTTTACTGCGAAATTGTTGTTTATATTTTTGTGCAAAATCTCAGACCGGTTATTATGAAAAATGATGTCGCCGTCTTTATTAACAATAAATATTTCGCCTGATTTCCCGATATCAATATTTTCCAATATCCTGTACAGGTTTTCCATGCTAACTCTTGCAGCCATAATTCCTGAGATCGAGCCATTCTTCCTGACAGGGTTTGCCAATATTACCCCGGGGTATCCGGTAATTTCAGAAAGAGTAACATCTGAAATATACAGTTTCCCTTTTGCAGCCTCTGTGAAATAACGCTCTTTACTGGCATTTCCTGTGCGATTAAGAGTCGAGAATATGATATTTCCATCAAGGTCAAGCAAAAAGAATTCCTCGTAAACCCCCTGGTATTCACTTTCATATGCAGCCAGATACTCCCTTAATTCGTCTTTTTCCGTATTAATTGCGTGTTCAGACCGGGATATCACGCGGATGTCATCTTTTCTCACGTCCATCCAGTTATCTATCGCATTACCGCTATTTTCAGTTGCCCCGAGCAGGTTTGTCATCACAGTGTCGCGAATGGCTTCCCTGCTGTAATCGTATGACATGTAAACGACTGCAGACAGGGGTACCACGGATATAATAAGGAAAAAAATGATAAGTTCAGTCCGTATCCTCACAAATCCCCCGCTTTCGGATTACATATTTCTTGAACGCCGAAGTACACTTTTTATCCGGGCTTTCAGTTCATGGAGATTGAAAGGTTTGGCTACATAATCATCGGCGCCGATTTCAAGACCTTTCACCCTGTCTTTAACATCATCTCTGGCTGTGAGCATGATTATCGGGATATTCCTTGTGAGAGCATTATTTTTTAACCGGGAGCAGACCTCATAACCATCCATTCCCGGAAGCATGAGGTCAAGGAGTATTATATCGGGAATCTCGTTTCTCACTTTATTTAGTGCCTCCTGCCCATTTAAGGCTTCAACTACAATATAATCCCCGGCTTCAAGAGACCTCTTTAAAGGAAGAAGCGTGTCCATTTCGTCATCAACTATCAGCACTTTTGGCCTTGTATCTGATAAATTCCCTATTCTCGTTTTGACATCTTCCTCGGATATCCCGAGTTTTCTTGAAATCTCAAGATTCGATATCGTTCCATCATGCTTCAATAATTCAATGATTTTATCATCAATGGTATCTTTATTCATGTTTTTTACCACCATTCATCATATTTTTTAAATCATTATTGAACTTAAGCAGGTATTTTGTGAGTTCATTATCGTTGTTTAACCTGAAAACCCTGATCTGTTTGCCCAGGGGCGTCTCTTTTATGATTTTCAAATCAAGAAGAGGCTCGATAACCCTTGATACTGTCGAATGCGAAAGACCCGTTTCCGCTGCAATCCCTGACAGGTAAGTGTCATTGTCTTTATTATTGAGCAGATATTCCAAGACGATGAGTTGCGCTGTATTACCAAAGATTTTATCAAGAAAACTATCAGGCATGGGGATAATTATCACTTCAATGTTATATAACATTATCTTTTTTTTTGAAGGGCTAAGTTTAAAAATTGAAGCTTAACCGCAAATGTTAAATACATTAAAATTTATCTATAAACTTGTCGATTTATAGACAGGCTGGGCGGGTTGGGGGGTGGTGGTATCTCCTATCCAGTTAGATTATGTTTTAATTCCCCTCCTCTGTCCTTAAGCCCAAATCTCATCCTTTACCTGATTCCTGATTTTCAATACGAAAAAATTATTGGGCAGGCGTCTATTAATTAGATAAAGAAATGACAACAATTGAAGAGGCCAAAAAGCTTCCGCATTCTCCCGGCGTTTACCTTATGAAAGATAAGGATGAGCGGGTCATCTATGTCGGAAAAGCTTCATCGCTAAGGGACAGGGTGAGCCAGTATTTCAGGGAGCAGGGATCCCCTAAAACAAGAATGCTCGTGCAGAATATCGAAGGGCTTGACTATATCGTTACCGAGAATGAGGTCGAGGCGCTCGTCCTTGAGTCAAACCTCATAAAGGAACACAGGCCGCGCTATAATGTGCACCTGCGGGATGATAAGGCGTACCCTTTTATCAAGATTACAAATGAGGATTTCCCCCGCATCTGCATTGCGCGAAAAAGAGAGCAGGACGGGGCGCAGTATTTCGGTCCTTACCCGAGTTCAAAGGCCGTGAGAGAACTGATAAGAATGGCATCAAGTTTCGGTATCAGGCGGTGCAAGAAGAAACTGCCCTGCCCCCCGTGCCTTAACTATCATATAAAACAATGCGCAGCCCCGTGTCTTGGTGAGATGGCAAAAGAGGAATATCTTGATATCATCAGGAATGTCACCGACTTCCTGAAAGGAAAGCGAAACCAGTTAATACAGTCTCTCAAAGATGAAATGGCCAGGCTCTCTGAGGCGCAGGAATACGAGGCGGCGGCCCGTATCCGAGACCAGGTTAATGCGCTGGAAGAGCTGTCTCTCCGACAGCGCGTGAATGCACCCGGTAAAAAAGAGCAGGATGTAATCGCGTGCGCCATTTCGAACAACATTAGCAGCATGCAGGTATTCCACATAAGCGAGGGAAAACTCACAGGACGGGAAACATTTTCTCTGAACACGGCTGGCTCGGATGAGGCAGAAGTACTGTCGAGCTTCATAAAACAATATTATCAGGACATTAAGCCGCCGCAGGAAATCATAATCCCTCTGGGACTTGCTGATGACGCCATCTCGCACTGGCTCTCTGGCAGGGATTGTACGCTGAAAACTCCCAAAAACAGGGTCGAGAAAGGTTTGATGAACCTTGCGCATGAAAATGCAAGGATGATTCTGAATATGAAAGTGGCTGCGGAAAGCAAAGACAAAAATCAAGTGCTCCTTGACCTCCAGAAAGCCCTTGCCCTGCCTGCTGCGCCCTCTATGATCGAAGCATTTGATATTTCAAACATCAGCGGCACCAATGCGACCGGTTCCCTTGTTGCATTTACGAATGGTGAGCCTGACAAGAAAAATTACCGGAGGTTCAGGATAAAAACGATTGAGGGGGCGGATGATTTTGCCATGATGTCGGAAGTTGTTTCACGGGCATATTCGCGCCGCAAGGATGAGGGAAAACAGATGCCTGACCTGGTTTTGATTGATGGAGGGAAAGGGCAGTTAAACGCTGTTCTTTCTACGCTTTCCCGACTTGGTTTGAAGCTCAATACAGCGGCGCTCGCAAAAGAGTTTGAGTATATTTTTCTTCCCGGGAAGGATGAACCTGTTGTTTTGCCAAAAGACTCTCCTGCGCTTCAGTTATTGCAGAGAATAAGGGATGAGGCGCACAGGTTCGCCCTGGGATACCACAGGAAATTGCGGGGAAAGAAGCTTCGTGAGTCGGCGCTTGATGAGATTGCCGGCATAGGGGAGAAGAAGAAACGCGCGCTCTTGCGGTATTTCGGGTCTGTTGAGGAATTAAAGAAGGCTGGGGTTTCAGAGATTGGGAAAGTGCCGGGGATTACGAAGAAGGATGCGGATGCTGTTTATATGTTTTTTCATAAACATGAGTAGAAGTCCTGTCTCACAGCAAGGACAGTGTTGATTAAACTTATAAATATTCCCAACACAGGCTGTCCCAAAACCCCCAATAGTAAAATAATTCAATAAGTCCTGCTTATCCAACAATACTTTCTGACCCTATGATCTTAATAACTCGTTGAAATGGTCAGTTAGTTCTTGAATATA
>JAHFDG010000024.1 GCA_023249105.1 Candidatus Methanoperedens sp. | reverse complement strand
ATGTCAATATCTTGATGATATCAACAAAATGCCTGTGATTTTCAAGTGGAAATACAAGATGGATGAAATGCCTGGAAGAATTGAGTCATTGTAATATTAATTTGGAATTGATATACTAGTTCTCTTCTCTCTTCTGCTTCTCTTTTACCTTCATCAAAGATTTTTTGACTCTTGTTAAATAATTCCTCAATACCTTCGTTATCCAGTTCATTTGCAGGTACGCCCCATTCATCTTCGTAGGAAGGGGGTTGTCTTGGATGTGACTCTTTAATTTTCCTGTTGAGGGCTGTTTCCCATGCATCATCCAAATCTTTCATCACACTCATGAGTTCTGTTTTTTGTTCATTACATGCACTGCTCAATATGTTTCCGATTTTTTTCATTGAATCTTTATTATTAAAATGTACTCCTATATATCCCTTCCCACCTTCATGAATAGAAAACCAAATGTTTGGATTTACAGACGAAGCCACTTCTTCTAAATTCTTAGCAGGAGATAAATTTAGCCAGTTCTCTTTACTGACGTGGTTATCGATTATGTCTGAATCAGTCCTTTCTGGAATGAGTTTACTATCTCCGACAGTCTCTCTGGCAAGTTTATACCATTTAACATATTTCTTTTTGTCCATAGTATCAATATTCTCATTTAACATTATATGTTTATCACTGTGCGCCTATGCTTGAGAGCTTTGAAAGGTTATTACGGATTCCCATCGTCTTATACGAGCATTCAAAATCTATCGTCTTCAGTCACAAACCCCGTACGATATACGAGGCCTGCGTTTTCAGGAATATTCAGGATTATTTCCTATCCCCCAAGCAGCGTCAGTGACCGTATCCATTCCCCTTTAGGTTCCCGCGTCGTCCCGACCACAAGCCGCTTCATTTTCCCGATAACCTCCACTACACCCCGCGCTTCTATCCGCTCTCCAACCAGCGCCTGTCCCGCATACGTATGGGTATAGGACAGCACGTAATCTATTTCAGGATGGTCTATTTTGTATATCGCAGGGCTGTCAAATGAAAAATCGGCATTTGTAACCGTAGCTTCAATGGTCTCGATACCGATATCCCGCCCCCGCAGGCAGGGCGCGATATCCTCCCAGTCACGGACATAAAGCAGGTCAAAATACGTCCCGCCAACCATGCCCCTGTTCCCTTTCCGCAGCTCATGCCTAAAAAATTCATCAAAAGGCAGCTCAGGCTTGCGCTTTTTGTAAATTTCATGCCACATCTCATCGCTTATTTCTGTGATGGGATTTTTTTCCATTTTTGCCCGTGCAATAATATCCCGAGCTTTGAACCATGAACTTCCATACACGATGAAATCAATATCCGATGACTCGTTTTCAAGCCCTGCAAGAAGCGAGCCCGTCACTCCCATTTTATCAGGAGGAATGGCTTTTAGCGTGTTCACTATTGCCCTCACTTTACTGTTTTTTTCCACTAATGAAGGCAGTCTCTTTTCAGGCGCAAGTATCTGCTTAACCGAATCCCATGGAACGACATGGACATCGCTCACCCACTCAGGGCGTTCTTTTTTCATAAACACGAACGCATCATCAAAATCCAGCTTGCGGTATTTTTTATCATCGCCCCTTTTACCTTCAGGGTCGGGTACATACCGGAGGATTGAACGTATGCCTCCTTCATGGCAATAATCCGCAACTGCAAATATCCAGTCATCGTGTGTGATTATAAAATCCCGGAGGCGTGTTCTTAACATCGTTTACTCTACTGATTCGGGTTTATATAAAGAATATGCATTTATCCCGGCCGCATTTCATTTAATTTCAGCAAAGTTTTATATATTTTAACGATAATTATCCATTAAGATTTGAGACCGTTTTGGTTGCAGCATTTACGGCAGTTAAAGTTTATCTATTTCTGCAGTTTTGTTTGCCCCTGACAGTTGATAATCGAAAGTTAAGGATGTGTAAATAGTGGCAGAATATCAGGAAAAAAATGCCCCGGTAATAGTCGGGGAAACGTATGATGTATCGATAGATGACATAGCAAAAGAGGGCGACGGTATTGCCAGGGTCGAGGGTTTTGTAATCTTCGTACCGGCAACAAAAGTCGGCGATAAAGTCAAGATAAAAGTAAATAAAGTAATGCGGAAATTCGCAATTGCAGAAAAAGTAGAATAAATTTTAAGTTTTTCTACTTTTTTTAATAGTATCTTTTTACTGTTTTCATTTATTTTTACTTTTGGTTTTTTATACTGTTTTTTCTTATATCATTAAAAAAGTTCATGAGTGAATACTTTACGCGCTCAGGTTCAACATCGACTATCTCATTCCGTTCTTCTTCCGGAAAAATGTTAAATACAGAGTATTTTCCCCAGCGTTTAACAGATGAGGATGTGTATCGCCCATCCAGCAGCACCCTCACGCCATAATCAAAAGGCGAGCGGACAACCCGCCCCAGCGCCTGCCTGACTTTCCTTATGGTCGGGATTTCAATCGCATAATCCCAGCCGTGCCCGAATTCAGCATCGTATGCAGCCTCGATTGCCCGCATTCTGTCTGAAAGGGCCGGATAACCTACACCGACTATTACTACCGTCCTCCCCCTTCCGTCCTTATAATCCACTCCTTCAGTGAGAGTGCCCCACATATAGGATATCAGCACCGCTTTTTTACCCTCTTCACCTATCCTGAAAAAATCTTCCCTGATTTGCTGCGCAGAAACACCAACCTCGTCTAGGAATACGGGAACATCGCATTTAATCCTGTTCCTGTATTGCGAGGCTTCATGAAAGCTCGGGAAAAAAATAATCACATTGCCGTCTGATTGTTCTATAATATCATTCAGGACTTTTGTTAACAGTTCTTTTGTATGGGGGTTGTCCCTGTCCTTGGCGAATAGAGGAGGTACAGATGCGGCTATTGTCAGGCGTTTTTCTTTCGGGAAACTGAGCCCGAAAGCCAGTTCCCTGGTTTCGCGTGTAATACCGAGCGTTGCCTTGATTGTCTCAAAAGGAGCAAGGGTAGCGGACATAAGCACCGCCGAATGAACTGAATTAAACAACGGTTCTGTTACACTTTTCGGGATGCAGGTGAATAATTCAAGCCTCCCGTAGATATCCCTGTTCTGGCGCCTCACGCTTAAAATCGGATAATGGCTCATGGCATTTGAGGATTTCATGTAGCTTGAAAGAAAGACGGCTGCGGTCAGCGCACTTGATATTTTCTTTACCGGGCTTTTCCCTTCATTGAATTGTTTTTCGTAAAAAGCATCGATAGTCAATCCAAAACTCCTCATGCGTTCGATTGTTTCATCAGGTTTTTTTATCCCGGCTCCATCCAGCGCCTTTAAAAACTTGGCCCTGAACATATCTGTCCTTTCCTCGGGGTCAGAAATTCGAAGGTCATACCAGTCATCGCCTACCCTTTCCCGTTCACCGAACTTCTTATCAAGAATATAATTATACGTGGACTTCAGTGTATCCATAAGGATACGCAGGAAAATTTCGACGTCCTGTGACGGCAAAGTATCATTATTTGCCTCTATCTCATCAAGCGCCCTGTTTATTGTAATCTCTGCCAGCTTCATGGACGAATGAGAACGCGCTGCCGATTCGATATTATGCGCTTCGTCAAAAATGGCGATAATATCGGCAAGGCTTTTATCCATCCAACCAAGCACGTTGGTGCGTATATCCTCATTGAGAAAATGATGGTAATTGCATATCAAAAGGTCGGCTTCTTTCATATACCGTTTCAGTAATTCATACCCGCAGCAATTGTTTGATATTGCCCAGTCCATTACCTCCTCTGGCGTACGCACACCTGAAAACAGCCATTTTCGAAATTCATCGTTATCGCTTTTTAGAAGTTCAAGAAGATAATCGCATGAATTTTTCCTGACTTCATGAAGCCTGCGTTCCTCCTTATCCGATTCACTGCTCAATTCCCTTTGAAGCTCAATCAAACCGGTATCACCTGTCCGCTTAAGTTTATCCCTGACAGATTTTATTTCGTTTTTCAAATGCCCGAAATCTTTTTCCTGCTCCATCAATTTATACGTATTATCCCTTAGCAAACTGCATGTATCATAATCCATGTTCGGCTTCGGGCACATGAGCATCTTGCCCTTGAGGACAACGACTTTTATATCTGCCTGTTTTCTTATTTCCCTTGCCTCTTCTATGAACTGCGCCATCTGCTGGTGGACATTGGTTGCTATGACTACAGTTTTTTTCTCAGATTTTGCGGTATGGATGGCGGGTGCAAGGGCGCTCAGCGTTTTCCCGGTCCCGCATGCCCCTTCGAAAAGCACGACCTGCTTCCTTACAAGAGCTTCATGGATGGCATCCATGGCTTCAATCTGGTTAGGATAATATGAGGTCTTTGGAAAATAGCGAAGGTAGTCCCTTTTCATCAGCGCCTATAAGATTTGACATGATATAAACAGTGCGATTGTTTAAAATGATTATTCGAACCCCCATATTATTACTTTAGTGCTACTTTAGTACTACTATATTATCACCGCTTTTTATATTGGTGTTACTACCTCGTTTAAACTAATAAAAATGGACTCAGTTAAAAAAACAGGGGAAAACATGAACTCAATGGCTGTGGTTAGGGCTGATGATGCAGCGAAAGTTAGAATAGCCCTCTACGATTTAGTGCGATATGGTCACATGACTTTTGCTGACCATGCGAGAAAACTGGAACCGACTTTTGCAGATAATATCCTGGTGCATATTATGAAAAGCCCGTTAAAAGCATGCTGTTTAGCGGCTGCGATAGTACCACTTGAAGACCCGCCCAGTATGGCAATCGGCAGGCTTCGGAAAATCCATCCTCCCGCTCATGTAATAATCGTAAGTCCAAGGCATGAAATCTATCACGAACTGGTTAATTACGTAGATATATTGCCTGAAATAGACCTGACATTCGAACAGGGTGCTGAGCCAGAGGCTGTCAGGCAGACAGCTGAAGCACAAGTTTAGTAAAATAATAGTAATTAATTTTATTTTTTTTGCTGTTTTATCTATTCGTTTTTTGTGTCCATTTAATCGGATAAAATCAAATCCTTTTTAAATATGAACGTAATTTACAACCACAACTGAAAAGAGGGTTTTTAGATGACATTAAAAGTAACGCTAATAACAGGAAGAACAATAAATCAGGGAGCTACTATTGAAAATAAGACCTCTTCTGATTACATGGAAGCTACGGCTTGTTGTGAATTGAATTCAAAAGATGTGGCGCTTTTAGGTAAACCCGGAGCAAATGTGAGAGTAAAAACAAAGCATGGGGAAGTGGTTGTGAAATTGAAGGAAAACAACGGCAACCCGGATGGGTTGGCGTTCATCCCCATGGGACCCTGGGCTAATGCTGTGGTTGACCCTGATACAAAAGGCTGCGGAATGCCCGGATTCAAGGGGATTCCGGCTGAAATCGAGGTTACGAATGATAAGATACTGTTAATGAAAGAACTTATTGCGAGGTATAAATAATGGCAGTAATAACCGATGCTCTATGCCCTTTTTGCGGCTGCGTATGCGATGATTTAACGATTGTGACAGAAAATAATAAGATTACTGAAGTAAAACATGCCTGCAAGCTCGGGGCTGCAAAAATCATGGGACATCACAGAATAAAAGCTCCTATGATGAGAAAAGACAAACATTCCGAGTTCAAGGAAGTCTCTTATGAAGAGGCAATTAACGAAGCTGCCAGGATCCTTTCAAATTCAAAAAGACCTCTTTTGTACGGCTGGGCATCAGCAGTGTGTGAAGTCCATAAGAAAGGTATTCTTCTTGCCGAGGAACTTGGCGCAATTATTGACAACACAGCAACAGTGTGTCATGCTCCATCCACGCTTGCAGTCCATGAAAAAGGTCTTCCGTCAGCCACCCTTGGCCAGATAAAAAACAGGGCAGACGTTATTGTATTCTGGGGAAGCAATCCGGTACATGCCCATCCCAGGCACATGGGACGATATTCTGTTTTTGCCAAAGGATTATTCTCGGAAAAAGGAAGAAAAGGGCGCAAAGTCATTGTATTGGATGTGCGAAAAACAGAAACTGCCAATATGGCAGATGAATTCGTACAATTAGAGCAAGGCAGTGATTACCTTGTGGTTTCAGCTCTTCGGGCAATACTTTCGGGACATGCGGATGTTGTGCCTGAATCTGTTGGAGGCGTGTCGAAAGATGCGCTTTTAAAACTCGTGGATACGTTAAAAACAGGAAAATTTGTTGGAATTTTCTTTGGAATGGGGCTTACTCAGAGCAAATCAAGATACAAGAACATTGATAATGCCATATCTTTAGTAACAGAGTTGAATGCATTTACAAAATGCGTTATAACGCCGATGCGAGGCCACTATAATGTTACCGGATTTGGAAATGTGTGCGCGTGGGAGACAGGTTTTGCAACCGCTGTGGATTTTTCACGCGGCGCTCCTTATTACAATCCCGGTGAGACAGCGGCGAACGATGTGCTCATAAGAAAAGAAACAGATGCAGCTATGATCATAGCAGGGGATGCGGGTGCGCATTTCCCGGCTGATTCTGTCCGCCACCTGGCAAGAATTCCGATAATCCAGATCGATCCTTACTGGAATGCAACGACTGAAGTTGCAAACGTTGTCATTCCAGTGGCAATTTGCGGCGTCGAAGTTGAGGGAACTGCATACAGGATGGACGGCGTATCGCTCAGGATGAGAAAGATGATTGAACCCACACATCCGCCTGACACTGAGATCCTTGAAAAGATAACAGAACGAGTGAAAGTATTGAGGGGTGAATAAAATGGAACTTCTTATAAAGAACGGTTCGGTTTATGATCCGTCTAATGGAATAAAGGGTGATAAGACCGATATCTCCATAAAAGACGGGAAAATCGTAGAGAAGGTAAGCAGCAATGCCTCAGTAATCGATGCCGGAGGCAGGCTTGTCATGCCTGGCGGCGTTGACGCCCATTCCCATATAGCAGGCGCAAAGGTGAACATGGGCAGGATAATGCGCCCCGAGGATACCAGGGCGGGAATAAAACCCAGGACAAAAATAACAAGACCGTGCACAGGATACACTGTCCCGAATGTATATGCGATGGGATACCGCTACGCCCAGATGGGCTATACTACGGTTTTCGAGGCTGCGCAGGCTATTATGAAAGCGCGCCATACTCATGAAGAGTTAGAGGAGATTCCGATAATAGATAAAGGCGCGCTGACGCTTTTTGGGAGCAACTGGCCCACAATGGACTTTGTACGCGAGAAGAATATGGATAAGCTTGCGGCGTATGTGGCATGGGGACTGCTTGCAAGCCGCGGATTCGGTATAAAATGCGTGAATCCGGGCGGGGGCGAGATGTGGGGCTTTGGCAAGAACGTCACAGGGCTTGACGATGTTGTCCCGAATTTTGATGTCACGCCAAAAGATATTATCGTATCGTTGATGAAGGTCAATGAAATGCTGGGACTACCGCATTCAGTGCACCTTCACTGCAACAATCTTGGGAAACCGGGTAATTACAAGACCACGCTTGCGAGCATGGAGCTTGCAAAACAGGTGAAACCGAGCAAGGACAGGCAGGTTCTGCACGTTACACATGTCACTTTCAATTGCTGGGGCGGAACGAACTGGGGGGATTTTGAATCGAAAGCAGATGAAATCGCAAATTACCTTAACAATAGCGAGAATATCACCACCGATATGGGTCAGCTTATTTTCGGAAGCGCCACGACGATGACGGCCGATGGCCCGGTCCAGTATGCAAACGCGAAATTATTGCATGCAAAATGGGCTAACGGTGATGTTGAGCTGGAAGATGCATCGGGCGTTGTTCCAATATTCTATGCCAAGCAGGTTTCAATCCACGCGATAATGTGGGCTATGGGACTTGAACTGGCACTGCTCACCAAAGACCCGTATAAGGTCCTGCTGACGACTGACCACCCCAACGGAGGTCCTTTCGTGAATTATCCGGAGGTTATAGCACTTCTTATGAGCAATAAAAAAAGGCAGGAAGAGATCAAGACGCTTCATGAAGCAGTTCACAAGAGGACAAAGATTCCGGGAATTGAGCGCGAGCTTGACTTTAACGACATAGCGATAATGACAAGAGCAGGACATGCTAAAGTGCTTGGGCTTCTTGATACCAAAGGTCATCTTGGTGTCGGCGCGGATGCCGATATCGCCATCTATGATATCAAACCAGACCAGATAGACCCATCCGTGGAACATGCAAAGATAAAGAGCGCGTTCCAATCCGCCGCTTACACGATAAAAGGCGGCGAGGTAGTCGTAAAAGACGGCCAGATTACAGCCACGCCCATGGGCAGGACATACTGGGTAGACGCTTCAGTGCCTGATGAGCATACCGAAATTATGATGAAGGATATACGTATGAAATTCAAGAACTATTACTCGATTAACCTTGCGAACTATATGGTACAGGATGAGTATCTGACGCACCCCAAAGTTGTCAGGGCTGGAGTAATTCCAGCGGAGGTGAGCTAAATGCAAACCGTTACACTAAAACCCATAAAGGAAATAAAAATTTCAGTAGAGGCGGAAAACATCTCGCCTGATAAATTCGCCGGAAAAACAGAAAAAGACATACAATCTCTTGAAGCCTGGATGGGAAACCAGAAGACCACGCTCGGAGAGCTTTTCTCGGTAAAGGCTGAAGGTTCGGGCGCGGCGGCTGACACTAAAATCGTTATGGATGGCAATTTTTCCCGTATAAAGAGAATCGGGGAAGGTATGACTGCTGGACTGATAATAATCAAAGGCAATGTGGATATGCATCTTGGCGCTAAAATGAGCGGAGGTAAAATATCAGTAACGGGAAATGTGGACTCCTGGGCTGGCAGGGAAATGAAAGGCGGGGAGCTCATAATAGAAGGGAATGCCGGCTATTATCTCGGCGCTGGCTATCGCGGGGAAACCTGCGGCATGCGCGGCGGGAAGATCACCGTTCTGGGCAATGCTCTTGACTTTTTGGGTGAACACATGTGTGGCGGTGAGATTATCGTGAAAGGAAATGCGGGAATTTTACCTGGACTCAGCAATAACGGGGGAAAAATAGTCATCGAGGGTAATACAAGCAGACCCGGAAGCGAGATGTCAAAAGGCACAATAATAATCAATGGACTTGTGGATGAAATGATGCCGGTCTTCAAGGCTGAAGGCACGGAAGCCGTTGATGGCGTCACGTACAGGAAATATACGGGTGACGTAATAGTTAACGGTAAAGGTGTACTTTACTTAAAATAATCATAAGAAATATGTTCGTATTAATACGAATTATATGTCGGGATTTATTTAAATATAACTAATAATAATAAACAAAAAGTATATTAAGCATCACACCAGAGTATATATAAATATGATAATGATTACTGCGATTGTAACGATGATGGTCACTGCCATCATTTCTACAGTGGCGCGTTATGTTACATGGCAGATATCAGTCGCAGGTGACCCATTCTACAAGTTCATAATCTGGCATATATTATTATTTTCAATTGCACTTGTCATATTCCTGGACAGGAGGCAGGGGTTTAAGAAAACAATCGAAATTGCAGGGTATATTGCGCAAAAATATAATAATACAAATAGAGAGGGCAAGATAAATGCAACAATGAATGTATATCATGAGCATGCCCAAAAATTCAGTCTCCAAAAAACGTTGTTGCCAATCGCGATAACGTTATTCATAGCATATATCCTTTCATCCCATCTGTTCTTTTTTGCCATAGTCACTTCAGGTTCGATGGAGCCAACTTTTAAAAAAGGCGACCTCGTCTTTATGCAGAACATTTTTGTAAAACCGAAGGTCGGGGATATAATAATATTCCCTGATCCCCAAAAAAATATTGTTTCAAATAAACCGGTTACGGTAACTCACAGGATTAATGAGATACAAGGGGATTCGATACGAACTAAAGGAGATAATAATCCCAGGACGGATAGCTGGAAAATCAATAAAAAAGAGGTATTAGGCAAAGCCTTTGTTCTGGGTTCAGGTCCCTTAGTCTTAAAAAATATGGGGAAATATTTCTTGTTGGATTTCAGGACACAAGAATACACTGCGGAATACCTTGCAATAGCAAAAACAATCCAGAATATGAGAAGCCTTGGTCTAATGATATTCTTTGTATGCCTTGTAATGTATTTGTTCCTTTCAATAAGAGATTCACGTCCTTCAAGACATTTTAAAAGCAGGTGAAAAATGATTAATCGATTTTTTTCATAAAGTATATAAACTATTCCAATAATTAATTTTAAAAAACCATTTTAATAGTGAATGTCTTGTATAATGAATCATATATAAATGAATATTAGAGGTCGGATTTGGCTAATTTAGAGAAAATAATAGAACAATTGATAAGTAAACCTGAATCCTATACTATCCAGAGGGATTCGCTCGATACATATATCAAGGAGCATCAGATGTATCTCAATCCTTTCGCCGACAAGATTATTGATAATAAGATGTTCATCAATAAAGATGAAATTGTCTGCAACAGGATAATGCGGGCTGCCAGACATAACCAGTCAAGCCTGATGATATTGATGGGCCCGACAGGTTCGGGAAAGAGCGAAAATGCTGATTTTATCGTAAGAAACCTGCCCCCTGAATTTATTTTCTGGTATAACCAGATATACGGCCAGAGCTCGATACAGCTTGCAACTTCGATAATAGGCGACCTGGATCCCAACTACCTGGCCCAATTATCCACAGCAGACAGGGAAATGATTCTTGATATATATGATGATGTTTTAAAAGCACTTGTTAAAAACAATAAGAAATTATTCTGCATATTCGACCAGGGAGAACATTTCTCAAAAGACGCCTTTGAACTTATCACTAACTCCACCAATCCTTATTATGCAGCAAACAGGGCATTTACGGGCTTAATCCTTGCAGTCCCGCGCTTTGAAAAACATATTGAGGAATGGAGTGAAAGTCTCGATACCATGCTGAGAAGGGCCCTCATACGCGAATATACAAGACCATTTACGGTTTCCCAGCGACTTGAATATATAATACGCGCCCTTGTTGCGAGTAAGAAAAAGACCTATCATGAATTAATGAAAAAACGTGATTTTGACCCTTTCGATGAAGATGCTATTTTATATTTAATTGAAAAGAGCGAAGGGCATCCAAGTACCCTTAATAGCCTATGCTATATCTCACTGGAACTGGTGGCTTCAATTTCACCTGATGCAATAATAACAGAATCTATTGTTCAAGAAGCCTGGAATAAATTCCCGAATAAAACCATACATCAAGAAGCTATAAGCTGGTATAAAGAGAAAGGTCTATACCAGAAGCAAGACTAAAAGATGCCAGCAATGGAAAAAGATAATGCACGCTATTCAAGCAAAAGAATAAATATCGACTCATTATTAAAAAAAGAAGAAGCTTATGTAAGTAAGAAACTGGATTTGAATAGCCTGCTTGGGGCACCTGAATCCGTAAGAAGCCAGGTTTCACACCCGGTTCATGGACAGGATAAGAAGGTCAGGCACCTCTCACCCGGTGAATATATAGTCGTAATAAGCATGATTCTTACCTCTTTATATCTGCTTGTCACATCATTTTTCCCTCTTGTCTATAATATTGTCACCTCTTTTGAACCCATAAATTTCCTGATGAATTTGCTATATTTCATCCTTGGAATCGGAAGCCTCGCTGGCGCTTTTTTAGTACTTAAAAAAGAGACGCATCTTGAACACATAGCAGACGATACATTCGATGAAGTGGTATATAAGCGCCTCGAGCCTGTATTGCGTGATGTGGCAGATGTCCAGGTAGGACTGACCGATGTTCATTCCCAACTGGAAATGATGAATTTGAATCTTGAAAAAATAGGAAAGGCCAAAGAGACGGTAACCCGGCAAATTCCCCTGGAAGCGGCGCCCGCCCAGACTTCAATGTACATTAAATACGTCGTATTAATCAATATCACACTTGCCACATTTTTATTTATGCTGCAATACCCGCTGGAATATATTCCATATGCAGTTACCATAGTGTATATTATCTGGTGGGCAGTAATAACTGCTGAATTCAAGCTCTGGAATGTGGAATCAGTATGGATGTGGGTATTTGGTCCGATTTTAGTACTTCCAGTGTATACGATTATCATGAACGCCTATCTGCGTGATTACCAGATGTTCGGCTCATTGTTCCTCGGGCTCGTCTTTTATGTTTTCGTATATTATTCATGGTGTTCCAATATGGTACGGGGCGTGCTTCCTCTTGACCTTCATATAGCCCTGGCGGAATTTAAAAAGAAACTTAAAGAAAAACCTGTGGAAGAACCGGCAAAACCCAGGATTTCAATGCCCCGTATTGAATTGAAAATGCCTTTTAAAATTAATTTATATCATCTTGGAATTTCAATGGTAATCGGGTCGATTGTCCTATTCGCTTCAGCCTGGTTTGGTTTTTCCATTGAACACAATTTAATACCCAATATCACATGGACAAACTTTGGCTTGAATGAGTTTACGTGGAAACCCCTGTATTCCTATGCTTTGACCCTCACAGGTATGCTTTTCCTCGGCTTGGGTTTCAGGATATTGTTGAAAGTCCGGAGGAGCCAGTATTGAAAAGATTCATTATCTTAATCATCTTTCTATTATTATGGCCCATCGTTTGCGCGGCTGAAACAATAAACGGTAAGGACGTTGAGTGGGAATCCGGCACTTCATATACCCTGACATGGACGAATCCCACGGCCATCAAAGGCGATTATGTTATTCGGGTTTTTGATTTTGACTGGAAAGGAAATGCTGTAATATCCGTTACCAGGAAAGGCGTGGCCCAGAATGGGATACTATCCAACAATGGTGAAAACTTAGTTTTGGATTTTTCAGAAAATAGCACTGTTTTCCAGGGTATCCTGATCACCATGGGAGATATTTCAAAATATGAAATGACAGCAACTCCCCCGATTAACGTTGGCACATTCCCATGCTGCCCCCAGGCCACAATCAGTATTGCGGTTTCAAAGGACATCGCCAAAAAAAAACCTGTATTGGAGCTTGTTCTGGAACCCAACTGGGATGGAAGTCTGGGTAAAACATCAGATATGAATATTGAAATTAAGAATACTGGGGATGCAGATCTTTCAGAGGGCAATGTCACAATAAATTTAGACGGCTTAAAACCTGCCAGTGATAAGCAATTGGCAGATAATACATTAACATATAATCCAAAGAAGGGTATAGTGACCAGAGGATGGAATACCCCGCTTTTGAAAGGGAATTCATATTTATTTAACCTATCCGTAACATCACCTATTCCGCCAAATAAAACATCCTTTACGATTTCAGTGCAGAGTTATTATAAGGATTCAAGCGGTAATCTTTATTCTGCAAAGACATCTAAAACCGTCTCGCTCACCCCTACTTTCAGTTTAAAGAAATCGATTAGCCAGTATTCGATTCTTGGAGACAGGTCTTATGGGGTAATCGATAAATTCTTCGCTCTTGGTAAAGAGACTGTTGTAAATTTATATATTGTGAATACGCAAAGCTATTCATTAAAATCGATGACTATCACAGATACCGTAATGAATGATTTCAGTTTAATAAGCGATTCCATAGCCCCAACAAAAGATTTTAAATTAATAGATGGTAAAACATTGCAGTGGGTTTTTGATCTTAACTCAAGTGAATCGAAGGATTTTGAATATCATCTAACCGCCCGGAAAATAGGGAGTTTTACAGCGCCTGCCGCGGTTGCGCAGTGGAATGAGTGGGGAGTCGCCAGGAAAGTTTCTTCAAACACACCTGCAACGAGAGTATATGGTGTTTATGTGGTAGTGACCAGGAAAACTGATAAAACCAGTCCAAAGTTAAATGAAAGCCTGAATGTAATAACGACATTGGAGAATATAGGTGACTTCCCTGTGGGATTAAATGCAACGGACATCCTTCCGAAAAATGCCACATTCATTTCAGGAACCACGACTTTCAGTGGTTATTTGTACCCCAAGTCCGCACCTGTTTCTTTCAATTATTATTTATCTGTTGATAAACCAGGAGAGCTGGAATTGCCATCACCCATAATTACTTTCTGGAAAAAGGATTATGAAGGGTCGTTCGGTGTGATACCGGGCAATAAAATCACGGTCATTGACCCATCCCAGGTCTTAGCTGAGGCTGCCGCGGCCCGGGGCGAGGCGGGTATTTCCCCGGCTCCCACTGCCACACCCATCCCCAAGAGTTTGCTTGACATCATAGACGAGAAGGTTCCCTGGCTTGAAGGCGCTGTCCCGATAATCATGTTAATTATTGCAATTATTTTAATGCTTGCGCTGCACGTTATCAACAGGTAATTATGAAGGCGGAGATTATTATCACCCTGGTTGTTCTGGTGGTATTCGGACTTGCCGTTGGCATACTATTCTCTGTTTATTCGCATGATAAGCAACTCAATATTAAATCCGATAAAACATCAAGATACTCCAATAATGTGCAAATAAATGGCGACAAACAGGTCGATGGTGACAACATGGTCTCGAACCTTACAAGGCTGGTTTCAAATGGAAAAAACATTTGTGAAGGATGCCATCTTTCAGGAAAGAAAATGTATCCCCAGGCATACCAGGTGAAACAGCATGTGGAAGGGGGTGCTTATTGCCTCGAATGCCATACGATTGACCATAATGTCCATCCAATGAGCCCGATAGATAAAAACGTGACCTGTGAAAGATGTCATGGGTCGGTATCCCCGCAGAAGCCCGTATTTCGCGATGGTACCATATCATGCGCTGAATGCCATGATTACCCTGACCCGCTAAAACCAAGCAATGGTAATCTTATTGTAATACACCGCGAAAGAAATGTGGATTGTATAAAGTGCCATCTGGACTCGTCTGACTTTTGCTTGAAATGCCATAATGAAATCAAGAGCGATGATAAATGGATAAAAAGACTCAATCATTTCAATACGATTGTGAAGACGGCGCAATGAATTCATTGTAAGAATTTTTATGAGAATTCCCACAATGCTTATATATAATGAACATGATTGTACATCAATGTACTAAAATGTACAATTTGATTTAGAATATTTATGCACCCCATAATCAATGAAATACTGGAATCAACAAAAAAGAGAATCCCGCTTATCACGGATTATCAAAAAGCGAATATATCCGCGCGGAATTTCAGCGAAAGCCTGAAAGCTATAAAGCAAAAAAACCGGATTCCGATAATCGCAGAAGTGAAACCGTCATCTCCTACAAGATTTATCAGGAATGTTACCCCGGAAGAGGCTGCCGGGATTGCGATGCAGATGGAAGCAGGCGGCGCGGCTGCGATATCAGTGCTGACAGAGCCACAATTCTTCAAAGGAAGCCTGGGGAATCTGAAAACTGTCAGGAATGCCGTAAAAATCCCTGTGCTGAGGAAGGATTTTATCATAGATAAAGCCCAGATTCATGAAGTAGAAAGCGATTTGCTCCTGTTGATAGCAGGGATTCTCGGCGATAAACTTGGAGATTTCGTGGATGAAACTCTATCATCTGGCCGCGAACCACTCGTCGAAGTACATAACGAAAAAGAACTTGATAATGCCCTTTCTACAGCCGCCGATATCATAGGTATTAATAACCGGGACCTTACCACAATGAAAGTTGACATAACAACAACAGAAAAACTGGCGCCGCTTATCAGCGGCAGGACAATTATCAGCGAAAGCGGGATATCGAGCCGCGAAGATGCCGTCCGTATGATAGACGCCGGAGCTGATGCTATTCTTGTAGGAACATCTATTATGCAGGGAAATATTTACGATAAAACATACGAATTAGTACATGCCTTGGAAAAAAGGGAAAAGATATGAAACAGGAATTAAAACTTACCAAATTCGGCAAATACGGCGGGCAGTTCGTACCTGAGGTATTGATGCCTGCCATTGAGGAATTGACAGAGCAGTATGAAAAATACAAAGACGACCCTGTTTTTAATAAGGAACTGGACTATTATTTGCGGGATTTTGCAGGACGGCCTTCTCCTTTATATTTAGCAAAGCATCTCAGCAAAGAATACGGCGTCAGGATTTACTTAAAGCGCGAAGACCTTGTCCACGGCGGTGCGCATAAACTGAATAATACTCTCGGGCAGGCACTCCTCACCAGATATATGGGGAAAAAAAGGATAATCGCAGAGACGGGGGCAGGCCAGCACGGCACAGCCTGCGCAATGGCAGGGGCAGCTTTCGGCATTAAAACCGAGGTTTACATGGGCGCCAGGGATACGGTACGCCAGCGCATGAATGTTTACAGGATGGAATTGATGGGCGCAAAGGTCATACCGGTTAAAAGCGGCTCGCAGACCTTGAAAGATGCTATCAATGAGGCAATGCGCGACTGGGCGGCCAATGTTGAGACCACACATTACATGATTGGCTCAGTGGTCGGCCCGCACCCTTATCCCATGATGGTAAGGGATTTCCAGAGCGTCATAGGAAAAGAAGTCCGCACACAGATTATGGAAAAGGAGGGAAGGTTCCCGGATTCCATTGTGGCATGCACAGGCGGGGGCAGCAATGCCATGGGGATTTTTTATCCTTTCATCGAGGATGATGTTGACCTGTTCGCCGTGGAAGCAGGGGGAAGCGGTATGAAAGTTACAGAGAAGGAAGCGCTGCACTCGGCGACATTATGCACAGGTGAAGAGGGCATTCTTCACGGGATGCATACAAAGGTTCTCCAGAATAAATACGGGCAGATACTCGAATCAAGTTCGATAGCGGCGGGTCTTGATTATGCAGGAGTTGGCCCGGAACTTGCTTATCTTGCTGATATCGGAAGAATTGAGCCGCGCAATTCCATGGACAGCGAAGCGCTCGATGCGTTCCATGACCTGTGCAGGCTTGAAGGCATAATACCAGCGCTTGAATCTTCGCATGCCCTGGCTTATGTCAAGAAGGCTGCATCATCCGGGGAACTCGGTGATATAGTTGTAATTAATATTTCAGGAAGAGGCGACAAAGACCTTGAGACCGTGATGGGGATGAAAAAATGAAGATAAGTGATAAGTTCAATGAGCTAAAGAAGAAAAGGGAAGGCGCATTAATCGCTTACATCTGCGCCGGTGACCCCACGCCAGAAGGGACGAAAGAATACGTAACCGCGCTTGTAAGGGGCGGCGCCGATATTATTGAACTCGGGCTTCCCTTCTCAGACCCCACTGCTGACGGGCCCACCATCCAGGCAGGGATTGAGCGCGCGCTCAACGGCGGCATGACGCCTGATATTTATTTTAAGATTGTCGGTTCCCTTAAAGTCCATATCCCGCTTGTGGTAATGACATACTACAACCTTATTTTCAAAAGGGGCCTTGAAAAATTCGTGAAAGACTGCGTATCTTTTGGAATTTCGGGTATAATCGTCCCCGACCTTTCCGCTGAGGAATCGGGCGAACTTGCAGGATTCTGCAAACAATACAATGTCGACCTCATTTTCCTTGTGGCTCCCACAACCACGGAATCGAGGATGAAAAGGATACTGGCAGAGGGAACGGGTTTTGTCTATCTTGTGGCGCGCATGGGTGTTACAGGGGCGCGGAAGGATATCGCAGCTTCCACGCGTGAACTGGTTGAAAGGGTGAAGACCACAACGCCTAAAGCCGTCGGATTCGGGATATCGAACGGCAAACAGGCTTCGGAAATCATACGCACGGGAGCGGACGGGGTAATCGTTGGGTCTGCGTTTGTGGATATTATTGCAAGTGGGAAGGATGTTCCTGAGAGGCTTGAGGCGCTGGCGAGGGAATTGAAAGAGGGGATAAGGGCGGCGGGTAAATAATAGTAATCGATTCAAAAGCAATATTAATCATATCCCGAAACAATAAAAAAACAATGCTTGAAAATATCAAGGAATTCATAAGGGATGCTTTAAAGCCTCTTGCAAAAAAAATAACAGAAATAAATCCGAACACATTAACACTTTTCGGTCTTTTCCTGAGCCTCGTTGCGGGATTCTTTTTTGCAATGCGCGAGGTTTTACCGGCTGGCGCTTTTCTTCTTGCCAGCGGTTTTTTTGACTCTCTCGACGGCCTTGTCGCCCGCGAGAACAAGAGAATAACCAGATTCGGCGGTTTTCTTGATTCCGTGTGCGACAGGTTTGGCGATGCCGCAGTGATTATTGGGGCGATTTACGGCGGCCTGGCTGTCATTTCTCCATTTCCCGGTTGGTTTATCGGCATATTTGCGCTATTCGGGTCGCTGATGGTGAGCTACACAAGGGCGCGGGCAGAAGCTGCAGGCGCAAGCGCATCCGTTGGAATCGGCGAACGTCCAATAAGAATGATAATCTTAATCGCAGGCGCTTTTCTTGGCATTGTCAATTGGGCGGTTCTTTTAGTGGCAATCCTTTCATTCATTACAATTTTCCAGAGAATCGCACATGTCGGAAAGGTACTGAAATAACAACTTTTAAGTCTGATTACAGTTATCACTGAGAGGGTATTACAAATGGCAGGCATTAGAATAGCAATCGCAGGTATTGGTAATTGCGCTTCATCTCTTATTCAGGGTCTTGAATATTATGACCCTGTAAAAAAATCCGATGAACTTGTCCCGGGATTAATGCACAATTCCCTTGGCGGATATCTTATCTCGGATATAAAACCTGTTGCTGCTTTTGATATCGACATGCGTAAAGTGGGAACTGATTTGTCAGAAGCTATTTTTTCAGAACCCAATTGCACTAAAAAATTCTCCGATGTACCGGATCTCGGGGTTGAAGTTTTGAAGGGCGAGGTGCTTGATGGCGTTGCGCCTCACATGAAGGATTACTTCAAGGTGGACAAAAAACAGAAACCTGTAGATGTAGCATCTGTCCTTAAAAAGGCAAAAGCCGACATACTGATAAATTATTTGCCTGTGGGTTCAGAAGAGGCAGTGAAATGGTATGCTTCACAGGCTCTTGAAGCAGGATGCGCGTTCATAAACTGTATTCCTGTATTTGTCGCATCAGATAAGAAGTGGGCTGACAAATTCAAAAAAGCAAAACTCCCGATAATCGGGGACGATATAAAAAGCCTTGTCGGCGCCACGATAGTTCACCGCGCCCTTACCCAGATGATAGTGGACAGGGGCGCAAAAATCGACAGCACGTACCAATTGAACATCGGCGGTAATACCGATTTCCGGAACATGACCGACCAGTCAAGATTAAAATCCAAGAAAATCTCAAAGACGGAATCGGTTGCTTCACAAATTCCGTATGATGCGTATGTTTATGCAGGCCCGAACGGATGCATCGACTGCCTGAATGATAACAAGATATGCCACCTGAAAATAGATTTCAAGCTCTTCGGGGATGTCCCTGCTTATATTGATTTGAAACTCTCGGTAGAGGACAGCCCGAACAGCGCAGGCGTGGTCGTGGATGCCATCCGTGTCGCGAAAATAGCGCTTGACAGGGGCATCGGGGGACCGATATTGCCTGCATCGGCTTATTTCATGAAACACCCTCCGCAGCAGATGCGTGATAGCGAGGCGCGGGAAGAGCTTGAGGAGTTTATAAAGGGATAGACATTTTAGTTTACTGCCCTATAACCCGCATTTTTGAAATCCTTACCGTCGGCGTAATCACATTTCCCACATTCCTTACATCCTTTCCCACACCGTCGATATTCCTTAACAGCTCGAAGATATTCCCGGAAATCATCAGAGACCTGATGGGCGAAACAATCTCGCCATCTTTTACCAAAAACGAATTTCTCGCCTCAACAGAAAAATCCCCGGAAATGGGATTGGCGGTATGCGCACCGATTACGGTATTGACAATAACGCCGTCTTTTGTCTCGCCAATCACATCAAAAGAAGGATGTTCAATTATCAGGTTGCGTATTCCTATCGAGGGCGTTGAGGTATAAGAGCCGCGAACCGCATTGCCAGTGCTTTCTCTCTTTTCTTTTCCTGCAGTGTAGCAATCGTAAAGGAAAGATGACAGGACACCTTTATTCACAACAGCGATTTTCCGGGATGGCGTGCCCTCGTCGTCGCACGAAGATGTCCCGAGGCCGCCGGTAAGTGTCCCGTCATCGATAATAGACAGGTCTTCCGCTGCAATACTGCTATTGATTTTCCCGACCAGCGATGAACGCCCTTTCTGGACATTATCCGCATTTAATGAAGTTACAAGCGTATTTTCAAGAATATCAGCAAAAGCAAGTGGCTCAAGAAGCACGGCAGTATCGCGCGTTTGCGTGCTTATTCCATTTCTTGACCGCGATGCAAGAGTGGAGGCTTTTTCCCCGATTTTATAAAAATCAATGTCAAGCTTGCGCGACATGTCGAACTCGGAAGCAGTTGAAAGAGGAGTATCCTGTGTGGCAGTATCCACGGTCGCCTGGATGGCCGTATCCTCTTCCTCAATTTCAATGCCGTTTGAGTTCAAAACAAGTTTAGTCGAACTCCCGCATGAGAAATGCCCCGAAGTGGGCGAAACTGAAGGAACGGACTTTACACCTTCTATCATCATGGAAGTATAATCCATGCATGTTTCAATTTCAATCTCCGCAACCTTCTTATCAAAAATGCCTGCAACTTTGGCGGGTTTGCTTTTTTGCGGAAGGCCTGACCACTGCGGGTCGCTGCCCCTCACTCTTGCGGATTTCACCGCTAGAGCGCAGGCTTCCTCAATGCGCCGCTCATCATTTGTACTTGAAAAACCCACTGCGCCTTTGACAATAGCCCTTATCCCGATGCCTGAAACCATGCTTTCTTTGGCGAGGTCGATTACATCCCGGTGTATGTCGATTGAGACAGACCTGCCTTTTACGCAATAAATCTCGGCTTCATCTGCTCCTGCCTTTTTTGTAAGTAAAAGTGCCTTGTGAGCTATTTCAAAAATATCCTTCATGGGAACCATTAATTAAAATTAAAGCATGATAAAGATAACCTATGCGCGTTCTTATCATTGATGGTTACGTAGATGAACCGGCATGCCTTGGCGTTCCGCCGTACATGGCGCCTTATCCAAGGTATATAGCCGGCGCTCTTGTTGAAAGAGGGATACCAGAGCAGGATATAACCTATCGCACCATAGACCAGTTGCGCCAGCATAAAGAAGTTTTCAGGTTCGACCTCCTCGTAATCATCGCCGGGATGACAGTACCCGGAAAATACTTAAGAGCCACGCCGATAACGCGGGGCGAGCTCAGGGAATTTTTGCATCTTGAAGGCACAAAGGTAATCGGTGGACCTATCAGGCTGGGTTTCGGGGAGGAAGGAGGCTCGTCCGCAAAAGAACTGGCTGTTCCGGGAATTACTCTCGCAAAAAAGGACATAGAGGCATTTGTTTACGATTTGTGTAGTAACATAAAAGACCCCGACGCCGTGGAACACAGGATGAGAACGACATCGGAAATAGGCAGATGGGGTGAAAAAGGCGCATTCATAATCCGCCAGCATCCTGATTATCCATATGTGATGTGCGAGCTTGAGACCTACCGCGGCTGCCCGCGCCACTCGCATTGTTCTTTCTGCACCGAACCCTTCTACGGGAAACCGGACTACCGCGAAATAAAAGATGTGATTAAGGAAACAGCGGCGCTCTACGCCCACGGCGCGCGGTATTTCAGGATAGGACGTCAGCCTGATTTGTTCATGTATCATGCGAAAGACGGAATCCCGAATCCAGAGGCATTGGAGAAACTCTACAGCGGGATAAGGAACGCAGCGCCTGAACTCAAGGTGCTTCACATGGACAATGCCAATCCTGTAACACTTGCGCGGTATCCGGATGAATCACGCGAGATTGCGAAAATCATTGTAAAATATCATACATCCGGAGACGTGGCGGCGCTGGGCATGGAAAGCGCAGACCCGGATGTAATAAGAGCGAATGACCTTAAAGCGACACCTGAGGAAGTATTTGAAGCCATAAAACTCTTAAACGAGGTCGGAGCTGCGCGGGGGGCAAGCGGTCTTCCTGAACTTTTACCCGGGATAAACTTCGTCCACGGTTTGAAAGGCGAGACAAAAAAGACGTTTGAGCTAAACTTTGAATTCCTGAAAAAAGTAATGGACAGCGGTCTAATGGTGCGCAGGGTGAACATCAGGCAGGTGATGACCTTTGCAGGCACGCCGATGTCAGGCCATGACGAGCTTGTAAGGAAAAACAAGGATATGTTCCTTCGATACAAGGAAAAAATCCGAAACGAGATTGACCTTCCAATGCTGCGGCGCGTTGTGCCTGCGGGAACGATACTGAAGGACGTGAGGACTGAAGTTTACGATAAAATAACATTCGCCAGGCAGCTTGGGACATACCCACTTCTTGTCGGAATCCCTTTGAAGCTTGAATTAAACAAATCTTTCGATATACTTGTAACTGACCACGGCCACAGGTCGATAACCGGTATTCCGGTGCCTGTTGATATAAACACGGCGCCCATTAAATTAATCCATATGCTTCCGGGAATAGGAAAACAACAGGCTGCTGAAATAATGAGGGGAAAACCGTTCAGGAATAAAGAGGATGTCATCAACCGGACTTCGATACGGGGAAGGATACTGGATAATATTGTTTTTCTTCGATAACCACAATCCTTATATTACTTTACATGCATTGTAAACTTGGATTCACTTGAAGATATGGATATTCGTATTACTTGTCCTGCCTGTGCTTATCTCAGGCTGTTTGAACACCCAATCAAGTCGAGTGGATGCAAGAGCTTCGCCAAATAACCCTGACGCAGGGAAATTAACTCTTCAAGGAGTGATATTCTATACTGACCCTTCCATAGCGCTGGGGGCTGCAAAAGAAGAGGGCAAGCCGGTATTTGTTTATGCACGGTCTGAAACATGTGGCTGGTGCAAGAAATTCGAAGAAGAGACTTTTACGAATGAAAGTGTTATCAAAACGCTGAACGAAAACTTCATATTAGTTTCAATAGATGTGTACAAACAAAAGAACGAAACAAGGAATTTCAGGGTACGTGGCACACCCGCCGAGATATTTCTTAATTCAAACGGCACCGAGATAAAAAGGATACCCGGATATACGGATACTGAAACATTTCTTAACACGATAAATGAAATTGCAAAATATAAAGAGGCATAAAAAATGAAGCCCGAAAAGACAGGAAAAAATATTAAAGCGACAAAGAAAGGAAATAATACATTGATTATCGGCGCAATTGCGGTGATTTTACTTGCCGGAATTGCGTATTTTGTTTTATCCGGGGAACCAACGCCCAATAAAACAAGCAGCGAATTAAAACTTCCAAGTTTTGCCTATACAAATCCGCTGACCCTCAAAGGCTATCAATACGCAACAGAACATCCCGACATACTTGAGCAGATTCCATGCTACTGCGGATGCGGCGGACATTCAGGTCACAGGTTCCTTCGCGATTGTTACATTCACGATGACTGGACATACGACGACCATGCCTCTTTCTGTGATGTATGCATTGGAGAAGCCATCAAAGTGCAGGATTACCTTGCGCAGGGCAAGACACTCAAGGAAGCCCGGGCGCTGATAGACCAGGATTTCGGCAGCAGATTCCCGGGTGAAAATACCAACACGCCTCCTGTAAGAGACGATTATATTGCTATACTCACACCGAAAGCTGCTGGAATACCTGTTGCTGCTCCAACACCTGCAGGGCTTGACCTTTCAAAATACAGCCTGCCTTCCAATTTCAAATCACTTGCAGACGGGTTGAACCTTTCACCTGCCGGGATTAACAGGGCGTATTTCATCAATAGCAAAATGGCGACCGGAACAGAAATGGAAGCCCAGTTCGTTGGCGGCTCTGTGCAGCCGGATTCTTTCTACGGGAAAAAGATAATCGGCATGTACAGCGCGGATTTCAGCCCTACTTCATGGATTGAGATTCATGACCTGGGTTATGACAGCACAAAAGATACAACAATCAGGGCGCGTGCTGAAGAAGGAATGAAAAACATCATATACACAAGACCGTTTATTTACGGGCACAGCCAGAACGTGGATAATGTATTGAAATTAATGAAAGACCCAAAGAGCATGAGCACATCGTATTCTACCTATAAACCGTTACTTGATGCAGTTGATTACCAGAACGCTGCGTATGCGCTTGTAATAACAGAGCCAAACAAATTTTCTGATATTAATTACATGAGCCTGACCCCTGTTTCAGGTAAGATTGAACTTGTCAAGGCATTCAATATAACAGACAATAAATCAATTCCCGCTGGTTTTAAGACGTATAATCCACAAATTAAAGGCAATATATTGATTATAAAGGAGACAGGCGATCTGATAACAGTCCAGGCGGATAACGACAAAATAGACGCAGAAGCCAGAACATAAATGCCAGCACCATCGTTATTCCTGGTTTTCTTAGCAGGCATGGCAACAGTGATAACGCCATGCGTTCTTCCCATCCTGCCCGCGGTGCTTTCAGGTTCTGTGGGCAGCCGGCTTCGCCCTGTTGCCATAGTCACGGGCATGTCCATAACCTTCACGCTTATGGGACTGCTTGTTTCTGCGCTCACTTCTTTTTCATTTTTTGCCGAATACCTTCGCTGGTTCTCGATATTTTTCATTATCGGAATGGGCGCTGTATTGTTCGATGACGATATTAACCAGGCATATGTGAATTTTTCAAGCTCTGTTGTTAATTTTGCCCGTGTGCATGTATCATTTCTCGGGAAAATTTCTTCAATCGCTCCCAGGGAAGGAATAACAGGCGGTCTATTCCTGGGCATGTCCCTTGGAATTCTCTGGATTCCGTGCGTGGGCCCGATTCTTGGCGCGGTGTTTGCTTACGTGGCTGAGAGTACCGCAAGCACAGGCAATCTACTGCACGGTACTTTCCTGCTGATAGCATATTCGCTGGGCGTCAGCCTGCCAATGCTAACCATAGCATATTCGGGCAAGAGCATTTCAGGGAAAGTCAAATGGTTCGTGCAAAGAGGGCATTTCTTTAAGAGGCTATCAGGCCTGATTTTAATACTGGTCGGATTGATGATGCTCTTTGGGATTGATAAATACCTTCAGGCAAAACTGCTCCCGTATTTTCCGCCGTTAATTTGAGGATACCATGGATAAAAAGCACAAAGAAAATAACGATAATAATGAACAATCTGATTTGCTCGATGCCTATTTTTTCAAAAATCTTGTAAAAAACAGGTTTTTCAGGCCTACCGTCAATGTGATTTTTTTCATAGCGCTGTTGATAATCATCTACTTCGGCCTGTCCAGCGAGCCCGACCTGCGTTTCAAAGGTGGGATACCTTTTGCAACCACCATGATATGGGATATCTGGCATCCCCTCCTTGCTTTTACAATCATCCTTCTCGGAAGGCTCTGGTGTTTTGCCTGCCCGATAGGCGCCGTGGGCGACTGGACGCAGTCTGTGTTCAGCCTCAAAAAGAAATATCCTGAGAAGTACCGCAATCTCTGGATTGCAGTCATCTTCTTCCTCTTCATTTTCGCTGCTGAGCGGCATCTTTTCATGTTCACGAGGAACCCCCCGAACACCGCATACCTGCTATTATTCTTTACAGGTCTTGCTGTTGTGATGGGAATAATATATGAAAAGCGAACTTTCTGCCGCTATATCTGTCCCATCGGGCTTGTACTCGGTTTATTCTCCATGTTATCAGCCATAGAACTTCGCTGCAAGTCGCGAAAGACCTGCAATGACCACAATATCAAGGAATGCGTCATCGGCAGCGAAGCGGGAAAAGCCTGCCCTGTCGGTGAGTTCCCGCAGACCATGGAACGCAATAACCACTGCATCATGTGCATGGAATGCGTAAAATCATGTTCAAAGGACAATATCAGGATTAGCCCGAGGCTTCCGGGTAGAGATATAATCAATTCAAGAAAAACGCATCTTGATGAAGCATACCTGGTTCACGGGATTATCGTTATCTTCCTCTTTGTATTGGGAATGGAACGTCTCCAGTTCAGGAATGCAGTGATTAATTTTGTGAGGTCAACTGCTCCTTTTGATACGATGGCGTTTCACGACTTTTTCATCAATTACTGGAGGAATATGTGGGCAGTTATCATATTTGCCGCAATAACGCTTGGCGCGGCAGGCTTGATGTACCTTTCTTCAAGAGCGTCCTTTTCAGGGAAGAATACAAAAGAAAAATTTATCGAGCTTTCCTACGCATTCCTTCCTTTAAGTTTATCAGTTTATCTGGCCGAAAACACATTCCGTTTATTAAAAGGGCTGCTTTTCATTACTGCCGGCATAGGGCAATTCTTCGGTAAAGTATGGGAATTCGCCATAGATTTTGAAACCATTGACCATATGCAGATAGCATTATTGACCGCAGGTTTCATATTTACAATATGGGCAGGATATCTTATCAGCAAAAAAGTATCAAATAGTGAACATGAGCTAAAACAGGGCATTATAGCCGTGACTATTACTGCGATTGTTTATCTGGGCATCGGAATAAGGATATTGACGCTGCCAATAGTATAAATATATATTACAAGCTACTTTACACATATCGTAAAGTATATACATGCACAAAAAGAATGAATTGAAACAAAAATAAGTGAAAAAAACACCGATTAAAACCACATATTTTATATTCAATTCCAATCAATTAGGAATTAAAACATGAAAACCAAGAAACTTCTGACCATACTTGTATTGATATTAATCATATCTTTCGCCTACGAGTCTTACAATATCGCTCTTTCGAAATTCACTTTATCAGATAAAGAAAATACATATCTTGGAGGTATCAAATTCTACCGCTCAGACTTTGGTCTTGAAAAAGGATTCCAGGTAGCACAGCAGGAAAACAAACCGGTCATGGTTTATTTCTGGGCAATATGGTGCCAGTACTGCGCAAAATTCCAGACCGATACTCTCGGGAACCCGGATGTAAAGAAAATACTGGAACAGGATTATGTTCTCGTGGCGATGGACCTTGATGTTGACAGGGATGTTTCAAGCAGGTACGGTGTGGGCTATCCGCCTTATTTGATTTTCATGGATCCGAACGGCAATGTGCTCCAGAGGGTGCCGGGAGCGGTGGATGCAAACTATTTACTGCCCATAGTGACACAGGTGAGAGATACGGTAAGGAGCAAATAAAATGATAACATTCGGAGATTCAATATTATATGTCAGTGTTTTTTTAAGCGCTATTGCGCTTGTTGGGCTAATACTAAAAGAACTAAAAAATATCGATATCCTGACAAGATTTGTCTCGCCCATGATACTTTTAACAACCGGGCTTCTCACTTTCGCTTATCTCCTTATCACCTATTATTTCGTGGTTAGCGACTTTACCTATGAATATGTCTGGCAGTACTCAAGCCGCGACCTCCCCATGATTTATAAAATCGCGGGGACATGGGCGGGTCAGCCCGGCACATACCTTCTATGGGTATGGGTAATATTCATCTCGGCGGCATGGCTTGCCCAAACTACAAAACATGCTACGCCTCTTGCCAGAAGGACACAGATAATAACTCTTGCAACGGGTATTTATTTTACAGTGCTTACACTTATCCAGACCCCATTTAAGTCCATTTATGAATTTTCAAATGTTCCGCCGGGTTTTGTACCGCCGGACGGAAGCGGTCTTAACGCGCTGCTTGTGAACTTCTGGATGACAGTCCATCCGCCTCTCATGTTCATAGGTTATGCAGCCATGACCATACCTTTTGCTACAGCCATCGTGTACCTGCTTACAAAGGATGAGGGCTGGGAAGAACTGGGAAGGCAGTGGGCGCGCTTTACCTGGTTATTCCTGGGAATGGGCATAGCCGTGGGCGGCGTCTGGGCATATCTGGTATTGGGCTGGGGCGGGTTCTGGGCATGGGACCCTGTAGAAACGGCATCGTTCATACCATGGCTCACTCTCACGGGCTATCTCCATGCCGCAGCCCTTCACAGGAAGAACAAAACAACATTTTCGATAGCTGCGCCGATGCTGGCAGCAGTTTCGTTCATCCTGGTTTTATACGCTGCCATCGTTGTTCGAAGCGGGCTATTCAATTCTGTCCATGCTTTTGGGGAGACTTCTACGGGCTCACTGCTTCTCATTTCAGCCCTCGTTACCACGATAGTCTCTCTTGTTCTTGGCATGCGACGATACTTTGAAGAACCTGAAACCGTAGAAGAAGACAGGGGATTCTGGAACAAGACAAACATTTTCTATACAACTCTTCTCTTATTTGTGGTTCTGGCTTTCATCTCATTCTGGGGTATCACTTTCCCTGTGTTCATCCAATTGACCCAGGGGCTGAAGGTGGGTGTAGCCTCGGATACCAAGAATTTCTTTAATATTTGGAGCTATCCATTCACCATCATATTACTGCTTGCGCTCGGGTTTTGTTTGAACTATAAGGAATCTGAGAAAGATAAACAGATAAAAACCCTGGTTACGGTTGCGGCGCTCTCAGTGATAACAATGTTCCTCCGCACAGAGAATTTCTATGTTCTTGACCACGCAAGCCCGTTCTTTGTACGTGAGCCCACTGTCTATAAACTGATAGGTTCCATCTCGGTCATTTCCATCTTCCCATCGCTTATTTATGCGACCTGGGCAACAGTAAAACGTCTTCAGGAATACCTGCGCATCACAAGCCTGCGCCCCAGGATAAAAGGCATCGGAATAGCGATAGTACACTTTGGCGTGGTTTTCATTCTTTTTGGGGCAGTTATCAGTTCCAATTTCACGTACACGATGAACAATGTCAATATACCGCTTTCTGCAAAAGGAAATTTAGTTGACATCGGGAGCGGCTACAGTGTGAAGGTTCTTGACCTGTCAACAAGTAGCCTGACAGGAAACACCGATTCATACCCAGGGACTCCAATTGCCGATGTTTTGGCAAATCCCTCTTCATTTGAAGGGACAAGTGTCAAAATAAGCGGGAAAATAACTAATTTAAATTCCCTGCAGGGGCACGGCACACTTGTGGAACTTACCGATAATTCAGGAAGCATGTGGGTCGTATTCCCGGGGAACATCACAGAAACCATTGGCGCAGGACTGACCGTGACCGGTAATATCATGTCGGGTTTTGATACGCCTGTGCTCAGTGTAGTCGATGGTGACAGGCTTGATATCTCGGATAAGTATAATGTCCAGAACGTCAAACTTGAAGTTTACCAGAACAACAGGAAAATCGGAAGCGGAGTAGCTGAATACCTTCAGGGGAAAGGTGGAAGCGGAACATTCCCGCTGGTTGACAGCAGCATCACAGGTACGGATGTATATGTTATTTTCCAGGGCGAGAGCGGCGGTATCATCCCCCTCACGCTGAAAATAATCCCGGCGGTTAACTTTGCATGGGCAGGCATCTTACTCTTTGCTTTCGGGATAATACTGATAATGGCTGTGAAATCCAGAAGCGGATAAAAAGAAGCGGGAATAATAGTAGAGAAACTAATTCGCTAAATATATCATTGAAAATTTCGCGTTCTTGGCGCCTTTGCGGTGTGTGATTTTATTCACCGCATAGGCGCATAGGCGCAAAGATAGTTATTATTGTTTTGTTTTTAACGATATCATCAAACACGCCAGATTAAATCCCATAAACCGTGGTCGGGAAATATGGGGAAAGCCATTTGATGATAAGCTTATCTATTCCGAATAAAAGCATTATCCCGATCAGTATCAGCACTAATCCCGACAACTTTTTAAGAAGCTCCCCGTTCCTTGAAAACCACTGGTACCTGTTTGTGACTTTCTTACCATAATAGGCTATTGAAAGCATGGGGAGGCTCATTCCCACCGAATACACGAACAACATCCATGCGCCGTATGACATATTACCCACGGACGCGACATATGCAAGCACGGCGCCAAGTATCGGCCCGACGCATGGAATCCAGAGGACGCCAAGCGACATCCCGAGGATAAACCCGCCAAGTAAGCTTCCTTCAGGCATCCTGGATGAATATTTGTTTAAAAAACTGAAATTTTGCTTTAAACCCTGCGTTATCGAGCCTGAAATTTTCATGAATTCCATGTTTATGTCGTCGTCAAAGAGCACGGCGCCCATTCCGATGATAAATAGAATTGCAAGGCTTCGCAAAGAATCGGTGAACCCTGCAAATGTGGCGCCAAATGCTGAAACCAGCACCCCCATGGTCGTGAAGCTGAGAGCCAGTCCTGAAACGATAGCAAAAGGTCGCAGCCTGTGACCGGCTGAACCTGAAAATATTACAGGGACAAGCGGGAGGCAGCAGGGCTTCATTATGGTCACTATACCTGCCAGGAAAACCAGAAGTATCGAGGGTGCTGAGGGTTCCATTGGGTTTTAGCCTGCCGTTATAATTATCTTTGAGGTTATTTTTTCTAAAAACATACTATACTTTACATATATTGTAAAACAAACTATTTATGAGTTATGTTAATTCACGATGATTCTAATTTTATGATATAATGGCGCCGAGGGGGGGAATTGAACTCCCGAGGGGCAAAGCCCCACAAGCTTTCCAGGCTTGCGCCTTAGCCGCTAGACTACCTCGGCACGCGAAACACTAAATAAACGATATGATTCTTATGCTTTTGCTTTCCATCCTTTTGGATACGTACCGACTTCCATAAGCACGCGGTCTGTGTTTGCCACAATACCTGTTGCAGCCTTCTGGATTTCACTGGACTTCATCTGCGCCCGACCAAAAGATACGGATTCGCCTTTTAACGTGAAAACTGCCACAAGGTCTCCCCTCTCTATCCCCGTTTCAACCAAAAGCACACCCGGAGCGGCAAGACCCGCGCCATGGCATACAGAATCAACTGCATTATCACGAATAACTATTTTAGGAAGATGAGAAAGACCAAATTCCATGGGACTGATAACCTTTCGCAACAACGATTCATTTCCGCTCTCCTGCCACTCGATATAAGCATCCTGGAGGTCCTGGAGCGTCACCAGCTTCTCATCCTCCCGGAAAGGACCGCTCTTTGTGCGCCTGAGTTCCTGCATATGCGCGCCCGTTCCAAGAGCCATTCCCATGTCGTGGCACAATTTGCGGATATACGTCCCTGCTTCACAGCCCACTTTAAAAAGAACATTATTATCCTCTATCTCAAGGAGTTCAAGATAATAAATCGTTCTCACTCTTGTTTCCCGTTTTACAGCCGATTTGATAGAAGGCTTCTGGTATATCTCACCCGTAAACTCGGAAAAAACTGCTTTTATCATTTTTTCAGGCATTGCAGTATGTAGCTTCATAAGGCAGACGTATTCTTTCCCTGCTAAAAGAAGCGCATCCACTGCTCTTGTCGCCTCGTTTAACATAATAGGAAGAAGACCTGTCACATTCGGGTCAAGCGTGCCGCTGTGACCCGCTTTATCCAGATTCAGGACTTTCTTGACCCATGAGGTCACTTCGTGGCTTGTGGGGCCCGCAGGCTTATCAAGGTTTATCACACCTTTCCTGATATATTCATCCAGGGGGCGCTCTGCCGGTTTCTTGCCGTACTTCTCGTCGGTCTTGTCTTCGGATTTTGCCAGTGTCTCTCTTTTTCTCTCAGAAGGCAGCATCATTTTAAAAAACCAACCGCTTTTATCGCTATTTCACTTATCTCTTCCGGGCTCCATTTACTGGAATCTATTACTATATCATATACAGACAGGTCATTGATATCTATATCATAATAATTGAGGTATCTTTCCCTTTCGCACTGCTCCCTCTCTTTAGTCTCTGCCATTGCTTTTTCTACTGATTTGCATTCCCGGCGCGCGATGCGCTGTGCCCTTATTTCAAGAGGGGCTTTGAGCCAGACCTTAAGATTTGCATCCACAAGAAAACCGGAAAGACGTCCCTCAAGGATGATATTGTCCTTTTCCTTCGCTATTTTTTTTTGCATCTCATCGATTTCACGGTCTATATTCCCATCACTTTTTGCAAGCAAACCGAACTCCTCAAGACACATGCACCTGTCCTCGGCGCATTTCCTGAAAACGTCCCCCATGGAGATAAGTTCCATGCCCAACTTTACTGATAATATTTTGGAAAGGGTGCTTTTGCCGCTTCCGGGAGGACCGCTGATTGTTATTATCAATTACATACCGCCTATATTCAATGCCTTCCTGGTCATCTGGCTTACAGGTATTGAACACAGGAAATACCAGAATAACCAGTATTGGAAAGGTCCGAGAAGTGTGTCCGTTAATTTTTGCGGGCCCCAGAACGGGAATACCATCGTAGCATCAGGCCTTTGGCTAATTACAAGATAAACCCAGAAAAAGAGCGGGATTGATATGATACTTATATACAACATGGGCTTGAACTGCTGCTTCATCATATCCATCTGGTCGCCCATCATATCGGCCTGCTGGCCCTGCAATTTTTTTATTTTCGATTCATTGTTCGATAACTGCGCCTGCTTGAATTCTGCCTGCAGGTTCTTCATCCGTTCCTGGACACGCTTCATCAATTCCCAATCCATTGTATATTTCTGGATAAGAGAAGCATAAAGTCCTGTAATAGCCGCAAGAACAAAAATTATCATATGCAAAGGAAGCCCCCCTAACAGCGGTTTCAGGAGTATGTCCATCAGCTTGCCTATTGCATCCCTCATTCCGGGAAACATGATAATGCCAAACATCAAAAAGATACCAAGGAACAATGCGAGCTTATTTAGTGTTTTTTTAATCATAAAGCCTCCAGTACGCTTTTTATATCCTCGAATATCTGTGAAATCTCCTTGCTTCCATCAATTGTTCGAAGTAATTTTTTCCTATTATAATAATCTATAAGTGGCTGGGTTTGTTTTTTATACACGATCAGCCTGTTTTTTATTGCTTCGGGTTTATCATCGTCGCGCTGGTACAATTGTCCTTTGCATACGTTACAAACACCATCTTTAAGAGGGGGATTGAAGTTCACATGATAACTGGCGCCGCATTTGCACATCCTTCGGCCTGACAGGCGCTCTATCAATTCTTCGTCATCAACTGCAATATTCAGGACCGCGTCGAGTTTTTTATTTGATTCTGTCAAAATCATCTGGAGCGCATCGGCCTGAGGTATAGTCCTGGGATAGCCATCCAGCATGAATCCTTTTGAGCAGTCGTTTTTCGATAACCTGTCTTTTATAATGGTTATTAAAAGTTCATCAGGGACGAGTTCCCCTCTTGACATATAGGATTTGGCTTTTACTCCGAGGCTTGTGTTATTATTTATATTTTCACGCAGAATATCACCTGTTGAAATGTGAGGCAGTGAATAGTATTCCTCTATTTTCTTAGCCTGCGTGCCTTTTCCTGCGCCTGGTGGACCAAGTAAAATGATGTTCATCTAAATCAAATCCCGTAATGGCGATGTGTATATTAAAGCTTATTCAAAAGTTGCCATGAGCTTATTCAAGCAATTTTTTGCCTTTGGCAAATCCTAATAAAGATGCGGATACGGTGATTAATACTATGATTATTAAAGATACATGACTCGCGGTCAAGCGTTCCATATTTTTCAGGATTATCATGTAGAGAACATCAGCTGTCCAGATGCCTATGATAAGTCCCATGAATCCAAACACAATGGCGTATACGATATTTTTGGGTATTTCTGATAATTTCATAATATTTTGTTTAAGGGTATTTTTGGTATTAAATATATCGAAGGGATTTTTTACGAATATTATTTAGCGCCCCGACTGGGACTTGAACCCAGGTCTTAAGATCCGCAATCTCAAAGGATATCCGCTACCCCATCGGGGCTCTGGCTCAACATGCATCTGTAACATATTAAAGGTTATTGGCATTGGTTTTTTTCAAGTTCCAGCAATCCGGTTTTAATACCAATGCCGGCAGAATAGCCTCCAATACCGTTTTTTGCCACAACCCTGTGGCATGGAATGATAATCGGTATAGGATTTCTTGAAAGCGCGCCGCCTACTGCCCTGACGGCAGTGCTGCCTATATTCCTTGCAAGTTCAGAATATGTGATTGTTGTTCCATACCTGATTTTTCTTGTCTCATCAAGAACTTTTTGGGTAAAGGGAGATAGACCGGATAAATCAACCTCGGATGAAAAATCTAATTTCTCTCCGCCAAAATATCGCTCCAATTCGAATGTTGCTTCATGCGCTTTTTTTTCTTTTAGATGGCCTGACCTGACAAACCTGATGGAGCGCAGTTTTGTATTATATCCTATTTCGATATAACAATCAAGCAATCGCGAAAAAATGATATCGATTGATTCCGTCATTATTGGCCCTGATTTTAAATTGATGCTTATTTCGGATTAATCCACACGTCTTTAAATAAATATGTTGGCTGAACCGTTGGTGTAGTTATGCCTTTCATTCTGAGTTGCCGGGCAATCCTGTCATTACCTGTTATTTTCCAGAAGTCTTTCCAGACATCCGGCCAGCCGTTTAATTCCCTCTTCAATTTGCTCTTCATCTGAATTAGAAAAATTCAATCTCAATGTGTTATTCCTGCCACCGTCATCGGTATAAAATGGATTACCAGGAACGAATGCAACATTCTCTTTCACTGCAAGCTCAAACAGGTCCAGTGATGACACCATCTCAGGAAGCGTTACCCATAAAAACATCCCACCCTCGGGTTTTGTAAACTTGACATCCTCCGGGAAGTACTCAGTCATCATGTCAATCATCAAATCCCGCCGTTTTCCATAGGCAGCCCTTATTTTCATAATGTGTTCATCTATATCGTTATCCATCAGGTACTGATGAACAATCCTCTGTGAAAGGTAATTCGAATGCAAGTCGGCAGCCTGCTTTGCTACAATCAATTTCTCCATTATTTCTTTTTCTGCGCATATCCATCCGATTCTCAATCCAGGGGAGATTATTTTTGAAAACGAACCCAAAAGAATTGTATCATCCAGATATTTTTTGATTGGAGGCAAATCTTCCCCTGCAAATCTCAATTCAACATATGCATTATCCTCAACACAGGCAACATTATGCTTTTTTAGAATCCTGGCAACATCTTTTCTTTTTTGTCCGGAGTAGGTAATCCCGGATGGATTCTGGAAATTTGGAATAGTGTAAAGCAACTTTGCGTTATCTTCGCCCAACGCTTTTTCCAGTAAATCAGTGTCTATTCCATCATCTAGAAGAGGAACGGATTGAAATTTTGGTTCGAAGATAGAAAATGCTTGAATTGCTCCCAGATATCCAGGTCTCTCGATAACAACCCTGTCTCCTTTGTTCAAAAAAACCTTTCCGATTAAGTCAATGCCCTGCTGCGAACCGTTGGTAATTAATATATCGTCAGGTTCTATCTTTAACCCGCTCTTCCTGAGATACCTCTCAGCAATGAACTCCCTCAGAGGTAAATACCCTTCACTCGTACTGTATTGAAGAACATTCCTGCCATCCTTTGCCAGAACCTTTGTGGAAGCTCGCGCAATTTCTTCCACCGGGAAAAAACCAGGATTCGGAAGCCCGCCGGCAAATGATATCACTTCCGGCTGCTGGGTAACTTTCAATATCTCCCTGATGAAGGACTTACGTGTGGTCTTCATTCTGTCAGCAAATCTGTTGTTCATGTAAGAATCCTTTTAATCTTCAATCCAAGTTAAGTATTTCTACCCCTGATTATTCAGGGAGCACAAATAAACCCTAGAGCAATCTATAAGCCATAATATTCTATTGAGTACCCCTATGTACCACCTCGAGTGCATCGAATGCCACAAAAAGTATCCTGAAACCGAAGTTATATACACATGTACATGCGGTGGTCTTCTCGATGTGATTTACGATTACTCCGAAATAAGTCTCACAAAAAAAGACCTAAAAGGTCCTCTTTCTGTCTGGAAATACCGCGCGCTTCTTCCGGTAAGCCGTGAGCCTGTATCACTGAATGAAGGCGGGACGCCTCTTTATCGCGTTGACAGGATTGCAAAAAGCATTGGTCTTAAGGATGTTTATGTCAAGCATGAAGGGATGAACCCCACAGGTTCGTTCAAGGACAGGGGAATGACCGTGGGCGTTACAAAAGCCCTTGAACTTGGCATGAAAACCGTAGCCTGCGCCTCTACCGGGAATACATCGGCGTCGCTTGCTGTGTACGGCGCAAGGGCCGGTGTTCCGGCTGTCGTGCTCCTGCCTTCGGGCAAGGTTGCTCTTGGGAAATTAGCCCAGGCGCTCATGCACGGGGCAAAGGTGTTGAGCATCCGGGGAAATTTTGATGATGCCCTCAAACTTGTTCGCGACCTCTGCGACAGGGAAGGGTTTTATCTCTTAAATTCGGTGAACCCGTACCGTCTTGAAGGGCAAAAAACCATTGCTTTTGAGATTGCAGACCAACTGGGGTGGAAGGCCCCTGACAGGCTTATTCTTCCGGTCGGAAATGCGGGCAATATCACAGCAATTTACAAAGGATTCAGGGAGCTAAAACGTCTGGGTCTCATTGACAGCGTTCCGAAAATGACCGGCATCCAGGCCGAGGGAGCTAGCCCCATCGTAAAAGCCATTAAGAGTAATGCAGCGGTGATAACTCCTGAAAGCAAACCGGAGACAGTAGCCACCGCAATCCGCATCGGCAACCCGGTGAATGCCATAAAAGCACTGACCGCGATAAGAGAATCAGGTGGGACAGCCGAAACCGTTTCTGATGAAGAAATCATTAAAGCGCAGCACGAACTTGCATATCTTGAAGGGATAGGCGTTGAACCTGCAAGCGCGTCCTCTATTGCGGGGCTTCGGAAACTCGTAAACCTCGGGGTTATTGACCCTGACGAATGTGTGGTCTGCGTGACAACAGGGCATCTGCTTAAGGATTCCGAGCATGTGCTTTCGGTATGCCCCAAGCCGATAGAAATCGATGCAACCATTGAAGCCGTAAGAAAAGCTGTTTTTTCAAATTAAAGTAAACTATCAAAGGAAAACTTTTGTATCATGACGAGAAACTAATAGTGATTGCATCATGAGTGGAAGCTCGGGGTTCATATGCGAATAAAGCGAGTTGATGAGGGGATATGAAAATGAAAAAAATAATAAAAGAAATTGGCGTTTATGTTATTGCATTTGCGGTTGCATATATTTTTTTCTGGAATGTATTAGTAGCGTTATGTCCAAAAGTAGGTCGGTTGTTAGATCGGTATTTCCCAGAAATACCGTCTCTCTATATTATTTTTCTCCCATCATTTTTAATTTCATTTTTTACTATTTATATTTTAACAAAGAATTTAAAAAAATCATTTTTAATAAGTATTATCATAGACGGTTTAATTATTTTTTCATTCTTTTTAGAAGGTTATTCTTCAGCTTTGAGGTGAAAAGATGAAAATGAAAACAGAAAAAATAATAAAAGAAATTGGTATTTATATTTTAGCGTTTGTATCTGCATATATTTTTTACTACGGAATTGTTTTAAGTTTAAATTCAAAATCAGGTCATTCAATAGTAGAGCAATATTTACCTTCAGAGCACCCTGCAAGAATGATTTTTACCATTCTTTTTCTTCCACCCTTTTTAATTTCATTTTTTATTGTTTATAAATTTACGAAGAATGTGAAAAAATCGTTTTTAATAAGTATTGTCACATTAGGTTTAATTGTTATTTCATTGGCAATAGAAGGTTATACTTCGGCTTTGAGGTGAAAAAATGAAAATGAAAAATTATATTCTTGAATACATAAATAGTACAGCTAGACAAATAAGATTGTTGTTGGTAATTTTCTTCGTCGTTTCATTTATTTTTATATCCGGTGCTCACGCTACTTCAAACTTTGTCGAAATAAATGTGTCCTCTGCATCTCAAGTTAAACCTGGGGGTACTTTGAGCATCTGGGTTACTATATCTAATCTTAATATTGAGAATAAATCGATTAATTTTGATGCGGTAGAATTTGAAAATCCTTTCAAAAAAGTTAACAAACAAGAAGCCAAGGTTGACAAGAAAGAATATAAGCAGATAGGTAAAACTTTAACCCCTGTTGGTGGAGCAAAACGTGAAAAAGAGGAACTGAAGCCGGAATTCTTTTCACGCGCTAAAACAAAAAATTTTACTTTAAATGAGATGAAAATATACGCTGATAAAGAAAAACAGTTAAAGAAAAAAATTTCTCAGGGGGTCAAAACAGAAAGAATCGATATAACTGTTCCAAATGATATTCAAGAAGGACAGACTTTTTCCATTCCAGTAATTGTTTTGCTTTCCGAAAGTGGCGCAGTAAGCACTCAATCAGTAACAGCTCAATCAGTCGAGCGGCAAATTACTTTCACAGTTACTTCAAATCCAGAGCCAAGAAAAGCAGTTTTAATTATTGTTGACGGTGCAAGGGCTGATAAACTTTATCAGGTAGCTGCGGATAACCCGAGCGGCAACCTTTCCTGGATGATAAATAACGGAGTAAAATTTGTAAATGCGGTTAATGTTTTCCCGACAATAACCGTAGTAAATCATCCAAGCATCTTGACGGGAACGTATCCAGGCAAGCACGGGATAGCATCGGCAGGAGTTTTCGATAAAAACACGCATGAATATACTGACTATTATGGTCTTTGGGACAGTCTTATTCGCGATGCTGTAAATAATGATTTGCAAGTTAATACAATCTATGAGGACATGCCACCCCCGATGATTTCTCGTGTTTTCACTGAATTTGTTGACCGCGGAGCTACTACCTCAGATTTATCGGTCAGTGCAGTAATAAGTTGGGGAACTTGTAAAGGAACTGGTTTCCTTTGTAAAGAAGGTGATGCAGACGTTATAGACGATATTCTAGACAATACCATTTGGCCCGACAACAGAAATTTCAACCTGACAGTAATCTGGCTGGCAGGTAATGATATATGGAGTCATCGGATGGGTCCGGATTCAACCACCGAGGTGCTTAACAATGTTGATGTCCAGATAGGCAGACTAAAAGACTTCTACGGTCAGGCAATCGTGGATGAAACTATTTTCGTAGTTACATCAGACCACGGACAGACTGGGGTCAATTCCAACAGAAATATTGACTCGGATCAGTTTGCCAATGTCTTAGAAGCTAATGGCTATTACGAAAATACTTTAGGCATAAATAGTGAGCATGATTACTATGTCGGCGGCGATGGCGGCGGAAGCGAAGAGATTTACATACAGAGCAACTTAGTTCTCAACGATAGTTCATCTCTTGACGGCACCTGGGGTGCATTGCCGCGCTGGGAGGATATTCAGCCTGCAGGTCATGCATTTTACTCCCAAGCTTATGTTGATAATGTTTTAATAAGGTATCAAAATTCCAACGGTTACAGGGTTTACAAGGAATATGCCGATGGCACGCCTTACACTCTTTCTCTTGCTGATTATTTCAATGGGAGAAGCGAGTATGTGGATGCAGTTAACAGAATTTCTAAACTTGATTCCGAGAGGAGCGGAGATTTAATATTATTAGCCAATTATTCAGGAGGCTACTATTTCGAAAGCCACTCGTACCTTGGCGACCATGGCAACCTCAATCCTGAGGATTCTTATGTCCCTCTCATTATCTCAGGACCGGGCATAAGGCGCGGTACCTTAACCTCTGCCAGCACTGTCGATATTGCTCCAACTATTGCTAACCTGCTCGGCTTCTCAATGCCCAATGCTAACGGCATTGTTTTGCCTGTACAAGATTCTTTAGCTGAAAATATCGTAATCAACGAGGTCTACTATGATGACATAATTCAAAGCAACGCGAAATGGGATTATGAATGGATTGAGCTTTACAATCCTACAAACGCAGAAATAGATACCGGCGGATGGAGGATAGAGACAAAATCTTATTCAGGAGCTATAAGAAATTTCACAATACCTTATGGATATCCAACAAAAATAGCTCCTAAAAGTTACTTTGTAATTGCCGACTCTGAAAATGGATTTTTTGAACGGTATTCTATTGCACCAAGCTTTGTATATCACAATAGCACAAATTCAAGTTTAGGTCCTGGGAAAAATCCTGTATGTTTAAGGCTGCACAACACTGGTGCATCTCTCTCAATTTTAAATGAAAATAATGAGCTTGTAGATAGAATTGAATGGGGTCTTGGAGAAGAAGGAGACCTGAATAAAAATGATAACGCCCCAGACTGCGAGCCGGGTTATTCACTGCAGAGAATTATCTCAGGTTTTGATTCAGGAAATAGCAGCCATGATTTTTCATGCAACTTTCCCACGCCGTTTAGTTAAAGTCGGCTTTATATCCAATTTGTTAAGATGAATCCTTATTTATGTCCTTATCCGAAATCATAATACAAAAAATCCAGCAGTTCGGCGCTATTTCCTTTCGCGATTTTATGGAAATGGCGCTGTATTATCCGGGGCTTGGTTATTATACCTCTTCCAGGGATAAAATCGGAAAAACAGGGGATTACTACACAAGCCCCAACCTGACACCTGTTTTCGGGGAAATGATAGGCAGGCAGCTTGAAGAGATGTGGCGCATCCTTGGCGAAAAAGAGTTCACAGTCGTAGAGATGGGGGCTGGCATGGGTCTTCTTTCCGGCGATGTCCTCGCATATCTAAAAAAAAATGAGGAACTGTATAACAAGCTCAATTATTGCATAATCGAAAAAAGCCCGGCAATGCGCAAGGAACAAAGAAAGTTACTTCACGAAAAGGTTACCTGGCATGATTCTATTGAAGGGCTTCGGGGAATTACAGGATGCATTTTCTCAAACGAGCTTGTGGATGCATTTCCGGTGCACCTGGTTGTGATGGAAAATGAACTGATGGAAGTCTTTGTTGGTTATGAGAACGGTTTTATCGAGATATTGAAACCCGCATCATTCGAGCTTAAAAATTATTTTGATGAAATCGGGGTGGTTTTACCAGAAGGGTACAGGACTGAGGTAAACCTTGACGCGATAAAATGGATAAAAGAGCTCGGAACTTCCCTGAAAAAAGGATTTGTTATAACAATAGATTACGGCTACCCGTCTTATGAATTATACCAGGATTACAGGAATAGGGGGACCTTGATGTGCTATTATAATCATACCACAAATGAGACTCCATTTTTGCATATCGGAGAGCAGGATATTACATCCCATGTGAATTTCTCGGCGCTTGTTCACTGGGGCCGCAAAAACGGGCTGGAACTCTGCGGTTTCACAGACCAGTCGCATTTCCTGATGGGGCTTGGGATTGAAGAATACCTGAAAAGTTTGCAGGAAAATGAACCTGAAAATTATCTTAAAAAAATGCTGCCGGTGAAGAACCTGATGATGGAGATGGGAGAAACCTTCAAAATCCTGATTCAGAAGAAAGGAGTGGATTGCAGCGAACTTTCAGGATTGAAATACCGGAGCCGGTGGCAGATTAAGTAATCAGGAAAAAAGTAAAAAATAAATAAAAAATAAAATTCAGACTATTATCAGCAGACCAGGCACATTGGTTCATCGCAGCAGAGAATCGAACCCGCGCTGTCTTCTACGCAGACGACCTCGCTTCCGCAGGCTTCACAGTAATACATCTCGCCTTTTTCAGGCTTTGCCCGCTTACTTTGTCTTCTTTGTTATTGTCTTCTTCGCTTTTGCGGGTTTGGATTTTGTTTTCTTTACCATAAATTTTACCTCCACTTTAATTATATATTTAACAATACTGTAATTTATATGTATCGGTCAAAACTCTTAACTATTTTGCAAGTGATAATAGAAAACATGGATAATGCTGGTGAGATAATTGCGCTGTTGAAAAAAGAGTATCCGGATGTAAAGATAGCTCTTGATTTTTCAAATCCCCTTGAGCTCCTGGTTGCCACAATCCTTTCGGCGCAGAGCACGGATAAGCAGATAAATAAAGTCACAAAAACCCTTTTTACGAAATACAGGACGCCGCATGATTATATGAAAACCACGCAGGGAGAGCTTGAAAAAGACATCTACTCAACTGGTTTTTACAGGAACAAGGCAAAAAACATTAAAAAAATGTGCGAGATACTGGTTGAAAAATTCAATTCAAAAGTCCCGTATACGATGGAAGACCTTATCACGCTGCCGGGAGTTGCCAGGAAGACGGCAAACATCGTATTATCGGGCGCATTCGGGAAAATTGAGGGCATTGCGGTAGATACGCATGTGAAAAGGTTATCTGCAAGGCTTGGCCTGTCAGCGAACACCGACCCTGAAAAGATTGAAAAAGACCTGATGAAAATCATCCCGAAAAATGGATGGGATATTTTCGCGCTGCTGCTGATTCAGCACGGGAGGCAGGTCTGCGATGCTAAGAAACCGAAATGCGAAGTATGCGTGTTGAATAAGCTGTGCCAGAGCGCATTTACTTTCGGGTGATGTTATGCAGCTTGATGAATATTATAAATTAAGGGATTTTTCAAAATCACCTGAACCGAAAGGCAGCGTTAAACCACATGCAGGGAATGTTTTTGTGATCCATGAACACGATGCCAGGCATTTGCATTATGACCTGCGGCTTGAGATGGGAGGAGTGCTTCGCTCGTGGGCTGTTCCAAAGGAGCCGCCGGCCAAAGAGGGTGAAAAGCGCCTTGCAATCCAGACTGAAGACCATCCGCTTGAGTATGCCGATTTTGAAGGCACGATACCTGAGGGGATGTACGGCGCCGGGACTGTGCGGATATGGGATAAAGGCGAGTTCATTCTTGAAAGCGAGAAGGATAATGAGCTGCTCTTTGAGTTAAGGGGAAAAAAGTTAACAGGCAGGTATGCCCTGATTAAAACCAGGTTCAGGGGAAAGGATTCGTGGCTTTTTTTCAAAAGGAAATGAAAATGTGGCAGGACATGGCAAAATTCGGAAAGAAGCTTGTGGAGCGCGGGCTTGTTGAGTCGAATTTCGGGAATATGAGCGTGCGCGCAGGCGGCAGGATGTTTATCACAAAAAGCGGCACGCCTCTTGATGAGATAAATGAGGACAGTGTTGTGGAGGTGGATATCGATAAGCCTTCAAGCCCTGACAGCATCGCTTCATCTGAAAGCCCGATTCACAGGGCGATTTATAAGAATACAGCGGCGCTTGCGGTTGTCCATGCCCATCCCGCATTTTCGGTCATCGAGTCGCTGCTGGGACATGATAAGATAATACCTCCTGACAGCGAAGGGCAGTATATCCTGCATGAGATTCCTGTGGTGAGGGGCAGCTTCGGGACAAAAGAACTTGCGGATAACACTTCGGGAGCGCTGAAAGACCACAAAGGCGTTATCGTTTTTGCCCACGGCACTTTCGCAGCCGGGAAAACAATTGAGGAAGCATATTTTGTCACGGCGCAGATAGAGCATAGCTGCAAGTTGAAGTATTATTGCGATATGGCGAGGAGAATTCCATGGTAAGCGCCATGTAAAATCGGTATATGCAGGCGCTGACCGAGGTTTGCGACCGCACGATAATATGGATTTCATGCTCGTATAGAGAATAGAAAGCCAAAAATCTTTTTTGAAACTGAAAATCAGGCGTGTATTTATATACTAAAACATACCTTTTTTGTACGATGCCTGAGGAAGAACCATACAGAGTAGTACATCTGGATAACAAAGAAAAAAAGCAAATCCAGGAGCTTGTTAAAAAATTGGCATCAGAAGAACGCATAGGTATAGATGAGCATATTTACAGAGACAACAGAGCGTATGATAGATGGGACATAAATCCTTTCCAGTTATTTGAGTTTATAAAACAAATTCTGATCAATCCTGAGATAAAAAGAAAAGAGCTTCATAACACTGAATATTTTCCAACAAGATACCTGTGCGAATCGGAATTGAATGAGCATCTCTATCCATGCATCATAGGCATCGAAGAGTCCGATCAGGGACTTATTGTTGTCATAACCATACTCAATCGAAAGAAAAAACGCACTTTACAGAGGTGAAAATATGAAAAAGAATATCGAGTTTGAAGATGTATACGAAGACGTTGTAATTGAAAACTATGGCATCCCTGTGGTTATTACAGACGTTCTTGTCAGGAGGCATAAAAGTACGGGCAGAAAAATCTACATAAACCATCCGGATTCCATACACAAAATAGAGAAGGGATTAAAAGCCGCGCTTGGTGTTGCGCCAAGAGGGCAGGCTTTATACAAGAGAAAACTAAGCGAGAGTGGAAAAATACTACTGCTACGGCTTCCGAAGGAGCTTCGAGAGTCGTATCATATTGAGAAAGGTACACAGGCTCTGATTACTCCGATAGGCGCGAAAAAAGCGATTGTGGAGTTTGAGTGAGCACTACGCTGTCAGTGGAACAGTAATATGCAGCGCATCGTAATCAACAGCCGGCGCTTTCCTGACATGATTCTTACTTTCTTTCAGCTCAAGAAGACCGATACCTTCTAAGAAAGTCAGGTCATTGTGCACATTTGATTCCTTGCGTTTCAGAATTCTTGCAAGTTCGCTTATAGATTCCGGTTTCTTTTCCTTGATAACCGAAAGTAAGCGCAGGCGCTCGCGCGTCAATATCTTTCCAATATCCTCTGCTGTGCGCGCCAAAATCTCATGGGGTTCCGGTTCATGTATTTCGCCCCGTTTGACCCTTTCAAACAACTGGTTCAGGTGTTCCCCGTATTCTTCATCGCTCATGACTATTATCTCAACTTCTTTTAATTTCATCAATCCTCCGCCGATTATGTTCTATTAATCTCATTAACTCGTCATGTATAAATAGAAGACTTTATATTTTAAATGACATAGTAATATGACATCAGGTGGCAAATATGTATAATCTTGATACGTTATTGAAAGATATTGATATGCAAAATACAGCACTTTTCATAGGAGCAGGAGCTTCGAGATGTAGCTTGATGCCTATCCATCAACTTCCCGATGGAAATGAGATGAAACTGGAATTATATAAGTATCATTTTGGACAAGTTTCAGATAACACTCTACAAACATATGAAAAGCAATTTAAAAAAACATACGGTATTAAAGAAGATTATATTCCACCAGAAATGGTCTGGGAAAAATGCTTGGTTGAACATGGTGAAAATTTAACGCCTTATTTTAGATTATTAAATGAACTGTTTGGGAAAGGAAAATATACTCCTCCAAATTATAAATTTATAGCTTGGTTAAATCTCATGGAAAATAGAAAGATTAACCAAATTATTACGACTAATTTTGATGAAAAAATTGAAGATGCATATGGATTACTTCAAAAAAGGGGTTTATTTGCAGATAAAACTGTATTAACAGCGGCAGATGATGCAGATTTCAGTCATTTTTCAGGAAAAATCAAGGACACAACAATAATTTACAAGTTACATGGAACAATTTCAAAACCCTTTACTATTGTATCAAGTGTAACGGATATGGAAAAAGAGCTATCTAAACCGAAATATACTATATTAACAGATATTTTCAAATCAAATAGCATAATCATTTTTGTCGGTTATGCATGTAATGACAGTGATATTTTTCAAGCGTTACTTAAAATTTCCCAAGAAGTTCACGATGTAAAAATTGTATGGGTGAAAAGAAATCAAGTAAAACACAACAGCAATATTGAGAAAATACTTAGTGCTTTTAACTCCACAAATAATGTGATAATATCCGAAAGTTATGATTTCTTAAAAAAACTTTTTGATACTTACGTAGATCGAGAAAAAATTAGTATGGATTTAATAGAAAATCATATCAATTTTTTGAATAATCTAATTCAAAATAAAACTGTGGGTACCTTAATAAATAGAAATAAATGTCCCATTCCTGATGTTTTATATGGAGAAATAGATTTTCCAGAAAAATTACAAAAAGATATTTTTAAAATTATAAATTCTTTTGATATTCAGAGATTAAGAGACATAAAACAACTTTCATTTGCACAATATCGATATCCTGGCGCCACACACACTCGTTTTTCCCATTCTTTAGGCGTAGCATATTTGGTATCTTTAGCTTTAGACAATTCGAATTTTAAAGATGTATCTGAGGACGATAAAAAAAATACAATATTTGCAGCTTTACTTCACGATGTTGGGCATGGTCCACTTGGACATGTTTTAGATAAATTTTATGATAGAATTCAGAAAGGAAATGAGCATGAAAAATATACAAGAAAATTCATAGATGAGGGGCTAATAGATTTAAGAGAGGTTCTAAAAGATATTAATATGAATCTTACTGAGGTAAAAGATAGAACAGTTTTTAAGACTGATAATATTGAAGAACTTCATAGGTATGCAGATAAAATCTTTCTCGCTTGGTTATTAACTGATTATGCCCTTGACTTGGATAGAGTTGATTTTTTAATGAGAGATTTGCTAATGACGCAATACAAAGGTAAATTACCGAATAAGATTCAGAAGGAGATTGTACCTCTAAAACATCCTATGGGAGAAATATTAAATGATATGACAATAGACTTTATAAATTGTCTTTGTGTGGGAACAGTAAATGAGTTAGATGATGCCTATAAATCAAAATTCCCAGAAAATGCAAAAATATTATATTTAGATAACAAAGATAACAAAGGCATCTATAATCTAGATGAATTACTCGAATTTCTTCTTGGAATATATGTTGAAATGTATCAAAATGTATATTATAATGATAAAATTTCTAGTGCAGAGGTGATGATGGCAAAAGCTTTACATTTAGCTTATGATGCAGGGGATATTGATAGGTCTAGTTTATATACATTTACAGATTTAGAATTGTACAGTTATTTGGAGAACTTGGAAAATGACCTTATTCGTGAAATCGTTTTTTCTGTAAAATATAGAAGATTTTTTAAACCAATTGTTGAATTTGATTTAGATTTACCGAAAGAAATGCACGCAGTCGAAATAGAGACACAAATCGCTGCTAAATTTGATCTCGACCAAAATGATTTTAAATCTTTGGTTATAGTCAATTCACCTAGGAAAAAGGAGTTAAAAAATCTATTTGTTAAAAGAAACGAAAAGATAACATTATATCCAAAAATTTCAGAATTTAGTAATAAATTATCAAATATTAAAGGAAAAATTTTTATTCATCCCAATAATAAAAAGTTTAGTACAACTAATGTGAAACAAGAATTAGTGACCTTTTTGCTAAATATTGGAATAAAGGCTAATATTGTATCTGAAGATAAAAAGATGGAACCTATAAAACAATTTGCGACATTAGATAGTTGGTGTAAATAAAAAGATAGAATAATAGTGTCAATTACAGTTATTTTTTTATCCATAGTATATAGCATAATATTGCAGGAGTGATTTTTGAATTCAAACATAACAATTAAGAAATAAAAATCATATGGCTCCTGAGCATCAGCTTTGATGCTCCGGACTTGAGACACAGCGGCGTCCAGGGTCGTTGATGGAAATCTATCCAAAAATAACAAATACTACAATTTAATAAATCCCCCCGAACCTTTCCGCAAATTTTAAATCCTCAGATTCATCTATGTGATTGTGCCAATCGAGGGATTTGCAGAGTAGCTATTGCTGAAAAATAGGCGAAATATCTTAATATTTGGAACCCATCTATCTAACAGGAATATCAGATATGGAAAAATTACATCTACCAATAATAATCGAAATCGATGAAGATGGGTATTACATAGTAAGTTGCCCTGTATTCAAAGGTTGCCATTCATACGGTGAAACTATAGACGAGGCACTGAAAAATATAAAAGAAGTCATAGATATGTGCCTTGAAGAAACGAAGGTCGAAGAATTAAATAAGTTCGTAGGATTTAGAGAAATGGAAGTTGCTCAGAATGCCTAAACTTCCTGTATTCAAAGGCAAAGAGCTTATAAAGTTTTTAGAATACTTAGGCTTTCAAGTTACCAGGACTAAAGGCTCACATTCACGGTTAAAATCAGAAGACGGAAGGGCGACAAGTGTTCCTGTGCATGGAAATAAGGATGTCCCTAAAGGGCTTCTGCGCAAGATTATACGAGAAGATTTAGAAATGAGTTTGGAGGAATTTACCGAACTATATTCGAAATACAGAGGAAATAAATAATAATTTTTTCTGAAGGAAATACCGCGCCTGAATTAAAAATATAGAAATCCAGCAACCTTTCCCAATCCCAAACCATCGAATATCTCTGCCGATGCCCTCCAGAGCAAGTTCAGACTAACAAATCCTGCAAATCAATCTACAAATCCTCCCCCAAACATTTCCGCAAATTTTAAATCCTCAGAATCATCTTTGTGATTGTGCCAATCGAGGGATTCGTAGAGTACAAAAGAAGAGAATACTGCAACGATATCGAGTGTCCCATACAGGCGATGATGAATAAAAAGACACAGGACTCGGCAGATTACAATGACCTGCGGGAAATATGCATCAAAAATTGCCTGCATACCACTTATGAATTCCATCACTGGCTCATCGAAAAAGGCTATTTATTGCTAAGACCAGAATAATAACAACAGGAGGAAACTAAAAATGAACTGGGGAATGAAGAACAGGATTTCACGGATAATAAAGCCCAAAACAGGGCGCTGCGTCATGCTGGCTGTTGACCACGGCTACTTCCAGGGCCCGACTACCGGCCTCGCGAACCTTGGCAAAACAGTTGAGCCGCTGCTGCCCTATGCAGATGCGTTGATGATAACCAGGGGTGCGCTCAGGAACTGGATAGACCCGGCTGCGGATATACCGATAATTTTGCGCGTATCGGGCGGCCAGAGCATCCTGAAGGAGTTGTCCAATGAAACCATAACGACTTCAATTGATGATGCGATAAGGATTAACGCCTCTGCTATCACATGTTCCGTGTATGTCGGCGGCGAATATGAAAAGGAAACAATAGATAACCTGTCAAAGATAGTGGATGAGGGTGAAGAATATGGAATCCCTGTCCTTGCAGTGACCGCAGTCGGGAAGGAAATGGCGCGTGATGCCAGGTATCTCGGTCTTGCCTCAAGGATTTGCGTGGAAATGGGCGCGCACATTATCAAAACATATTATACCGAGGATTTCGGGAAAGTTGTCGAGGCGTGCGGTAATGTTCCTGTTGTCATTGCAGGCGGCAAAAAGCTGCCAGAGACGGAAGCCCTGCAAATGGCATATAATGCAGTCTCGGACGGCGCTATCGGGGTGGATATGGGCAGGAATATTTTCCAGAGCGACAGCCCTGTGGGTATGATACAGGCGGTAAGGGCGATCGTTCATGATGGCAAGTCTGTGGATGAGGCTTACGAAATCTACGAACAATCGAAGAAATAAATCATAGGCATGTCTTAAAAAACTTAGCGCTCTTTGCGTCTTTGTGGTGTTTGATTTTATTCACCGCAAAGTCAGCAGAACAACAAAATGAACATTAACAGCGAACTAATACGAACTCGTACAAACTCCGGCGGCGTGAGTTCGTATCAGTTCGTACGAGTTAGTTGTTGATTTTTTCACACCAAGCGCAAAGATAAGTTTAAATTGTTTAGTTTTTAACTATACCCCATGAAAACCGCTGTGTATTATAACAATAACGATATCAGGATAGAGGACAGGCCGAAACCTGAAATAAAAAACGGGGAGATTATGGTCAAAGTCAAGGCATCAGGCATCTGCGGGACAGACCTTATGGAGTGGTACAGGATAAAGAAAGCTCCGCGCGTTTTGGGTCATGAAATGGCAGGGGAGATAGTCGAATCAAAGTCTGATAAATTCAAAATCGGGCAGAGGGTTTTCGTAAGCCATCATGTACCGTGCAACGAATGCAAATACTGCCTTGCAGGCAATCATACCGCATGCGAAACGCTTCATAAAGGCAATTACGACCCAGGCGGGTTCAGCGAGTTCGTCAGGGTTCCGGAAATAAACGTTGAGCAGGGAACTTACGTCCTTCCTGATAATGTTTCTTATGAGGAAGGAACGATGATTGAGCCCCTGGCATGCGTCGTGAGGGCGCAGAGAATAATCGGGGTTGGCGAAGGGCAGACTGTGTTAGTCATGGGCTCAGGGATTTCAGGTCTTTTGAATATACGGATGGCTAAATTAAGAAAAGCAAAAGTTGTTGCGACTGATATTAACGAGTATAGATTAAAGATGGCAAAAGAATCCTGGGCGGATGAAGTATTCAATGCAACTGAAGAACTTGATATAAAAGCGGACAGGATAATCATGTGTACGGGGGCGATGCCTGCTTTTGAAGCTGCATTCAGGTACATAGACAGGAAAGGGATAATTATGCTGTTCGCTATCCCGAATAAGAATATTCCAATTCCTGTAGAAGATTTCTGGAGAAATGAACTTGCAATTGTATCAAGCTACGGCGCAGCTCCTGTTGACCTGGAGGAGGCTCTTGGATTAATCAAGGATGGGAAGATAAATGTTAAGGATATGATTACTCACAGGGTAAAATTGGCGGATATCCAGAAGGGTTTCAGGATAGCAGGGGAAGCGAAGGACTCGCTGAAGGTTGTAGTTGTTCCTTGAGATAAAAGGAGCGCAGACAGCGAATGTATTATATTTATTACAGTTAAAATATTCAACTTCCGGCGCCGATATGTTACAGAAGATTTCAATTCATGATTTGCTTTTCATCAAGCAAATACATCTCTAAACCCGGATTTCTTTCTTTCCTCTAAAATCTCTTTTTCCATTTCTTCGAGGTTTTTGCTGTCTTTTAAAACACCGAAAAAGTCCATAACACTGGATTTTCTTGCAGTTTTCTCCCTCAATGTGATGGTTTTTATGCCCATGATTCCTAATTGGAAGCGCAGAGATATAATTATTGCCACAACTTCTCTGGATACGGATTGTTCACCGCAGAGGCGCGAAGGGCGCAAAGTATAGCAGGTACGAGCGCCATAGAGTAATAAAACTGGCAGGAAGAGCGTATGAAGGAAGAATTTGTAAGAAAGAAAAATAAAGAAAGATTGCTTGTTGAAGCAAAAGCGCTAAGAAGAGATATGAAATTAGGGGAGAGCGCTGCTCTGCTAATAAGAGAGGATAGGGATGGCACGCGCTGTACTGAACCGAGAAATACAAAGCTGATTTGAAATTTAAATCGGCGCCGTACTATTGACTCACCGCAGAGGGCGCTAAGAACGCAAACGTGAGATTTTAACGCACCAGTTAAATAAAATTCATCGCACCAATTGAAATGGTCTTAAAAATCATCAGTTTTATATAGATTAAGTTCTTTTGATAGAACGTGATAATTACAGGAGTAACAATACAAAACTATAGAAGCCTTGAGAATGTACCAATAAATGGACTTAAAAATATAAATGTGTTTATAGGTAAAAATGGTTCAGGGAAATCTCATATTTTAGAAGCTTTAGAGCTATTTTTCACAGATTTAAATTTAGCGCAACAAGTTGAGAAAGGATTTGAAGAAAACCTATGGTTTGATCGGGATAATAGAGTACCTATTCTATTCAAAATTCAACTTAAATTGACTGAAAAACAAAAAGAGGAGATATTTACTAAGGATATTTTGAAAACAATGACTATACAGGATGGGTATAAGTTAAAAGATAATGAATTGACTATCGAGAGGGAAATTTCAGGAAATAGATGGAACAATAAAAGTATTTCTTTCGGAAACTGGGAGTTAGTTAAAGATAATATACCCCAGAAAAATTTCCCTGAAAACTCATTTATCCCTAATATAGCTGGCGATTATATTTTACCTGAACCTGTTGAAGGTCCAAAGTCATTGCCATTACCTCCTGAACCAGCCCAAAAAATCCTTAATAAAATGACAGAAATGTTTAGAGGAAAGTTCATACTAATCCGAACTGTAAGAGAATCTGGAGAACGTTCATCTCCAGGCACCAGACCTTTTTTGATTGATACTGAGACAAGAAATTACCTGACAGCTATTGGTCAAAATCCAGCTAGAGTGGAGTCAAACATTTGGTCAAAATACAAAAAATCATTTCACAAGTTTTCATCCTATTCATTAGAGATGCGTGGGGGAGCTGTACATGCCGATATGGGAGACCTATATTTACCTCTCAACTTGTTAGGCGGAGGAGATCAAGAAATATTGCTTTTTGAAAGACTACTTTCAGAATCTAGTATATCAATTCCAAATTAATATTACAATGACTCAATTCTTCCAGGCATTTCATCCATCTTGTATTTCCACTTGAAAATCACAGGCATTTTGTTGATATCATCAAGATATTGACATA
>JAHFDG010000074.1 GCA_023249105.1 Candidatus Methanoperedens sp. | reverse complement strand
GGAACTCAAGGACAAGGAGCTGAATTATAGTTTTGATAAGATCAAGGAGCTACTGGAGAATGTCTACACTGTTAACATTCATCATGGAGATAAGCTGTTAAAAAGAACGAGTTCTATGACTTATGAGCAGAAAAAAATCATGGATGTTTTTGGCTGTTGTCATAACCAAGGGTGAAAGTTGGGTTATTTAAGTTCCATTCAATCTCACTTAATAAAGCGTCTAATATAGTCCTCATCTCTTTTTTATGTTCCAACCGTATAGTAAAATAGGCACTAAGATAGGCTGTAAAAATAGCCACCAAAACTACAAAAATATTACTTGTTGAAGAATCGCCCATTAATCCTTCTCATGGGTAAGGAAGGTAATTGAATTTTTCGATGCCAATAATTCAGAATTAGTTAAAATTGTTCAATTCTTGGCACGATACACTAAAGAATGAATGCGAAGATAGCGGGTGATATACTAAAGTTGAAGTGAGCATTTATTCCACAACAATCCCCGCATACCCCACAACCGCAGCAAAATCACCTGTTGTATCGCCGCTCGTGCTGTATTTGAGCAGAGTGGCTTTTTTCGCACCAAGGTTTTTCGTTGCTGTAAGCATCGCCGAAATTGGACCGTATCCGCAGACGCTGGCATTGCGTTCGTACAACTTTCGGTAAAATCCCGGGACATCGAATTCCAGAATAGATTTGATATAATACGCATCATTTTCCCGCGCCACTTTATCAGGTTTGTAATGTGTAAAATCGCTTGATGCTATTATTACGACTTTCTTTTGGACCTTGCGCACCGCTTCTGCCAGTTCCATCCCTACATCCAGAGCAGTCTCCTCATCCTGCATTCCCATGCAGATAGGGACAATATTGAAATCCCTAAACCTGTGCTGTAAAAAAGGAAGCTGCACTTCTATGGAATGCTCGTATTTGTGGGCTGTCTCATCAAGGTCAATTATCCTTTTCGGAAGCGCTTTGATAAATTCACTGTCCGAGCCGACTTCGCCCAACGGCGTGCTCCATGATTCGCCGGAAACAGATACAGGCGAGCCGTATCCAGTATGATTTGGCCCGAGAAGCACGAAAGTATCGGCTCTGGGTAATGCTGAATATACAAATGCTGCTGTATTTCCTGAATAGATATAACCGGCGTGGGGCACCACAGCCCCAAAAACCTGTCTTTCACCTGGCGGGACGCCTTCAAAGCATCTGCTGATTTCCCTGTCCAGGTCGTTTTTATTGCGCGGGTAGAATTGACCCGATACTGCGGGTGCTCTCATATTCGTTTATAATTCAGCTTCGAAATCAGCAACTGTATGAGTTATTGAATCCCCTCTTTCCTCAAGCGTCTTCCTTGCAAGCAGCCAGTATATTAATGCCAGGGCTTTTCTTCCTTTGTTATTTGTGGGAATTACAAAGTCAACGTTGGACGTCGAATTATTGGTATCACAAAGACCAATGACTGGTATACCGATATTAACCGCCTCATTCACTGCCTGCATATCACCTGAAGGGTCTGTTACTACAAGGATATCGGGTTCTATGAACAAATGCAACTTGGGGTTTGTCATAGTCCCGGGAATGAACCTGCCGGTTACTGCTCTTGCTCCTATCACTTTTGCGAACATCTCGGATGGATAATGACCATATTGCCTTGCCGAAACTACCAGTATCTTCTGCGGATCGTATTTTGCAAGCAATTTCGCTGCAAGCCGTATCCGCTGGTCTGTTGCCTGTATATCAAGGACATATAAGCCGTCTGTCCTCACACGATATACAAAACGCATCATTTCTTTTGTTTTTTGCTGTGTTCCTATATGAATTCCCGCTGTGAGATACTCATCCTGGGGAATAATAGATTCATAATCTGTATCCTGTTTTACATCCTGTTTGATATCAATGACATTTTCCATTTCAATCACACCTTAAGCTGCTTTTTTCATAGTTTTTACTGCTCTTTTCACCGTAATGGGGATTACGCCTTGTTCCAATTCCATCATTGCAATATCGATGGGTTCGCCCCTGCCTATATCTATCAATACCGGAGCACCCAGAGAAATCTGAAGCGCTCTTGCACCGATAATCCTGGCGCGCTCATATCGTGTTAATTTAGTTTCACTCACCTGCGTCACCTCAAAAACAAATACCCGAAAGTTTAATAAATACTATCTATTTTCACATAATTTTTTTCCCAGAGTCCCTCTGAGAGTGGTTCATGTTCTATTCCATTTGCCGTGTCCTGAGAAATGGGGTTGTTGAGATTTGAACTCAAGTCACGGCGTCCCGAACGCCATAGGATGGACCAGGCTACCCTACAACCCCTCCTCACTGGTACGGTGCCAGCAGGTCCACCAACTCCACATGAGTCAGCAGCATTCGCCTGCAGCAGTATCGTTCGATTCCAAGATCGTCGAGTACTTTACCTGCGTCTTCGGTCTGAATTCGTTCCTTGTAGTCTTTCCATACGCTGGAAACTACTTTACCGCATGAAAAGCATCGTACCGGTATCATGTTTCACCTGTATGATTTCTGTCTTCTCTTTCTTGCCCCGCGACCGCCGAATCTCTTGGGCAGCATATATCGCGTGTCATTTACGAGTAAACTCCTGTCATACTGTGCCATTGCGTCGCGCAGTGCCATATCGTTTGTCCATTCCACAAGACCTCTGGCAATAGCTGTCCGGACCGCTCCTGCCTGCCCGAAGATGCCGCCGCCGTGTACATCCACATCGATATCCACGGTCGGAATAACATTCCCTGCAAAGTCAAGAGGTTCTGACATTTTCAGCCTGATCAGTTCAGGTTCTACGATTTCAATGGGTTTCTTGTTAACCCTTATGCGACCTTTTCCTTCCCGTATTGTTGCACGGGCAATTGCGGTTTTTCTTTTTCCTGATGAATTAACGATTTTCATGCAAAACTCCTAATATTTTGACCCTAATTTCTTGCTCAATTCGCCAAGCACAGTATAATTACTGGTGCTCAGGCGCATGATACTTGCATTTTCGAGTGTACCTGCCTGTTCATTACTCAATTCAGGTGGAACACCAATATAAACTCTCAACCTGTTATATGCTTCCCTTCCGGTCATCTTTGTATGGGGAATCATGCCGCGGATAGTCCTTGCTACTATCTGGTCAGGACGTCTCGGGAAACGAGGGCCGAACTCGCGTGAACCGCGGTCAACATATTGTCTGTAGCGGTTAAATGTGGTATCCTTCCTGCCTGATATAACGGTTTTTTCTGCATTGATTATCTTGATTTCTTCACCATTTAACAATCGCTGCGCGACTGTACTTGCCATTCTTCCCAGAATAAGATTACTTGCGTCTATTACTGTCATGTTATCACCCTATTATCCTTACTCTGGAACCATCAGGGTTCTTGCTCATTAACTCTTCAATTGTGAGGCAGGAACCTCCTGCTGCTGTTATCTTGCTTTTTGCGCTTCCGCTGAAACTCATAGCCGCTACTGTCAGCTTGTGGTTCAGTTCACCCGCACCAAGCACTTTTCCAGGAACAAGTATCATGTCTTTTTCTTTTGTGTACCTGTTTATCCTGCTGATGTTGACTTCAGGATAATTCCTTGTAGGGCACTCAAGCCTCGCTGCAATATCCCGCCATAGAGGTGCTTGCTTTTCCCTTGACTGATTTTTAAGACCGGATATCAGGTCTAATATTCGTGGGTTTGTTTTATAATTATTTTTCATTTTGTTCCTCCGTAAGACCAATCCTGGCCCGACTCACGCAAAATTCTGCGTTCGGTTTAGAACCATGCGCCGCAAGCATGTGCTTGCTACGGTTTTAATCGAATCATAAAAAAATGATTCAGGCTTCCCCTCTATTCATTCATATTACATAAAGGTAACGCAATTGAAATTGGTATCCACGATAGCTAATGCGCCTGCAACAGCCACGGTACGGTTCCATCCTTTTGTCCTTCATCATTAATTCATGCGAGTGGATGGAGTGGAAATGAGGGTATTTTTACCTGCAAAATACAAAATCAAATAGCAGAGCGCAAATTCTCGTTTTAAATAAACCCGTAACGATAGATTTATATACCTTAGCGTCAGACAGTATGTCAGACACACGGCATACAACTGTCGCACAAAAGGCGTACAATTGTAGCAACCTCCCAGAGGGAGATACCAATAAAATGCAAAGAGTAACACTAAGGCTCCCGGAACAGCAATTAAAAATGATCGACATGTTGGTGGAATATGGTGAATTTCCGTCCGCAAGCGAAGCAATCAGGACGGCTATTAGAGATTTAATCGATCAGCGAAGCGAAAAATTGGTTGGCAGGATGAAATTATTTGAGAAAGCACAGGAGCAATCAAAGAATGTTGACACGTTCTTGCGCCTGAAAGAAGAACAATAATCCGAGGGGATAAAATATGGAATCATTTGTACAAGACGCACTTAAAATGACAGAAAAAGAACAACTGTTCAAACAAGCGGCAACAGGCGGAGCTGAAGAAGTTGATGAGTTCGGAACACCAAAAATCGTTGTAGTTGGATGTGGCGGAGGCGGCAATAATACCGTTAACAGACTTTATAACATCGGTGTAGCTGGCGCTGAGACAATAGCAATAAATACCGATAAGATTCACCTCGATATCACGCAGGCTGACAAGAAAATCTTAATCGGCAAATCAATAACCAGGGGACTTGGAGCAGGCGGCTTCCCGGAAGTCGGGAGAAGAGCTGCCGAACTTGCAAGGGGAACGCTTGAGGAAGTATTGAAGGACGCAAACCTTGTATTTGTAACAGCAGGCATGGGCGGCGGAACCGGAACAGGTGTCGCGCCGGTAGTTGCACAGGTAGCAAAAGACCAGGGTGCAATCGTCATCGGTATGGTCACAAGCCCGTTCAAGGTTGAACGCTCAAGGATGTTCAAGGCTGAGGAAGGACTTGATGAATTGAGAAAAGCAGCTGATACTGTGATTGTACTTGACAACAACAGGCTGCTTGATTATGTGCCCAACCTCCCGATTGACCAGGCATTCTCAGTAATGGACCAGCTTATATCAGAGACTGTGAAGGGTATTTCAGAGACAATAACACAGCCGTCATTGATCAACCTTGACTATGCTGATGTCAGGGCTATAATGAAAGGAGGAGGGCTTGCAGTAATGCTCGTCGGCGAAGCAAAAGGACAGGACAAGGCAAAAGAAGTAGTACGCGCTGCATTGAACCACCCGCTGCTTGATGTTGATACAAATGGCGCAACAGGCTGCCTATTGCATATCACAGGCGGAACAGACATGTCACTCCATGAGGCAGAACAGATAGCCTCTTCATTGACATACGAACTTGACTCCCACGCCAATGTAATCTGGGGTGCAAGAGTAAAGAAGGAGTACGAGGGTAAAGTCCGCTGCATGGCCATAATGACCGGTATCCATTCAGCCCAGATAATGGGTCCGAAAGGCGAGAGTATGCCGGTAAGCCGCAGCACTCCAGTCGAGGAGAGAATCCCGGCAGGAAGGAATTCTGGCAGGAATAGCCGCTCTATAATTGACCAGATAATGTGATAACATGAAATGCAAACACGCAAATTGTAATTGCACGGTGCGCATCATCACGCAGGCATGGGAAGAGATACGTGCCTGTGAGCATGGCGTATCCTGTAATTATAACAACAAACAAGTACTAAAGGCATAAATCCGACAAAAATATTGTCGGATTTTCTTTTTTTTAATAGATAAAAACTTAACAATTGAAACTATCTTTGCGGTATTTGCGACTCTGCGGTGAAAAAAATCGCACACCGCAAAGGCGAAAAGTGCGCAAAGTATTCACAAGAATATGTTTAAAAAATTAGGTTCTCAACTATAACAGCGAACTAATACGAGAACTCGTACGAACTCCGACGGCATGAGTTCATATCAGTTCGTACGGGTTAGCTGTTTATATGATTTTTTTTATATCAGGTCGCAAAGAACGCGAAGGTTATACTTCTTCTGTATTACCTGGCTTTTGGCCTTGCCTTTACTTTCTTGCCTTCTTCTGCCTTCCCTTCTTCGCCAGTCTTCTCTTTCTTGGGGAAGACCTCACTCAAAGGCTTCGGGCCATATTCTTCAACAACTGTATTAATCTGGGCGATATCTGATGATATTTCCCGTCCGCGCATGGCTTTTCGTTTCTTGACTCCGTCAGCCTTGGGTTTATACCCAATACCTCCGGCAACAAGAATTTTTCTTCTTGCCGGTCCGGGTAAATCGCCCCTCATGGCAAACCCGTCTTTATCGGTTCCGCCTGTTATCTTAAGAGTATACCCTGCCAAACCTGCAACGTCTCCGCTTACGACATCTCCAATATTCATTCCAATCAATTTATTGGCTGCCGCACCAGTGACGGCTACCTGATATGCCTGTGTGCTCTTGCTATCTGAAACAACAACTCTGAAATCTACCATTGTTTATATTCTCCTACGTTAATAATAATTATTTATCCTGCTCGAATATTATAATTCTTGACCTTACTTGCAGTTAATATACTTAAATTTATTGTAAACGGGTTCTGGTGAAACATAGATGCGTCTAAGATTTTAAGATGTTGAATTAAGGGTTGGTAAAATTAACCTCCCCAACACTAATCCAGGCTTTTTACCTCAATATCCTTTGCCAGCAAGGGTATGACATTGTGGGCAGCCCCGATGAAAAGCAGCCCTGTTTCATCATTTTTAAGCGTGGCACTAATCGCCTTCGCGATAAAGGCATCGCGTTCCCGTATCAACTCATCTTTCACCTGTTCGTATTTCCCTGACGCTTCGGCCTTTTCTTTTACGCCTGCTGCGGTCACGATAGCCTTGATGTGTTCGTATTCTTTCCGCAGGAGTTCCGGGCTTTCAGTCGCCTCAATGGTTGCGCCTCTCTCGACCAATTTCCTGACAATCCGGTAGTTCATGCTTCCCTTCTCCGCTGTTTCCCTCACAATCCTCAATCCCAATTCTCCGCCGCATGGAAGACCGTCCTGATATATCCTCGTTCTGCCGTAATCAAGCGCGATAGCATCTATTTCCTTTTCCACCTCGTTCCAGAAGTTTTCGATTCGTTTCTGGTTCTCAAGCCACTTTTCCTTTCCCATCTTGGCCATGCCCTCTTTTATCAGTCCCTCTCCCATGGAACCCATGTCGGCTGCGGTATGGACAATTTTTATTAAAAACAGCTTTCTCATCCAGCTAACACCATTTCATTGTCCGGGCATTTCATGCCTCTGCATGTACGAGTCAATAGCTTTTACAAAATGTTTTTGCTTTATGATGAAATCCGGCTTTTCAAGGTCGCCTTTATTATCAATGTATTCTTCAATTGCCATCACGGCCGCCTCCCTGCATACGGATGCAACATCTGCGCCTGTGAATCCCACCATGCGCTTTATCAATGCTCCCTGGTTTATATCTTTGCCCATAGGTTTTTGCCTTGTATGGACTTTGAAAATCTCAAGCAATTCGGATTCTCCCGGAAGCGGTACTTCCATAACCATATCAAACCTGCCGGGGCGCAGGAGGGCCGGGTCTATCATATCTAAACGATTTGTGGCAGCAAGCACCGTAACTCCCCTTAAGTCCTCGATGCCGTCCATCTCGGTCAATAACTGGCTTACCACACGCTCTGTAACCTGTGTATCTCCGCCTTTTCCCCGTCTTGGTGCTATGGCATCTATTTCATCGAAGAAAATGACGCATGGCGCCGCCTGCCTTGCCTTTTTAAATACCTCCCTGATTCCGCTTTCCGATTCGCCCACCCATTTTGATAAAAGTTCAGGTCCTTTTACAGATATGAAATTGGCATTGCTCTCGCTTGCCACAGCCTTTGCAATCATGGTCTTGCCTGTGCCCGGCTGCCCGTATAGCAGGACTCCCGTGGGCGGCTTGATGCGGGCATGATTGAAAAGAGAAGCGTACTTGAGAGGCCATTCGATGGTCTTTTTGAGTTCATATTTGATGTTTTCCAATCCCCCGATATCATCCCATGACACGTTTGGCACCTCTATGAAAACCTCTCTCGTAGTGGAAGGCACAATCTCAGAGAGAGCCTGGATAAAATCGTCCATTGATACTTTTAAATCCAGGAGTATTTCCGGGGATATCACGCCGGATTCACGATCAATTTCCGGCATTATTTTGCGTATGGCGTTCATTGCAGCTTCCCTGGAAAGAGCCGCAAGGTCTGCGCCCACGTATCCGTGGGTAACATCCGCAAGGTGTGAAATATCCACATCCTCTTCAAGGGGCATTCCCCTGGTATGGATATTCAGGATTTCAAGCCTGCTGTTCCTGTCAGGAATACCTATGCTGATTTCACGGTCAAACCTGCCGGGTCTGCGGAGCGCAGGGTCAAGGGCGTTCGGGATATTGGTGGCTCCTATCACCACTATCTGCCCTCTTGATTTCAAGCCGTCCATCAAAGCCAATAGCTGCCCTACTACCCGCTTTTCAACATCCCCGAGAATCTTCTCCCTCTTCGGGGCTATTACATCTATCTCATCAATGAAAAGTATGCTGGGGGCATTACTGCTTGCCTGGGCAAAAACCTCGCGCAGTTTTCCTTCGCTTTCCCCGTAGAACTTATGCATGATTTCAGGACCGTTCACGTGCATGAAAAAAGCCGAGGTTTCATTTGCCACAGCCCTTGCTATGAGGGTTTTCCCCGTACCTGGAGGACCAAGGAGCAATATTCCTTTAGGCGGGTCTATCCCGAGGCGTTCAAACAATTCAGGATATTTCAGGGGAAGCTCTATCATTTCCCGTATTTTCTTAAGCTCTTTACTCAGCCCGCCCACATCCTCGTAGGAGATTTTCATCCCCGGCTTTGCCAGGTCCTCTGCTTTCCCGAGCTGAATGCTGGTTTTGGGATGTATAAGTACCGCGCCTTCCGGGCGGGTATCGACAATCGTATATTCCTGGTAGCGGGTACCAAAAAATGATATACGCACGGCATCGCCTTTTACAACAGGCAGACCTTCAAGCAGCCTGCCCATATACCTGATGTCCCGCCGGCTTGACCTGCTTGATGAAATTGTAATGGATGCCGCGGCTGCTGCAGTCGTTTTTCTTATCCCTGCCTTATCGCCAACGCCAACCTGGGCGTTTCCTCGTATTATTCCGTCTATCTGGATGATGCCCTTGCCGCGATCTCCCGAAAAAGTAGGCATAAGTTTAGCTACGGTAGTTCTTTTACCTGTAACCTCAATTATATCTCCCACATCCGCATCGAGGAGCTTCATATCGGCTGGATCGATGCGTGCCAAACCCCTTCCCACGTCTTTTGAGAAAGCCTCCGCGACCTTCAGTGTAAAATCTTTCGGTGTTTTAATTGACATTATTATAGATGCTCCGATAGTGTATATGGACCGGGCTAATATATTTGGCCGACAACGTGCAAACCGTCTTTTTCCACCAGTATCTGGTGTTTCTCCATGCTGTGATTAACAGCCCGCATTTTTCTTATCTGGATGTACCTTTTGACGCTTTCCTTATCCTCAACTGTTCCCAGTTCTATTATGCCGTCTGCAAGGAAATACTCAGGGCGCTCTATATAATCTGAAGAACCTAAGGAATAATGCTGTTGTGCCGAGTGAGCTTCCATTATAAGGAATGAAGTAAGTTTTTTTTCCCGAAGCTTATAGAAAAAGCGGAATATCTGCTTCCTTTGGTTACTTTTGTCTGAGATAGAATAAATTGCATTCAGCGAATCTATAGCAAATATGTTTAAAGAATCATATTTTCCCATGTAGAAATCTATCATATCTTCCGTGACTTTGAAGATATCAAGCGCTTCATTATCCCATTCATTCCTTACATCCCGGTAATCGAATATGTGAAGGTTGTCCGTTTTATTTATTCCAAGGCTTGCCATGTTTCTCAAATGGCTTTCCTCAGTTTCCTCCAATGTCGCATAAAGAGCATGATGATTGTTTTTTGCAATGCAATTAGATATCATATTAAAGACAAGACCGGATTTCAACCCCCCCTCCACGCCGGTTACGAGTATCACCGAGCCTTCCGGTATGTCGCTTTCATCATTAAATAATTGATTAATACCATTTATGGATTTCCTAAACATAATTATCATCTTTCTTGATCGAATTCAAAATAGACCTCTCTACTTTAATAAATTCATCTACTTTTTTCTCAATTATCTGTCTTCCTTGCCGGGTGACAGAATACCTTTTTGTTTTCATGTCGTCTTTCGTGGACTCGACCTGGAGGATGCCCACTTCTTTCAGGGAATATAGAAGCGGGTAAACTGTTCCCTGGCTTATAAGAACGTTGTATTGTGCATAAATTTCCTTTATCAGATCATATCCGCACATCGATTTTTCAATAAGCTTTGAAAGTAATATGATATCCAGGTGGTTTTTGACGATACGTTCTACCGGCATATCAATAATTAATTTTGAATTTTCTAATTCCTGACATTCTCGCGCGTCTTTCACATACTATTCCTTCCACCCAATTACTTCTAATTGAAACTCTTGGTTTCTATGAATACCCCGTTTTCCCGTATACTAAAGTATATATTCACAGTATATAATAGTAACGTTGTATCAAACCTTTGATGAAAATTCTACATGTTGCATGTTCCTTTCAATAAGCGCAAGCTCCTTTTCGTCAAGGGCTGCCGGATTGAGCGGAAGGATAAGAACTGCGTCATGCAAAATAACCCATTCCCGCAAGTCATGTAAGAACTTCAAAACCGGGATAAAACCATTCGTGATAATCAGGTATTCAACGGCGTCCAGCAGTACAACGGGGTTTTTGCTCTTCCTGAAAAATTCGTTTATAATACCTGCCATTATCTCAAGATTCGCCGGATTGATGCTGCCTGTGCCGTGTCTGCTTATCCAGAAAATCGGCGTTGTTTGAAGGAGGTATCTCTGCCTTAGCCCTTCCGGTGAATCCATTGTAAAGCACAGCCCCTGCGCCCTTGCATGTTCACAGCGTTTGCACGGGCAAACTAAAGTACATTCTTCGCATCCTATACTTTCACATGGAAAAGCCTCCGGATATGCACATTCTTCACATATACCCTTTACAATAGATGAAAAAATCTCAAAACATGCTTCCCTTTTTGGTTCTTTTACCAGATAGCCACTTCCTCTTTTTAATCTTGCGCCATCAAAATTCGTTACAGGCTCGGTGACAGGAATTACCTTAGTTTTTCTCTTGAAGATGTTAAACGTTTCAATCACCTTTCGGGAGCGTGAAATAGAAAGTGCTCCCTTTATTCAATTTGCTTTCCACCCAGATTTTGCCCCCGTGCGCCTCCACGATTCCCTTGGCAATCGTCAGCCCGAGCCCCATTCTCTCGGATTCTCTCGTCAGGGATTTGCCGCCCACCGTATAGAACTTTTCAAATATTTTGTCATGTTCTTCCTCCGCTACCCCCATGCCATTATCGGAAATCGAAACAAGCAAATGCCCGTTTTCATCTTTTAGCTCTATATTTATCTTTCCTTTATTCGGGGTATATTTTATGGCATTGGTTAAGAGGTTGCCGAACACCTGCTTTATCCGCTGCCTGTCCCCCTTTATCCTGGGTAGCTCTTTACTGATGTTTAATGACATGGTATGTTCTTTCAGGTCTGCAAGCCTGCTCACCTCATCCACGGCGCTTTTTGCAATCTCATCCAGTTTCAGCGATTGCCTCTGGATCTTGAATTTCCTCGATTCAAGCCTCAAGGTGTCAAGCATGTCTTCCACCAGTCTTATCATATGGTCCGTCTGGGTGCGTATAATTTCAAGTTTCTCGCACTGGTTCCCGCTCAGTTTGCCCAGCATGCCGTCCTCAAACATCTCAAGGTAGCTGTTTATCACTGTCAGGGGAGTTCTAAGCTCATGCGAGGCTGTCGAGATAAAATCAGACTTTGCCTCGTCCTCTTCTTTCAGTTCAGCATACGTATTCTCAAGCTTCACATATGAATCACGAAGCTCTTCTTCAAGGCGGGTAAGTTCCGTAATGTCCTCCATCAAAAGCACCACTTTTCTTATACTCTTATCAGCTTCTCTCAAGGGATGTATTTTATAAAAAAAGAACAATCCTCCCGGGTATCTCAACTGCTCGCCGTTAAAAGGAATACTGGTTTCAAATACCTGCCTTATTTTTTCATCAATCCTGGTTTTTTCGATCAGCATTTGCGAGAAAACCCTATCAAGCCGCTCTCCCACCACTTCCTTTTCCTTTTTGCCTGACTTTACATAGTAGTTTCTATTCGCATACAGTATCTTCAATCCACTGTCCAGGACAATAATAGTACTGGGTATGGATTCGATAATATCTTCCTGATATGCCCTGACAGATTCAATTCCTTTCATCTTTACCAAGCGATTCAATAAGGTTCAACAATTCTTTTGTCTTCAGGCTGTCCCAAAACCCCCAATAGTAAAATAATTCAATAAGTCCTGCTTATCCAACAATACTTTCTGACCCTATGATCTTAATAACTCGTTGAAATGGTCAGTTAGTTCTTGAATATA
>JAHFDG010000023.1:30503-52660 GCA_023249105.1 Candidatus Methanoperedens sp. | reverse complement strand
ATAAATATTGAAGAAATTACTGAATATTTTAATGGATTATTCAGGCCATAAGGTCAGAAAATATACTTGGAAAAGAAGGACTGATTCAACAATTTTTCTATTGGGGTTTTGGGACAACCTGAATATCTTGATTTTAAATAAAAGTTAGTCCTTGTTCTTAAGCTATCTTTCTTATTATCTCATCCACCATCTCACTTGATTTTGCGCTGCCTCCAAGGTCATAGGTAAGGTATTTTCCTTCAGATATCACTTTTTCGGTAGCGTCAAAGATAACTTTTGAATTCTCTTTCTCCCCAAGATAATCAAGAAGCCACGCACCTGCAAGCACGGTGGCAACAGGATTTACCTTATCCAGCCCGGCATATTTTGGGGCGGAGCCATGCGCGGGCTCAAACATTGCATAATCATCCCCTATATTTGCTGAATAAATAAGCCCGATACTGCCCACAAGCGCCGAGCATTCCTCGCTCAGGATATCCATGAAAAGATTCGTTGAGAGGAGGATTTTCTGGTTGAAAATCTGCGGGTTTTTGATTAGCTGCTGTGCGATATTATCAATGTGGTATTCCTCCACCTCGATGCCAGGATAGTTTTTCCCCATTTTTTCAACTTCCTCAAGGAACGTACCGCATGTCTGCTTCAGGATATTGCTCTTATGTATTGCCACAATGCTCTTCCATCCATGCTGCGCTGCTTCTTCAAATGCATAACGTGCAACGTTCCTGCATGCGGGGCGCGTGATTTTTCTTATGGCAATAAAAACATCATCCGTGAGCTGGACTTCCTTTCCGAAATACAGCCCTTCCGTGCCCTCCCTCACGCACACGAAATCAACATCCCCAAGCGGTTTCTGTGTGTTGGGGAACGATTTTATCGGTCTTACGTTGGCATACAGGTTAAATTTCTGCCGGATTGACACTGCCACACTCTTGGGGGAACCCGCGCCGCCCGGTGTAGTTGTCGGGCCTTTAAAACCTGCATCGGTTTTTTCCATTATATCCCAGGTTTCAGGAGGGATGAGCGAATCGCCGCCGTTTTCTTTCCACCACTGCTCCCCTGCCTCGCATGTAATGAACTCTACATTAGTACCTGCCGCTTCAACTACCCGGAGCATGCTGTTTACAAGCTCAGGTCCTACGCCGTCGCCTTTTATGACTGCTGCTTTCTTGCTCATAATTATCTTCCTGCCCCTTCATTTATTTGAAGCGCTATTAAGTTTATCCAGATACATCCTCAACGAAATCAAAGAAAGCGCAGTTGAAGTGATATTACCCCAGTTATCTTCATCCTGCTTTTCCATGAGCCATTTTATAGAAGGCCCTATTTCCTTTTCAATATCCCTTTCCCCTGCAAGTATCAATGCCTGAATCGCAAGGTTGCTTGTTGCGATGTGCGTCCATCCTCCGAACAACCGTTTTGAAAGAAGAAAGCCCGCCCTGTCATTGATGAAAAACCTGTATTCGTTACCATCCTGTTTTAAAAGCGCCGTGATAATAAGCGCTGTCGTGCCCGCATGTTCCCACTTTTCCCCGTAATTGCGAACCAGCCACTCGCATCCCGGCTCGTTTTTCATGCCGCTATCCCCAAGCGCTGTCAGGGCGTAAGCGGTATCTATCTCATTATCGTTCCAGTTATCGTTTTTTTGCTGGTCGAGAATCCAACGAAGCGAATCCGGCTGCACCTGCCCGCATCCCGCAAGCGCGCTGCATGCCCTTGCAGTTTCAATCAGAGGAGTATCCGTTTTCCAGAAGCCATCTTTTTTCCCCGACAACAATAATTCAATAAGCTGCTTTGCAGGTTCGTTCCACAAAGACAATGCCTGGATTGAGCGGGACATGTCTTTAATTGTAGCGGGTTTTTGTTTTTTTAGCCAGTCCAGCCCGCGAATTGCAGCAATATCGATTCCTTGAATCATGCAATTCATCCATAATGATTAGATAGTTTTAATAGCAATCGGATAAAAGTAGGCGGTACCATCAGGGGCTGTGGCCTAGTCCGGCATGGCGACGGGCTCCAGCGGAAAAACCCCGGAATCGGGGTGTTATGATGAGCAACTGGTCTGCCGAGCGAACCGGACGCGGTAAGCTGTGAGGAACCGTTGGAGCACTGAACGTGCTGCTCAAAGATTAAATCGCCAAAAAACCTGGCGTTTTCGGAGAGACCCGTCGATCGTGAGTTCAAATCTCACCAGCCCCATTTAATAAAAATATAGCAGATTTCTGCTTTAGAGTAAAGTATATATATCATAATACTCATGATTGTGACTGACGAGCGGGAACATTTTTTTACTAACCCCCACTCCCCAACCCGCTCGTCAACTGATTATACCGGTTTTTTGTGATTATCATCGCCTGTCTGGCGATTGTTTTTATGCGAATATTTCATATAGGTGAGAGGCGATGCAATGAACAGGGATTATGATAACGTTGGAATACCAATCGCTGCACACATGGATAGTGAATAAGATATGTTAAGCGACGACCTGATTAATGAGCTTAAGAGAAAGACGATTCACCTGACCTCGATTATAATCGTCCTGACCTATTACTATTTCGGCAAACAGGCAGTCCTTTCATTGCTTACGATCTACCTGATTTTAATGCTTGAACTTGAATATTTCAGGATTGAGTGGGGAAAGAGGCTGCCCTTCGTGCATAGTCTTTTCAGGACAAAAGAAGCGGACAGGCTTGGCGGGCATGTTTTTTTTACAATAGGAAGCATAATCGCAATCTCGGTATTCCCAGAGGAAATCGCTTCGGCCGCCGTGCTTATGACGACTTTCGGGGACGCTTCGGCTGCGATTTTCGGAAAAGCATTCGGGCGGACATGGATTCCCGGATTGAAAAACAGGGCAATCGAAGGATGCGCCGCCGAGTTCATAGCTGATGTAATTATCGGATGGATTTTCCTCCCGGGCTGGATTACAATCCTTGCAATGGCTGGAACTGCAACTATTGTTGAGACATTGACTAATAAGATGGATGACAATCTCTTAATCCCACTTTTTTCAGGATTTAACGGGCAGCTTGTCCTTTTTATCATTGGATATTTTAATTGAAACGAATTATGAAAAACTTTAGGAAAGTTTTATCAAAACATGGGGTGTCGCAGACACCCCTATACGTCATAAAGGGGCGTAACCCTTTATGATAGAACTGGATGGATCTTACGGTGAAGGCGGCGGCCAGATATTAAGGACTGCTGTGGCGCTTTCCGCCGTTACCGGAAAGGAGGTCAAAATAAATAATATCAGGCGGGCAAGACCCAAACCCGGACTTTCGGCCCAGCATGTAAAAGCCGTGGAAAGTCTGGCAAGAATCTGCGAAGCACATATCGAAGGATGCCGCCTGCAATCGACCCGCATGCATTTTGCTCCAGGGAATATAAAAGGCGGGAATTACGAAATGGATATAGGCACAGCAGGCAGCATATCCCTTTTCCTGCAATGCCTCATGCCTGCCGCAATTCATGCGCCTTGCGCAGTCAGGATAAAGATTACCGGGGGAACCGATGTCCAGTGGTCGCCATCCATTGATTATCTCAAGGAAGTGACACTTTTCGCACTCTTGCGGATGGGATACGACTGTGACCTCAGGCTCATCAGAAGAGGATATTATCCGCGTGGAGATGGCTGCGTTGAAGCTGTCATTAATCCTTCAAGCCTTACAAAAGCCAGCTTTGACACGAATCAAGGCAATCTTGTGGAGGGGATTTCCCACTCATCCGGCTTGCCGGCACATGTGGCAGAAAGACAGGCCTCATCAGCACAAAAAACGTTGCGAGAGAATGGGTTCGATGCAAGAATTTCTCTTGATGTTAAAGAGTACACTTCGACCGGAAGTGGAATAACGTTGTGGGCAGGGACTGCCGGGGGGAGCGCTCTTGGAAAACCGGGGTTAAGAGCCGAGAAAGTAGGAGAAAGCGCAGCCGATGCGATACTCTCTGAATTAAATTCTGGCGCCGGCGTGGACATATTCCTTGCCGACCAGTTGATCCCTTATATCGCCCTTGCGGGGGGCGGTTCTTTTACAACGCGGATTATTACTCCCCATACGAAGACCAATATATGGGTGACCGAGCAGTTCCTCCCTGTGAAATTCAAGATTGAAGAAATGGAAACAGGGTTGTTCAGGGTCTGGGTCTGAACTTGTTGTCCGGAAGATATATCCTATCAGAAACATTTAAATAATAAGGAGGACAAACGTTATATTAAAGGGAAAACGGATAATCAATGACCAATATATTATCGAACATCAGGTTAACAAAAGGAAAAATCGTATTGTGGTGCATTGCTTTAATTGCTTTAGTAAGTATCACCCTTCCAAAATTTTGATTTGACATGCCTTTGATGCTGTCAGGGGATACTATTTTTTGTTAATAATGAAAGCTAGGAATTTTGCAATATCATACAAAAAGCAATCAAAATAGTTTCTTATCCTTGGGTTTGTCCGTTTATCAATTTCTTCTCCAATGCTTGTCAATATCAAAACCGAACCCAGGAATAAGAATATCACCTGTTCGGGTGAAAAGAGAAGCGCTTCATTCTGAGCTGCCTGGATATTGAGAATCATAGCTAATGCTCCTGCAATAAAAAATGAGAAAAAATAGCCGTTAATCATCCAGTATACTGGTTCTTGTGACCTTTTTTGTATTAAAAATGGTATAAATAAAAGAACTATACTTGTGAACCATATTTTTATTACAATAAAACTTGAAGCGCCATAATCGATAATTATAGACCGTGCAATAATATTCGCCTCTCCCATAATACCGCGGTGTTCAATCATCCATAAGCAGGTGACGGCATCGCCAATACCCCAGGTCAAAAATGCCAATAAGAATAGGGCGCCCTGTAACCTGTTATGCCAGCATGAACTATATGCCCCCATACACTTCAAAGCCCAATCCCTCTTTTAGAACTTAAATTTTCACAGAAACAAGCACGCTGTTTTTCTAAGTAGTGCTTAATAATAAGATTATAATTCCAGACTTAAAAAGTTTACTCTAAATACCCTAGTGGTTATTCCTGCATCAAACTCATATACTGCGGTGGAATCTCCTCTGAAAGAACGATATTTTCGGTAGCTGAAAGCATGGTCACTCCGTCTTTCTGGGCTTCTTCCGCATTTATTACCAGCAATAGCGGGTCATCGGTATGTATTTTAGCCACTTCCTGTGCTTTCTCCACTGACGTGCTCAGGTGCACATATCGCTGTTTCATGGGTCTTATCCCCTTTTCAAGCAGAATATCAACTTCCTCACGGCTTGCACCGTAGTAAAGCTGGGGAAGCGTATTATCTGGATAATCAAGGTCGATATCAACCGAATGACCGTATCGCGCCCTGATTTTAGTGCCCTTCACCTCGTACCTGCCTTTCTCATCTGATTCGATTATCGAAAAAAGTTTTTCTTTGTTTGACCACTTGTATCTCGTCCTCATGGCATCGATAAGGACATCCACATCCACCCATCCATGCTGGTTCATCGCCAGTCCGAGGTCATCCGGGAAATGCCGCAGCGCCCCGGAGATAAACCTGCCAAGCCTCTCTGTCTGCTCGTCAGTAAGCACGATTGTTCCTGCGTCGCCGCAATTGCATGCTTCTCCTCTAAAGAATCCGTGACTTGGGCATTTCTTAATCATTTTTTTTGTTTATATGAATCATCATGTTATATAATTTACCAAAGACGCATTATTTATTTAGTGACTTCCTGATATCCATGTTCGGGTTTTCAAGTTTTGGCACTTCTTTTGTGAGCTTGCTGATTTCTTCCTCTCGCTTTCTTTGCCCCGGAGTTTTCTTTTTTTCATTGCACTCCGTACATCTGTACCCAAGGACCGCAAGCCTTGCTGAATATACAGGTGACCTCTTTTTACCTGCTAGAGGGGTTCCGCAATCCATACATGTATCCTGGTTGATATTTTTTAGCATATTACCTTTTAGCCTCCACTACTTTTAATGAGAGACCCTTCCTGCAGGGCTCTTCTATGTCACGCTCCACGTTCATGATTGTGAATTTATCACCTGACCTGAGTCCTGAAGGACGACACAACACAAAATTCTCGCAGGATGAAAGATTGCACGACACAAGTTCATAAACAATCTTTGAGCCTTTTATCGCCTTCCGGGATTCGATAGCTATCATTATCGGAGCCTCGATGACCTCCACGGCGCAAACGCCGGAATCGTGCACAAAACACTCAAGTTTCCCCCCCGTTCGAATACCGGTAATCCTGTATTTACTTCCTTGATTCAGGCTAAGACATGTTTTATTGAGTTTACAGGGCTCGCATTCTTTTACGCCGCCTTTATAAATGAACTCGTTCCCGACTTTTGCAAGTTTTGTTCCTATCAAAGTTATTATTGTATCTGATTCTTCCATATGATTTCACCTGATTTTAATATTTTTATAATAATTATATGACTTTTGTAATCCTTGCGACTTTCTCGGCCGCCTCCCGCGTCAGACCTGTCCCGAGTATGGTATATCTCTCAGGACGAATCTTATGGGCATTAAGGAGCGCTTTTATAATATACTCTTCTTCTATCCCGAGTTCGGATGCGTTTGTGGGTGCACCGATTGCCTTCAGGGCTGTGCGGATTTCCTGCCAGTTGCCGCCATGCAGGTACATCATCATTATCGTTCCCACGCCGCACTGCTCGCCATGAAGCGCGGGTTTGGGGGCAACCTCATCCAGCGCATGGCTGAACTTGTGTTCTGAGCCGCTTGCAGGGCGGGATGAACCCGCAATACTCATGGCAACCCCGCTTGCAACAAGAGCTTTCATTACAGTCCATGCCGATTCTTCCAATCCGGGTTTTATAAGCTCTGCAGAGTCAATCAGAATTTTTGCGGTCAGGTTTGAGATTATGGATGCGTATTCGCTGAAGGGTTCATCACGAAGCCTGTGTGCAAGTTCCCAGTCCCGGACAGCGGTATAATTGGAGATTATGTCGCCGCATCCTGCTGCAAGAAGACGGTATGGCGCAGCCGCAATGATTCCTGTATCGGCCACAACTGCGAGAGGGGTCTGCGCAGGTTCCGAAACGGTTTTATTGTTCCTGACGATGGATGCGCGCGAAGAAACTATGCCATCATGCGACGCAGCCGTAGGGACGCTTATGAAGGGCATGTCAAGGTGCATGGAGGCAAGCTTTGCGATATCTATGGATTTTCCGCCCCCGACCCCGAGCAAAAATTCTGCTTTTACCTCTTTTGAGATTTTCTCAACTTTATTGACCTCATCGAGAGTGGGATTTTCAACCACCGTAAAATTCACATTAAAACCCGAATCTTCGAGAGATACGGCAACCGTTTTCCCTGCAGCCTTAAAAGTTGTATCCCCGGCTACTATAAGCGCATTCCCATTAAGCTTAAGGTCTTTACAAACCTTACCTGTGTCATTGATAACACCATGACCAACGACCACATTTCTTGGCAACTGCATCCATTTATTTTTATAGTTTTTCTCTTTCATAAGGTCACGATATGAATATAATAGATACCGTCTGGCAGTATATATATAAGTATTTCATAAGCGGCATAATCAACGACACGTCGTATAATCCGGTTGATACGCTCGTTTATGCAATAGTGCTGGGTATTAGCCTTTTCGGAGTCTTAAAGTTACTGGAAAAACTTGATGTAGATATCGATACGCGATTCATGATTGCGGTAACGCCGTATATCCTTGCGGGCTCATCGCTGCGCGTGCTTGAAGATTTAAAAGCCTTCATGCCGCCGCTAAAATATCTGTTTGTAACGCCCATCATCTATTTTTTCATGTTTGCGGTGACGATTAGTCTACTTGTTCTTGCAATTACCCTTGAACGAAAAGGAAAAATTAAGGATTATCATGCATTTTTCGGCTATGCCGGGCTTGTGTGGACTGCCATCAATATAATTTCGCTATTGGCTGTTGATGAAATAACGAACCCTCGTGCTGCAGCTGCTATCTTATTTTTAGGATTTGCAACGACAGGTATTGTATATCTGGTGTCCCGGCAATCCGGGTTCGCGCTTCTTACGGACAAACTCAATATATCCATACTCTTCACACATCTTCTGGATGCCTCCTCTACCTTTATCGGGATGGACTGGCTCGGATATTATGAAAAGCATGTGGCTCCCACGTTTTTTATTGACATGGCAGGAAATTATACAGACCATCCCTCGCTTGTGATGTATCCCCTTAAATTGCTCGTGTTCATACCTGTGCTTTATATGCTGGATAACAAATTTGATACCCAAAAAGAAAAGAAACTTATATCTATGATGAAACTTGCCATACTGGTGCTCGGGCTTTCACCTGCGACGAGGAACACGCTTCGGATTTTGATGGGGGTATGAAATGCAAAAAGATGCCGACTACCTGTATTCTTTAAGGAAATACATTCTTGCAGTCACTGTGATTTTCATATTTTTCTTAATTATCGGTGTACTGGTATCAATAACAAACCCGGAAAAATCAACATATTATATTGAATTATTTAAGGAGACTTTTGGGTGGATTACACAACTTAACCCTTTTGAAAGAATGCTCGCAATTTTCAAAAACAATGCAATTAACAGCCTGCTGGCTCTTGTAATGGGCATCGGATTTGGTTTCGTTCCGTTTTTTCTTATAGCGGTCAACGGATTATTCCTGGGCATGGTTGCTGAGATTTTTTCAACAGAAAAAGGGATACTTTTTGTGCTTGCAGCTATCCTTCCCCACGGAATTATTGAGCTGCCGATGGTGTTTCTTAGCGCCGCAATAGGGCTTCGGCTCGGGTATGAGATGTATCGGTTTTTAAAAGGCGAAAGGACGAACATGAAAGAGGAGTTTATGCAGGGGTTGTGGTTTTATCTCGTGAGGATACTCCCTCTTCTTTTCGTGGCTGCGGTTATTGAATCTTATGTGACGCCGGTGATTGCGCTGTATTTTTCAATGTGACGTATAGGAAGAATATAGAATGAGTGGGATTTATATAGTCAAAACTTTCAGGACTACACAATAATAATCTCAAATAGCAATATTTTTAAATGTTTGCAGTATTTTGAACTCCATGATAAGGGTCTCGGATATTACAATTTATCACAAATGTCCCAGGATGTGCTTTTTCACGAATAAAGGACATAATCTAATAAAAGAGGTCACTCCCGGCTATTTAGAGGGCATTATATTGAAAGAACTGGCCCTGGTGTATGACCTGGCTTTTAATAGCGAAGATAAACTTTCCATCATGAACCGCGAACTTGACCGCATTTCAAAGGAAATCCCTGTGATTTATCGCGGCGAATTGCAAGGCATGGGTGATGAAAACCTTGCAAAATCCGTGGTTGCTGTTCGTTCCCTTCTGGAAGTTATTTGTTCGAACCTTTCTTCGTATAACGGCTTTTTTACAGGTGAATTGAGCCATAATGAATCGCTCCAGTCTGAAAAATTCGGGTTGACAGGAAGCCCTGATAGATTGATAAGAACAAATGATGAACTTACACCATCAATTATAAAAACAGGCATTATGCCTTTAAATGGTGTGTGGCAGGGCGACAGGCTGCAGTTGACCGCCTATGCCGTTCTGATAGAAGAGAAATATGATATACCAGTCAGGCGGGGATTTGTGGAATATGCGCGGTGGGGCGTGGTGAGGGAGGCGGCAATCAGGCGTCATGAAAGGAGGAATGTTCTCCAGATTCTTGAAAAAATTAAAAAAATACAGAATGGCATCATGCCCGAAAAACCAAAAGATGCGCCCTGCGAGCATTGCGGGTTTACGGGCATGTGCGATGTGAAATCAACGCTGGCGAGCAGGTTTTTTTAAAGAAGAATGTTCAGCTTATATTCTGAAGTTACAAATAAATGAATTTGAGAGATACACTTTAACTGAAATGTAGTACATTACATAATTTTATTTTTTGTTTGCTAATAAATTTTGAGTGCTTTAATCTTCAGACTTGAAAGAATTAATTGCACTCTCGATTTCGTTCCAATGCCGAAGTAGTGTTGGCCATAAAAACGGAAATGGTTTACTTAATACCTCCAAACAAACTACAGTCTTGGTATGGCCAATGCCACGAGAGTATATCAGGAAGGATATCGCTAATAGCAGAGTTGGTATTGTTAAGTATAGATATAATAGTGCATAATTTCCTAATACTATAACTAATATCCACCCCAATAAGAATAGTAATACACTCCAAATAGCACAGGCTGCAGAGTAATTCCTGCACCGTGCGGTCTTTCTGTAATTTTCTGAAACGTTCAGATATTCCTCTGCTATCTGCTTATGAATTGGATCGTTTTGAGCTTGCAAGAAGTTTGAAAAGAAATTGAGATCCCAGTTCCTAAACTCATGAACGTACATACTACGAAGGCGCCAAAAGTGTCCAGCCACGAAAGTGCTTATTGTTAATAGGGTAGAATATACTACGAGCATCGTTTCTGTCACTTTATGACCTGCCCTTTTATCTCTTTTTTACTAATCAAAATTTCGCCCCGGTCAGCGTCTTTGTTTCAGTCACGCCCTTTAGCGCCCTTATCTTATTGACCACGATATCGCTCAATGCCTCATAATCCGGCGCCTGGATTTTCGCTATCAGGTCATAATCACCGAAAAGCGGATACAGCTCCTGGATTTCATCCCATTTTATCATTGTGTCAAAAACTTTTTTTTCAGCACCAGGCGCAACATTTATCAATACGAAACCTACTGCCATTTATTTTCACCCTAACTATAATACAGGTTTATAGAATATAATGCTTTCCAGATGATTAAACGTGAAGATTTTTATTTGACAATGATTTCGTTTGTTGCATTCGGGTATTCATTCAAGGAAGGATATTCAGCCAGCACAAAAATATAGCTTCCCGACTGGTTGAACTGGTACGAATATTTTTCAGAATATTCCATCAGCTTGTTTTTAAATAGACTGTCCTTACTTACCAGAACCACCCTCGGACGCTGGTTTTCTTCGTTATTCCAGATGATGGTATCCGACTTATTTATAGTTTTGATAGGTGGATTGAAAGCATGCGAAACATCAAATTTTATTGAATATTTCTTTTGCTCTATAATTACCTGCGGTGTTGCCGGGATTTGAGTTGAAGCGACCACAGACGGCTGGGGTGTATTTACAGCGGGAATATTTGTGTCAGGAGCTTCAGGTCGCGGCGTTGCAGGTTGCAGGAATGAAAGCATGTAAATAAGCAACAGGGAAAGAACAATAACAACGATAATACCTTTTACTACCATCATATTTTTTTGGACTATTTCAGGCATCTGTTTTTTTATTTCAGCAATCCTATCTTTCGATACAGGGATTTTTAATTGCACCACGTTTTCGTTAATATCTTCCGATTTTTTCGCCTCGGAAAAATCCTGGTACCAATCGCATACCGGATTCAGGCAGAATTGCGCCACAGGGATATTTACGAATCCCAGTCCTATTGATTTTTTAATGCTTTTTGTCTGGACATTGCCACCGCATTTAGGGCATTTTTTGGCAAACATCATAAGCCGCTTATATTATAGCGAGCAGTATTAAGATTAACGGAAATATAAAAAGACCCTGTATTTAAATAGGGGGACTGGCTAATAAAAAACCATGCATATAAAACCGGAAATAAGGGTTCTTGGCATCGATGATTCTGCCTTGATAAATGGAAAGGTCACCATCATAGGCGCTTTTTTCAGGGGCGGTTGGCAGCTCGATGGTGTCCTGAAGTCCGAAATAATAAAGGACGGAATGGATGCAACTGATATTATTAGCGGGATGGTCAGGAATTCAAAATATTACTCGCAGATAAGGGTAATAATGCTTGATGGCGTCACGTACGCAGGATTCAATCCTGTGGATATTAAAAAAATATTTGAAGAAACGAATATTCCGGTCATTGTTTTTATGCGCTCATGCCCGGATTTTGAAAAAATGAAGCTCGCCCTTGAAAATCTGCCCTGGAAAGAAGAAAGGTGGGAAATAATCCAGCGTGCAGGCAAAATATATAAAATAGCAGGGGATAACCCGGTTTTCATCCAGTTATGCGGTATAGATAAAGAGAGCGCGGTAAAGATTGTGCAATTGACAACAATACACAGCAATATCCCTGAGCCTCTTCGCGTGGCTCATCTTATCGCAACGGGTGTTGTGCTGGGGGAATCTACGGGAAAAGCCTAAGTCCTCTGCACAAAGATATTGAAAATCTTACCGTCCTGCTTTACTGCAAGCAGTTTATTCCCTGACTTTTTCGCCCATGAATCGATGTTCTGGGGCGCGACAGGGTCATCGGCTATTATATGCAGGATCTGCCCGCTTTTCAACTGTTCAACCTTTTTCTTAGATAATATGAGGGGATATGGGCAGCATTCGCCGCGCACATCCAGAGTTTCATCGGGAATTATCTCAGTCATCAGAATACCATATTTACGTCTGCTTTAAGCATCCTGTCGGTTAATTCGCCAAGTGAAATCTTCTTTATCCCGTCAATGATTTCATTGTCGTTTATGCCGCGTTTTGCGATATCCCTGTCAAGAGCAAAGAAGCTCACAAGCTCGATGTTCTTGGTTATTTCAGCTTCCACGGACGGTACGTCTTTAATCCATACAGCAAGGTCGCCATATCCGGTTTTCTGTCCTTTGACTATTGAATGAACTCCGCCGCTCACAAATATAAGGGAGGCTTCATTTCCTGCTGCAACCTGTGATGCGGCCATCGGGACAGCTGAGAACGCATCCTCTTTCCCGTAAGGCGGCTGTGTTACTATTATGTTTACTTTCTTGCTCATGTTATCATCCTATGAGAATAGTTTTATCTGATTCCGCTGTCCACTCGGCAAGGTCATAAAGCCCGCCGATAATGACGCCTTCGGTCTGCTGTTTTGTGACGCCACGGGCGTCTGTGCATTTAATGCATGCTATGGCATCAGCCTTGGGTTTCTTTATGCCCTTTTTCACTATTGTCCCGAATATAGTTTCTATCGGAGGGAACTCTTTTGGCGCCTGGTCTTTGTGGGCGATTACCGTGGCGTCAAGATAGTTAAAGAAATTTAAGGTAATTCCTTTTTCCCTGGCAGCATGCGCCAGTCTCATCATTGTGAACACGCCTTCGTCCCTGTAAGGGCCGTTTATTGATACGATTGTAAGTTGCCTTGTCATATTTTCACCTAAAACCACACGACTCTGTCGTAATCCATAATGAAATCAAGCAGGGAGCCTATTTCTTTTATCTCCACCCCGCCGATTAATTTATTCGCAAGCGACCTTGAAAGTACCGCTTTATCATCGGCGCATATCTTTATGCCTTTTTTATTCGCGGCTGCAAGTTTATTCCCGAATTCTGATTTTCTTGCAGCGGTCACGCCGTCTTCAATAAGATATAACGTGACATCGTTTCCTTTTTCTTTTGCATTAAGCCCGATATCCAGCACAAGGTCGGGCGTTTCTGTGGTGTATGGGTCTTTTGAAAGGACCATTAACAAGTTTGTCATTTTATTACCTCTTTCTTTTTATTAAGATTTGAGTCAATAATTATTATTCAAGTTTAAAGGTTTCGATATAGGCAATATTAATAAGCAATGCAGACCATTTCGCAGAAACTGTGCCGAGGTAGCCCAGCGGCCTAAGGCGCCGGTCTTGAAAACCGGTTGTGCTACGCACAGCGGGAGTTCAAATCTCCCCCTCGGCGTAAAAATAACTAAACAGGTTTTTCTATCTGTAACTTACGAATCGATAAAAAAGTTCGGTGTTGGAGCAATAATTTATCTATCCATTCATCAATTTAAACCCTATGCGTATCGCCTTAAAAGTAGCCTACATCGGCACCGATTATCACGGGTTTCAGGTACAGCCAGACCAAAAAACAGTAGAAGGTGAACTCTTAAGGGCGCTTGAGGAATTAAGCATTATCAATAATCGCCATGAAGCGAACTATATCGCAGCCGGGCGGACTGATAAGGGCGTTCATGCCCTCGGGCAGGTGGTGGCATTCGATACCGACAATCCTGAAGTAGCCCAGCCCGGGGCTATCAATAGCAAACTCCCCGCAACTATATGGACTTGGGCAAGAGCAGAAGTCCAGCCCGGTTTTGACCCGCGCCGTGATGCCCTGAGCCGGGAATACAGGTATATCATGTGCGGAAAATACAGCACCTCATCCCTTCGCAGCGCTTCAAAACTTCTAAAAGGGACGCATGACTTCTCAAATTTCGCCACGCCTGATAAAGAAAGAACCACTAAATGCAGAATAGAAAAAATAAAGATAAAGGTTGAACGGGATTTCACTATAATGGATGTCAGGGCGAACTACTTTCTCTGGCACATGGTCAGGAAAATCGCAACCGCAATGAAAATGGTGGGCTGCGGGGCCAGGGACATTTCCTGGCTCGAACAGATGCTTACGCCATCCGAATTCGCCGAGGGGCTTGAACCCGCTCCCGCATACGGTCTTATTTTGAAAAACGTGGAATACGAAAATATCACATGGATTGAAAATACATACACTAAAAAAATAATATCAGAGAGACTTGAGGAACAATTTTTATGGCATGGTATCATGGCCGAAATGCTAAGAGAATTAAAGGAAAGCTTCACAATATAGTTTGAATATTTATGTTACTGGCATTTGAACTTTCAGGCGAGCACGATACCATTCCAAAATCAGAGGTGCTTGCCTGTCTTGAAGCATTAGAAGCTGATTTCCATATACTTCTCTCACTTGATGGTTGTTTAATCATCGACCTTGAAAATAATGCCGATGAAATTGCTAAAATCCTTTCTGGAAAGCTTGCAATGACACATCATATCATTAAGGTAATGGGCATTGGCGGACCGGATGAAAAGGACATTCAGGAGATGGTGAACCGGAATCTTTCGGACTTTGAAGGGACTTACAGCATCCGGGTCAAAAAAGTGAGGGAATATTCCCGGATAAGCACAGAACTGATGGAGCGGCGGCTCGGAGGGATTTTCTTTGACAGGGGTTATCACGCCGACCTAAAAAACCCTGAAATACAATTCAGGGTGCTGCTCACAGAGGATAAAAGCATCTTCGGGCGCCTTGTCGGTTCGATTGACAGGGGAACATTTGAGGCGCGAAAACCCCATTACAAACCCTTTTTTTATCCCGGCGTCCTGATGCCGCGTGTAGCACGGGCGCTTGTTAACATATCAAAACCCGGGAATTATTTATTAGACCCGTTCTGCGGGACAGGGGGAATACTCGTTGAAGCCGGCCTCATCGGGATTAAGGTCATCGGCGGGGACATGCAGCGAAAATTATTGCTTGGAGCAAAAATGAACCTTCTGCATTACAATGTTCATTATGCGCTGATGTACGAGGATGCATGCCGCCTGGCAATTCGCGATGAGAGCATTGACGCCGTGGTCACAGACCCTCCTTATGGCAGGTCGGCAGCAATCAAAGCTTTTTCCCTTGAAGCCCTGCTTGCAGCTTCGTTAAAAGAGATTCACCGGGTATTAAAAAGGGGAAAACGCGCGGTCTTTATTTCCGAACACCCGATTGAAGAGTTCGCTAAAGAGGCGGGTTTTAAAATTGTCGAAACCCATATACAGAGGGTGCATAAAAGCCTGACAAGGCGTATTTGCGTTCTTGAAAAATGCGTTTAATATACAAAGGAGGGTAGTGGGCAGAGGGGATTATGGTGGTATGTTAAAAAAGATTTCTGCCCACTAACATTTCGTATAGATACGAACGATAGTATTTATAGTTTACTCCAAGTGTAAATCAGGTAATCCTTAACGCATCCTCAAATATCTCAAGCCCTTTATCAATCTCGTTCTTCTTGATTATCAAAGGAGGCACGAACCTGATTACAGAATCGCCGGCAGGAAGCAGTATCAATCCGCCATCAAGCGCTTTTTTTACTATGATTTCACGCTTTTGCGCCGCAGGAGCTTTATTTTCTTCCACAAGCTCGATACCTATCATAAGACCTATACCGCGCACATCGCCGATTACCGGGTATTTGTCTTTAAGTTTATTCAGGCGTTTGATGAGATATCTTCCTTTTTCGATTGCTTTTTCCCCGAGTTTACTGCTCTCCATGAACTCAAGAGTAGCAAGCCCGCCCGCCGCCGCAAGCAAATTGCCCCCGAAGGTGTTGGCATGAGTTCCCGGCGGCCAGCTCATTATGCCGCTGCTTGAAAGCGTGGCGCCAAGAGGTATGCCGCCGCCGATGGATTTTGACATGCACACTATATCCGCTTTCACATCAAAATTCTCCATTGCCATGAATTTACCTGTGCGGAAGCCCCCGCTCTGGATTTCATCAGCTATCAGGAGAACGTCATTCTCATCGCATATCCTTCGTATCTCCTTATGGAACTCTGGCGGCGGGACGATGAAACCGCCCTCTCCCTGGATTGGCTCCACCACGATGGCAGCCGTATCCTTTGGAGAGAGTTCCCGCTTGAAAATCGTCCTCTCAATTTCCCCGGCGCATGAGATGCCGCAATCAGGATATTCAAGGTTAAGAGGGCAGCGGTAGCAGTACGCGTAATGTGAATGCACAACGCGAAACGACGGGAAGTGCTCCTTATGCTTTATTTTTGAACCTGTCAGCGAGAGAGCCCCAAGTGTCCTTCCGTGAAAAGCGCGGTAGAAAGCCACCATCGAATTCTTTTTCATGTACCAGAAGGCAAGCTTCATGGCAGCCTCAACCGCCTCGGCCCCTGAATTTGAAAGGAACACCTTCTCGTACCCTGTCATTTCGCAAAGTTTCTCGGATAGTTTTACCGGGATTTCGGCATAAAAATCCGAGAATCCGCAGTGCACCATTTTTTCCATCTGGGCGCACACCGCCTGCTTTACTTTCTTGCAGTTATATCCGATATTCATGACGGCAACGCTTGAGGCAAAATCAATGTAGCTCCTGCCGTCAACATCGAATATTGTCGAACCCTCTGCGCTGTCAATCACAAGTTCGTACGGTCGCGTCAGGGACGGCGACACAACTTTATTATCGCGGCTTATGATTTCCTTTGATTTTGTTGTATTTTTTTTCATGTTTCTTTTCCCCTATTCCACATCTATCTGCGCTTTCTGGAGTTTTCCGCTGTAATCGATATAAACAGTTTTTAATTCCGTGAATTCTTCTATCGCGGTTGTCCCGGCTTCGCGCGTTCCGTTCCCGGTTGATTTCACGCCGCCAAAAGGCAGGTGGATTTCTGCGCCAATGGTGGATGCATTGATGTACGTGATGCCAGCGTCGATTTTTTCGATAGCCTTGAAGGCGTTTTTTATATTCCCTGTGTATATCGAAGATGATAGGCCATATTCCACAGAGTTTGCTATCCGAATCGCCTCTTCAAGGTCGCCTGCTCCGAGCAAAGAAACGACTGGGCCGAATATCTCTTCCCTGGCTATTCGCATATCAGGGGCAACATCAGCAAATATTGTGGGTTCAAAAAAATAGCCGGGCAGGGGATGGACAATTCTTCCCCCAAGCGCAAGTTTTGCGCCTTCATTTTTCCCGATATCCACATATTTTGCAATCTTTTGAAGCTGCGAATTATTTATGACAGGCCCGACATCGGTATTCTTATCAAGGCCGTTTCCAAGCCTTAGCTTTTTTGTTCTCTCGATAAGCTTTTTCAAAAGGTCGGGAAGTATTTTTTCATGCGCTATGACGCGGCTCGCGGCGGTGCATCTCTGCCCTGTCGTCCCGAATGCGCCCCAGATTATACCATCGATGGCAAGATTCAGGTCGGCGTCATCCATGACTATGATTGGGTTCTTTCCTCCAAGTTCAAGCGATACTCGTTTCATCTCTTTTCCTGCCTCGCCCAGTATCCATTTTCCAGTCTCAAGCGAGCCTGTGAATGAAACCGCGCGGATTTTCTTATTATGAACAATCGCGCTGCCCACCGTGCTCCCTCCACCCGTCACAAGGTTTAAAACGCCTTTTGGAAGCCCTGCTTCGGTGAGTATCTTAACAAGTTCAATTGCCATAACAGGTGTGTCGCTCGCAGGTTTAAGCACCAGCGTATTTCCTGAGATTAGAGCCGGCATTATCTTCCATGCAGGGATGGCTATCGGGAAATTCCATGGGGTTATGAGGCCGATAACCCCGATTGGCCGCCTGACCGTCATGCAGAATTTATCCGGCAGCTCGGAAGGCGTGGTCTCACCCAGAAGACGCCGTCCCTCGCCTGCGGCATAATACGTAATATCTATGGCTTCCTGAACATCACCCCGCGCTTCTTTGAGGACTTTTCCCATCTCGGTAGTCAGGAGGCGCGAAAGCTCTTCTTTTCGCTCCTCAAGCATCCGGGCTGCGCGGAAAAGTATCTTTGCGCGCTGCGGGGCTGGTGTGCCGCTCCATGAATCGAAAGCTTCTTCGGCGCTGTCCACGGCGCTTTTTACATCCTCTTCCGATGCTTTATGGATTTTGCCGATTAACTCAAGCGTTGCCGGGTTGATATCATCGAATGTCTCTCCATCGCTTGATTCTAACAATTCTCCGTTTATGAAAAGCTTGTATTCCTGCAAAAACCTCACCCTGTATATAAGTTGGAGGCAATGCTATTTTAAGGTTTTTGCGTGAATGAAAAATTATCCGAGCATTTGCTTTGCTTCATTCATAAGAGGCGCCCTCATGCCCTCGCTGAATCCATGAGATCCTGTGGTTACTTCAAAGAATTGTTTTGGTTCTTTCGCCTTTTCAAAGGTTTTTTTTGCGAGTTTGATTGGAATGATATTGTCATTGTCCGAATGCATCATCACGAATTTACGGGGAGGAATCAAGTTAAGATACGTATCAGGGTCTATGGAACGATAAAACCTGATAAGTGTCTCATCGCTCAAACCCGCAATCTGTGACTCCGTATCATAACCGCTCGTGCTGATACCGATTACCCCGGAAATGGAAGGGTCAAGTGCCGTTGCGATAATAGCAAAACGCCCACCGTTACTCTCGCCAACAATTGCGATTCTTTTTGTGTCAATCCTTGAATCCTGCCTCAAAACATCCACTGAACGCAGGGCATCGAATACCATCTTATGCTCTATCGGTTCCTTGCCATCCTTGAATAAACTATAATCGTATTCCATGTCCACGCCTCCGCGGTTTCGCTGCTCGATGCCAAGACTTGCATATCCCATATTTGAAAAGATTTCGGCCAGCGTCTGCGTTCCTTCCTTCGGAACCGTGGCACCGGGAAGAATAACAATCGCAGGCACTTTTTTGTTCAAAGTGGGGATGCGAAGGAGACCTTCTACCGTGTAATCCTTGCTCTGGAAAGAAATGGTTTCAAGAGAATAGTTGCTTCCCGATTCCGTCTTGAGAATTTTGACATCAACTTTTCCCCTGTTTTCTGGATAGGAAAGGAGACCGTCTTTATCCACTTTCCATTCCTGGCTTCCCCAGGGGATGGGAAAGTAAACAAGGGCCAGAATGATAAAAATACCGAGTATGAAGCTGATGGTTCTTGATTTACCTGATGGTTGCTCTTTAACTTTTGAGCTTATTCTTTGTTTGTTTTTCTTTGAGTTCATTTGCGATGAATCAAATCAGCAAGTTCCGCTACTCTTTTCCCAAGCGCACGTCCTTCTTTTAACCCGACCTCGTCCGAGCCTGCCGCGCCGTAATGCCCGCCCGTCTCCAACGGGTCGCCAACCACTACCAGCCCCATTATAAGCATTGCCTGGAGTATCGAGATGAGCGTGGTTTCCTTGCCGCCTGTCCTGTGCGCGCCAGTGACAAATGCAGCCCCTACTTTATTAGCCATCTTTTTCCTCACGACTACGGATTCGTCAAAGAACTTTTTCAATTCGGCTGCCATCATCCCGAAATATACCGGGGAGCCTGCTATGATTCCGTCATATTCTGGAAGTTCGCTGACATCGACTTCGTCAACAGATTTTACTGTCGGGTTTCCACGGCCTTCACGCACGCCTTCGGCGACAGCCTTTGCAAGCTTTTCTGTGTTGCCTGCTCTTGAATAATAGACTACGAGAATATCTGACATAAGGTATTGTTAATATTTGGAAATCAATAAAGATTTCGATGTTGAAAAATTAAAAAAGGAGGGTTTAGCTCACAAACTTCGGCGAGAAATACTTCTTTATAACAGTATCGCACTTCTCGCAGGTTATCATGAGCCAGTCCCCTACTTCCTGCTTATCATAGTTGTCAAATATGGATGCGCCGCAGTTGGGGCAGACATAATATTCCTTGAAATAGTAGTTATAGAACTCAGGACATCTCTCAAGCCAGTTGATGGTCTGGCGCAGTCTTTCAAGATACCTCTGCTTCCCGCCCTCGGCGCCTTTTTGCAGTTCCTCATGCACGTGCTCTTCCATGTGCTTGATGTGGCGCTTGCTGTTTTTTCGTATTCTCTGGTAGTCGCTGAGATATTCTTTGCCATGCTCAAGATATTTCTGGTATCCTGTTTTAGTATTCGAGCCTTCTCTTAGCGTTCTCAGGAAATATTCGCTCATCAGGTCTTCCATGAGGTCGGCGCATTCGGTGCATATATTGTAGCCCTTGTAGTTTTTTGAGTCCTGCACACCATTGCATATTTTGCAGGTTTCCATTATTCTCACCCTACCAGCACTGGTTTGGTAGCCTCACGCGTGAACATTATGGGATACAGGTTGAGCACTGACAGCAGGTCTCCTTTCTTAATCTCACCTGATTCCTGCCCCATGACATAAGCCACGTTGATGGTTCTCTCTGTCTCTACTGGAGCCGGCCCTTCTCTTGTTCCTACCTTTATGACCGAAACGATTGGATGGTGGCTGAAAGCGCAGGGCATTGCAAGCATATCTTTCTGTACCTTGATATCCTTAACTTTTACACGCTCAAGTTTCCCCGCTCCGATGGTAACATCCTCATCCGCGATTACCATCTCCCATTTTGCTCTTGTAGCTATGGTAAATTCATATGGCGATGCCTTCACTTTTCTTCTGTTTACCTTCCCGTTGTCACGGGAAACCACGTTTACGATTTCACTCATAATGGTTTCACCTTGATTTATAATATTTTTAATAGTACTTATAGTTTATCATGTTTAATCATTATAATAATTAATCATGATATTTAATAATTGTGTTTATAAATATAGTTTTGGAATTGCGTGAAGCTCAAATAGATAATTAAACGAAACTTTAATAACCACGTAATGACTTTCAACAAACTCCGCTCCGATAGTGTAGCACGGCCAATCATGTCAGACTCTCACTCTGACGACTGGGGTTCAAATCCCCATCGGAGCATTTCTCAACCTTTCTAAAAGAGCCCCTGAATTGACAAAGGATGAATAGATAGAGTTTCTACATTCAACAACCGAAATTGATATATATGGACATCTCCATGTGAATAAATGGTATCCAATTAATCACTTGAATATGGAGCGAGAGATGGGTCGATGAAACTCCTTTTGATTAGTTGACAGTTTATTTTCAAAACAGGGTGGTATAAAAATGATAATTTGTGAGTGTGGAGAGATCATCGAGAATTGTACATTTAGGGATTATATAAAAACGTCTGCAAGTCCTTCAACACCAACAATAGGACACAGAAAATGCGGACACATATTCAATTTCATTGATGGAAAAAGGCCAAAAAAATATTCATCAAGGACAGAATTGAAGATTCTTGCGATGAAGTTCGCGGTGAAAAATAATCTTGAATCTGAAGCAGTCGGAAAGTTTCTCCTGGAAGTGGATCGTTTGAAGTCGAAGGGGTCGCTTTCCGATGGCGACATTCTGGTTAAAGCATTTAATAATATTGTTAAATGATGAATACTGTTGAGCCGAAGGAAACATGAATGTCAATGGAAAAATTTATCCATGCTCAAAACCATAATCAAAATAGGAGTTGTGAATAAAAATTCAAAATAAATTTTAATAAATATATGTGAAATAAAGACTAGAATAGATGGTGGTAAAAATTGAGTGAAATGGCAAGGATACACGATAAAAAAGATCAGGCGAGTGGAAAAAATTCAATTTCCAGAAAACAAAGGAACATTTTATCGCAATCAACAAATTCTCCGGCCGAATGCCTTATGTTCTTTCAAAGAACAATCGGTAACCGGGCTGTGCAGGGGCTTATCAGGTCGGGGAATCTCCATGCTAAACCACAAAAAGGTCGGGAAGCTGGTAAAGAAGCGGGTGCTGTGAGGCAGATTCCGGTGGGGCAGGAGGCAGCTATCCGG
>JAHFDG010000023.1:0-30493 GCA_023249105.1 Candidatus Methanoperedens sp. | reverse complement strand
GGCTGTGCAGGGGCTTATCAGGTCGGGGAATCTCCATGCTAAACCACAAAAAGGTCGGGAAGCTGGTAAAGAAGCGGGTGCTGTGAGGCAGATTCCGGTGGGGCAGGAGGCAGCTATCCGGCAGAAGTGCAAAGAGTGCGATGAGGTTCAGGGGAAAGAGAAAGAGGAGGAAGAGGAGAAGGTATGCAAAGTCGCCATGATTCAGAGGAACCTCGTAATGGGAAGTCCGGGGGACATCTATGAACAGGAAGCCGAAAGGGTAGCTGAAGAGGTATCAAATAGCAGGATATTATCAATGGGGAATACTCAGCAGGAATTTATCTCCAAGGTGAATGTACCAGAATTTCTCGGTCTTGTTGAAATCAGGGGAAAGGAAATATCTTCCAGGGACGAAAACGGCGCCAGAAGATTGCGGATTTCCGCGGACTGTGGTGGTTCTTGCCAGGAAGATAGAAATGTCTCTCCGTCTTTAGAAAACCGGATTCTGCAAAGCAAGGGAAGTGGAAGTGCCCTGCCTATGTTCATCCGGAAAAGCATGGAACTACAGACTGGCTATGATTTCAGTAATGTGAGGGTGAAGACCGATTCCGAGGCAGCCCAACTCAACAGGAGCCTGGGTGCCAGGGCTTTTACGAACGGTTCTGATATCTGGCTCGGCAGAAATGAGAGCGTCACGGATGTTAAGCTGATGGCACATGAATTGACGCATGTCGTGCAGCAGGGGGCGGCGAAAAGGATCAGTCCTAAGAGTGTTTCGGTCAACGGCATCAGGTCAAAGAGTAAAGTATTGGGTTATCTTCAGGCGATGGTAAAAAGTGGTCACAGCGACTCTTCTGTTTACCACAGTGATATCCTCCAGTTCCAGAGGGAAAATTCTCCTGATAAAATTATGGCAATGCAGCAGCAGATTCTCGAAACACCGAATTCTTCTATTAATCATAAAGAGAACTCCGGGACGCTCAGGGGGTGCCTATCGGGATGTACGCCGTCCAGTACGCCCTGTGCAGTGCCTACGAATTTCAGACAGACTGCCGGACGGGATGCAGGAGGCGGCGTATTGCACTTTGACTATGCATGGGATTCAAGTACGGGGAAACTGGCTGACTTGGCGAGTTGTGAAGTAGGTGAACATGTAACATATACACAAACCGAAGACCCCCCCTTTGCAGCTGCTCCGAATCCTACGATACTCTGGGCACTGGGGACAGCTGGAAGAGGTCAAGACAATCATTCCCCCGGTGCAGTCAAGCCTTATAAAAATTCCACGGAGAAAGTGACGCAATACTACCGCTATAGATGTCCCTGTGCAAATAGCGGAAACCCTGTCAATTTGATGGGACCGATACAACTTGTCAGACAGATCAGTAAAAAGCTCGATGGGAATTATAAATATAAGATCACTAAAAGTGGATTATCCGCAGAAATCGATCCACTACCGTAGCGAATAGAGAGAAAGATGAATAAGATCATGACAAGGGATAAAAAAGAAGTCATCTTTTCGTTTACAATATCGCAATCCAATGTGACACTTCATGAACCTGTCTTTGTGAATTTTTCAGTTCATAATAAACTTCTGGAAAGTATCCGTCTCGACCTTGGACATAACCGCAAGAGCAATTTCGAGTTCACTATCACCGAGCCAGATGGATCGATTATTAGTGGACAACATCTTGGTGAAGAGGGATTTGGCAGGGTGGGAGATATATCTCTTGAGCCGAGCGAAGAATACTCTCAAAGGCTCCTGGTAAATGAGTGGTATCAATTTATTGAACCGGGAAATTATAATATCGAGATAAGGTTGACCAAACCATTAATTGCCCTGTCAGGAGCGCTTGTTGAGCATGGATCGTCAGGTACTTTGTCTTTGCGCATTCATCCCCGGGATCCGAAGCGACTGAGTCTGGTCTGCCAGGACCTGTACCGCGTAGCTATTGAATCTTCAAACGTAGAAGAGGCAACCGAGGCTGCCCTTGCCTTGAGCTACGTAAGCGACCCTGTTGCCATTTCCTACTTAGAAAAGGGGCTTAAGGAAACTATACTGATGTGGCCATATGCTATTCCCGGGCTTGCAAGGATTGCAAATGCGGAAGCAATCGAAATACTTGTTTCAACTATGAAAAGTAAAGATCCTGAACTGGGGGCTTCTTTAGCGCGATTTATTCTTCAAGACCTCAGGAAGAGAATCGATAACTTAGAACTAAAAGAAAAGATAGAACGAGCACTGCAAACCAACTGAGAAAAACTGGCGAGTGGAATTAAACACAAAACAATGCACTGGCTAAAACCATTATATCCTGAAGTTAGAAAAATCCTGAGCGACTCGGTGCCTGACTATTGGCCAGAATTGAGGAACGTACTGGGAAAGCTGTTCGAAGAGCCTATAATCCCTGAAGCCATGCTGCCCCTTGCATCCTGCAAAGCCGTCAATGGTAATCCGAAGGATGCTGTTCATGTTTCAGCGGCATTATTGGCTATGGGAATGAGCGTACGCATATTTGATGACCTGTTTGACCAGGACAAGAGCGGAGAATTGTGGGAACAGGTCGGCCCTGAAAGGACGTGGAATTATGCAGCAGTAATCCATAATCTTTCCTTTGGAATAATTAACAGGGCGCCCCTTCATTATGACATTCGCCAAAAAATCAATCAGTGCATTATCGATTCCTTCTTCTGTTTAGCTGCAGGTCAGGATAGAGACATATCAGGCGTTACAAAGACCATTGAAGAATACTGGCAAACGATTGAAATGAAATCCGGCAATATCTATGCCACCGCCTGTGAAGCAGGCGCAATAGCAGGAACTGAAAATGATGAATTGATCCATGCCTGCGGTGTATTCGGTCATCATCTGGGTTTGACCATACAAATATTCAATGATATGGAATCTATCTGGCTGCCTAGGGGAATAACAGACTTGAAAAAAGGAAAGATTACACTACCATTACTATATGGATTGACAAAGGATCATTCCGAAAAGGATGAGCTTAAATCCCTTGTTTCGTCAAATCAAATTGCATCTCACAGCGAACGAATCAAGGAGATACTGGATAATATTGACACCAAGACTTTCCTCGTCTGGGCAGCCCTGAAAGAACGGGAGCAGGCATTGGAAGCGATAAGTATCTGCCCTGACTCTGAAGGAAGAAAAGCTCTCGAATCTTTCATAACAGGCATGTTCGGCGACATAGATTCATTGTTATCAAAAACAGAGGCAGGGGAAATAGTTGGAGCATGAATAAATAAAAATTGAATGGTCATTAAATATATCTGAACAAAATATATAGGTGATAAAATGAGCGACATGGTAAAAGTTTCAGCAAAAACACCTGAAGTAAAGAAAGAGACTAAGATTGCCCAAACACAAAAGACGGATTTCTCCCGGTCTACAAATTCACCTGTTGATCGCATTATGTTCTTTCAAAGAACAATCGGTAACCAGGCTGTGCAGGGGCTTATCAGGTCGGGGAATCTCCATGCTAAACCACAAAAAGGTCGGGAAGCTGGTAAAGAAGCGGGTGCTGTGAGGCAGATTCCGGTGGGGCAGGAGGCAGCTATCCGGCAGAAGTGCAAAGAGTGCGATGAGGTTCAGGGGAAAGAGAAAGAGGAGGAAGAGGAGAAGGTATGCAAAGTCGCCATGATTCAGAGGAACCTCGTAATGGGAAGTCCGGGGGACATCTATGAACAGGAAGCCGAAAGGGTAGCTGAAGAGGTATCAAATAGCAGGATATTATCAATGGGGAATACTCAGCAGGAATTTATCTCCAAGGTGAATGTACCAGAATTTCTCGGTCTTGTTGAAATCAGGGGAAAGGAAATATCTTCCAGGGACGAAAACGGCGCCAGAAGATTGCGGATTTCCGCGGACTGTGGTGGTTCTTGCCAGGAAGATAGAAATGTCTCTCCGTCTTTAGAAAACCGGATTCTGCAAAGCAAGGGAAGTGGAAGTGCCCTGCCTATGTTCATCCGGAAAAGCATGGAACTACAGACTGGCTATGATTTCAGTAATGTGAGGGTGAAGACCGATTCCGAGGCAGCCCAACTCAACAGGAGCCTGGGTGCCAGGGCTTTTACGAACGGTTCTGATATCTGGCTCGGCAGAAATGAGAGCGTCACGGATGTTAAGCTGATGGCACATGAATTGACGCATGTCGTGCAGCAGGGGGCGGCGAAAAGGATCAGTCCTAAGAGTGTTTCGGTCAACGGCATCAGGTCAAAGAGTAAAGTATTGGGTTATCTTCAGGCGATGGTAAAAAGTGGTCACAGCGACTCTTCTGTTTACCACAGTGATATCCTCCAGTTCCAGAGGGAAAATTCTCCTGATAAAATTATGGCAATGCAGCAGCAGATTCTCGAAACACCGAATTCTTCTATTAATCATAAAGAGAACTCCGGGACGCTCAGGGGGTGCATACCGGGATGTACGCCATCTAGTACGCCCTGTGCCTGTCACGTGAAGAGCGGTCCCACGTACACGCCCTCAGGCACCATTCCGGTAACGACATCGGGCAGTCGCAAGACTTCGAACCAGTTCAATATGGCGGCGGAATTCCACAATGATACCCCGGCCGGCAAGTGTCCACGCTGCTGCGAAGTGCGGCAATACATCAAATGGGACGCGGCGTTCGCTACACAAGCGGGAGGTCCTCCCCATAGCGGCTTCCCCTCGAGCACTCCCCACAGTACCTGGATTGAGGATAGGGATACGAGCGATACGCGCTATGGTCATCGCTCGGGCACCCACAGCGCTCCCATAGCAGGTTGCGGAGACGAGTACCTCACGGGCTCGACGCGGGACATGGCTAACGGAGACAAGTATTGCGGGAAGGACCGGGCAAGTGGTCTGAGCACGGATACCGGCTCGTATAACTTCCAGCTCAAGGTCATCGATACATGCAATGGCAACGCCGAAAAGGCGAGCAGCTCGGTGATTACCATCAACTGGTGACTGTCAGGCGGCAGTGATGAACGCTCAACCACTCGTACTGTCCATCATAGGCTTTTCGGGCACGCCGGGCGCAGGACGTGTCGTCCTTCTCAACCGCGGTGACAAACCCATACGTGTCTGGCGCACGGGTAATCTCTGGGGTGACACGGCGCTCTGGTTCGAGTTGTCGCGCCCGCCGATCGTGGCGCGTGTTGTCCGTAAACCTCAGCGATATACACGCAACGTTCCGTCCAGCGTGCCGGTACCAGCTGGCGGCAGTCATACGTGGCATTTCGATTTTGGGGATGGAAGCTGGGAGTCCGAGATTCCTTTCGAGCAGATGACCGGCACTGGCGCAGAGATAGCCGCCATTTACGAAGTAAGCGAGTCTCCTGAGGCGCTTGCCAACGGTGTGTGGATCGGCAGCTTGAGAAGTGAACCTGTTAAGTTAGGTTATCAACCGTAGGGCGATGCTCCAGGCTCTGTTCTCCAGGAGACAACACGAATTGGATGAAGTGATCAAACAGAAAAACCTGAGTCTCAAGTATGAAATGGAATAAAGGAATTATGCAAAAAGAAAATCAAAACGGTACTCAGGAATTAATGAAAGATATAGCGAAGGGGCTTCTCTACAACCACGCAAGGATCAATGCCAATACTGTGAAAACACTTGAAGCAACTTCTTTTCTGTATGCACTGGTAGAACTTCTCAATGAAAAAGGACTGATCTCAATCGATGAACTGGATGAGAGGAAAAAACAGGTGGCAGAGCGGCTTGTGAAAGTCTTCATCGAAAGCGGCATCGGGTTACTGTATCAAGACCCTGAAGAGGATAAGTACACTTTCAAACAAGAAGCTAATGTAGATTGCCTGAGCAGGCTGCATATCTGCAAGTCGATATGCTGCAAGTTCCCGTTCGCGCTGTCAAAACAGGACGTGGAGGAGGGTATCATCAGATGGGAATTCGGAAGGCCTTACCTGATTGCTCATAATCCGGATGGTTATTGTTCCCATCTTGACGGGAAAACTTACAAGTGCACGGTTCGTGATCATCGTCCCGTTCCATGCAGGGGATTTAATTGTCAGGATAATGAGAAATGGCACGTTTGGCTGGACTATAATAAAAAAATATTAAATCCTGAATTGAAAGAGCAAATCGGTCAAGGCAATGACAAGATTTATTCCTGCCCTGCGACAAAATTTAAAAGGGAAGCAAATGATGAAAAATAGTAATAAGAGAACAGAAACAGAAGGATATGAATTTACTGAAATGAATCAGGCTGTTCAGGGGTCTCTTATGCCTAAAACCGGGAATGCACAAGGCGCGGCAATAACGATGTTTTGAAACGTTCCAATAATGATAATTCGAAACACATATATACGCCCATTTACATGTACAAATGGCGTATTGAATTCTAGGGTGAGCCAGTGGTGCGATGAAACTCCTTCCGGATAGAGTACTCTCTATACCATGGTAATTTTTTATTTTAAACAGAAGTTACAAAAATTGAAGTGAGCATCAAAATGCAGAGCTATGATCATTATAAATCCAGCGGCGTCAGCACTATGACTATTTATAAAAACAATCTTGAACATATTCTTGAAGAACTCAACCGGATTGATACAATAATCCGCCTGTACTATGAAAAATCAAAGGCTGACCACATCGAGAGTTCACAGGGATTCCAGGGTTTGTATATCTCAGAAGATGAAATAAATGCGATTCTTCAAACCCCTTCCTTTGAATCAAAGGCTTATGCCCGTTCACCCCGGGAACATGAAAAAATTGAAAAAATAACCAGGGAAATAAACACAAAAAAAGCCGAAAGCATAAAGCAGGGAACGGGACTGCGGCTTCATATCCTGTCAGAACTTTTTCATTTGCAGCCGTTCGAGATCGATGCGCTATTAGTCTGTCTTGCGCCCGAACTGGACATGCGGTATGAAAAGCTGTATTCCTACTTCCAGAACGATGTGACCAGGAAGCGGCCAAGTGTTGACCTTGTGATAAAACTCCTATGCTATTCGACTGAAGAAAGACTCTGGGCAAGAGATATATTTTCGCAAGATGCCACTTTGATTAAGAACAGGCTTGTATATCTTATAGGGGAGGAACAGGTTCCCCTTTTATCGAAATTTCTTAAAGTCGATGACAGGATAATAAACTTTCTCCTCGGGGAAAATGCAATAGACCAGAGGATTCGGAATTTCTCAGCAATAATAAAACCGCAAAAGTCCTTCCAGGATCTTATTCTGCCTGAGGACACGATAACTACATTCAAGAATCTGATAAATAATCATTCAATTATTAAAATCCCGATGTTCTTTTTTTACGGCCCATACGGGTCCGGGAAGAAGACGGCTGCTGAAGCCATATGCAATGAACTGGGAATGTCAATGCTCGTTGTAAATTCAAAAGCTTTGATGAAAGATCAGGCCTTAGAAACCATAAAACCTGTACTTCGCGAAGCATTATTGCAGAATTCTTCAATGTATTTTGAAGGATTTGACGGTCTGCTGAAAGAAGAGAATATGGGAGTTACCGGATTGCTCATGGAATTAGATCATTTTCCAAATTTGATTTTCCTGTCAGGTGAGCAGTATTGGGAGCCTGCCGGGGTTTTAAAAAATCATAGCTTTATAAGCCAGGCATTTCCCCTCCCGTCCCTTATGCTTCGTAAACGCCTGTGGGAATCAATGCTTGACGGCGATGCCCCGGATGATGCGGATATTGGAGCCCTCGCCGGTAAATTCAATTTCAGCGGGGGCCAGATAAAGGATGCCATATCCACGGCACGAAATGTTTTGATTGCAAAAAACCCCGGAAATTCTAAATTATCAATGGAAGTTCTTAACATGGGATGCAAGGCACAGTCCAACAGGAACCTCGTCGCCTTTGCCAGGAAAATCGAACCTCACTATACGTGGGAGGATATAGTCCTCCCTGATGACATAAAAAAACAGTTAAAAGAAATATCAGGATATATCAAATACAGGGGAATCGTTTATACAGATTGGGGTTTTGATAAGAAATTCTCATTGGGGAAGGGGCTGAATGCCCTTTTCTCAGGGCCGTCCGGTACTGGAAAAACAATGTCTGCTGAAATTATCGCCCGGGACGCGGGATTGGACCTGTATAAAATCGATTTATCTAACGTGGTCAGCAAATATATTGGCGAAACAGAAAAAAACCTGAGCAAGATCTTCAAGGAGGCAGAAACCAGTAATGCCATCCTGTTCTTTGACGAGGCGGATGCGCTGTTCGGAAAACGCTCCGAGGTCAAAGACGCTCACGACAGGTATGCCAACATAGAAACCGGATATTTGCTTCAGAAAATGGAAGAGTATGAGGGTGTTGTCATACTTGCTACCAATCTTAGCAAAAACATTGATGATGCCTTTTTAAGAAGATTGCATTTTGTGATTGACTTTCCTTTCCCCGATGAAAACCAGAGAAAACTCATATGGAGCGGAATATTCCCGGAAGGCGCGCCGCGTGCAGGGGATATAGATTACAAATTTTTCGCCGAGAGATTGAAGCTTGCCGGCGGGAATATCAAGAATATCGCGTTATCGTCTGCATTTTATGCTGCGGAGGAATCCTGCGCAATCGGGATGCATCATCTCATGCGGGCAGCTAAGAAGGAATACCAGAAAATCGGTAAACCTTTTTTGAAGGAAGAGTTTCAACCTTATTACAAAATGATAGAGGAAGACGGGAAATAAATGGCGATTTTAAAAGATATCGGAGACTCCTTAAAGGCGCTCCTTCAAGATAATATCCCCGAGCTCAAGCCAGTCAATTCGATAGTCTTTGATTCACCCGCAGAGATCGAACCGACCGGAAATCCAATGCTTTCTGTCTTCTTATATCAATTCATTGAGAATGGCTATTTAAGGAATACCCAATCAGAGCCTATCGATACCGACAAGATGCGATATCCTCCGCTTATTCTTGATTTACACTTTATCTTTACTCCCTACGCGAAAGTCAAAGAAACCGAACTGATAATCATTGAAAAGCTCATGCAGGTGCTCTATGATAATTCCGTGCTCAAGGGAGACATGCTTAAAGGGGGCCTGATAGAAGCCGGGAATAAGGAGATACGGGTCGTTCCCAACAACCTTACATTTGATGAGATAAACAAGCTCTGGGAGAGATTTCCAAGCAAGCCTTTCAAGCTTTCGGCTTCCTACATCCTGAGCCCTGTAAGAATCCCGTCCGGAAAGCCGATCGCTATAATTAAAAGAGTTCTGGAAAAGGATATCGATATGCACAGGATGGATACCGGTACATGACCTTTCTTGAAAGAACAAAGTCAACCCTGAGTCTTGCAGTAATGCTGAAAGACGACCTTTCCCCGGATAAAAAGACTATCGGAGATGTGTTCTTAAAAGCCACAGGGGTAAGGAAAGAAATTGTTCAACACGGCACAGGCTATTTCCTTCTGGTGGACCTTCCCGAAGGAAATCATGTCCTCACAGGCAGCGGTCATTTTTACAAACCCGGGAATTTGACCGTTGATACCAAATCGATTGACCCCAAACAGCCTTTTGCCGAGTTGACGCTGACCCCAAAATCCAATTACCCCTTTCCTGACGGGCTGACAATCCTGAAGGGAAGGATTGTCGACGAGAACTACAGGCCGGTTGCCGCTGCCGCCATAAATGTCACAACCATGCCGCAGAGCGCAACTTCGGAAGATGACGGTGGTTTTTTCATCCGGTTTACCATAGATAGTGATATAAATATAACACTAACTATTAATAAATATGGATATATAAGCGGGAACGTTCCCGTTCTGTTAAAAAAGGGTGTAGTAACACGTATTATCGATCCGATAATGCTAACCAGACAGTAGGGTGGAGGTGTTAAACCAAGATTCAAAACTAACTGAACCTGAAAAATCAGGGGAGCAATATTGACATTTGGCTAAAGGCTCGGCAGATGTCTTCATGACTTCTGCAAACCTGGTGCAAAATGCGGTATTTTGAGTTCAAAAATAAGATAGCGAAAGTTACTATTGAAAATTTGTATCGAATTGAAGAATTTAAATTGGAGGTTTATGCCAGTAATACGAAATAAACTCAATCAGAGATTTTTAATCCATTTAAAAGGCGGTAGGCATATCGACCTTTTAGAGAAAGGTACGGCAGATGTTACAGATGAGGAATTATCGTCATCGCATCTGCAGGACTTAATGATAAGAGAAATCGTGGTCGCGGAAAAAGAAGAAGAAGCTGAAAAAACTGAAATGAGGAAAAGCAGCTATATAAGAAAGGGAAAATAAAAAGTATAGAATTTTAAATTTTTATAAGGAGGTATAATATGACTGAATATCTATCACCTGGGGTATATGTTGAGGAAAAATCCTCAGGAGTAAAGCCTATCGAAGGTGTCGGCACTTCGACCGGGGCATTTGTCGGGATTGCGGAAAAAGGACCGATCGGACAGGCAAACTTTATTGCGAACTGGACTCAGTTTGTGAACACATATGGGGCTTACACAGCCAATGCATATCTGGCATATGCTGTGTACCAGTTCTTTTCGGAAGGAGGAACCCGGTGTTATGTGGTCAGGACATGCCATTACACGGATATAGCAACCCCTTCCACAAAGACGACTGAGGCTTCAACAGGAACCATGAATGATGGTGCCACACCCCCTGTAGCTTCGTTAAAATTCACTGCAACGGAGAGGGGTACATGGGGGAATAAGATTTCCATCGAAGCAAAAGCTGCCACTGATACAGCACTGTCAGGTGGCTTCCAGCTGGTTGTAAAATTTGGCGGAAATGTACAAGAGTCATTCGATAATCTAACGATGGCAAATGTTATAGACAATGTAAAGTCGGCTTATGTCACAATTGAAAAGGTAGGAACTACTCCCAATGCTCCCAAAAAAGATACTGTGCCCCTGACTGGCGGTAATAATGGTGACGCCTCTCTAGCGGTAGCGGATTTTGAAGGCGATGCAAAGGCAATGAATGGTCTTCATGCCTTCGATATAGTCGATGACATCAACATCGTTGCCATGCCCGATAGTCTTAAAATCTCTTCTACTGGACCCAGAGATACAGTTATAAAAGGATACAGTTACTGCCAGAACAGGAACGACTGCTTCTTTATTGCAGACCCTCCTTTTGGGGTCAGTCCCACTACTATTAAGAATTATAAAGAGGCACAAGGCGATTGGAGTGGACAAAATGCATTTAACTCCTCATTCGCAGCTCTCTATTATCCCTGGGTAATTATGAGCGACCCCCTGACCGGAGGGAAAATATCAGTTCCTCCCTCCGGTGCAATCGCCGGAACATACGCCCACACCGATTCGGTAAGGGGAGTCCATAAGGCACCCGCAGGTATTTCTGACGGTTATCTTGATTCGGTGAGCGGTATAGAAAGAATTGTCACAAAGAGCGAACATGATATATTAAATCCCACAGGGATAGACGTCATCCGTTCTTTCCCATCGTCAGGTATTGTGGTATGGGGAGCAAGAACGCTCTCTGCCGACGCAGAATGGAAATACATTAATATCAGAAGGCTGTTCCTCTTCCTTGAGAATTCTATTGACAAAGGTACACAGTGGGTCGTATTTGAGCCGAACTCGCCCGCGCTGTGGGGCTCGGTAATCAGGAATATAACGGCATTTCTGCTGAGGGTATGGAGAGACGGCGCATTGTTCGGAAGCACTCCGGAAGAAGCATTCTATGTAAAGGTCGATGCCGAGAATAATCCGCCTGAAGTAAGAGATGCAGGGCAGTTGATTGTCGAGGTCGGGGTAGCGCCGGTAAAACCCGCAGAGTTCGTAATAATCAGGATACAGCAGAAGACATTGTCAAAATAAATGAAAAATAATTAAGGAGGAAAATAATATGGCAACAGCAGCAAGAACCGATCCGTACAGGAATTTCAGGTTCAAGGTCGAGATAGATGGAATCCAAACGGCAAGTTTTGCAGAAGCCACAATCCCGGATACTACCACAGACTCGGTTGATTACAGGGAAGGAACCGATTTACCTTTCCAGAAAAAACTTTCGGGTCTCACCAAGTACGGGAACATAACCCTGAAGAAAGGGCTCACGGACTCAGTGGAGCTTTATCAGTGGAGAAAGTCGGTTGAAGATGCCGGGGCAACCAAGGCAAGAAAGAATATTTCCCTGGTATTGATCGATGAGGAAGGAAATGATAAGGCGCGATGGGATATTATGGAAGCATGGCCCACAAAGTATAGCCCGTCTGGTTTTAGCGCAAAGGCGAACGAAGTGGTCATAGAGACACTTGAGATTGTGCATGAAGGGATAAAGAGGACGAAGTAATATGGATTAGCCAAGAGGAAGCGAAATGGGAATTTTACAGACGGAGCACGATTTTACTTTGCCCATGGGATATGTGGACGAGGCAGGAACTCTTCACAGGGATGGCAAGATGAGGCTGGCCACTGCTGCTGATGAGATACTGCCCATGAAAGACCCGAGGGTGCAGAATAACCCGGCGTATTTGACTGTCATCCTTCTCTCCAGGGTCGTTACCAGCCTCGGGAGTTTGAAGATGGTAAACCCCAGGGTTATTGAGGGCCTCTTTGCCGGGGACTTCGCATATCTTCAGGAAATGTATACGAGAATCAACCAGAATGGTTCGAATGTTATCAAGACGGTCTGTCCGAAGTGCGAGCACAAATTCGATGTGGAGGTGCAATCCCCGGGGGAATAACAGGCTACCCCCACGAGCGCCTCTACGAGGAGGTAGCCTTTCTGGCTTACCACTTTCACTGGGACTATGAAACGATAATGAACATGGAGCATCGGGAGCGGCAGCAATGGTGCGAGGAGGTAAGTAAAATAAATGAGAAACTTAACGGAGAGGAATCGAAGAAGATGTTCGAAGTATAGGAGCGGCAATGGTGGTTGGAAAACGAGAAGACCCTTATAGCGCCTTCAGGTTTCTGGTAGAAATCGAAGGCATAATCGCAGGGGGATTTACCGACGTTTCCGGCTTGAGCGTCCAGACAGAAGTCGATTCCATACGGGAAGGCGGAGTCAATGATTTCGAGTATAAGCTCCCCAGAGGTACAAAATACACCGATATTACCTTAAAACGCGGGCTTACCGATTGGGAGCTGTACAACTGGTACAAAGACGTCATACATGGGAAAATCAGCCGGAAAAGCGGCGCTATTTACCTTCTTGACCACGAAGGAAACCAGGTAATGGACTGGTATTTCTTTGAAGCGTATCCCGTAAAGTGGGAGGTGTCCTCATTCAATGCGACAAGCAATACGGTTGCAAGTGAAACCCTTGTATTGACCCATCATGGCGTGGTGTAATTGAGGAAGCGGAAGTTACTGTAAGGATTAATCTAAAAACATGAAATTTGACATGAAATCACGTCTTTTGCAAAACGAACTATCAGCCCGGGCTCCCGGACTTGGCGGTTTTAATTTTTCTAAGCGGATAGCAGGCAAATACGGCATTTTTAGAAAATCAGGCAGGCTGCCTTCACTGATATTCCTGAGATTATCTGGTGCGGGGGGAAAGAACCTAAAATTAGACCCCGCGCACCGAATATCAATTAGCAATTACCTGAAATTCCAGTTCAGCTTTTATTTCGAATTTATCAGGCAGTTGATAAAAACACCGGACAATTACTATCTTCAGAAACTATACAACTTTAGTAAGAATAGGGGGTATTTATCACAGGCGGATAAACGACCAATTCAGGCTATGAAAATATCGGAAGAAAACGCCATGAGCGTTATTCCGCACATATCATTCGCACCCCTGAAAGTCCCTGGCTTTTTCGGGCAATACGCGGGCATGGTAAATGATTGCCGGCAGCGAAACTACTTAACATTTTTCAACAATTCCGCAACATATCAGATAAAGACTTCTCATGAAAACGTTTCTTCGGCATCAGCACGCGCAGTAACGAATGTGGGGCCGAAAGAAGGCACAAATGTTTTCCAGAAGGAAATAACAGTATCGAATATAGATTATGAACATATTCCGGGGGAGCCTGGCAATGCAGGAAGGAATTTTTTACTCACTCGCTCGTATTCGATAATCCAGCCAGTTAGAATGGTCACGCATCCTGCGAATGTGACTGTAAGCCATTCGCAAAGAATGCCCGGCACATGGATTTTCGGTTCAAAACACTATCAAACCGGTTATGCTTTTGCATCTGGTAAGCAGCATGGAGAAAGACGTACTTTTCCCGCAAAAATAACGAACCCCCTTCCGGCTGGAAAAGATACTGTATCTGCAAATCCGGATTATCCTTTACACCCGCAAAACGGGGTAGCAACGGACATAAGCTATGAAAATAATCCTCCGGAAAGCGGGACCGGAGAGAATCCTTTATTCACAGGCTTGCATCTGGTAACCCTGCCCGCGAATATGACTTTGATATACTCAAACATATACTCAAAACCCGGGATGAGGGGTTATTTAAAAAGAACGCCCGATATCGAGACGGGTTCACAACACAGGATCATTCAGGCTCATGTACCGGGATCAAGAAATTCTATTAACGAAAGGGAATTTTCAGAAGCGCCACCCAATAGAATGAATGGTCTCACCACAGCCAATAAAGTATTCCGGCAAGGTTTAGCCGGAAATGAAGTAAGCCGTGAAAATATTCACCTTGAAAAAAATCAATCTTTAGAACCGGCACTCCCGGGAACGGGCGGTCATCCGGTGGTCAAAAATGCCTTACACCGAAGCATAATTGAAACTGAATTAAGCTACAAAAACCTCCCCGGTTCGCATCTGATAAGCAGGCCTTTAAAAATGGTTCCCTCGAATACTGTAAATTTTAGCAATTTAAAAAGAACACTCAATATCAGGAACATGCTCTCAAAAAGTAATCGTGGCATTCATCATTTTGTCCCTGCAACACAGCCTTCAAATAATGAAAACCAATCCGGGGAGCCATCGCACATAAAAGCGGATGGGGCTCCGGCAGGCATTCAGGGCATGACTGAAAAAAGCACAGAATTATTCCGGAAAAACAGAACTATCGCGAATACACACTATGAAAATATTATCAATGAATATGAAAAGACAGGAAGAAAAAATACGATCCATGCACATCGCGGGGGGATAATCTTGAAACCGGCTGAGGACCGGTTTTCTAATCTGGTTTTTCCGCGGCATGGTGTCGATTTGAAATACGGTATTCCCAATGACATGATAACACCAATGGAGATTTCAACCGGCAATCTTGCCTATACCCCCACTGCGGAACTAATTCTTAAAAAACCGGTAGTACAAAAAACAGAAAATATTTCAGAAAATAAGGAACAGGTGGAAAAAACAGCTTCCCGGAATATAAACGATACTTTGATCAGGGAATCCTTCAAAGAAAAACCGCTCCATGAAATCAACCGGATTGCCGATACCGTTTACAAGATCATTGAGAAAAGAATCTCGATAGAAAAAGACAGAAGGGGGTTATCCTGATGGTTTCAAAGGCCCAGATAACAGTCCTCGATACGAATGAAACTATCGAAGTAATGTTTAATCCGAAGGAATATACTGTCTCGACCCTTGCAACGATAACCGGTGAAGGCTCAGCGCTGAGTTTCAATAAGGTAAATGTAGCGGATTTCACGGTTACGCTGCTCTTCGATACTTACGAAAAGCAAACTGATGTCAGGGAGAAAATCGAAAAGATAACTTCACTCGTTATGCCTACTGTTGAGGGAAAAGAAACAAAGAAACCTCATATATGCCTGTTTAGCTGGGGGAAATTCACTTACAAGGGAATCATATATAAACACGACCAGAAATTCACAATGTTTCTCCCGAGCGGGATACCTGTAAGAGCGGAACTGACGGTCACCTTCAAGTCTGTTGTAACAACCGAAGAAGACGCAAAGTTAAAAGGAGCGGAAGCCTGCAGGAAATTGTGGACCGTAAAAAGCGGGGACAGGCTTGATCTTATCGCCGATAAAGCGCTCATGGATGTCTCTTTATGGAGGAAGATCGCTGACGAGAACAATATTCTTAATCCGCGTGAGTTTCCAAAAGACGACGACATCGGAAGGACTTTAATAATTCCTGATTAGGGAGTCGTGCCTTATGGTCACCAATGTAATAAATGTCGCCAATTTCAAGCTGTTCCTGAACGGAAGCGAGCTTTCAAAAGAGTTATTATCCGCCGTGGAAGGAGTGACTCTTGAAGATGATATCAATCTGCCGGCGATGTTTACTATCAAGTTCAATACGGTTGATTTTTTTAAAGGCGCATGGCGAGGCGTGGATCTTAAGACCTTCAAGGTTGGAGACATTGTAAAAGTCTTCATGGGAATCGACAGCACGGTAGAAATGATGACAGGTGAGATCACATCCCTTGATTATACCTTCGGGGATTCTTCCTATGTCGAGATTAGGGGTTATGACAGGCTTCACAGGCTCAGGTTTGGAACAATGAGGCGCTCGTTCAAGGATATGAAGGACAGCGATATCGCATCAAAGGTTGCTTCCGAGGCAAGTCTTTCACCCAGTGTCGATGATACGGGAACCATCCAGCCGTACATATTCCAGAATAACCAGACCAACTATGAATTCCTCCTCGAACGCGCAAACCGGATTGGCTATGAAATGCTTGTTGATAATAAGACCTTTATTTTCCGGAAATCGCAGGAAGATAAAACCCCGGAGGTAACACTCCAGTACGGGATAGATCTTCTGAGTTTTTCAGCCCGGATAAAAACACTGACCGAAGGAAGCAAGATAGAGGTCAGGGGCTGGAACGTTAAAGACAAGGAGGAAATAACCTCCACAGCTTCGAAAGGTAGTGAGAAATCAAAGATGACAGGTAAAGAATCGGGCTATGAAATATCTGAAAAAGCCTTCACCGCTTCGGCGGTCTCGGTAGTGGACGATTTAATCATAGATTCAAAAGACGCTGAAAATATTGCAAAGGCGAAGTATAATCTATTTCTTAAAGAATTTTTAACAGGTGAGGGAATCTGCGGTGGGAATCCAAAAATACGGGCAGGGAAAACCATAGAAATCAAAGGTTTGGGAGACAGGCTCAGCGGCGCATATTATATTGCATCCACGATTCATTCCATCAACGAGGGAGCATATACAACGACATTCAAGGTGAAGAGGACCGGGGTATGAGCATTACTGGTATTCTGGAGCAAAGCAGGAGACCCGACTCGCGGATATCTGGAGTCGTTGTCGGGATCGTGACTGATAATAAAGATCCGGATAAACTCGGACGCGTGAAGGTAAAAATACCCCGTTTGAGCGGTGAGGATGAATCTAACTGGGCAAGGGTTATTTCGTTCATGGCAGGAAAAGAGCGAGGCGCGTTTTACTTACCGGAAGTGGATGATGAAGTTCTCCTGGCGTTCGAATATGGCGATATAAATATCCCGTATGTAATTGGCTCATTATGGAACGGCAAAGATAAGCCGCCTATTACGAACGATGATGGAAAAAATAATTTCAGGATTATTAAATCGCGAAGCGGCCATATCATACGGCTTGACGATACGGATGGGAAAGAAAAGATCGAGATAGTGGATAAAACTGAAAAAAATATGATTGTCATTGATTCAAAGGATAACAAGATCTCTATAAAATCCGAAAAGGATATTGAAATATCCGCACCCAACGGGAAAGTAACTATAAATGCAAAAGACATTGAAGCAAAATCGTCTGCATCAGCAAAGGTCGAAGCATCATCGAGTATGGATCTCAAGGCTTCAGGAACTATGACTGTAAAAGGGGCAACGGTGAACATTAATTAATATGGGACAGCCTGCAGCTAAACAAGGAGACCAGGTAATGGCAACAGATACGCATATCATATTGATACCCGCACCTCCGGGACCGCCTGTGCCTACGCCATTACCGCATCCTTTTGTGGGTATCATAGACGGCGGTCTCAGCTCGGATGTAAAAATAATGGGAATGTCAGCAGCCACTGTTGATTCAACGGCTTCAAACACGCCGCCGCATATTCCACAGGGAGGACCGTTCCAGAATCCCCCTTCAAACAAGGCGACCATAAAGATTGGAAGTACTACTGTAAAAATAAACGGGAAAATGGCGGCAAGGAGCGGCGATACTGCCATGACCTGCAATGACCCCTCTGACCTTCCGGTTGGCACTGTAATGGCTGTTGGCACTGTTCTGATTGGAGGATAAATGACCGATGCGGATTTCTTAGGCAGGGGCTGGAAGTTTCCGGTATCTATTAAAGACGGGAAGATAGTTTCTTCCGAGGGCTACGATTCCATCCGGGAATCTATAATGATAATACTCGGCACCGCGAAAGGGGAGCGGGTCATGAGACCTGATTTCGGATGCGGAATCAATGAGCTTGTTTTTGCACCGAACAATACCTCAACCGCTACACTCATAACATTTTATATAAAAGAGGCATTGCTGAAGTGGGAACCGAGGATTGAATTACTGAACGTGAACGCCGAGCCTGATGAAACAGAACAGAACAAACTTATCATAACTATAGATTACATGGTAAAGACGACTAACACAAGGGATAACCTGGTCTATCCATTTTACCTTGAGAAGGGGAAGATTTCATGACCATAGACCCGCCTAAAATCGACTCAAGGGACCAGCAGATGTTATTTGAACAGGTAAGGGACCTGGCTCTTTACTATTGCCCTGAATGGAAAGACGCGGCTGCAATCGAGTCGGATAAATATGCCGATGCACTCATGCATATCTTTTCCAGGATGATAGAGATAATAATCCAGAGGTTGAACAAAGTCCCGGACAAGAATTTTCTGACTTTTCTGGATATGGTGGGAACAAGTTTATTTCCCCCCACTGAGGCCAGGGCACCCCTGACCTTTACCATGGCAAAGGGGGAAACCACATACAGGAGAATACCAGCCGGGACTCAGGTAGCCACTGCCCAGACAAAAGAAAAAGAAGCCATCGTTTTTGAAACCGCAAAAGACATCACAATTATCCCGCCGAAACTGGTTGGGGCGGTAAGTCTTTCACCGGATGAGGATAAATGGGCTGATCAAACCGCTGTCCTATCCGGCAATGCAACGGAGGCTGTTGTCCTTTTCAAAGGTAAGGAGCTTGTTCCTCACCGCCTTTACCTCGGCGACAGCGATCTTTTCAGTTTCAAGGAAAAGGCTGTCATTACACTTGATGTAACTCTCAAAGCCGATATATCACAGACTGTTCCCTGGGAAGTGAAATGGTACTGCTTTGATGAAAACTTAGCGCCAAAATCCCTTGCTGTTACAGCCGGCACTGACAAGAATGTTGCCGGTCTTTTGAAGAGCGGAAGTATTATTTTTGAACCTGTGGGAGGAATCGCGGAAAAGACCTTGACAGGAAAGGACCAGGAAAAGAGCTGGACAAAGCACTGGATATATGCCGAACTGAATACCCCGATTCCAAAAGATAACCTGCCGTTGATCAATACAATTAAAGCAAGTGTATCGATAACTCCCGGCTCCCCTGTCCCTCCGGATTTGGCATTTTTCAATAATTTCCCCATTGATTTGACCAAGGATTTCTTTCCTTTTGGAGAAAGACCAAAATTCAATGATACTTTTTATATAGGCTCAACAGAGGTCTTTTCCAAAGAGGGAGCCATAGTAACACTGAAATTCTCACTTTCGGCGAGTGTAATTAAACCTGAACCTGAAAAAATAAAACTTTGGTGGGAGTTCTGGGATGGAAAGAACTGGGATTTGATAGGCGAGACTACGAAAGACGGCGCAGAAACTCCTGAATTCAAAGACCGGACAAATGCCTTTACGCTCAAAGATGCCGAGCATGAAGTTATTTTCACATGCAAGAAATTCGAACCACTTAAGATCAACGCTGAGGAGAACTACTGGGTCAGGGTTCGCATCATTGAAGGCGATTATGGAAGGGAAGCACAGTATTATGAACAGACTGTCGATACGCATTATCTGGTTGAAATAATCAATGGTATAAAACAAAAAAAGATCGTGGATAAGGGTGGTAATACAAGATATGAACCCCTTTCACAGGACGAAAAGACCGAATGGATAGTAAGCCCACCCACCTTCAAGCCACCATCTATAAAGAATTTGACCATGAACTATTCTTTTAATCAATCCGAAAAGGATCTGCAGGCCGTTCTTACATACAATGATTTCATTTATAGCGATGAAACCGAAGCGTGCAAGGGTAGCAAAACCTTCACACCGTTCCAACCTGTGGAAGATACCCAGCAGGCAGTTTACCTCGCCTTTGACCAGGATATTTCTACGCTTCCTGTGACCATATTCTTCCCGCTCCTTGAAAATATGTTCACTGTTATCATGACCCCTGAGTCTTACAACCCTCCGGTCCTGGCGTGGGAGTACTGGACAGGTAAGACCTGGTCCCTTCTGAGCGTCGAAGACGGAACAAGGAACCTGACCAAAATGGAAATGATACAATTCCTTGCCCCGGATGACGTGAAAAAGAGGTACTGCTTTGAGTTCGAAACAGGATATTACTGGATACGGGCGAGGCTGGATAAAGGTAAGTATGAGAACCTGCCCCGCTTTAAAGGCATCTACACGAACACTGTCTGGGCATATAATCGCATTACAGTTGACAGCGAGATTCTGGGTTCAAGCAATGGGAAAACCAGTCAGGTTTTCAATTTTTCCCATTTCCCGGTTTTGCCGGGACAAAAAGTCATTGTGCGGGAGATTTCACTCACCGAAGAGGAGAAATCGACTATCCGCTTTGAGGAAGGAAAGGATGCAATAGAAGAGATAAAGGATGATGATGGCAATGTTATCGGGTACTGGGTGCGGTGGCATGAAAAGAACTATCTTTACTCTTCCGGTCCTTACAGCCGGCACTATATTATTGACCGCAATAAAGGGACGATAACCTTTGGGGACGGCGAAATGGGTATGATCCCTCCTGCAGAAAAGGATAATATCCGGTGCAGTTACCAGTACGGGGGGGGAGTGAAAGGGAATAATGTGGGTGTCCAATCCATAACAAAGCCCAAGACGGCTTTTCCTTTTGTTGAATCAGTAACCAATTATGAGGATTCCGATGGCGGTGAGGACAGGAAGGATCTTGACTGGCTCAGGGAAAGGGGACCGCAGACCATCAAACATCGTGACCGGGCTGTTACCTATGAAGATTTTGAATGGCTGGTAAGGGAGGCTTCCCCCAAAGTCGCCAAGGTCAAATGTCTGCCAACCACCGACCCGGGCGAGAATTTCAGGCCGGGCTGGATTACTATGATTATTGTCCCGGATGAACGCGAAAATCCCAAACCTATCCCGGGCCGGGGAATGATTAATGAAATCCAGGACTATATTTTCAATAGAACATCCACATACCTCACAACCTGCCCTCCCCAAATTAACCTTATTGGCCCGGGCTATATTCAGGTAGGAGTGGAGGCGAAGGTACATTTCACATCGATCACCGATGCAAAAATCATCGAGGGAAGGATCATCGATAATCTTAAGCGGTTTTTTCACCCGCTTGTTGGCGGCCCGGAAAAAGAGGGATGGGACTTTGGCAGAAATGTATACATATCACAAGTTTATGAAGTCATCGAAAATACAGACGGTGTGGATTATGTGGATGAGCTGGTTCTTAACGCTTCGATCCAGATCTATAAATTGATTTTAATGGAGAGTTTAATTCTTTCCGATTCTTACCCGGAGAATAGCCAGATAGAATCAAGTGATGGAAAACTCTCATTTTCCCTGGCTGAAAAGCTTCCGGAAGAGGAGATAGATGCGCTCACTGTTATGGGTTTTAAGGAGGGGGACAGTATCATCCTGAGCTATCAGGACAAGAGTGCAAACCTCGTAATAAGGTCAGTGTCCCATGGGATGTTATGTGATATCCTTGAATGCGAGACGTCACAGGTTGATGATGAATATCCTGCGGGCAGTATAGTTAAGACCTCTAACGGGAGGATTAAATCTTTCACTCTCAATAAGGTTCCTGCAGGCGATATAAGTCTTAATCCTCTCAAGATAGCAATCCTTAATGCCGGCGATATTTTTGTCCTGAGCCTTAAAGATGATCCTTCAAAACGATTGACCGGAATGATAAAAAAAGTGAGTAATTCTGAAAAAATTTTCATTGAAAATAACTACCTTGTTTATTCAGGTGAGCATGCAATAAACAAAGAAAAAGAGGGACTGGCATACCGGTATCTCATAAATACCAATACAAAAGAAATCCATGACCTGAACAGAGTAAAGCCAAATTGCAATCTGAACCAGATACAGAAAGACCATATGATATTTACCAGAACCCTCGATAAGATTGATGAATACGATTATTGCGGATGGTGTTTCGGGCGCGAAATGTCAAAACGCTGAGGAGTGAAAAATGTCCATACCCATACCCAACCTGGATGACAGAAGCTTTGAAGACCTGATGAAAGAGGCCAGGGCCCTTATTCCGCGCTACAACAAGGAGTGGACAAACCATAACCCTTCCGATCCCGGAATAACACTCCTTGAACTCTTCTCGTGGCTTGGCGAAATGGTGATTTACAGGACAAATCAGGTACCGGATGAATCCTATATTAACTTTTTAAAGCTAATAGCAGGTGTCCCGCAAGAAGAGGAACTTAAGAGATTGCTGAGCGGCCCGTTCTTATTCTCGTGGAATACGATTCAAGATAACGATTTCGCAAGATTCCGGGCCTTTCTCAAGCACGATTTTGATCTGGATTGGGCAGCCAAAACAAAAATTATCGAAAAAATTGACGATAAAACCCTTATCGCGGTCGAGGAAAATGGTATAAACAGGGTGGAGTTAATCCTTGGCGGAAAAGAAGACAAGGCAAATCTAAAGATAAATGGATGCCGGACCCGCTACCTGCATGTTGAAAAGAAGAATGGCGACCTGGACATCTACAATGTCCCGGACCTGGATATTGAATACAGAAAGCTATTGAATTTGCTTCTGGATATCGAGGATGGAAAAAAGAAAAGCGTAACCGAAATCAAAGAAGCATCCGTGGGTTTCATGGAGTCGGGGTACAGGGCTGTTACATCCATGGATTTTGAAAATAAAGCTCTTGACTGTATGAAGAAATTACAAAGTGGTCTGGAAGGAAGAGCTATTTGCATGAATAACCGGGATCTGGAATACAGTACTGTAGATATAGAAAAGCCGGGCCATTTATCTATAATCATAATCCCCGCCTGGATAGAAAATTCCAGGTACTGTGAAGAATATCTATTTTGCTTTGATGAAATTCCGGCAACCGAGTGCGCCATATTTAAAGATTTCATAAGAAAGAATTATGATGCAAACTGGGTGAAGGATGCACAAATTAAAAAAATCGATGAAAATAACATAAACCTGTCCACTGAAAATCATTCCCTCTGGCTCAGGCTGAATAAAGAAAAAACAAGAGCCATTTTGACAATTGATGATGCCAGGACCGATATATTCAATGTCAAAATGGAAAGCAATAAACCGAATATATATTCAGGTTCAAAAGACAAACCGAAGCCGGCGCGTTTGTTAAAAGAAGAGGTAAATGGGTATCTGGAAGCAAAAAAATTGATCACAACCAGAGTGCATGTGGTGTCCCCTTTTTACAGGGATATATTCCTCAAGGTATGGATAGCTCTTAAGAAAAATAAAAACGAAGCACAAACTATACAAGAGGCTACAACCAGGATATATGAGTACTTTCACCCCGTTACCGGCGGTCCTGAGGGGACGGGATGGCCGCTGGGAAGGAATGTCTACCGGTCTGAACTCTATCATCTTCTGGAAGGGGTAGCTGATATCGACCACATTGCAGAGATATGGATAAACGGTGATGCGGACGTGGCCTCTGCGGAGATAAAAAAACACCAATTAATCGCATTGCCCGAATTAACAGTGGAAAAGGCGCCCTATGAATAATAAAGAAAATGAAAGTAAGTATCTCCGGTACCTGCCCGGGATTTACCAGCCTGAAGAAAAGGATAATTTCCTGGGAAGATTCCTGAAGGCATTCGAAAATATCCTTTCAATCTACTCGCTGAAGCAGGTGGATATCAAGAACCCTGCCAGTCTGGCATCCAGACTTCGGGATAATCAGGATCCTCTATCCCTGTACATAAGAAAGTTATTTTCACAGAAAACTGTATTGCTGCTGGATGAGTATGACGGTTTGAGTCCACCATCCGAAGCTCTCATAAATGCTTTGTCCATGGAATTTAACAATCTGCTCCTCAAACCGGTATACGATGAAAAAGGTTTCCGGCAGGTAATATTAACCGATCCGATAAAAGAACTCATCAAAAAAAATCCGGGAGGCAATGACCTTGTCCTTCTGAATTTGAGCGTCCTGGAAGAAGCGTTTCCGGACGAAATCGGGAAAAGGAAAGGCATTGAAGAAATACTGGATTGTATTCAGGATTACTTTGACCCTGATAAAACCCCGCTGGAATTCCTGTCGTGGCTTGCGGGATGGATGGCATTAATCCTCAAGGAGGAGAAAGACTGGAACGCAGATAATGCCAGAAAGAAACGCGACCTGATAGCTAAAATCATACCATTGTACCAGAAACGCGGAACACTGGACGGGCTTAAGGAATATATTAAAATATACGTTGGCGAGGATGTCAAAATATCCATATTTGAATTTTTAGATCCTTTCCAGGTGGGAGTCACTTCGACCGTCGGGATGAATACAGTGGTGGGGGAAGGGCGCCCCTATTACTTCCAGATTTTCATGGAATTGCCTATGCTTGACCGGGTTATGCTTGAAAAAAAGAAGAAAGCTATCATAGATATAATCGACCAGGAAAAGCCTGCCCATACGTACTACGTGCTTGTAATCCAGGCTCCGACCATGCAGATATCCTACCATTCCACAGTGGGAGTGGATACACTTCTTGGCGGCCTGATCATGGGGAAAAACAGCGACTGAGAGTTGATTGAAAAAAATTGCATTATTATGTTGATAAAATCTAGGAGGTAAAAATAAATGGCAGAAGTTAAGAGAATGCGGTATTTTGATGGTCTCTTCCTCAAGCAGGACGAGTTTAACCTGGAACAGAATTATCATATCCGAATGCGGCGCCTTCATAACAGGCATCTCCACACACAGGGGATAGTATGGGGCCTGGATATTAAAGTTGAATCCGGTAAAGTCGTAGTCGAGCCGGGAATGGCTATCAATTCAATTGGAGGCTCGCAGGATGAAGGTAATGAGAATGAAGACATAAGCCAGGAGATTGTCCTTTCAGAGCCTGCTACTGTGCCTCTTGGCACTACCGAATTGCAGGCGGGCGTGTATATTTATATTTATCATAAAAAGGAAGCTGCGGATGAACTACCGGACAGGGGCGGTACTGATAAGATACACTGGGTCGAGAAAGCCGTAATCGATAAGGATACAAACAAGTCAAATATCAGGGAAAGCGAAGGGAAAATAATACTCGGCAGGGTTCAAACTAACAGCCCGCCTCCTGACGACTCAAGCGTCAGTTATTTTGATAAAGACGGCACTACGCCATTGCGTACCTATGCCGGAGCTTACGGCAAATTGACGCTGTCAATTGAAAAAGAAACCTACATGCCATCTCTTGAAGGAAAGAAAATTGACGGTCAAAACGGAATTCTTGTCAGTTCGCAATTAACCAGGTTCAGCGGAGCCCTCTCTATAAAGGAAGGCATTACAGGAGGACTGCATATTGGCGGGACTTCCGACCCCGGGGATAAAAATCTGGTTGTAGATGGTAACTGTACTATTTATGGAAATCTCGATATCAAGGGTGAAACTACAACTATCGAGACCAAAACGCTGGAAGTTGAAGACAACGTCGTCATAGTGAATAAATATCCACCACAGCCCACCCCGAAGACCATTAATGGGGGTCTTGAGGTTTTCCGCGGAGGTACGGTAAAAAACGCCCAGATAATCTGGGATGAAGCAGCAGATAAATGGAAAATCGGTCTTGAAGGTAATTTAGCGGATGTTGCTTATGGCGCCAATTGGGTAGCTTTAACCGACAACTCGGTTGCCAATAACCTCCACAGGCACAGTAAAATTGTAAGCGCCGATGGCGCTGTAGATCCGGCCCTGAACGTTGATAATTCAGGCAACGTGGGTATCGGGACCGGGGCGGCAGATGCCGAGAATGCCGAATCGTGGGGCAAGGTTCTTGATATTCTGGGTCCGAAGAGTGTAAAATTGTCTGTCAGAACGGCTGGCATAGATGCGCGGGTTATGGCGCATGATTCCGGCTGGTGGGGCGCGCCTGCCGGCATGATCATCGGGACGAATACCGCCCATCCGCTGAGTTTCGGGACAGGTTCAGTCGCCAGGATGACGATAGACGGCTCCGGCAGGGTCTGCATCGGAACATCGGCACCTGCACGGAAACTCCAGGTCGATGGCGATGTATTAATAAATGCAGGAAGTCCCAAAAGTAATGCGGGGCTGGAGGTTCTCGGAACACCCGGAAGCTGGGGTCCTTCAGTCGGCGTGAATAACGGGAAGCAGGAATGGAGAATTGTTTCCTGGGATGATAATTCTCTCAAGTTCGTTAAGATCACGGGAACTGCTTTCACCCCTTTCACCATAAACAACAATTCATTCCAGGATGCACTCGTACTGGCAGCCGGCGGCGTAGGCATCGGGACATCGGCTCCTTCTGAAAAGCTGGAGGTTAACGGCAGAATCAAAGCCGCTGCGTTTATCGGCGATGGCTCAATGATTACCAATCTTCCAATCGGCCAGTGGTTTACCAATACCAAAGGGATTTATTATGATAAGGGCTACGTCGGCATAGGAACTAAAAATCCCGGGGCGAATCTTGAAGTCAAGAGCGGGGAGAGCATTTTCAGGGCATCCGATCTGGCGCCGGATGATTTCATTAAAATAAATGCAACGAATGAAATAGCAACAACACAACTGCCTAAAATTCCCGGTCCGATTACTTCATCGGCAACAGGGCCAGCCATTTCAGCGGCTACCCTTGGTACAATTCCAACATCTGCGACTGGAATAAAAGTTACACCAAAAAGTACGACGGGGACAATGTCGCCAATTACGTCTGCTGCGACATTGGCAGCGCAGCCGGTTATTTCAACAACAGTAGCATCGCCAGCAGCATCCATAGGAACAATTGCTGCAGGGCCGGTCATTTTACCGGATACAGTAGCGGGAGGACCGATAATCCAGTTTTATGAGGCTAACGCCCAGAAAGCGAACCTGTGGTGGAAGAGAGGCGGGGCGTTTTTAATAAACAGTGTTGGTACTACGAATACTTCTATTAATCCCAATGGAGGCAATGTCGGGATAGGGACGACGACCCCGCCTCAAAAGCTTTCGATTAGTGGACAGGAATCAAGCGCACATGGTGTGGGCGCAGGAATTGGAATTTCAAATATAGCTCCAGGGGGTGCGAACTGGTATTTAAGGGTAGGTGCAACGGGCACAGCCACTCCGGCAAGTGGTTTTAGCCTAGCAGATGATATTGCTTACAGGCTTGTAATTGACAAATCCGGCAATGTCGGCATCGGGACGACAAATCCGCAGGCGAAGCTGGATGTCGCCGGAAATATCAGGTTCGGAACATCCCAAACAGTCAATAAGGAATCTGCAATAATATTCAGCGGATTGAACGGGGATGCGGACAAGATTTACGAGCTGCGTTTATTTGGCAGGATGATGGTCACGGGAGGGACAAATAAAAATGTAAGGCTGGGTCCCAACAAGAATTTCGCCACAACCGGATTTAGAAATTTAGCTCACAGATTTTATACGATTGGCAGTGATGCAAATATCGACGCTGATATTAGAAACAACGGAGGTCTCACTTTAGGGTTTACTGACTGGAATGCCGATGGCGATATCTTCATCATGGCAAGATTCTATGCGGCATCCGGGAAAAGCAGAGCGCTGGAAGCCACTCACCTGTACACCAATTCGGCTGCCGGAGCCGACAGGGAGTTGCGCGGGAGCCATATCGGGTGGTGGTCGGATACTACGACCAACATTACCTCTCTTGTAATTGATTTTAACGGAGGAGCTTTTACAGGGACAGTCTTGCTGACAACGGTTCAACCGTGAGACCGGAACAGCAGAGTCCGGTGCATTTTAAAATTTTTATTTGAGGAGAAAAATATGACGGATACAAAAAGAGTAAAGAAAGAGGGAAAAGTATTGGAAACGTCTGGAACGAATATAATCGCGTCGAATGTTTTTTTGGATTCCGAAAACAGTCCTACAACTGAATTGAGCGTTACAAGAAGGGATTTAGAAAAGCCTCTTGCCCGGATCGTGATGATGGGGGTGGGAAGTGATTTCCAGGGAGTCCTGGCAATCAGCACCACCGGACCTAAAGGCGGCCCTCTTGAAGAACGTATGAGAATCCATACGAACGGCAACGTGGGCATCGGGACACAAGCACCGTCAGAGAGGCTTGAGGTCTCAGGCACGGTAAAAGCGACAGCTTTTGTGGGTGATGGCGCTATTATAAAAGGAATGATAGTCATGTGGTCGGGAGCAATAAACGCTATACCAGCAGGATGGGCGCTTTGTGACGGCAATAAAGGCACACCCGATTTAAGGAACCGGTTTATAGCGGGGGCAGGAGATAAATATAAACCTGGTGATACCGGCGGTATGGATACTGTAACGCTAAACGTGAAGCAAATACCTGCGCATGACCATGACGGTGATACCCAGCCAGGCGGTCAGCACGAGCATCTCACTGAAGGTCAGGATGCCTATGGTCTGGCATGGCGAAAGCGGACTTACCCTGGAGATACAACTGTAAAAATGGGGTACGGCGGTGGATGCGGTGGCGATCCGAATAATGAGATGTGGAGAGGTCATGCGCATTCAGACTCTGTAGGCCAGCATGCCCATCACTTTAAGACAAATATGAATGGCGGGAGCGAGGCTCATGAAAATCGCCCGCCTTATTATGCTTTAGCTTACATAATGAAACTTTAAATGAGGTAGAACTAATATGAAACAACAACTGGAGCAGCGTCTCAAAGAACTCAGAGCCGAGTTCGATTCGGGCCAGAGGACTCTTGGAGAACTGGAGATTAAACAGGCGAACCTGAGAAATACCCTGCTGCGCATCAGCGGGGCAGTTCAGGTGCTGGAGGAGGAATTAGCGAGAGAAAACCAACCCGGATTGAATAATATCGAGAAGTTTGGGGAGATTCCCAAAATTGAACCTGTTGCGGAATGAATAATTCTTTAACTTTTCTGGTTCACCCGAGCATGAGCTTTGCGCCTGCAATAACAAGGACCACTGCAAGCAGGCGGTAGAGTGTTGCATTTACAAACCTGCGGCTGCCCTGACTGGAGCCGGTTTAACTGCATCCGTAGCCGCCGAGTGCCTGAATTGAAAAAGCCGATATGCTGCGAACAACAGGATTAAACCAAGGACTTGCTTATAAACAGAACCCGGAAGAGATAAAGCCCCTCCGATAAACGCAAACGGAACCGAACCGGCAGCAAACGGCCAGAATATATCCCATGAGAAATAGCCTGCCCTGTAGAACTGCAAAGTTGCGATGGTCGCCACAAGAATATTTAATAAAAGAGCCGTTGGCTTCTTATATCAGGGGCAATACCGAACAAAGCCATTGCTGCCAGATACCCGGAAGCTCCGGCATGACCTACCGAGGAGTAGAGCAATCCTGCTGCAAAGATAAGGACTGAAAGAAGAATAATGTCATCCATACGCTCTCTATTTCTTGCCGAACTCCAGTTCAATATTATCCAGCAATAAATTCAACAGTTTATTTATTTCCCGCACATTGCTGATCTGCGATACGATTTCATCCGCTGTCTGTATGTATTTTCCATCCACTATCTCATCGCTACAGTTCTGTAACATGAGGTTGATGCTCTTTTCTGAATATTCAAGATGGAACTGCAATCCAACCACCCGCCCGTACTCAAATGCCTGGTTCGCGCATCCTTCACTTTCTGCTATTCTTACTGCGCCGGGCGGTATTTTGAATGTATCGCCATGCCAGTGAAAAGCAGTGAATTTATGGGGCAGCGTGCTGAAAACCGGGGAGTTTCTCGCATCTATTGTTAATGAGACCGGGGACCATCCGATTTCCACTGTTATTGATTTTAAGGATTTGGAAAAACTGGAATAATATTACATAAACCGTATGATTCAGAATCATTCGCCGGCCTTTCATACAAGTACGACCTCAATTTTTGCTACAAAAATTGCCTCTATCGTTACGATTCCGGAATAGAACCATCAAAAGTTGCTGATTTCTGAACCGATATAAGTATTGAGTTGTTTATCAGGTATCAGGTGATACAAAATGAATCACATCAAAAGAAGGAATCGCCTTTGTCTCTGACAAAGGCAAAGTACAGAAAACAACTCCGGTTCTCAATACGTTGAAGGAGTGGCGTGAGTTTGAGTATTCACGAGCGCAGAGAAAAACGCCGATGCTTGAAACACTTGATGCCATGATAGCAAGAGTGGAGCAGGAACTGGCGGCTGAATCGAATAAAGAACAAATAATTAATTTTAGAGGTCGATAAACATGACAAACCTACTGTTGATATTATCAAAAGACCCATATACCACCGAAATCCCAAATC
>JAHFDG010000122.1 GCA_023249105.1 Candidatus Methanoperedens sp. | reverse complement strand
AAGAAGCATTTGGCCGTGGGATTATGATTTTCGGAAAATATAAAGACTTTACTGGTAGGGGATAGGAAGATGTTGGTTGGGGATTTGGATAGCTTAAAATCGTTCTAAGAGGCTGAGAAGGCAAATAGAGGAAAGTTAAAATGGATATAAACACGCTTAACGATAATTGGCATGTTGAAACTGATAAATTCGACTTCTATTTTATGACAAAAGCGGTTGATGATACCTACCGGTTCCGAGTGATTACGAAAAAACACTATGTCCAAGGTCAACGGTATCAGGAATTTTACCTTACTGAAGAAATGTTATCGGAAGATGAAAGTATGGTTATCGAATTTCTAAGTTCTATGATGCAAAGCGATTTGGATTATTTAATTGCGATGGGCGATATTAAAGAGAAGGTAAGTTAGGAATCGAAACAGGAAAGGTGAAAAGGAGACATTATGGGAACCAAGAAGTATCCCCCGCTGACCGAATATCTAATCCATCAAGCACTTGTTGATGATGAAAATCGCAAGAAATTGTCTGCGCGATTAAAAGATAGAAAGCCTATTGTTGATGATCCTAATGGAGATTTAGACCCATTAATGCCAGCGTGTAGGGAGGAAGAGGATTAAATGCACACAATTTACACGGCATCACAAGCCAAGGATAGGCTCTCGAATTTCAAGGATAAACCGTTCTTACCATTCCAAGAGGAAACAGTAAATTGGGTAATGAACGGAACTAAAAAATTCAGATTCGTAAAAGCAAAAACAGGATTCGGCAAGTCACTCTGTGCTATGGTGTGTGGACTAATGGCGGGTGATTTGACCTATCTCGTTTCGAGTAAGTTCCTACAAACCCAGATTACCAGTGACTTCGGAGATAGCATTGTATCTTTATGGGGCAGAAATAATTACCAATGTTTATTGGATACCACAAGAAATTGCAACGAATGCGTGTCATCTGAAAATAGCCCATGCGATAGAAAAACGAGCTGCCTATATACGCTTGCTAAACAAAAAGCGATTGAGTCGCCTTATCGGCTTACGAACTTTGCATATTTTTTAAGTGAAATTGCCTATGTGGGGAGAATGTCAGGCAATCCCTTTTGCGTGATCGACGAGGCGGACAGTTTACAGCAATCCCTCGATTCGTTTATATCGCTGTCGTTCAGTGAACGCAGTTTGTATCGGCTTGGATTGCCGGAAGGTCCAAAATATAAAACCGCCGCTGCCAAACAAGGCATAAGTAGTTGGAAGGAATTTGCTCAAGAAGCACTGTCCCGATCAAGTGAAATGTGTAAAAATATACAGCGAGAAGTTGATGGAATGTCGGATAGTGAACCAGATGCCAAGCTTTACAAAATGAAAGAGTTGGAAGGATTTGTTCATATCAATGAACGATGCAAGATTTTTCTTGATAATGTTGACCAAAATTGGGTCATGCAGCAAATACCTCGTTATGGTTCAAGGCAAGGGAAATTGATATTTTCTCCTACCTGGATCACACATGAATTGGCGGATAGATATTTATGGAATCATGCGGACGTGTTTGTTTTAATTTCGGCTACGTTCCTACCCATCGAAGTTGAATGCAAGCGATTAGGGATTGATATTGATGATGTTGAGGATAGGTGTATCCACGAAGTACCGTCAACCTTCGATCCTGAGAAATCGCCCGTTCATCTGTGGCCGGTTGCCGACCTAAAGCGAGACACTATGGAAGCCAGTATTCCTATTTTAGCCAATGCAGTAAAAAAGATACTCTCATGGCATGAAGGAAGCCGTGGCCTCATGCACACGGTGTCATTTTCCCTTTGTCAGAAGGTTATGGACGCTGTTAATTCCCCCAGATTGATAACTCATACCTCGGAAAATCGCCAAGAGGTCATAGACAATTACATCAAGGGATTTGATAAAGACGCTCCCGATGACATTGTTCTGTGTTCACCATCTTCAGGCAGAGGGATAGATTTGAAATACGATTTATGCTCTTTTATTATTTGCTTAAAGATGCCCTGGTTGAATCTTGGTGACAAAATCATATCAGCAAGAGCAAATAGTGGAGAGTTAGGCAAGCTATGGTTTTCCTCTTCAGCGATGGCGGAGGTCGAACAGCAATGCGGTAGGGGAAGCCGTGCCATTGACGATTCAGTGACGATTTATATCATTGACGAGCAAGTGGAGAAAATTTACTTACTGCGGCCTTCACTTTTTTCAGCTTCATTTAGGGAACAAATTTATCATGGTTCGGGTAAAAATTTGTTGTTGGAAGATTAAAATATTCCTTGACAGTAATATACCGATAGTAGTATAAACAATTTAAAGAAAGGTGCGATATGTTAAAAATACTTAAGTGCAAGAGGTGCCCCCATGAGTGGCCGACCAAAGACGAAGATAGTGTCAGAGTGTGCCCCCGATGTAAATCCCCTTATTGGAATCAAGCAAGAAGAAAAGAGACGAAAGGCACGGGAATATGCCAGACAATATCGGATAGACCACCCAGAAAAAATAGAACAGTTTAGGGAATCTTGTCGTAGGTGGAGACGTAACAACCCAGGCGAGCAGGCTCGGTTGACAAAGTTATGGCAAAAAAATAATCCAGAAAAAGCCAAGGAAATAAAAAGAAAGTGGTATAAAAATAATCGCGATAAAGCAAACATAATGCAAAAGCGATATCGAGACAACAACCCAGAAAAGTTCGATCAATACCACAAAGACTGGGAATTACGGAACGAAGAACAATCAGCTCAATCTCATTGTAATGCAACAAACAAGTGGCGGCAGACGCATCCATTAGAAGCAAAAGAAATGAAAAACCGGAGACGGGCATTAGAAAAAAACGCAGTCACAGAGAAAATAAATACAGAGAAAATTTATGAACGAGATAAGTGGATATGCGGGATTTGTGGCAGGAAGGTTAATAAAAATCTTAAATACCCTAATAAATTTAGCGCTGTCCTTGACCATGTATTGCCGCTTTCTAAAGGGGGAAGCCATACCGAAGATAATATACAGTTGGCTCATTGGTTATGCAACGTTAGGGCACTGAGTTGCATAAAAACACCAGCGTTGTGCAGGAAGATTGCCATCAGTACTCAACATAAATTTAATAAAGAAACGAATGAATAAACATCTCCGCCGTGCCTAAGTGGTGGGTTGAGGCTATAGGTTGAAAATGGTGGATGGAGGCAGTAGTGAAAAGTGAAATTATCATTGGTAATTGTCTGGATGTATTACCGACCTTGGCAGAGAAATCGGTACAGTGTGTGGTTACAAGCCCCCCATACTATGGGTTAAGAAATTATGGTTG
>JAHFDG010000073.1 GCA_023249105.1 Candidatus Methanoperedens sp. | reverse complement strand
CGATTATCGCATGCTTTGCCATCGGACTCGGTGCAGCACTTACTCCAATTGGTGAGCCTCTTTCTACCATCGTAATAAAGACCAAGATGAAGGAGAGCTTCTTTTATCTTGTGGATTTGCTCGGAATCTATATTGTGCCGGGAGTGCTTGCATTCGGTGTAGTAGGCGTTTTCTTTGCATCGAAAAAAGAAAAGGAAGCGCGTAAGGATGACGTCGTAGTGACTGATGAAGTTCATGAGAGAGTAAACGATGTGCTAGTCAGAGCAGGAAAAGTGTATGTGTTTGTAATGGCACTCGTCCTTCTTGGAACTGGCTTTACTCCGATAATTGAGTGGTATGTAACCAAAATGGCGGGAGAAGCCCTTTACTGGGTAAACATGGTATCCGCCATCCTTGATAATGCAACTCTAGCGGCTGCTGAGGTTGATCCATCTATGATTATCCCTGGCGCGCCTGACCCGGCAATCAAAATTAAAAGTGTCTTAATGGGATTGCTCGTATCCGGTGGGATGCTAATCCCCGGCAATATACCAAATATCATCGCAGCCAACAAGCTCGGAATCACAAGCAAGGAATGGGCAAGGCTTGGAGTGCCTCTGGGTCTTGTAGCGATGCTGGTATATTTCATAATTCTCTACGCGCCGAGTTATATGTCGTAATCAGGTAAACAATAATGAGAAAATAATGATATGTAAACACTGTGGACATGCTGTTAGTATGGCAGGAGGTATGTGCTTCCATATGGAGAATGGGTTCTCCCATACCTGCAAGATATGTGGTTGCAGGTTTCCGGAACAACAAGATGAGAATCAAATAGGGAACAATATGCGAAAATAGAGTTAACCAATATGGAGAAAATTAAGAAACTGGGAATAGGAATAGCGTTCGTAGTTATTGGCATATTCTTTGCCGTATTGATGATAGCATGGCTATTATATAATATTTTTATTTTTTCTAAAGGTTAGGCATCAACTCCTATAACATATGGTGCCTAACCGGAAATTTAAATAAAGATATTTCCTGACATTAAAGTTGTGCAGGCTTTAAAACCAGTAGATTGAAATATAAGAAATTAGAAATAAGAAAATAAGGGAGGATAAAATGTTCGAAAAGGTGCTAGTACCAACAGATTTTTCAGAGTATGCGCAGAAAACCCTTGAATGCATTGGTGAGATTCCGGGAATAAAAGAATTGATGCTTTTGCATGTAGTGGATGCCACACATCCTTCAAAACGAGGTTGGACTCACGGGCCGCATATCGAGAATGCTAAGATTCTCATGGAAGAGAAGAAAAAATACTTTGAGAATCTTGGATTGAAAGTTAAAGTCAAGGTTGACGTTATAACAGAAGGTGAAGTTTATAGAGAGATTCTGGAAAATGCGGATAAGGAAAAAGTTTCTTTGATCGTAATGGGTGCCCGTGGAAAAAGCCCGATAAAGGATCTTCTTCTTGGAAGCACCTCCACAAACGTAGTGCGTCATGCAAAGACCAACCTTCTTATCATGCGCTATAAATTGGTGGAAGACCTGGAAGGTGTAAAACATGAAAAATTCTGCCCGATGATTTTCTCAAAAGTGCTTTTGCCCACTGATTTTTCTGAGCCTGCCGGTGAGGCAATATCTTTAGTAAAAGACATAAAAGGGATTGAAGAGCTTGTTCTTTTGAATGTGGTTAACAGGGGCGAAACCGAGGAGGAAATAGAGGAAAATGTCAAGGAAGCAAAAAAGAAGCTCGGTGACTTAAAGAAGGAGCTTGGCGAAGCAGGTTTTAAGGTGAAAGATCATGTGCGTGTGGGAAACCCGCCAGAGGAGATAATCTCAACTGGCGAGGATGAGGATGTATCACTGATAGCGATGAGTACACATGGAAAAGGCTGGTTCAGGGAATTGCTGGTAGGAAGCACAACCTGTGCAGTAGTGAGAAGAGCAAATAGACCTGTTCTGGTTGTGAGAGCTAAGCTTAGAACGTGATCTGTGAATCATCGAGATGTGTGGTATTTCAGTCAGTATCATCTATCTGTGGTTTTCAATTACATAGAGACACGACAGATTCTTGTAGGATCAACTTGCTTTTATGATTTTGTCACCCTCTTAATTTCCTTTGGAAATTGCAAACATATTTTATCTTAATCAATCAGATGATTTTTCCTGAGCTTTTCGAATATCTGTGTACCCTTCTCTGTCAGAATATATCTCTTCCATGTATGCTTTTCAGGGGTCAGGCACTCGATCAGCCCATGTTCTTCCAATTCCCGCATCGCCCGGCTGATGTTCTGCAACGACCTCCTCGTCTTTTCTGCGATCTCGGAGGCTTTTATTAACTCATTCTCATGGATTTCCTTCATTACCAGCACCCTTCTATCCACGCTCAAAACCCATCTTGTCAGTTCGTCTATCTCCATCAGTCCAAAAATATACGTATTGACTATTAATCTTTTGTAATTCTCTTGAAAATTTCAAGGTAGGCGGCAGACAAATCTCCTTTGTTTTTCCTGAACACATCCTTATCCAGGCTCAGGAATTCACCTCTGATATACGCCTGCCTGTCCCAGAACCTGCATCCGTCTGGCGTCCCAACCTCATCTGCAAGAAGTATTTCGCCATTGGACGTTCTTCCGAACTCTATTTTAAAGTCTGCAAGAATTATATCCTTTTTTAAGAGGCGGCTGAACATAATGTCGTTGACTTTCTCTGTAACCTCAGATATGTACTTCAGTTCCGCCTCTGTCATCCAGCCCTCGTAAATAATTTCATTTGTGCTTACAGGTCTATCCACAGCCTCGAACTTGGTTGTGAACTCAAGCATGCCGTTTGGGATTGGCGCGCCTTCCCTTGCCTCCGTGTCTTCGGGCAGCTTTATCTCGCTTTTCTCAAAGCGCCGCCACAGCGAGCCTGCCACATAGTTCCTCCATATAACCTCGACAGGAAGTATCTTTAGATTTGCGACCCTCATTCTGTTGGAATCTATTTTCTCTTTAAAATGTGTTGGTACGCCTTCTTTTTCAAGTATTTTAAACCAGTAGGCTGCCAGGCTGCAGCATACCTCTCCTTTGTGAGGGTATTCTGCCTTTTTTGCGCCGTCGAAGGCTGTTACTCTATCAGTGAACTCGAAGATTATGTCGCCGTTGTCAGCAAGGTAGATGTCTTTTGCTTTTCCTTTTCCGATTGGTTTCATGGATTGTTATATTGCGCCAAAGGTTTAAATATTTTATCATATTTTGTAATAATTAGTACAGCGCTTACCGAAAATTTGGGAAATTCCGGTGTCGTTTGAGTGAGGTGGCTTAAAACAAAACCCAAATCATAGCAAAAACGCCTTCATGACTCTGCTTCCAGGACAGCGTTTTCATGCCCTGAAATCCTGTAACGCATGTATTCTACAATAATGGTTTCCGTAATAACAAACAATATCGGGCCAAGAAGCAATCCCTTTGCGCCAAAAATAATCGGGCCTGAAAAAAAGCCAAGAAGTATTGTAAGAGCGCTCACTCCGGTTTTCTTCGCGCCCATGTATGGCTGCAAAATAAAGGGTATGAATACTGACAGCACAACTACCCCAAAAACCATGATGCCTGCGGCTGCAAAAACATTTCCAATATAGTACATATATGCCGCAACCGGGACATAGACCATCCACACGCCAAAAACCGGAAGAAAGCCGAATAGTCCGGTAAGGAGCGCGAGAAGGAAGGCGTGAGGCGTTCCAAAAACAGAATAGATTACAAAAGATGCGGCGGTTATTATAAGAGACGTTGTTATGTAAGTCAGGAAAAGCACATCAAAGCCTCTTTTAAGACCGCTTAGAATGCTTGATACAAAATGCTCGTCTTCAGCAGGAAGGGTTGACGCATAAGCTTTAATGAAGTCGATAATTTTGTGCCCGCTGCGCATAAAATGATATGTTGCGTATAGGTAAATTACAACTTCAAGAAGAAAAAAAGGAATGCTTTTGACGAAATCCGAAGCAAGCCTGATTGCAAACGCAATAATTTTGGAGGTTATATCCTGGGCACTGAGAAAATACCCTGTATACGTTCCAAATCCAATTCCTGCAATGGCATTTGAAACCGCCGAAATGACCTCTTTGAGTTTATCCCCGAATCCTGCAATATCCTGGAAAAACAGCGCTGCATTTGCCGAAAGATACGAAACCGCAAATATGATTGGAAGCCCGATAATAATTACCAGAATCCCCAGAGCCACGTGATAGGAACGCGTATGAACTTCAAGCCGCTTGACTATTGGATTGAAAACATAGGCGGTTATCACTGAAAGTATGAGCGGGACTATAAAAGGATATATCATTATCCCGGCAACTGCCACTGCCGCAAGAAAAATAAGCGGATGGGAGCGGGGCTCATGAGAAAGTTTTTTGGATTCTGGCATATACAACAGGTTTATTATGCAAGGATTGATTTATACTTTGGCTACTTTTTATTCATTTGATACGATTCAGCAAGCATGATATTTGTCCTCGCAACAGAAAATGCGAATTCTGTATGTTCAGCAGTAACCTCTTCCAGCCTATCAGCCTCAATTTGTCCAACAACCACAGCACCATCCTGTACAGCTCTTCTGGAAGCGAGCTTTACGCCCCTGACCAGCGCCCTGTGCGAAACGAAGCAGCCATCGCCTATCGAACAGTCGAAAATCACGGCGCCAAAGCCGATAAAACAGTTCTTCCCAACCTTAATAGGCCCGTGCACAATGCAGCCATGAGAGAGGGAGGTATGGTCGCCTATCACTGCCTCTGTATTTGTCAGTGCGTGGACTATCACATTATCCTGGATATTGCACCCGTTACCTATTATTATCATGGAGCCGGGCTCATCAGCGCGGATGCTGGCATGAGGGGCAATGAATACCTGCTCCCCGATAATTACGTTTCCTGTTATCACTGCAGATTCGCAAACGTATGCAGTTGTGCTTATTCTTGGCGATTCTCCGGCAGGGTTTTTCAACAGCATTTAATCCTCTTTATGATTTTTTATTAGTAATTATGATAACATATTTAAGCTATACGGTCAATATGAGGGAAAGGTGAAAAGAAATGTGGCTTCAGATTAGATTATATTTACTGCTCGGGCTGATGTTTGCCATCGTTTATGCAATGATAGCAGCAGTTGCAGGCTCCATGGGTGTTGGAACGTTTACGTTCTACGGAGTGCTTGCCTCGGTAATGCTTTTAATTCAATACCTGATAGGTCCAAAGATGGTTGAATGGAGCATGGGGATAAGATATGTTTCTGAATCAGAGTATCCATCGCTTCACCGCATGGTGGCAGAGATGGCTCAAAAAGCCAGTATCCCAAAACCTCGCATAGGGATTGCAAATGTCCCTATTCCTAACGCCTTCGCCTTCGGAAGATGGAAGAGCGACGGCAGGGTGTGCGTAACAGACCAGATACTCCGCCTCCTCTCCCCTGAAGAATTAAAAGCTGTGATCGGGCACGAAATAGCCCATCTCAAGCACAGGGACGTTGCTGTGATTACCACGCTCAGCGTAATACCCATGATAATGTGGTATATCGCATGGAGCACCATGTTCTCAGGAGGGCGTGAGCGCGGGAATGCTGTTGTTATCGGTATTTTTGCATTCCTTATGTACATGGTTACTAACCTGCTGGTACTCTATGCATCCAGAATAAGGGAATATTATGCAGACGAGAGGAGCGTTAAACTCGGCAATGCTCCCCATGCTCTTGCATCCGCGCTGTATAAACTGGTGTACGGAAGCGCCAGGGTCAATAAGGAAGAACTGAAGCATATTGAGGGGCTGAAAGCCTTTTTTGTGAATGACCCTTCACGGGCTATGACCGAGATTCGGGAGCTTTCCCAAATGGATAAGGACAGGAGCGGCAGCATAGACCAGCATGAACTCATGATGCTTTCCACTAAAAAGGTCAAAGTGAGTACGGCGGATAAATTCATGGAACTCATGAGCACGCATCCCAACATGGTAAAGCGGATACATCGCTTATCAAAAATTGCACGGTAGGATGCTCGAATATTAATCCTAATAAAAAAGTTTGAATATGGAAATATTCTCAATTATTTTGATTGTTGTAGGTCTTATTCTATTCGAGACCATAGTCAGCATCGATAATGCAGTAATTAACGCTGAAGTGCTTTCAACCATGTCTGCGAGAGCAAGAAGATGGTTTTTAATATATGGTTTATTTATTGCAGTTTTTGCAGTCCGAGGACTGCTCCCCTGGTTAATCGTATGGGCAACCAATCCATCCCTTGGACCTGTTAAGGCTTTAACAGCCACTTTTAGTGAAGACCCCAATATAGCGAAAGTTATTGAGGAGTCCTCGCCCTTTTTGTTGATAGGTGGAGGGGTTTTTCTTATATTCCTGTTTTTCCACTGGCTGTTTATTGAAGGGAAAAACTATGGTTTGCGCGGAGAGAGGTTTTTCCACAGGCATGGAGTATGGTTCTTTGCAGTTGTATCAATATTACTTACAGTCATAATATGGTTTGCCATAAATGAGCATCCATTTATGGCGTTCGGAGCAGTAGTCGGGTCTACTGCTTTTTTCATCGTTCATGGATTTAAGCAGAATGCAGAGGTGCGTGAAAAAGAGCTTATGGGTGGGTCTAGCATGACTGATTGGAGCAAAATCCTGTATCTTGAGGTAATCGATGCCACCTTCTCGATAGATGGCGTGATAGGGGCGTTTGCGTTTACCTTATCCGTACCTCTCATAATTATCGGTAACGGGATTGGGGCTTTTGTGGTCAGGGAATTAACAATACGGAATATCGAAACGGTCAGGAGACTAATATACCTGAAGAATGGGGCAATGTATTCAATATTTTTCCTTGGAATAATAATGGTGCTTGACAGTTTTGGGTATCATATACCAAACTGGGTGTCGCCTGTAATGACAATCACCATCGTTGGTTATTTCTTTTATAAGTCTAAAAGATGTCTATGAATCTGATAAAGCGCAATAAAAAAGTCAAGACCATCGAGAGATATGCGGGTCTTAATTATAAAAGAAGCACTACCGCCCAAAAATCAGTGTATAGTAACCTGGACTCCATTGTAAGATAATCTTTTCCCCCACCGCAATGAATTTAATAAATAGCCCTAATATTGTTATATATGGATAAGCAGGAGTGTCTGGATGCCATCAGTATCCTTGGGGCGGGTGGTTTCTTAGAAAGATACAAACCAGAGATTAGAAAGGAGTTAAGATCAGCAGAGTCAAAGGTGGTGTGGATTCACGGCGCAGGATGCTCTGGCTGCACAATGTCCTTTCTCAGCGCCGATCAGGAGCTTCTGAGCACAATCCTTGAGAGGGAATGCATAATTTACCATAAAACGCTCCTTGAGCAGAGCGGGTTTTTTGTGGACGGCGTGCTCATGCGCGACCCTGAGCTTGATATTGAGTATTATCTTGAAGACATTGAGAAAACAGGTGGTTATATACTCGTGGTAGAGGGAGCGCTTGTCGAAGGTCCTGCAAACAGCGGCAGATACTGCCTCATAGCAGGTAAGTCTGTCAGGGAGAGGATAATTAAAGCCGCTGCCAGAGCGAAGGTAATTCTTGCCCTGGGCACATGCGCATCCTGCGGCGGGGTGCCAGGTGATCGGCGCTCAGAAAATGTTGTGCGTGACTTTCCCGGGGTGATATTCAGAGGTGCAGTAGAGAGGCGGATTATACTTGACGAGCACGGCATCAGGAAGCCTGTTATTAATCTGCCGGGCTGTCCTCCAAAACCTGAACAGATAATGGCACTCCTTGCATTGCTTCTCCTCGATAAGATACGCTTCCCCGAGGATTCAGGACTCCTTGACGAGTATCTGAGGCTTAAAGTTATTAAAGGGGGCTGAAGATTGGAGATAACCCTTGACCCGATTTCCCGTGTGGAAGGGCATATGCGAGTTCTCCTTGAAGTGGAGAACGGCATAGTTAAAGATGCAAGATGTTCTTCCACGCTCTTTAGGGGATTCGAGAAAGTGCTCGTCAACCAGGAACCAAGGCGGGCAGCATGCTTCACCACACGCATCTGCGGCTTCTGCCCCACCTCTCATGCCATGGCTGGCGCCGGGGCGCTTGACCGGATATACGGCGTCGCTGAGGCTATACCCTCTGATGCCATCCTTGCAAGGAACATAATCCAGGGTCTTGATTTCATTTCCAATCACCTTACCCATCTCTACCTGCTCTGGCTGCCTGATCTTGTTAACCCTGCGTACAAGGATATAGTATCTTGTAATCTCTGGGAGGAATTTACCTCAAGGTTCACACCGCCAACCTTCAGAATCCATAATGTGCACGTTCCCATGGGCAGGTCGTACGCTCCCGCTCTCCATACGAGGAAGCTTCTGCAGGAAGCCATCCATGAGCTTGCGGAAAAAGAGATAAGACCTATTGCAGGGGGACTTGAAATCCAGCCTGCTTCAGAAAATATCCAGTCCATTTCAAGGAAGCATCGCGAGGTCATGGAGCGGCTCTCTTCGATGCTTGGTATCGCATGGGAGGAGTGGATTGAGAACACCTACCTCTCGACTCCAGGCAGCGCATTGAGATATATTGAGGAGTTATGCAGTGTTAAGACGGATTATTCGAAGATGGGGGATTTTGGGCTATTCATGGCAACTGGAGCGGATGTGCTGGGAGAAAACGAGAGCCTCATGCTTGATAAATGCGGATGCCACGACAGCGGTTTCCTTTCGTTTGGCTGTTTTCCAACAGATGACGGCATGGTTTTCAGGCAGGGTTTTATGTCCTCGGGACTGGAATACTCATCCTTAGACATCGATAAAATAACAGAGGACAGCGCCCAAGCCTTCTATTCAGACGATAAATGCCATCCTTTTGAAGGGATGACAGAGCCTATCCCTGCTGATGAGATAGCATACGGACGCAAATACACATGGGTAAAAGCGCCGCGCTATAACGGCGCTGCATGCGAAGTGGGCTCTCTTGCCAGGCTTCTTGTGGCGGGCGAGCCGCTTATAACAGGGCTTGCGGATGCCTTCAGGAAGAGGGGGTTTCCTGTTGCCAATGTCTATATGAGGATAATGGCAAGAATACAGGAAATGCTGGTCGCAGGGTACCTTCTTGAGGACTGGATAAAAAAGCTGAACCCGCACGGGATATATAAAACGCAGGCAGAAAGACCAGTTTTTACAAAAGGCTTTGGTATCTGGGAAGCGCCGAGGGGAGCGCTCGGTCACTGGATAACATTAAAAAACGGAGTAGTATCTAACTACCAGATAATCACGCCCACCACATGGAACGCCTCGCAGGGCGGTGTTATTGAGGAATCGCTGATAGGAAGCCCCATCTGCGCGATGGGCAATAAATACGGCATCGACTGCTCAAACCCTGTAACAGCGTTGCACATAGTGAGAAGCTTTGACCCATGCAATGGATGCGCGGTGCATGTTATTAATAAATCGGAAGCTAATATCAGAAGCGAGTAAAATATGAGGGAAAAATGGTCATCAAGCATAGGCTTCATACTTGCCAGCATTGGCTCTGCCGTGGGCATAGGCAACATCTGGCGTTTCCCGTACATGGTGGGCGAAAACGGCGGCGGCGCGTTCCTTATTCCTTATCTTATCGCAGTGTTCCTGTTCGGTCTTCCCCTGATGATCCTTGAATTCGCGCTCGGCAGGCATTTCAAGACCTCTGTAGTACCCGCTTTCAGTACGATAGGAAAGAGGTTCAAGCTTGCCGGCTTTTTCCTCGTCTTTGTCATGGGCATGATACTGAGCTATTATCTTGTGATAACAGGCTGGGTGCTTGCGTATTCCCTCTTCTTTATTTTCGGCACACCAATGACCTTTTCCATGTTCACAGATTCTTATTATCCACTGCTCTTCTTTTTGATTTCAGGCGGAATATCTTTCCTTGTGGTCAGGGCAGGCGTGAGGCAGGGCATTGAAAAACTTTCAAAGTTTCTAATCCCTCTTCTCTTCGCAATGCTGTTATTACTTGTGATTTTTGCCCTTTCGCTTCCCGGCGCCGCGAAGGGAATAGAGTTCTATTTAACCCCTGACTTCGGAAAGCTGGCAGACCCCCTTGTCTGGACTGCAGCCTTCGGACAGGCGTTTTTCTCACTTGGCGTGGGCACAGGCATCATGCTTACCTACGGCAGCTACATGCGGGATGAGAACATTGCAAAGAGCGCAGGCATAATCACGGTCGCTGATCTGCTTGTGGCAATCCTCGGGGGATTCGTGGTGTTTCCCATTGTCTTTTCCTTCGGGCTTGACCCTGCCTCCGGAGTCAAGCTTGCTTTTGTTACTTTACCTCCGATTTTTCAGGAAATGAGTTTTGGATTCTTACTGGGCGCTGCGTTCTTCTTGCTTCTTTTCTTTGCAGCCCTTACTTCCGCAGTCTCCATGCTTGAAGTGCCTGTGGCAACTCTCATTGATTCTTATGGTTTTGAAAGGAAAAAAGCTACTTTACTTGTCTCGATAGCAATTTTTCTGGTCGGGCTTCCTTCTGCCCTGAGCTACACTCCGCTCAAACTGGCTCTTTTCGGAACGCCTCTTCTTGACATCAAGGACTTCGCCTTTGGCACTATCGGTATCATCAGCGCCGGACTGATACTGACCATTGTGGCGGGATGGTATCTTGACCATGGCATCATATCCAGACAGATCGGAGGCAGAAGATGGATGCAGAGACTATTTATGCTGGTTATAAAATTTTTTATACCGGTGATACTCTTCATCAACCTTGTTGCAAGGGTGATTAAGCTTGGTTAATCCCGGCAGGCATAAAAAAGAGCGGATAAAATCATTAAAACCCACAAAATCCCAGTTGAATGCGCTGGAAAAGCTGAAAAGATTGGACTGGAATCTCCATGTTACATGGGGTAAAAGAGGGATTCCATCCCATCTGTGCGGAGTTTTATCGTCTCAGATAGAAGAGGAGCCTGAAAAGGCGGCAAGGAAGTTCCTCTCAGAACATTTTAAATTATTTAAAATGAAAGAGAGCTTGGAAGACTTAATGTTTTTAAGAAAAACAGATAGCCTCGGAGGATGTCATGTGGTATTCCAGCAGTCGTTCAGCAAGCTGCCTGTACATAATGCTTTTACTTCGGTTCATATGGATAAGAATAACAGGATTAACAAAATCGATGTATGTTATCATCCGGAGCTGTTTGTAGAAATACCTGTAGAAGGCGTCTCGCAGGAGGATGCGATACGCATCGCCATCGATGCTCTTAAGGGAGAAAAAAGGCTTGCAAAAGAAGTTTTCGCAGAACAAATTATCTATCCAAAACAAAATAGATACCATGTGTCATGGAAAGTTGGAGTTCCTCTGATAAACCCGATCGAGGATTGGCATGTATTCATTGATTTTAAAACCGGCAATATTCTGGACATAGTAGAGGCACTCCTGAAAGCAAGCGGCAGAGGGAGGGTCTTTATACCAAATCCTGTGGTGGCTCTGGGAGACAGGAGTCTCACTGCTGAGTCCGAGATTCCTGACAGGGCTTACTCCACTGTTATTTTAAAGGAGCTTGACGGCTCAGGTTACCTTCGCGGCAAGTATGTAGATACGTGCAATACGCCCAACAGGGCAAGAGAGCCGGATTTGAGTTTTAACTATAAAAGGCAGGACACGAGGTTCAAGGAAGTGATGGCTTATTACCATATCGATGAGGCTGCGAGGTATATACAGAGCCTCGGGTTCGCTAACTTATGCAATAGAACCATAAAGGTAAACGTTCACGGGGATTTCGTGGATAATTCTTTCTACAACCATGATACTAAGGAATTAACATTCGGTACATGGTATATTGATGATGCTGAGGACGGGGACATTATCCTGCACGAATACTGTCACGCAATTTTAGACGAACAGGTTCCGGGTTTCGGGCTTACCTGGAATTCGTGTCCGATTGCAGAGGGGTTTGGCGATTTTTTTGCAGCCTGTTTTTTTGCTGAGATAAATAACGGTTTCAACCGCGAATGCGTCGGCGACTGGAACGGAATAGGTAAAATAGGCGACTGCGTGAGCAGGGTGGACAGTAAAAAGCATTATCCAGAGGATTTCCTGGGAATAGATAGCTGCGACCGCGATGGAGAGATATGGTCTGCATCCCTGTGGGACATATATCTGCAAATGGGGGGTGCTTCCAGGATTAAGGCAAAGAGACTTGCTGCAAGGGACAATGCTACCAGGCTTATTATTGAAAGTAATTTTAACCTGAATCTGAACTCAAGGTTTGAGGACGCTGCTGATGCAATTATCATTGCGGATAAAAACATTTACAATGGCGCAAACGAGCATTTAATCCGGGAAGTTTTTGTGAAGCGGGGGATTATGTTTCCACTGGTAAAAGTGGAGATGCAGGCAAAGGTAGAGCCTTATGCAGTACAGGCTGGAAGTATCCTGACGTTTTCAATCAATGCGACGAATGCAGGTGAAGTTGTCTGGAAGAGGGCGAAAATGGTGATAAGCATTCATGATGAAAAACATCTCATGGTTAAAAAGCTGGTTAAAAGAATTAATGATGTGCAGGTCGGAATGCAGAAATCCATAGATAAATCATGGCGGATTCCGAAGAGAATGAAAAACGGTGAGTACAGCTATACCGTGAGCGCGTATTACAGCCGGAAGAAAATAGGTTCAGAAGCAGGCGAATTCAAGGTGTTAAAATAAAATAGGAACAAAAATCTAATCGGAACTGGTTTTCATAACTAATGCCTTTTTAAAATAATAGTACCCGACAGACAGGGCTATGATAATAACCCCTATACCTACCAATGTTAGACCTGGAATTTCTTTTATTTCCAGGATTATGACCTTGCGTGTGATGGCGATCATGGCAACAGTCAGCACCACTTCAGCGTGGACTACTTTTTCAATAGCGTATGCTTTAATCGTGGTTAATAACTCAACACCTATTAAAACCAATAAAAAAAGCCCAAAAAT
>JAHFDG010000121.1 GCA_023249105.1 Candidatus Methanoperedens sp. | reverse complement strand
TATTATATGACAACAAAGTAGATATATTTTTCGGTCGGGATGTTAAAAATGACGGTTACTGCTTCAGAAAAAATAAATTTTCAGATTTTGTTGTCAGAAGTTAGGGGTAAAGTTGGGTAAATAATGCGGGTAATATTGAGAATTTACCAGAAAATAAAACGCCCCTTAATACTTATTTTCCTATCCCAAGGTTTAAAAACTCTATATGGCATATGGGAATTAGTAAAGGATTAAATCTAAAAGAATTTCCAGAAACCGACAGTGCTTATTATAAAATGGAATTTATTAATGACCAAATTCAAGACAGAAGAGCATATAACTTGCTCAATTACCTGGAAATTGAAAAAGCATATCAATCAACTGTTGAAAAGACAATCAAAGGTAATATCACAGATAAAAAGGATGGATTAAAAGTTTTACTGCAAAAAGCAAAAGAAGAGGTTGAAAGTGTTCATAAAAAGAGATTATCTCTAAGGAAAGTACTATTTCGAGATTCTATATAAAGAAAAAATCCCTCCAAAAAGAACAGGAAAAGACAGGATGATAAAATCCTCAATAGAGCCAGAGAATTCAGATTAGCTCATCAAGTAATGTCTTTTAGACTATGAGATAGCTTTTCCACTATTGTGGCATTCATGAGATAATCATCAACCGAAGCAAGTATCGTACCAACCTTATCTCCTTCGAATATTACTGTAACTGAATCTCCATCGACGACAGTTTTCATCTCAGAAACATTATCAGGCGCCAGTGACCGGGCGATGACGCTGACAAGTTCATCCGCTTTTTCACTTTTCAAGGTCAATTTTCCTTTAATTCTCATCATGCCTTTGCCTTCAACTGCTTTTCGATAATAGAATCCACGATATCGATGAACTTCATCGCAGTTCCTTTTGGAATTGTAGCGCCTGAGGCAATATCATGTCCTCCACCCATACCTCCCACTGATGTGGATGCCTCGCGCATTGCTGCCGCAAGGTCAAGACCCGCAGATACCAGTTTCCTTGTCCCGCGGGCTGAAATCTTAATCTTTCCTTCAACCTCGTTAAGTGTAATAAAAGGCTTATCCGGATAGAGATAACGGGTCATGGTGCCGGCGATTATTCCTGTTCCGCCCGAATCGTCAAGTAGCACATACCTGAAATTCCGCGCTGATTTGATTTGTTCCCGGGCTTTCTTTATTGTAATGATCAGGCTCTTCTGGTGCTCGCGGGTAATCATTCTGGCTTCATCGACTGCTGAGGAATCCCTCATGCAAAGCGCAAGACCAAGACCCCCTTTCTCATCTTTACCGCAGGCGTTCATGATATTGACATAATCATAAACATTGGGCACAACTTCATTGTTCAGGGTGTAACAATCACCGATTAATGAATCGATAGCAAGAACATTGCCCTGCTTTGCGAGTTTAAGGACAATAGCCGAGGAAAGCTTTATCGATTGTTCTTCAGGAAGTTCAGCTAAACGTCCTTTTACTCCCAGTTTATCGAGGAACTCCCTGATTTTTTCCCTGTCACCGGTAATATCCAGATAAGGCTCAAAACTATTCTCAAGCAAATCTTCAACAGGGTCGTCACCCATCCGGAGCCCCTTTTTAACGGTCACTGCCTTTCTTTCAATGGCTTCATCAAGAATGAATTTATTACCGCCTTTCATCTGCTGTTTATCCCCGATTGCCCCGACAAGCGCAAGCCCTGCAAGGTCGGTGTTCTCACCCATCTTCCGCGCAACCATATATGCTCCGCAGGATGCGCAAAGTTCAGACGAACCATCAATCCCGGCAAGATGAGGATTAAAATGAACGTGTTCCAGTTTCCCGGTTGGTTTGTGATGGTCGATAATAATAGCCTTTTTTATCTTTGAAGCAAGTTCGACCTGCCCGCTTCCCATATCGCACAGGATAACAGTGCAATCAGATGTTTTCTCTATTAATTCGATTGTTGACTGGTCAAACTGGCTTACAATAGTGGCCTGGAAAATTATCCCGCTCCGGTGCAGTGCATTGCACATGATGCCGGCAGCGGATAATCCATCGGCATCATTGTGGGAAATCAGCCTTACTATCTTGTTTTCAAGTATAGCGTCGGCTGCCTGCTTACTTAACTCCTCAAGTTCAACAAGGCTTTCCTTTCCACCATTCATCGAGATTTTATCTTGAAATTAACATCTCAGCTTTCTGGATTGAATAATTCCATTCGGCTGGAAGCACACCTTCACGGCGATAATATTTTTGAAGTCGTCTTATTTTTGACTCCATATTATTAAGGGATCGCTTGTTATGGACATCCTTGGGGTTCCTGTCTACGTGTTTCTTAAGGTCAAGGGCATTTACTATCAGGTTACGAATATCCTCAGGTACCCTGGGAGCAAAATTCTTTTCTGTCATGACAGCCACAATCTTTTTCCCGGTTACAAGACTGGAATCAGGTACTCCATAACGGTCTCTCAAACTCATACCGATTTCACTTGAGCTTTTTCCCTGTGATGCGAGCTGCGCAATTGTATTTTCAACTTCTTCCTTATTTGAATTTGACCACTTGGGCGGCTCGGTTCTGACTGGTCTTTTGGAACCTGCCTTTCCTTTTCTGCGTGTATGCATTTTTGCCATTTAATTTTCTCCGATTATCATTATTTTATTGTTTATAATAGCGAAGGCAAACCATAATGGAGATGGTATATTAAATAATTATCTATAACAGGTAGTTATATTACCTGTTCTTCCACCCAGGTCTTATCAGGGCGGGTCAGGCTCCAGGTGCGCTGGATAATCTATCATGCCCTTCGGGACGGTTTGCCAGTTGCGCTCAAGCATTTTCAAAATACTAATATAGGTGATACGTGCTACTATAGCAAGTGATTTAATATGGCTAAGAAGGTGTCGTTAATAAACATGAAAGGTGGTGTAGGAAAATCGACTTTGGCTATCAACCTCGCCTGGCATTTTGCTTACATGAGCAAATGGAACAAAAAGGTATTGGTAGTTGATCTTGACCCTCAATTCAACGCGAGTCAGTATCTTATAGGAGTTGAAAAAATGGATGAGATCATTAAGAAAGGCATTCCTACAGTTTGGGATGTTTTTGAACAGCTTACGCGCATCCCCAGCACAGGGAAGCCAACACCATTAGATCCAAAATCGGTATTGTATAATGTTCAATCATGGGATGATGGAAGCCGTATCGACTTAATCCCATCTCGGTTAGAACTAGTGTCCAGTCAATACTGTAAAGTCGTAAAGTATATATTATATGCCTTTCATAATATATCTGAGAGGATGGATTATGAAGAAATATATTGTAACACTTTCCAAAGAAGAACGCGATG
>JAHFDG010000072.1 GCA_023249105.1 Candidatus Methanoperedens sp. | reverse complement strand
ATATCTTACATTGAACCCCGCCACAGGCGGCGCATCCGTTGGGGTATGGGGTCGCAACCCCAGCGCCATAAAGCGCAAGTAGACCAAAAGTGTTAATAGTACGCTAATCCTGTCCAGACCCGAAGCTTTTTATTCAGGATTATGATTATTTAAGAATGTGATTATAGCTAATATTTGAACTATCCAAAAATCCAATTATTTTATTCACTATTGTTTCTATGTCATGAAGCCCTGATTTACCAACAACCGCTATCACAGGGCAGCCCCTTTTGAAAATAGAAGCCTCCTCATCACTATCCGCAACAATGATGCGGGGTTTGTCTGATAACGTGAAACCATCGGCAAGCACAATATCAGTATCAGGGAAATATTTTTCACAAATCTCATCAATTTCCATTTCTTTTTCAACCTTTTTAATTAATGCAAATTTCATCGATGAGGATACAGCAACCGTATCTGCGCCTGCTTTTGCATATTTCCAGCTATCTTTGCCCTCGATATCCATTTCAAAATCGCCATGTTTATGATATTTTATAGCCCCGACTCTAAGACCGCGGTTCTTCAGTTCTTTTATCAATTCCTCCATCAATTTCGTTTTTTCGCTTTTGCTTTTTCCCACAATGCAGATGACCGGAATCACTTAAGCCTCTCCGGATGTGCAAAGACTGACATTTTATCTTGCGACACAAAACAAACAAGGCAAACCCCACATCTCAGGGCAGCATCAATACCGGTATTAAGCGGCGCGGTTTTCGTTGCTACAAGAGGTATCCCGGCGCGGGCGGCTTTTAATATCATGCCGGCTGACTGGCGCCCTGTGGAAAGAATGAAATGCCGGCTTACATCAATTCCCTCAAGATAGGCATGTCCTACAACCTTATCAAAAGCATTATGTCTTCCAACGTCTATCGCTTTTGCCGCGCATTCGCCCCCTGCATTTACAAGGCATGCCGCATGTGTACCGCGCGTACTTGTATATACTTCCGATTCAAGGAACACAAGGCTTTTTTTAATAGTTTCCGGGCTGAAAATCGTATCTGAGCTGACCGATACCGATTCGTTTTCTTCCCACCTGACACCCACGCATCCAGAGGAGCGCAATTCGCGCCAGAGTTCAAGATGTTGGGTGGGTTCTACCTCGATATGTATTGTGTTCCCATCGATGCGGATGCCCTGAATATTATCCGGTGCTTTCACAATCCCCTCACAGATAAGATAACCGTAAGCAAGCTCCTTTTGCATTTCAGGGGTAGCCAGTATTGATGCAATAGAGACCTTGTTTACAAACAGCTCAATCGTATCTTCCACAGCCACTACGTAATTTTTTTCCTGAGTTCCATCGCTGGTTAGCTCCTGGGCATGATATTTTTTAGTATACATATTAATATGATTGAAACTTTGAATTTTTGATTATCTGCTGCATATCTTCAGGTGTATTGATATTCATAAACGTTTTTAAATCAGGGTCAAGTTTCTTAATCTCCTCGGTTCCCACATAATTGACTTTTAATTTAAAAACGGGAGCAAGAATAATGGTTTCACCGGAATCGATTGCCTTTTTTGTCTCAATTATCATTGATTTACATCTGTAAACAGCATGCAAGGGTTCAAGAAAACCATCCTCCCATTGCGGGATTACCGCATCGTGAAATTCACTTTTTTGAAAAAGCATCTTAACCACTTTATCATTTATGAAAGGCATGTCGCAGGCAGCAATAAAACAGAATTCGTCCCTGCATGACAGAAGCCCCGAAAGTATGCCTGCAAGCGGTCCTGTGTTTTTATGCGTATCGTATGCAAAAGCAAATCCCGGGAAGCGGGATTCCAACAATTCGCCCTGTGCCTTATCGCGAACAGAAATGATAATGTTATCGACCACTTTTTTGAGGCTTTCGATAACAAAAGCCAGAAGAGGTTTGCCATTAATATCCATAAGTGCTTTTTCCCGGTAACCCAGGCGGCTTCCCCTACCCCCTGCCAGGATAAGCGCAGAATAAGACATGATAACTCCCAAATCAGATGTGCCCTGCCTCTTTCATGCTAAAATGCCTCCCGTCACCGATAATTACATGGTCAAGGACAGTTATTCCCATGATGCTTCCTGTTTCCACTAATTTTTTGGTTATTTCAATATCTTCCCTGCTTGGCGTAGGGTCGCCTGAGGGGTGATTATGAGCCACGATTATATGCGCTGCCGATTCGGCAAGCGCCATCTTGAACACCTCTCTTGGGTGCACGATATTGGCATTCAGGGAACCGATTGAGATAGTTTCCTCTTTTATCACCTGGTTCTTGGTATCAAGGCAGAGCTCGATAAACATTTCTTTTTTCTGTTCACGCAATCGTGGGTATATCAGCCTGTAAACGTCTTCAGGCGAGTTGATTTTTGGTTTTATATCTTCAGTGCATGATTCAAGCCTTCGCGCAATCTCAAAACAGGCTGAAATCTGAGCAGCTTTGCTTTCTTTTATGCCGTGCACTTTCATCAACTGGGTGAGGTTAATCCGGGATAGTTGTTTGAGATTATACTGGTTTAATATTCTTTGAGACAGGTTTAACACATTCTCCTTTCTTGAGCCCGTCCTCAGGATTATCGCCAGGAGTTCTGAATCACTCAATGATGCAGGTCCTTTCTTTACCAGTCTTTCGCGCGGTCTGTCATCTTTTTGCATATCAAGGATTCTGATTTTAGTTTCCTGCATGAATCCTCCAATAATTCTTATAGACATAAAATCTTCTAAAATAATTGAACATAATAGTAAAACTATTATGGGCATGTAGCCTATATTGGGACGAGGTTCTTGTATGGAAGATGCAGATATTGTTTTAGAAGTAGATGGAAAGGATATCCCGATGAACGGTTTTGTAAAGAAAATACTGTTCGGAATGGTCAAAGGGTCTATCGAAGCGCTTCATGGCATCGGAAGCGACTGGAAAACCGTCAATATCAATTTGAAAAGATGATCTATTAAAAAGTTGCGAAAGGAATATTATCTATTTGCCATTTCGTATACTTCTAAAAATTATATACACAAAAGTTATCATCACCAGAACCAGTATCAATCCGAAAAACCTCTGGATATACTCGATTAAAGGAGAATCCTCGAATGAATAGAAATGCGGAACATAAATCAATGATACATGCAATATCAGGATAAAAGCAAAAACAGCAAGCAATACAAATGCTTTTTTTAACTCATCATATTTCAAAAAAATCCTGGATCTTATCACATCAGGGTCTTTTTTATAAAGATATACGACTATGTATATTAATAAAAAGAAAGTAATTATGGCCAAAGGGATAACTACTACTTCATCAATCATTTCCAGGGCGTTTTTTAGGTATATCATATTAATTTATTTATAGGAATATTTAATATCATTTATTCCTATCCATACCAAACTTATTAAGTAATAATATGCACATTGGTTAAATAAATTTATCGGCTAAACATGGACGAAATTGATAAAAAATTATTAAAATCAACGCAGGATGGAATACCAATAGTATCCGAACCGTTCAAACAGATCGCTAAAGAACTGGCGCTTCCTGAAGAGGAAGTGTTAATGAGGCTGGATAACCTTTTAAAAGACGGGGTCATACGGCGTTTTGGCGCATCTATCGGTCACAGGGCTATCGGGATAACAGCAAATGCCATGTGCACATGGAATGTCCCGGATGAGAAAGTGGAAACGGTCGGAGCTATAATGGCTGGTTTTCCTGAAGTGACCCATTGTTATGAACGCCCGCGTTTTCCTGATTGGAGATACAACCTTTTTACCATGATACATGCCTATTCGCGCGATGAATGCGAAAAAATAGCGAGAGAGATATCCATTGCTACAGGCATTAAGGATTACAGCATTCTTTTCAGTGAACGGGAATTTAAGAAAACCGGTGTAAGGCTATGAAAGATTTTTTACCCCTGATGCTTGATTTGAGTGGAAAAGAAGTGGTAATTTTCGGAGGCGGCGATGTTGGAGAGCGAAAAGCAGCGCTTTTTTGCGAACATGCACACGTAATTGTTGCGAGCAGGGAGTTCACACCCCGTTTGACAGAGCTTTCCAAAAAAGGAAAAATAAACCTGATAAAAGCTGACCTTTCAGAAACTGGAATATCCGAATATCTTAAAAATGCATTTATTGTGATTCCTGCTACAAACGATGCGATTTTAAATGAAAAGATAGCAGAACTTGCTGGTGAAAGCGGGATACTTATTGACCGTGTGGACGGACTTGGCGATATCATCGTCCCTTCCGTAATAAAGCGGGGAGATATTGTAATCGGGATATCGACACATGGACAGAGCCCTGCGCTTTCAAAGTATATACGTGAAAGAATAGAAGAGGTCATAACACCCGGATTTGCAGAGATGTCAAGGCTTCAGAAGGAGATTCGTGAAGTACTTAAAACACGCGTGGAAGACCAGAAAAAGCGGAAAACGATTTTATGGAGTATCATCAATGATAATGAGGTTTGGACGGCACTTGGCGAATCTTATGACAAAGCATATATGTTAGCTTCAAAACATATAGACAGGAACATTAATGACTGAAATATCAAGCATGCTTATTACGCATACCAAGGCGACCATTGATGAGATGGAGGGTGCCTGGCATGGGGGCGTAGACCAGCTTTTAGTGCGTCTTAAATCTCATGAACTCGTTGAAGAATGCGCTGTTCTAAAAACGTGCAACCGTGTTGAAGTTTATGTGGTTTCGCCAAAAGGAAGCAAGGTACTACTTGAATTCGCAAAACACATGAAAGTTTCTTCGCGGATTATTGATTTTCTTGACCACGAGGAGACTCTGCGGCATCTTTTGCGATTGACCTGCGGTCTTGAGTCCATGATAGTAGGAGAAGACCAGATTCTCGGTCAGGTGAAAGAATTATTCCTGATGGCAAAAAAAGCCGGAGCTGTCGGAAAAACGCTGGATACGGCTTTTAACAAGGCAATACAGGTAGGAAAACGCGTAAGAAGTGAGACCGGCATCAATAAAGGGTCGGTATCCATAGGTTCTGCTGCAGTGGAACTTGCTGAGGAAGAGCTTGGCGGGCTGGATGGAAAGACGGTTATGGTAATAGGCGCGGGCGAGATGGGCACGCTTGTGGCAAGGGCGCTTGCGAATAAGAACATCAAGGTAATTTACGTTGCGAACAGGACTTTTGATAAAGCTGAGACTTTGGCCTGCGAATTAGAAGGCAAGGCTGTGAAGTATGATTCAATGGAAAAATACATCCCGAAATCGGATGTTGTAATAAGCGCAACAAAAGCGCCGCATTATGTTTTGACGCATGAGATTATATCCCGCATAATGGATGAAGAAAAACAAAAACTAATGCTTATCGACATCGGGAATCCGAGGAATATCGAAAGCAGCGTCGGTGATATTCCGGGCGTAAGCCTGTATAATATCGACAGCTTAAGAAGCATCAGCGAGGCAAACCTTGAGAAACGAAGGGAGGAAGCCAAAAAAGCCGAGCTGATTATCGAAGAAGAACTTGCAATGCTCAAGAAGCAGTACAAGCGCCAGCAGGCTGATAATATTATCTCGTCCCTTTATTCAATGGTTGAAAAAATAAGGGAAAAGGAGCGCGAGGAAGCGGTGAATAAGCTGAGTGCGAGGCATACGATAGGCGACATAGAGCGAGAAGTTCTGGACGATATGACGCATTCTTTTGCCAACCAGATATTGGCTGAGCCTACAAAGATTCTCAGGAATGCGGCGGAGCATGACGATGAGCGGTTCCTGGATACTGTGGCGGAGTTGTTTAAGTTGAACGGGGCGAAGGGGAAGAAGTGAAATTTTCATCGGATGAAAAGAGTATAAAAATAACGTATCTTGTTAAGTGCGTCCGCCTATATTTTGCATTTTTTGCCTCTTTTGAGCTTTTTCGAGTTTTTTACGAATCTCGTCTTTGAGTTTTTCTACTACTCTGATTTCGAAACCAAATTTTTTGATAGCCTCTGCATACCATGTACCATTTTTAAAGGGTTGCGCCGCTTCATCATCCGCAAACAGCAAAATTTTTCGCCAATATCCCCCTCGTAATTTCGCCACATATAACATTTTTATTGCATCAGTAAGTACCTTTTGACGTTGAGCGCCTTTCAATTTTCCGATGTGTGCGTATGCTTCGCACAAAACATGCGCAGATTCTGAGTAACCATCAATTTCAAGAAACTTTTGATTGTCAACTTGGATTGGTTCCTTGGTTAGGGCACAATTAATTTCCTTCCCTAATTCTTGAATCATTTCAACTTCGGCATATAATTGCACTTTTGAGTCTGATGGATGGATTGACAAAAAAATCACACTTCAATAGAGGTATTTATCGTGTTTTCTCGCAACATCGGTTTTATTACTGCTACCAATACCTATTATCTTCGATAATTCCTTTTTTTGAGTTTTTAAGAGTTCTACGTCATCGTAAACAGCAGGTATTCCCTCGCTCATATATACGAAGATTAACCTCTCTTCAGATAAAGATTTCTTATTCCTGATCAATCATCTTATACATCCGCAAATACCTTTTAAACCCCGCCTATTATTCCCTCGTGCACAAACCCAAACCTATTGCGCCTGTTTGACAGATCTTTCACATAAGAACAATTCCAGTTCCACTCAATAGGTTATGCTATGAAGCTACTGCGCGATCAGGCCACCGTCCACAACCATGGGATGGCCTGTGACAAATGAAGCAGCATCCGAGCACAGCCACACCACAGACTCAGCGATTTCCTCAGGCGTGCCCATCCGTCCTACCGGCTCTATCGCCGTGAACTGCGCCTCAGCCTCAGGCTTGCCGCCAGTGACCCGTTCACCATCGGGGTGCGGATTACACCGGGACAGACGGCATTGACGCGGATACCGGCCTTTGCATACTCAAGCGCCGCAACTTTTGTAAGCTGAATTATGCCGCCCTTGGATGCACAGTAAGCGGGCATTCCCTGGAAACCTACAAGACCAGCCACGGATGCCGTATTAACGATAGCCCCGCCGCCCTGCTTCCGCATTTCGGGAATCTCGTACTTCATGCACAGCCATACGCCTTTGAGGTTGATACTGATAATACAGTCCCAGTTCTCCTCTGTGCAATCTGCAGTCTGAGCCATAATTCCCTCGATGCCGGCGTTGTTGATGCCACAGTCCAGCCTGCCGTAGGTATCGACCGTCCTTTTGACCAGCGCCTCGACATCTTCAATCTTTGAAACGTCAGCCTTAACGAAGATAGATTCACCGCCAGCCTCCTTTATCATCTGTACCGTTTCCTCCCCGCCTTTTACCAGGACATCTGCTACCACTACCTTTCCCCCTTCCCTGGCAAATGCCAGCGCACAAGCCCTGCCGATTCCGGAACTTCCACCCGTTACCAGCGCGACTTTGTTCTCTAACCCTAAAAGCATTTTAACTCCTCCTCATTCGTGAAATACTCTTTCTGGTTATGCTGCTCAAAGTTTTCCATGTAATTACCCCCTATTCTTAATGATTTGTATCAAAGGGATTTATAATTTTCCAGTGCACTTTTGAACCGCAAGTTCATCTGCAATTCCTCTGCAATGATTTTCCTGGGGAAAAAAGTTTGTCCCCAAAAAGAAAAGGGACGAATTGTTTATGTGACTTACTCTGGCGGTTTTATCATCCGCTTCATCATTATCTGTAAGGAATCGCCATCATACCTGGAACCGGACTCATCGACCACATTACCTGTGCTGTTATTGCTCCGACGACCAAATAAACCACCAATGCTACAATTATAACCACGATTGTATAGCCCATTGCCTGTTCCTTAGGCGTTTCCATGAGCACTGGAATGCCAAGATAGAGAATGTACAACCCGTAAAGTGCAAACAGTAAAACAATGACGCTCAGCATCGGTATGATGTAGAATATTCCTCCAACCAGCCCGGCTGTAGCCGAGTATGCCGCAAGCTTCATTGCCTGATTCTCATCCTGCTTCGAGGCAAAATTCGGGGCAAGGGCATTAATCACGATGCTTATTACGTACACGTCTACGATGCTTAGTATGTACATCAATATACCGCCAGCCACAGCAGTCCCAATCGGATACTTAAAGCTTCCACCCAATCCAAAACTTACTCCAATAATGCCCATACCAATAATATAGGCTATCGCAGGTATCAGGGCAAGGACTGCGATGTACTGCGTTATTAAATCGTTCTTGTTCATCCCTTCAGACTTTACTTTTGTCAATTCGGTCAGCGGATTTTTCAGAATGCTGATCGCCCTATCTAATTGTTCCATATTATTCCTCCTCACGTTTCCGTTTCCACACTTGTGCTTTTTATTCCGTGCAACGCCCATGAGTGGCTGCATTATGGGGTCACTCTTGTATCCTTACATTTCATATGCCATCAATAATGCTCGATGTTCCCCCTGGGAAATTGCCCTGATTATTTGTAAGCAACATTACTATAAAAAGGTTATGATTATAAAAAACCTATTTTATTAAAAAAAATTCGGGATACTACACTTGCTATTACAACTATCTTTTTAAACCCTGCCCATTATATAATCCCTCGTGCACATCCCCGAACTTCTGGCGCCGGTCGGCAGCAAGGAAGCCCTTATAGCAGCCATCGAGAATGGAGCCGATGCTGTGTATTTTGGGGGAAAAGTCTTCAGCGCACGTCAGTACGCCTCGAACTTCACACACGAGGAGCTTGAATGGGCTATCGATTATGCGCATGTCAGGGGCGTTAAGGCATATGTGACCATGAACACGCTCGTCAAGGATTCCGAGCTTGAAGAAGCCTCTGATTATCTCCAATTCCTCTGCAATGCCGGCGCTGACGCGGTCATTGTGCAGGATATGGGTATCCTTCGCCTACTGCGGGAGCAGATGCCGGAACTTCCGGTCCATGCCAGCACCCAGATGACGATTCATAATGTGGAAGGGGTTAAGTTCCTGAAGGAATTGGGAGTAAAACGCGTGATTCCGGCGCGTGAACTCTCGCTTGAGGAAATCCGCAGGATAAAGTCAGAAACTAATATGGAAATTGAAACGTTCGTCCATGGTGCTTTATGTTTTTCATATTCAGGCCAATGCATCTTAAGCAGCATGATAGGGGGGAGAAGCGGGAATCGCGGACACTGCGCGCAGCCGTGCCGGAAAAAATACAGGATGAACGATATTGAAGGTTATCTCCTGAGCCCGAAAGACCTCAATATGAGCGAACATATCGGCGCTCTTGTGGAGGCTGGCATCGATTCTTTTAAGATTGAAGGACGGATGAAACGGCATGAATACGTGGCAGGTGTTGTGCGGGTATATAGAAAACTTATCGACAGGTATTTTGAAGCGCCTGTGGACTTTCGGGTAACTGAGGACGAAAAGCACACGTTGCTGCAATTGTTTAATCGTGGGTTTACAACCGGGTATTTTTTTGGGAATCCGGGAAGCGAGCTGATGAGCCGAAAATATCCATATAATATCGGTACAAAGCTTGGAACTGTAGTTGATTATGAGCCGCAAGAAAAACTTGTATCGATAAAGCTTAAAGCTCCTCTGAGAGCGGGGGACGGCATCGGCATAGGAGGACGGGGAACCGGGGTTACCGTCAGGAAAATATTTATTGAAAATAGAATGGTCACGGCAGCAAAGACCGGTTCTTTGGTCAGGATACCCTTTGATGGCGATGTCGCAAGAGGCGATGCAGTTTTCAAGACATATGACAGCGGGCTTATGGCGACGCTTGAGACAGGAAATATCAGAAAAATTCCTATAAAAATTGCAGTAAAAGCAAGAATCGGGGAGCCCGTTGAACTTCGCATCAATGATGCAGGGAATGAAATCAAGATTCATGGAGGGCTCGTAAGCGGGGCAGAAAGAAAGCCTATTTCCAGGCAATCTATAGCTGGACAATTAATAAAGCTGGGGAGCACTTTTTTTGAGGCTCAGGAAGTTACATTTGACATTGATGGGAACATTTTCATCCCTGTATCTGAACTGAATGAGCTTCGTCGGAGAGCGGTTGCTGAGCTTGAGACAGAGCGGGCGCAGAAATGGAAGCGGAGGTGCAGAAAACCGGAAATAGCCGCTGAAAAGAGAAATACAGAACTCAAGCCGATTCTGGCTGTGAATACCGCCTCTGTTGAAGGTCTTGAGGCTGCTGTTGATAGCGGCGCAGATGTTGTTTATTTTGGCGGGGAAGCGTTCGGGAAAACGCTTGAAAAAGAGGACTACAGCTATGCCATCGAATATGGAAGGAAAAAGGGAACAAGCGTTTTTGTAAGTACGCCACGGATAGCCAAAGAAATCAGGTATCTTAATAATCTAAACCCAGACGGTTACCTTGTTGCAAATTTGGGGGTTTTGTACCATCTTCGTAAACAGAATACGAATAAGCCAATAGTTATCGATTATCCTTTCAATGTTTTCAACAGGCTGACAATGGATTACCTCCTGGATTACAGCCAGAGGGTAACATTATCGCCAGAACTTACACTGCAGGAAATAAAAAACCTGACGCCTTTTGGTCAGACTGAGTGCATCGTCCACGGGTTTTTTCCGTTGATGGTTTCCGAGCATGGTCTTGTGAGCAGTCTTTTTTCAAGCGGCAGAGATTCTGACTTTTTATTAAAAGATGAAAAAGGCTTTTCATTCCCTATAAAAACTGATTCCCAAAACCGCACCTATGTGATGAATTCCCGCGAGCTGTGCATGCTTGAGTATGTGCCCGATATCGTAAAAACGGGTGTTGGCTGTCTTCGGATTGAGGCAAAAACCTATGATAAAGAAGCGACCAGAGAAATTACGCGGGCATACAGGGAAGCGATAGATAACGCTATTGCCGGAAAGAAGATAGGAAAAAGCTGCTTGGGCGAATATACAACCGGACATTATTTCAGGGGAGTTTTATGAAGACAACCTCGCGAAAGAATGAATAGTCATAACAACATAATAAAACTTTAAATCTTGACCAAAGTTTATATATCATTAATAATCATTAAGAATCTGGAGAACTAATGCCAATAGGTGTATACATCTGCCACTGCGGGTCGAACATAGCGGGTACCATAGACGTTGAAGAAGTCATGAAACACGCAGGGCAATTAAAAGATGTTGCCATAGCGCGCGACATACCCTTTGCATGCGGCGATACGGGGCAGGAACAGGTGAAGAATGACATAACTGAGTACAGGCTTGACCGCATCGTTGTAGCTGCATGCTCGCCGCGCCTCCATGAGGTCACGTTCAGGCGTGTGCTCGAGCAGTCAGGTCTCAATCCTCATCTTCTTGAGATGGTAAATATCAGGGAGCAGGGGTCCTGGGTACACTCTGGCAGTGGAAGCCTGGCAACCCAGAAAGCAAAAGACCTCGTAGCTATGGGCGTTGCAAAGGTTGCGCTGCTTTCCCCGCTCGATAAGAAAACCGTGCCTGCGAACAAGGATGTTCTTGTAATCGGAGCAGGAGTAGCTGGAATAGAGGCAGCCCTGACCCTTGCGGATATCGGAGTAAAAGTGCGCCTTGTGGAAAAGGAACCGACGATAGGCGGGAAAATGGCTTTGATGAACGAGGTTTTCCCGACAAATGATTGTTCGCTTTGCGTTCTTGCCCCGAAGATGTCCGATGTCCAGAACCATCCCAACATCACTCTCTATACATATTCTGAAATAACAAAAATTGAAGGAAGAGCAGGAAATTTCAAAATAAAAGGAATCAAAAAACCGCGCTACATCGACGAGAAAAAATGTAAAGGGTGCATTGACATCTGCGCCCGCGTCTGTCCCATCGACGTGCCTAACCAGTTCGATTACGGGATAGGAGCAAGAAAATCCGTTTATATTCCTTTTGCCCAGGCTGTGCCGCTCGTGGCATGCATCGATGAGCATTGCGTGGGCTGCGACCTGTGCAGGCTCGCATGTCCGGCAGAGGCGGTTGATTTTAACCAGAAGGCAGAGGAGTTTGAATTCAATGCCGGGGCAATAATCGTTGCAACAGGCTACCAGCCATTTGACGCTAAACGAAAAGAAGAATACGGATACGGGCGATACAAGAACGTTATAACAAGCCTTGAACTTGAACGGATACTGAGCGCGGCCGGCCCCACCCACGGCAGGGTGGTCTCGCCATCTACAGACAAAGACGTAAAGAGCGCTGCGTTCATCCTGTGCGTTGGTTCCCGCGATGAACAGGTGGGTAATCCCTATTGTTCCAAGGTATGCTGCATGGTCTCTATTAAGAACGCTATCAAGATTGCTGAAAAATATCCAGGCGCGAAAGTCTCTGTTCACTACATCGATATCCGTGCAGGCGGCGAGATGTATGAGGAATACTATAAACGCGCACAGGAGATGGGCGTTTCCTTCGTGCGGGGGCGCGTGGCGGAAGTCGAGGAAGCCGATGGGAAAACGATAATCCATTACGAGGATACCCTTTCAGGCGAAAAATGCCATGAGACATACGACCTTGTGGTATTAGCAATCGGAATGGAGGCGAACAGGGATTCGGATGAAATAGGCAAGATGCTGAATCTCTCCACGCGCCCTGACCGCTTCTTCCAGAGCGCCCATCCCAAGATGCGCCCGGTCGATACGCACACAAAAGGCGTCTTTATTGCGGGATGCGCCGGGGGTCCGAAGGAAATTCAGGTATCAATCGAGCAGGGAAGCGCAGTCGCAGCAAAAGCGCAAAGTCTACTTCACAGAGGGGAAATTGAGATTGAGCCAATGAGCGCCTACGTAATGCCTGAGCTCTGCGACGGATGCCGGATTTGCGAAAGTGTTTGCGAACTTGGACGGATAAAGGTAATAAAAGGAAAAGCCGTTGTTGACGAGGTGGCATGCAGGGGTTGCGGCTCGTGCAGCGCGGCATGTCCCACCGGCGCAGTACAGCTTAGAAGTTTCACCGATGACCAGATTATGGCACAGATTAAGGAGGCTACGCGCGAGATTAATGAATTCCCACTCGTTATCGGTTTCCTGTGCCACTGGTGCAGTTATGCGGCTGCT
>JAHFDG010000120.1 GCA_023249105.1 Candidatus Methanoperedens sp. | reverse complement strand
ATCGTTATTTTCAAAGCATTGAGATACTGCTGGAAGCAGTAAATAAACAATTCAGACTCTGGCAATCACCAAATAATATTCTTCGGAGTTTATGCGCAATTACTTAAGTCGTCATGTATAGCTTTGTAAAATCGCATGATTTAAAACAGATTCGGTAGAACTATATAAGCGGTCTTGGCTGCTTCTCATCGGGCTGCACCGGCAGCTTCATCGTATTTATCAGGATTGGGTCTGTGACCTCTTTTGCCCTTTCAAGCAGCAGCTCTTTCCCGCACTGCGTGATTGCGAATATGGGTATGGCTGTGCCGAACTGCGCAATCGTCTTCCCTGCGATACAGCCGCGAATCCATTTTGAGGTGCATCCGGTTGTCATATCCACGAGGTTCAGGAATTCCTTTGCCTCATCCTCTGGCATTCCGGTTGTATGAACGCCAAAACCAATGACCTGTATTTTGTGTTTCTTCTCAAGCTCCCGGATAGCCCGCATATCTTTTGCGCTCGTGACAGAGACGCCTATATTCTTATACCCGAGTTCGATGGCTTTTTTCACACCTTCCACCTGGTCAAGCGCCGCAGTCTTCGGGTCAAGTACGATTCCGCCCACTTCTTCGATGCGCCGGATGAGCTTCGGTATCGGTGTGGTCTCAACAAGACCGGAGATGCGGGAACCCATACCCTGCGCAAGCTTCGGGTTGCTCGTAATCACCGTGCCTGCGCCGTCGCATGCTGTCACGCAGGTGTCGATAAGCCCGCGGCGCAGTCCTGTCATGAAGGTCTCGCTGGCACCGAATCCCACGAATATCTCCATCTCGATAGCCCTGTCTTCGGTGAACAAACCGAAATCCTTCATCCTGAACTCGATATTTTCCTTTGCGGTTTTTGATGTGAATTTCTTTATGCCGCGAACTTTGTCGAATATTGGGCAGTATTCTGTTTCCGGTTCCCCGACTTCAACGACTTTCCCGCTCTCGACTACCACACGGGTCTTGCCGAGAGCTTCCATAACATGCCTGTCTTTAGGTTTTGCCATGATTATTGTATTGTTTTTGTGGATATTAACTATTAAGATATTGACAAAATTTTAAAGGTTGAGGCAAATTTTGCCTAATTTTTTACTGAGCGTTTTTGAGCCAATTATATTCCTCTGGTTCCCATTCCCGACATTCCGGCTGGAGCAGGCCTTACGGAATATCTCTCCGGGCTTTATAATTTCCTTATCTCCATAGTCGGAGTGCTGGCTATGGCAGTGATCGTGTACGGAGGAATGAGGTATGTCGTTTCCGCCGGCAATCCGGCGGCGATGGAAGACGCTAAAGAAGCCATTTGGGCTGCGGTCTACGGCTTGGCTCTGGCGCTCGGCTCCTGGCTGATTATCAACATTGTCAATCCCGATATCCTGGTATTAAAAAATCCCGGGGTGGAAAAGGCGGGTCAAAAGTATGGTTATAATCAGCCCGAAACACAAAAGTGTTTTGTCAATCCTGGCAACATTAATACCTATAACCCTGCTGATGGCACAGAAAGTAATAAATGCAAGTGTTTGGATGGAACTACGCAGTATTCTACCAAACCAAAAGCAAGTTTAACCTTAAACGTAACTCCCGGTTCTGTATCTATAGGCGGCTCAGTAACTGCTTCAGGCAAGCTGACTGATGCGAAAACAGGAACAGGGATAGCGGGAAAATCAATAACTATTATTGTTTCTAATGCCGCGCTGAACACTTCCGGCTCCATACCTTCCACCGGCGGACTTCTAAGCTGGCTTGGGTTGGGAACAGCTATTACAACCGGTTCTGATGGAAATTTTTCTATTGATTTAGGTCCGTCAGCTTGCGTCGCCTCTGAACAATGGCAGGCGGTTTTTAATGGCGACTCCGCTTATCTTCCAACCGGAAGCAGTATCATATCAGTGACTACTAATCCGCCCGGGACTGCCTGTACCCAAGATAGATATCCTAATAAATCTGCGGCTATATTTATGTCGCCCAATACCTGCCAGAATTTGTGTTCAAATAAAAATGCGGCAAATGATAGTCAATTTCATTGTCTTTTGCCGAAATTAGGTGTGGGAAGAACAGCAGATGATGCAATAAGCGGGAGACAAACAATAGATAATCCTCCTGCTACAACTAACGAACCGATTTTCTTTGATGCTACTTCCAACACTAAAACCGGTTTTCCGATTGGCGAAATAGATGTCAGTTATGCCCCGGGTTGGTCGGATTGGCTAACAGGCATTACTTATAATTATAAATGCGCACTTAATGGCGGGTGTAGCGGCAGCAGTGGTAGTACTGGCGTAACAACTTGTGATCCGCCTTCAGAAGATAAACTTTGGCAATCGCCATATAACACAAGTGGCACAAAAGAGGGAAAATTCATTCATACATATTCTAGTGCAAACACTTACCCTGTTAAATTAAAAATCGGGGTTAGGAAATTGGACGGGAGTTGCGAATTTAAGGAAGAAAGTAATGTAATTATAAAAGTACAATAAAAAAAAGGCGACAAACTTTTTTCAAAGTTGCGCCAACTATGGTTTTAAGGGTACAAGCTTAACCAAAACTGAAGAATACTTTATCTGCTCCAAGTGTTTCTGGCTTGCGATCTGCTTTAAATGGATAGGAAGAATCGATAGATACAGAACCAATTGTTTCTCCTTCTTTTTCGAAACCCACTGCCCAAGCCATCATGCCTGGAATTTTTCCTGTTTTAATATCCACTGCAGTTCCGGTAATTGCTGTTGATGTAATTTTTATGTCTTTGATAAGAACATTCATATCCTTTAAGTAGATGTTTTTGGGATATCCGTCTATCGAATATTTAGGACTGTACTCTCCAGATCCGGTTATCATCACCAGCGCATCCGCTGGTATTACCACTGCGCCTGTCGCCGCTGTATTTATCGCCGGATTTTCTGCCGGTTGAACTTTGCCATTGCCCATCATTCCGCCGCCGGTATCTGTTGTGGTTTGCACTGGTGCTTGCCCTGCGAATGCGAAGTAACCGATTACAACAGCCGCCACTATCACTATTGCGGCGAACGCGATATATCCCTTCTTGATTTCTGGGTGCATCTCTGGTTCTCTTCCTTTCGGCTTCCCGTCAATAGGGTAGCCGTCTGCCATAAATCCTACGCTAATATTTTACTTGCCATTACTTATCACTTTCTCCCGCCCTAAGGATTCACAGAAAAACAACTTATCCAATTTTATTCATAATACCTGACAACAAATCTGCGTTGCGTGCCTCGAAGCACAAGAAAGAAAGTACAACAAACAGAACATTTGGAGGAAAGAAAAATACAATGCATGTTCAAAGGGTTAAAATCCCACTGCATGGGTCTGCTCCC
>JAHFDG010000119.1 GCA_023249105.1 Candidatus Methanoperedens sp. | reverse complement strand
GGAAAGCATATATTCTCATTAGGGATTATCTCATATGTCCTCAGTTTTTTTTGGTATTTCATCAATAACAAAGATGCTGAGGACTATCATATTATTTACCCTGTCAAACTCAGGTTTCAGGGAAACGATATTTTTTTTCATTTGCGTTTTCTAAAGAAAAAAATACGTTTAGGATCTTCTGTTGTAATAGCAAGTTCATTATCCGGAGATTTACTAATACATTTTGCTGATTTTATAGCATACTCTTTTCTTTCTTTTTTAGCTATGAGTTCTTTTTCTTTTATCCTCCTAAGCTCTTGTAAAAGCTCTGGTGTGATTCGAGATTCTATAACATCAGAAAATACTGTTCTAAATTTATAAAATGTGACGTGGCCACCTGTTAAAAGCACTTGATGGTCTCCACGATTTTCAATTGTATAATTGCACAGTTGGCTAATGGGAATATTCTTATGTATTATTTGTGGTATTGCTGTACACTTTTCCTCATCTATTATGAAATCAAGCACAAGTGCTTCACGATAATTAGATAACTTTCCTCTCTTGGCCGTAATAGTTCACCTTGATTATGTATATTAGAATAATATCATATAAATACAGTTGCAGTATTTGTATATATTTTATAAAAAATACAATTATGCACCTAAAATGAAACTTGCAAATCAAGCAAACTGATAGAACGATAAAATCCACTCTTATTATGGCGGATTATTGGGATAAATATAATCTTATGAAGGATATAATACAAGTAAGTCTTCGTAACAAAAATATAAAAGAGGTATAAAATGACACTTGATTCACGAATTTCCGAACTTGCAAACGCAGCAAAACCCACAGTCGCTATAATCGGTCTTGGCGGCGCTGGATGTAATATCGTTTCATGGATAGCGCAAAAAGAGATAGTGGGAAGTAAAATAATTGCAGCTGATACCGACGCAACGCATTTGATGGCTGTAAAAGCCGATTCGAAGATACTGCTGGGAGAAGAGACTTACCAGGGAAAGGGCTGCGGCGGCTTTGCAGAACGCGGCACCGAAGCCGCACGGGAGAGCCTGGCAGAAATAAAACAGGAACTTAAAGATTCAAACCTGATATTCATCATAGCAGGCATGGGCGGCGGCTCGGGCACAGGCGCAGCGCCGGTTGTGGCCGAAGCAACCCGCGAAGCAGGAATTCTTACTATCGGGGTTGTGACGCTGCCTTTCGGTTATGAGCTACTGAGACGTAAAAAAGGTATTGCCGGGATAAAGGCTCTCTCGGCCCAGTGCGATTCGCTGGTTGTTATTGACAATTCAAGGCTAAGGACTATCGCCGGAAGTCTTCCGCTTCGCGAAGGTTTTGCTGTCGCGAATGAGTTCGTTGGCAATTTTATCAAGAACATAACCGAAACAATCACCAGGGCGAGCCTTGTGAACCTTGATTATTCAGACCTGCGCAGCGTTGTGGAACGCGGCGGCATATCCGCAATCGGCATAGGCGAGGCAGAGGGTGAGAACCGCATTGAGAAGGCAATGGAGCAGGCGCTTTCCACGCCGCTTCTTGATGTCGCTGACATTTCGGGAACATACGGCGTGCTGATACATATCTCAGGCGGCGAGGATATGACACTCGGGGAAGTAACACAGGCTGGCGAAATCATTCTCCAGAAAGCACCGAACACAGGGCGCATCGTCTGGGGCGCGAATGTGGACGAATCACTTGCAGGCCGCGTCAAGGTTACGGCAGTCCTGACGTGCGTCATGGACCCGAATAAATTAACGTAAGTATGGAACTTGAACTGACCGAAAGGGTTGACAACCTTTGCGATTACACCTATAATTTCACATGGCAGAACAACAAAATTCGCCCTGAAAGCATCATCCCTTTCCAAAAAGGCACAAGCTACACGTATAAAAACCTGGTGGATGAAATAAGGAAAGGCAAAGAAGTGCATATTATCGGCAGCGCCGGGAAAAGGCTGGGTTACAGCATGGGCGTTGACCTTGCGCATTTCGGGGGTACCGGAGCACCTGAAAATTCCGGGAAAGTGTATGTCGAGGGCGATGTTTCTTCCGAAATGGGAATGGGTATGGTTTCCGGGGAAATATATGTGAGAGGCGCCGTGGAAGAACCTGTCGGAAATGTGTTCGAGGTTATGTCGGATGAATCCGGTTATCGGAAGTTCCGCTCAATAACCGACATTCTCTGCAACGGTTTAGGGAAAGATGTGCTTGTTAAGAGTAAATTTGATGAGCGGGAAAAGCATCTGCTGCTGGACGATGGGGTTCTACGGGGCACAGTAGCGGCGCGGTGTGGTTGTGATGCCCTTGTCACTGTGGACGGGAATGTTTATAACGGAACAGGGCTGCTGATGCAGAAAGGAACGGTTCATGTCACCGGAAATGCAGGCATGAACACAGGCGCCCACCTTGACGGCGGCTGTGTAGTCGTTGAAGGTATGGCAGGCGAATTTGCAGGCGCGTATATGAAAAAAGGCACGCTGATTTTGAAGGATGCGAAGGGATTCGTGGGGGCAAATATGAAAGACGGGGTGATTTTTTCAAAGAAGAAAGTTAAGACTGCCCCGCCAGTTGAAGAACTTGAGATGTCTCAGCAGGATGCTAATGTGATAATGAAACATCTTGGTCTGGGACATGTTGAGGCGACGAGTTATCATAAATACGGGATAATGAAGGAGAGGCTTGTGAGAATGAGGGACGGGTCTGTTGTGGTGAGAAGAATTGAATGACATTGATGTTTTTTACCTGCGGATTCTGTTGAGTTAAGGAGTATATTTTAAATCAACTTTTAAATAACTCAGTAATCAGTCATTCTTTATTCTCAGAATAAGACCAAACCCAACTTTAAATATAAAAGAAAGCATCTTTTAACAATAAGTAATATGGAATCTTCAATATGAATAAAAAATTAGTTTTTATATTATGCTTTATTTCTTTAGTAGCAGGCTATTATCTTATAATTCAAGAACATATATTAGAAGACCCTGTTTTTCATTACTCTTCTGTAGCTGGAAACTTAGATTTACCATTTTCCTATGAAAATGCCATGAAGTACCCTAATGATTATTATATGCTTTTGACTTATGAATCGACTGGGGCTTTCATGGCGGGAAGAGAAATTAGTGTTTCTGCTGATTTTACAGCCGTACATAAGATACAAACATTACAGAATTCACATATCTGGGTTGTTTTCCCAGGAGCTTTAAACGTTCCAATAACAAATGACCAAGACCGACAGAATGATGCTAGTGTCTAGTCAAATCTCTATAGTCGGATACAGTTTAGATAATTTTATCCGTGCATCTTTGGATGTAAATTGCCAATTGACTTTTGCATTTTTGTTATTTCTGCAATTCCCCCATG
>JAHFDG010000022.1 GCA_023249105.1 Candidatus Methanoperedens sp. | reverse complement strand
CAATCGGAAAGCATATATTCTCATTAGGGATTATCTCATATGTCCTCAGTTTTTTTTGGTATTTCATCAATAACAAAGATGCTGAGGACTATCATATTATTTACCCTGTCAAACTCAGGTAGTAAAGAATAAATAGGGGTTGTTACACAACAGAGAAAAAATACAAAAACAAAATAAGGATAAAAAACATGGTACAAAAATGTAAATTCTCGGTAAAATGTGAAAATGAAGACCCCAAAGACCCGCCGATTGAGTACTGTGCCTTTAGCAGCAATGGGGAGATAGTTACATGCGGAGGCAAGCAGGAAGATAGAATGTGCTGTCCGTTCTGGAGCAGGCTTGTTAGGATACAACAGGATTAAAAAATGGTTGTGGAAAGTACGGAAGAACGAATAGGACTCTTAAAAGCGGGCATGGATGGCAACGAAATAGAAAGGCTGTATATCCAATTAAATAATATTAAAATCATAAGCCTCAAGGAACACAACCACCAAAAGCAGACGCAGCGCAAAATCCCCCCCAACTTGTTTGATGCTGCGCTGCTGGTATAGGTCTGATGTTCTTTTTTCTATTTATGACAGCAAGCCTGCATCGTAATACTGCATCATGACCAGGGTAGTATTTCCACGATTTTATTACTGTCAAAAATGACCCCTTTACGCACATGACCATTTTCTGAATATTGCCAGTTCCATATTGAAACCGGAAGGAATAATCCACTTTTATACATTCAAGAAGAATTTTGAGATTGCCCATTTTAAAAAGCTGCTTCTTGAAAGTGGATGGCATATCGACTTTTACAGAGGCTGCGGCGATGTTGCCCCGCGGGTAAAGAGATATGTGTTTGATTTGAGGAAAAATTAAATACCTTTATACAGCCAGGGCACCGATTTAAGATAAGGAAGCATGACCTCCACATCTCATCTATTATACGGTATCCTGTACGGTTTTGGGAAATACCTTCTCGTGATGTTCATCTACCTTGGCATTGCGGTGGGCATGCATGAACTTGGTCACATTTTATTTGCAAAATATCATCAGCTTGAGTACAGGATTCTATTTGAAAAAGGCAATATAAGAATAGCTGCAGACTGGGAAAAGCTTGGAAGCAAGAAGGTATATGGGAATATTCTCGGTATTGTTTTTGGTCTTCTGCCGGTGGTAATTGCAGGCTGGCTCTATCATACCCCTCTATTTCTGCTGCTGTATCTTCTTTCATGCTACGATGATTTCGGCGCAGTTGTCAAGGAACTTCAAAAAATTTAAATTAACACAAACCCATGCGACAGTTCCCGCAATATGCACATCAGAATTATGATTATAATGAACTATATACAATACTTTAGAAAGCTTTAAATATTTCCGGAACATATCATTATTTGCAATTGCTGCTTGAGGGGAAGCGCAGCAGCCGGGAAATTGCTGAACGGGGGGTCAATAATGTTCAAAGAGATAGTACTTAATTATAAAAAAATCATCAAATATAGCATTTACTCACTTATTTTCTTGATTATTCTGGATGTTATCAGTACCTATATCGGTATAAAATACGTCAATGCCTATGAAGCCAACGAAAAAACAGCATATCTTTTTGATTTATTTGGAATGCTATTACCATCCGGTTTGAAGATTTTAACGGTTCTGCTATTAGGTTTCATAACAAAAATTATCTGGGAAAACTCCGAATTTATGCTTCACAGTGGAAAAGACCTCGGGAACTCAATGGCGATAATATCCATCTTAAATATAATGTTCATAGTAATTTTTCTGAACATCGTCTATTTTTTAATCATAGTGAATAATATAAAAATTATATATAGTTAATACTCTAAAATAGCTTTTCGTAATTGAAAAATGTTTATAAGCTTTAAAGACCAATTAAATATTACAGATAGGTAGCAAATCAAGCACTATATAAATCGGGTGAAAGAGTGCATGCGATATCTGGGAGGAGTTATATGAAAATGGGAAAAGTTAAAAAATCAATAGTGTTAGGATTGGTGATATGGTTGTCTTTTGGCATTGGACTTGGGTCTGCCGGCACCCTTACTTCTGTAAAGGTGGCTGCAGCGCCGGTTATCGACGGCACGCCAGAAGCAATATGGGACCAGGCAACTGCCATGACGGTTAATGTGGCGGGAGGAGCCAATACAGGAGCGCATACGGTTACGCTGAAAAGCGTTTATACAGACGACTCTGTGTATTTCCTTGCCTCGTGGAACGACCCGACAGAAAGCTTAAGGCGCATGCCGTGGCAAAAACAGGCTGACGGTACATGGAAGCAGCTTAAGACACCCAACGCCAAGGAAGGCGGCGAGAATACTTTTTATGAAGATAAGTTCGCTCAGATATGGAACATAAACATACCCACTTTCGAAGCGTCTGGTTGTTTTGCCACATGCCATGTAGGTGAGAACTCAGATGTCAAAGACTTCGGCAATAAATATGCTCCAAATCCTGGTGAGATGGCAGATATCTGGCATGCAAAACTTGTGCGAACAAATCCATCAGGTTATGTAGATGACCAGTACCTGGACTCCACAAGATACAATAAAACAACTGCGGCAGATGCGGGCAGACATAGCGATCCTGGGACTCCAGGGCCATACTCTGATAACATCAATGCCGCCAAGACCGCTCCGAACTATACCTCAGCAGACCAGCCGGCTCCGCCGTACTGGATTGTTGATTCTGAGAAGCAGCCCTTCAAGGATACCTACAAAACAAATGATGAAATTGCAGGTATAATCGTAAGACCTCCCACAGGAGACAGGGCAGACATCAAGGGCAAGGCTGTCTATGCGGACGGCAAATGGACAATGGAATACGGCAGAAAACTGACAACTGGAAGCCAGTATGATGTGCAGTTCTCTGACATGAAGAAGGAATATTCCTTTGGCACTGCGATATTTGATAATGCGCAGGTAAGGCACAGCTATGAGACGGGTGTGAGCAAACTCGTTTTCGCAGCGCTGGCGACTCCAACGCCAGTACCCACGACTGCAACACCGGCGCCAACACCAAAGACACCGGCATTTGAAATAATATTCGCAGTCGGAGCACTGCTGGTGGCTGTTCTGGTTAGAAGAAGGTAAAACAATACCTTCTTTTTTATTTTTCCGAATCGCTTTCAATTGAATTTTTTTGTACTTTCCACATAACATCATTTTTGGATGCAGTTTATTCCCAAAACCTTTAAATCAATTTAAGTTTAATGTTATAAAAAGAAAAACATGTAAGGGGGGAAAATATCTTGAAAATATTATATATTTTGCTAGCATTTGCGATTCTGCTGTCTGTGCAGCAGGTATCTGCAAAGGACTACGTAATAGGTGAACATAAAGTCCCGGTGACCAAACCGGACCCGGCTTCAACATATGCAGGATCTGAAAAATGCAAGACCTGTCATATGGAAAAATACAATGACTGGAAAACATCAGGGCATCCTTATAAATTAAACACCCCGGCCGAAATCCAGGTATTCAATTCGCCGCCTATACCGGCTCCTGAGGGATATACGTATAACGATATTTATCTCGTTATTGGAGGTTGGGGCTGGAAGTCGAGGTATATAGACAACAATGGTTATATAATCACAAAGACAGGGGCTGACAGAAGTGTTAACGGTTCGAACCAGTACAACATAGCTACTAAACAATGGGTAGATTATCATCCCGGTGAAAAATTACAATTTAATTGTGGCAATTGCCATACAACCGGCTATTCTCTGGCAGGGAACCAGGCTAACAAACCAGGTATTGTCGGAACATGGGAAGAGAAGTCCATAGGCTGTGAGGCTTGCCACGGGCCGGGCAGCGTTCACATTGCCAAAGGTGGAGGAAAAGGTGTGGCTATTATAAAGAATGACTCTGCCGCAGTTTGCGGAGCCTGCCACACAAGAGGCGCTGACGATACAAAGATTATCGCCAAAGACGGTAAATTCATAGACCACCATGAACAATACCCCGAAATCCTGAACGGCCCGCATAAAGGACTTAACTGTGTCCAGTGCCATGAACCGCATAAAGGTTCTCATGTTGGACAGACGAACCCAACAGAAGGCGCCAATATAGAGGCGCAGTGCTCATCATGCCATGCCAAGCAGAATACAGATTTCACGGGAAGCACGATGCAGAAAGCAGGCGTGAAATGTATCAACTGCCATATGCCAGCCATAGGTGAATCAGCAACAGGAGATGCAGCCAGATTCAAAGCAGACGTCAAGACGCATCTGTTCAAGATAAACACCGACGCCAACGCAAAGATGTTTACTGACGATGGAAAATTTGCTAATGGATATCTGACGCTGGAATGGACATGCCTGAACTGCCATAACACTAAGGATAAGGCATGGGCAGGGCAGTATGCAAAAGGCATACATAAATATGTCAAAGCGGAAGCCACTGCGACAGCAACGCCAGTAACAACGCCAAAAACACCAGCGTTTGAGGCGCTAATAGCAATTTCGGCACTGCTAGTAGCGGGACTCTTGAGAAGAAGGTAAAATACCTTCTTTCTTATTTTTTTTACTTAGAAATACGGCAACAGCCAATAGAATAGTTGACGGGATATATGAGGGAACCACTCGGTTTTTGCCTTGTATTATGTAATGACGATATAATTTTACGGAGGGGGAAATTCATGCCCGCAATTCGGACACAGGATTAAGCCGCATTTCATGAAACGCGGGCATGCCTTGCAGCCTTCACAGTCCTTTGTATCAAACCTGGCTCCGCAAAGAGGGCATTGTGTTTTCATAAAATTTTTTCACAGCAGGCGGTAGTATCCGATAACCCTGTACGCAATTCCTCCGATAAATATTGCAAGCGCTATCGTGAAAACCATAATCCCGACTGCCCGCTTCCATCCAAGCTCGCGACCAAGGACGGCGATTGTGGCAACGCACGGGATATAAATCGTGTTAACAAGGGCATATACGAATAACTGGGTTGGGGTCATGAACAACAGCAGGTTCTTTGCCCCACCCCCGTACATTACAACCGCAAGCGTTACAAGAAGCTGAAGCGCAAGTTCCTTCCGGAGTATGGCAAAAATCAGGGTAAGCCCCGCCACTGCGGGAAGCCCGAGCCACCCCTCAACCACAGGGGATAACGGTGCTGCAAGTTTCCATAGGTATCCTGTCTCGTAAAGCGCCCCCAGCACTAATGAACCAACGAGTACAATCGGGAACGCCACGAACACGAAATCCTTGAACCTGTGCCAGGTCTTCTTGATGATATTCGACATCATGGGCATCCTGAAAGGGAACATCTCCATAACAAGCCCTGTGGAAGTCCCAGGCATTACTTTATTCAGCCCGACTCCAACAAGAAACACAAGCCCAAGTACGATTATGTATATTGCGACCGCCGGTTTCCATCCTACCAGGAGCGAGACTGCGCCCAGGATGACCGCAGTCCGCGCACTGCACGGGATAAGCGTGATGAGCGTGCTGGCTATAGTCCGCTCGCGCATCGTCGTAAGCACCCGCGTTCCTATGATAGCGGGCACGTTGCATCCCGCGCCTGCCACAAGCGGGATAATCGCGCGCCCGTGAAGCCCGAACTTGTGCATCAACCTGTCTGTGAGGAACGCGACCGAGTTCAGGTATCCGGAATCCTCAAGGAAAGCGAGCATGAAATAGAAGGTAAGCACATAGGGAATCCCGACTGCAAGAGCAGCAAGGATGCCGGCGTCAAATCCCCAGATAAGGGTTTTGCCGATATGACCATTCCCGAAGAAATAGAATATTGCGCCATCGATGACGGGCGACATATGCAATGCCCAGAGACTGCTGAATAAGCTGGAAAGCCAGTCGCCTCCATAAAACAGGAAAGCGAATATTATTCCAAGAACACCGATGAGCAAAGGTATGCCTGTCAACGGCGATGTGGTATATGCCCAGAGCTTATCCGAGGGCGCGGGCGCTACATCGCCCTGTACCTGTGAGGCTACTGTTCCTGCAAGCCCATGCCGTTCACGGGCAATCCTGAGCGGCGTTTTTTCGCCGTGTTTTTCTTCGATGTCCCTGCTGATTTTATTTACCTCTTCGAGAATGAAATTGCCATTTGCATGTTTTTTTACAAGCTCTATGAATTCTGAATCCTCTTCAAGAAGCAGGATTGTCAGAGCTTGCGGGTTTATTCCGAAATCATACGGTGCAAGTAAATCGCCAAGCTTTTTTATGCTGGCTTCAATATCCTCGCCATAGTGAATATCATATTTGATTTTCTTTTTCTGTCCTGCAATATCTACGGCTTTTTGTATCAGTTCATCAAGACCGCTTCCTGTGGTGGCGATGGTCTTTGCCACAGGGACGCCAAGAAGCCGGGAAAGTAGAGGCGCATCGATTATAATATTCCTTTTTTCAGCCTCGTCTATCAGGTTCAAAGCAATCACGAGCGGAATGCCAAGGTCAATGAACTGGAGAGTCATGTAGAGGTTCCTGGCAAGGTTCGTGGCGTCAAGAATCATGATCGCGGCGTCGGGTTTGCAATCGAGCACCGCCCGCCGCGCCACCCACTGGTCTTCTGACACCGCACCAAGAGCATAGCTTCCGGGAAGGTCGATTATGCCGAGGCGCAGTTCTTTAAAAGTCGTGGTCGCCATATTCAGTTCCACGGTCTTGCCCGGATAGTTTGCAGTTACAACTCCCATTCCTGTGAGCCGGTTGAATATGCTTGATTTACCCACGTTCGGGTTGCCCGCAAGCGCAAACGTGAAATCCGTTTTGCCCTTTATTTCCTTGAGGGCGCCATGACACGAAAGAGCCATTTCATTTTACCTTTATCTTTGACGCTACTTCTCTTCCCAGGGCGTACCGTGAGCCTGAAACACATACGATTAACGGTCCCCCGAACGGCGCAACTTCCTCAACCATGACGCAAACGTCTGGAATCAATCCCAGGGAGGCAAGGTACTGGAGCATTTTCGGGTCTTCTTCAAACACGCTGACGATAATCCCCTTCTCCCTGGCTTTTAATTCCGATAACGGCTTAACTATTTCTTTTACGAATACTCCATCCTTATCAGGTATGGGGTGACCGTGCGGGCATGTTTTGGGGTTGCCAAGGCTTTCAGCGATGCGCTCTTCCATCTCAGGGCTTATAGCATGCTCAAGCCTGCATGCCTCATCGTGCACTTCATCCCACTTGAAGCCGAGGACATCGGTAAGTAATCGCTCTGAGAGGCGGTGTCTTCTTATGACTTTCTTGGCGATATTGCTGCCTTCACCCGTCAGGCATACTCCTTTTTCCGTATGGTTTACCAGCCCTTTCTGCACCAGTTTTTTCACCATCTCGGAAACGGATGGCGGGGAAAGTTTCAGGTGTTCTGCAAGGCGGGATGTGCTTACCGGGTGCTGTTCCTGCTGGAGTTTGTAGATTGATTCAAGATATTCTTCAATCCTGGGAGTATCAGCTTCCATGTTATCTCACCTTTTCCGGTGTTTTGAAAGACCTATAAACGAACAAGCCGATAATTATCCAGTAGCCGATATACGAAAGTACCATTGTCAATGAAGGGGCTGCGTGATAGCCAATAAGCGAGCTCAGGCCGCTCCCGATAAGACCCTTCTCATGAAGAAGGGGATAAGAGCCGTCAAGGTTCTGTGGCGGATTTATGTCCCACACATGCTCAACCACGAGAGGTATGATTCCGGCTTCGTTGAATTCACCAACGGCAGTAGCTATCAGCCCTGCAGAGAACAATATTAACAATATGCTTGTATATTTGAAAAATTTGGATATATCAAGGCTGTGCATTCCTTTGAACATAACAAACGATATAACGACCACAACTACAATCCCGGCAGCAAAACCGAGAAGGGTATCAAACAGAGAATGGATGGCAAGCGTGCCGAGGAACAGGACAGTCTCGACCCCTTCCCTGAATACGGCGATAAAGGAGAGGGCTGTTATTCCCATGGTCTGGCCTTTCGATATGGAAAGGTCTATTTTTTCCTGGACTTCTCCTTTTATCTGTTTTGAATTCTGCGCCATCCAGAAAATCATGTAGGTGAGGACTACAGCAGCAGCGAGGGCGGCGCCGCCTTCAAACAGTTGTTCTGCCGTGCCCTGAAGTTCCCCATATACTAATTTGAATACGAGTGCAACGCCGGTACTCGCAACGACCGCGCCGATTATCCCGGCATAGATGTAACGATTGAGGTCTTTTCTGTCTATTTTTGCGACATAAGCCGCGATTATTCCGATTATCAGTGCTGCTTCAAGCGCTTCCCTGAAGGTTATTAAAAAACTTGCTAACATAAGGTATCCTATCAATTATTTATTAGGTATACCTAATTGATAGGTTTTGTTAGCCTATAAAGGTTTTGGTGAGTTGTTATTTGGAATTTCAAATAAGCTATAATCCGCCCGCCCGGCTCATCGCACGCCTCGCAGCTTATGACTGACCTGCTTTCCCAGTTCTGTCAGGGCATATTTCCCGCCGGAATGCGCTAACAGTTTTTTTCCTACCAGTTCTTCAATACTCTTATCTGCTCCCACGATCCGGGTTGTCTTGGCGATTGTTGAGCTGTCCATTGGTCCCTTTGAATCCAGCACAGCAAGAATCTTGCTTGCCTTCTGGTTGCTTGCTGCAAAACCGATTAATTCTTCCATAATAATACCAGACGACCCCGGTTGAGATAACTTTATTGCATGCAAACAACAATATCACAGCGGCGGGCTAGCCCGGGTAATTCGGCGTTACCTGTAACCCGAAACCGTCGATAGCGGGGGGCGAAGCCAGAGGAAGAAGTTTTGACTGTTGCCCGGCCCGAAGGTTCTACTGTGAAACCCCGTCCTGTGGGGCTAGTGTCGGTGCAAGGGCTTTCCTGAAGGAAGGTCTTTGTATCTTAATTGCGGACAAAGGTCTAGGCCCGGAAGGGAGCAAACCAACCGTGAACAACTAACGCTCACGGGGGCGCGGGGCGGAGGCGAGCTTGCGGTCAACCGGACAGCGGAAGGGACTACAACCCGAGGTGCGCCCGCTACTTATAATACCCGTTTTAAATAATAGCGTCTTTCGCAGATTACTGCGTAATCCCTGTCACCACATCTTTCTTAAAATCAAATACAGTCACACACTCATCATTGTCGCAAATGTCAAGTCTTGATGTATCTTCAATAACGCCAATATTTACTGCCGTATATCCTGCATTTTCAAAAAGCCGGATTACTTCGGATTCATTTTCAGGTAAAGACGTAACTATGAAACCAATTGCAGGGTGAACCTTTAACCACTGAACAAACTCAATACCCTGCGGCGCAGGTATTTTCCCGAGGTCAACGCGCGCCCCCTTTTTGCTTGTCTCAAGCAGCATACCGAGCGTGCCTATCAGTCCCGGGTTGCTGATGTCCTTTCCGGCAGTGACAAGTTTTCTCTCGCCAAGTTCCTGCATCACCCTGTATTTTTCACGCACTGCTTCAGGCTCTTTCATGGTCGTGGAATCGAAACTATACGGGGAATTCGGGCCTGCTTTTCCGTCCATGTCATAAGCAGCTATTATGGAATCGCCCGCCCTGGCCGTACCGCTTCTTATCTCGCATCCCCTTTTCACTGTGCCGATAATCGCAACCGAAAGCGAGGTATAAGGCGTGTCGGGATGCAGGTGCCCGCCAACCATGGGAACCCCGAACTTGGCTATGCCGTCCCTTATTCCGCGAAGAAGCTCCTTACATGCATGTTTATTATCAGAAGAAAGCACGTTGACCATAGCTACAGGTTTTCCACCCATTGCAGCTATATCATTGACATTAACGAGCACGGACGTGTATCCGGCCCACCACGGGCTTGCGTTCACAAGACGCCCCCAGATGCCGTCGGCGGCAAACAGTATGTAATCCTCACCGCCAATATCGATGACCGCGGCGTCATCCCCGAAATCAACGACAGAATTTGAATATTCGGAGCGCACACTTTCGAATATATTAATCAGGTCTGCTATTGGTTTTTTCCGGGTCACGCCCTCAAATTCACGGATTTCCCTGGCAATTCTTTGTAAGTCCATTTATACTGACCACGCAGCATGATTAATTATAGTTTTTGGGGTGTATCCCATGAATACAGTTAAAAACCAAATAATTAAAACTATCTTTGCGACCTTTGCGGTGAATAAAATCGCACACCGCAAAGGCACCAAGTACGCAAAGTATTCCAAGAATATGTTTGAAATATTATGATCTCAACTATAATTCGCTATTACACTTTTCCTGTATGCGGTAAACCTGTCTTCAAGTATCGCTTCCTTTGCGCCCTTTACTATTGACTGGATAAAGTGCACGTTATGAATGGACGCAAGCCGCAGCGCAAGCAGTTCCGATTCCTTGAAAAGGTGACGAATATATGCCCTTGAATAGTTTTTACAGGTGTAGCATCCGCAATTCTTATCGACCGGCTCAAAATTCAGTGCGAATTTACTGCGTGCGATATCGATATTCCCCTCCGAGGTCATAAGGGTCTGGTGCCTTGCATTCCTTGTGGGGAATGCGCTGTCAAAAATATCAATCCCGGACTCAATCGCATTAATAATTTCAACAGGCGAACCCACGCCCATCAGGTAGCGCGGCTTATCCTCTGGAACCAGCGGGACGCTGTGTTTCAGTACATCATTCATAATTTCCTTTGGCTCGCCGATTGAAAGCCCGCCTATCCCGTACCCGTCAAATTCCATCCCAACCAGTTCCTCAGCGCATTTTTTCCGAAGTTCCGCAAACGTGCCGCCCTGCAATATCGCAAAAAAAAGCTGGCCTTTGTTTTTTTCCACATCTTTCGCTGCCGCAGCCCACTTTATCGTCCGTTCCATGGAAGCCTCGATAATGTTATATTCGCTTCCATAAGCGGGGCAGTCGTCCAGAATCATGGCGACATCGCTTCCCAGGAGCTTCTGGTTCTCAAGACATATTTCAGGACTATATGAGTATTTTTTTCCGTCACGCAGGTTTTTATAAGTGATTCCGTCGTCGTTTATCTTGAACGGAAAATCCTTGCGTATCATCTGGAAACCCCCGCTGTCTGTGAAAATAGCGCGTTCCCAGCTCATGAATTTATGTAATCCTCCCGCTTTTCTGATGACCTCCATACCCGGCGCAAGCAAGAGATGGAATGCATTGCTGATGAGCACCTGTGTTCCCATATCGTACAGCTCTTCGGGAGTTAGCGTCTTCACCGTGGCTTTTGTGGCAACGGGCATGAAGGCAGGCGTATCTATGACGCCGTGGTTCGTTCTGAGTTTTCCTGCTCTTGCGCCTGTATTTTTATCTGTGTGGATTAGTTCGTACATTTTCTTTTACCTGAATATCAGCATTGCATCGCCGAAACTGTAAAACCTGTATGAATGTGATATAGCCTCATTATAAGCAGCTATTAACCGCTCCCTGCCTGCAAATGCGCTCACCAGCATGAGCAATGTGGATTTGGGGAGATGGAAGTTGGTAATTATTGCGTCGATTCTTGAGCCAAAGTTGTAAGGCGGGTAGATGAAAAGTTGGCTGAATCCATCGTGTGCTGCGATTTTTCCGTCCACGCATGAGCTTTCAAGCGCTTTTACAGTTGTCGTCCCGGCTGCTATGAGTTTACCTTTTGTTTTATTGATTATTTCAGCATTATCTGAGCTGACTGAAATATATTCTGGCTCCATGTTATGGTCTTCGATGTTTTGGGCTTTAACAGGCGTGAACGTGCCAGGACCAACATGGAGAGTGACATAAGCGATATCAACGCCTTTTTCTTTTATCCTGGCCAGTAGATGTTCTGTGAAATGAAGGCCCGCAGTCGGCGCCGCAATTGAGCCTTTTTCCCTGGAATATATGGTCTGGTATCGGTTCTTATCCTCCAGTTTTTTCTTGATATACGGCGGAAGCGGCGCCTCACCGATTTTTTCAAGAATGTTATTCAGGTTACCGTTGCTGTTAAAATCAACAAGATACCTGTTTGTGTTGGGGTTCTTTATGACTTCAAGGACTGTTGCTTCAAGATTTGATGAACCAGTCGAAAAAGAGGGGATATTCTTGTTGCGTTCATCAAATTCGCCGAAATTAAGTTTTGTGCCTTCGTGGATATTCTTGCCCCGGATAAGGCACTCATAAAGCGCACCATTTTTTTTAACTATGAGCGCTTCCACGTGCCCGCCTGTACTTTTTTTACCCTGGAGTTTTGCAGGGATGACGCGGGAATCATTGAGCACAAGAGTATCCCCGACTTTAAAATAATCAACGATATCAGAAAAACGGCGGTGCTCAATATTTTTCCCCACCACCATCAATTTTGATGTGTCCCTGGGTTCTATGGGTGACTGGGAGATAAGTTCTTTAGGGAGATTATAATCGAAATCACTGAGTTCCATCTGGTGCTTAGTTCACATGCCGGCTTAAGTAATTTTTCTCACCACAATCTCATCACCTGACTTTTTATTAAAAAATTGCGCGGCATTTCCCCAGTTAACTGCAATCTCAAGGAAACCATGGCTTCCAATCAATGCAAGAGGTTCGCCCTTTCTGCAAAATCCATATGATTTATGGAATAAAACCCTGACATTCTGGAAATCCAGTACATCACCTGGCTGGAAATCCACCATATCCGAGGATATGTTTGTTACAAGATTCCCAAACGGGTCAATGAATATAATCTTCCCTTGAAGTGAGCCGTCCTTTTTCAATCCTCTGCCAAAATCAAGCTCCACATAATCAAAAATCTCTTTTCCCACAACGCTAATGTCCAATCCTTTTGAGATATGCGCTCCAACGGGTGCAAAAATATCCCTGCCGTGGAATGTACTGGAAACCTGTTTTCGAAAAAGGTTCGTGTTTGTAATCTCATAAACCTTAAAAGAACCCAGGCTTTTCGCTGCAGGTATGAGGAGACCGTTATTGGGGCCTATGAAATAATGGACTCCATGAAAATCCGAGTCCGCCCTGATTGCAAGGGCGCGACGCTGTGTTCCGACTCCAGGGTCAACTACTGCGATATGTACCGTATCGGTAGGGAAATATTTTACACTTATCATTAAGATGAACGCACCGGCACGAACGTCATGAGCCGGCACCGAATGTGAGATATCAACAATACTGGCTGACCTGTTAATGCCATAGATTGCGCCTTTCATGGAGGCAGGATAGACATCCCCGAAATCTGAAAGTAATGTAATTACCATAATCCTTCAAGAAACATTTAATACCTGTCAAACTATAAAACCGCTGTTAAACCAAAGGACTCGTGGGGTAGCCAGGATATCCTAGCGGGCTTCGAACCCGCGGACCCGCGTTCGAATCGCGGCGAGTCCGTTTTTTTAAACTGGAGATTTCATTTGTAGATATAGTGTCACCGCAAAGTTCGCAAAGAACGCAAAGGTTGAGCTAATGGCGATATAATTAAAAATAATTGTATAATATTTATTGTAATTTTTATTCACCAACATGAATTGAATTTCAATTGATGTTGGTAATTATCCTAGGATACAATACTTTTCTTTTTTAACGCATTAAGAAGACATTCCAAATCAATTTCTATTTTTTTTCCTACTTCGTGTGCGAAATAAAACATAAAACACCCAATCGAAATCAAAATAATCATTATCGCAAAATAGCAGATAGTGTTAGTTACCGTCGAGATGGAGGGAAGGATTTTAGAAATAATGAACCTGAATATCCAGTTAAAGAGCATCAGAAATCCCCCAAAAAAAGAACAAGCTCCAATAGTATTTCCAACTCCGAATAAATTTTCATTCCTTTCAATATTATTAATTATTCTTTTATCATATTTATCTACAAGAATATGTCTGGCAAGTATCTTACAGTTTTCATAAGGATGCGGATAAGGAATTGTATTCCATTTGATTCGTTCTAAGAATGGTACTTTAGTTAATTTTCCACCAGCTTGATATAGTGATAGACCAATAAAATATGAAGCTGATAAGTAGCCAAATAATAATAAATAGGAATTTCCTCCTTCAAGGAAAGTTGATTCTACTAATATATATTTTTGAAAAACGAAGATAAAAAGTCCGCCGCCAAAGAGATACGCAAAATCACGAGTTGGTAAGAGTGAGGTATAATCACTCATTGAAGATATTCCATCTTTGCTGTTCATGCATTCTTTGATTAATGTTCACATTTATAAATTCTTTTCTTTGAAATTGTGTATAATTTCTTGTTTTACGCATTTCAAATACGGGGGTATGGTAGATTGCAGTTATGTTTATAACGTTCATTTTCAATCCAGGGGTTATTTGTTCCCATTGCCCTTCTTCAATTCACAATTTTAATCATATCCCTTACTTCCTAATTATTTTATATTTTATTTTTCTCTATGACCTTATGTTTTTCTTGGAGTTCTTTAAATTCTTCCCGATACAAGGGGGGTACCTCTTTGAAATGATTGGGCGCCCTACCTTCACGCAAAGGATTGAAAACAATTTGGTCTCTATCATTAGGAACCTCTTGCCTCTTTTTTCTTTTTTTCTCAATGCGCGCTAATTTACTTTTCCAATCTTTGTTGTGTTTATTTTTATGTTGACCTTTGTTTTTCTTTTTTCGTGTCATTTTTTTCCCCGGTTTCATTTTTTATTGGTTAACTGCATAGATAATCTAAAATTAAGCATACTCTGATATTTACATTTCGATTATTGCCTTCAGGGGAGGACCATAACAAGTTTACTTGAGATAATGCGCCATATCATAAATTTGAAGGAATTTAAAAAACAATAGATAGTAGTATTATTATGAAAATTAATTATAACTCGATGGTTAATATGAGTTTGTCTGATGAAGATTATTTATTTAAATTAGCGGAAATGTTAGCTGATTGGGCGCAGAATTTTTCGAATGTAAGCTTCAGAAATTTTCCTGAAAAACCTTTAGTAGACTTTAATCATTACAACCAAGATGAAATATTCGGATTTAAAATGATGGCATCATTTAGCTTAGAATTATATATGAAAGCTAATTTTTATTGTTTAATTCATAAAAACTATCCTAAAGAAAAGTTAACAAATTATGAAGATGTAGAAAAATTCTTAGAAGATAAAAAGTATAAAATAAAAATTCATAATTTAACAACTTTGAAAAAATATATTATTAAAGAAGATGCGTCTTTCAAGGATGCTAATCTTGAAAAAGCAATTGGTTTTTTTAATTGTTTTGAAGAAATAAGGTATCCTACACCATCCAGAAGACCTAACCAAATAATCGGATTATTCGATTACAATGATGAAATGAAGCGTACTTTTCTTAAAACATATGAATTTCTAAGGGGAAAGTCCAATGAATATATTAGACATATAAATCAAAAAAGAACTGATGAACTCGAACACGAATATGAAGAATCAAAAGAATGGTCTGAATATTTATATTATGGATAAAATATCAATTTTTATATACGTTTGATAAACTGCATATAATTTTTGTTTTACGCATTTCAAAATATGGGGTTATGGTAAATTATATTACGTTTATAAATTCCTATTCGTTAAAAAAAAGAAAAAAATTCCGGTAAGAACCGGAATAACAGACTTATTTTGTGAAATACCACAGCAGAATCAGTATTATTAAAAGGATTATACCGATCCAGATATATGTATTGCTGGATTTTTCTTCTACTTTGGGCTGCGGCTTAGGCGGTTCCACTCTTGGAGCCGGCCTTGGTTTAGGTGGTTCCGGTCTTGGCTCGGGTTTTGGTTCTTCAACTACGACCTCTTCCTTTACCTTTCCTGACACAAAGGGACTCTCAACGCCGGTCAGGACAGCCATCACACGGACTTTTCCTGTCAGATTGTTGTCCACTTTTGCGCCCCAGATAATCCTCTTGGTATTCGGAACCTTATCCATTATCATTTCGCCGGTGACCGCGACTTCTTCCAGTGTCAGGTCTTCGCCTCCGACGATATGTATAAGAACTCCGTAGCTTGCGGATATATCAGTTACATCAAGCAGCGGCGTGCTTATTGCCTGGGCTACTGCTTTGCTTACCCTGTCTGCGCCGTCCCCTTCACCAATACCGATTGACGATACGCCGCCGCGCTCCATGACAGCGCGAAGGTCTGCGTAATCAAGATTTACAAGGCTTGGCTGGGTAATGGTGTCTGTAAGGTTCTTTACAAATGCCCCTACAAGCGCATTTGCAACATTGAGGGCTTCCTTCAATGGTAGGTTGCCGGCAACTTCTCTTAACTTTGAGTTATCAATTATTACAACCGAATCACATGATTGTGCAAGCAGATTGATGGCTTCTCTTGCTCTCTCTCTTCTTGACATCTCGATTGTGAATGGAATGGTCACGCATCCGATGGTAAGAGCACCAATCTCTCGTGTCAGTTCAGCCACCACGGGTATAGCACCAGTACCGGTTCCGCCTCCCAGTCCTGCTACCAGGAATACGAGGTTTGTACCTTCAAGTTCGGCTTTCAACTCGGTTATATTCTCTTTGGTTGCCTGGGCACCCATCTCCGGGTAGCCTCCGCATCCGTGCCCTTTGCACAATTTTTGTCCAAGTAAAATCACTTTATCTGCTTTTTGAAGATAAAGGTGATTCACATCAGTATTTGCGGCAATTATCCTTCCGCCCGTAATACCTTTTTCTGCAATCCATGTAGTGATATTACAACCAGCGCCACCCAAGCCCACTACGGCAACAGACGGTTTTGCTGTTTTTGCAAACTCTTTTAAATCAGTAACCATGTTTCTACAGCCTCCATACATATGAATAGCTGAACATTTTAATAGTTTTTTTAGTATATATGCTTTATCAGGTTTTTGGTGTGGGACTGCCTTCACGATATTTTATTATACATGAAATCAAACATAGTGTCAGGGAGTTAGGAGGAATTTGAATATGGTTAAAACAGGAGATAAAGCAAAGGATTTTACATTAAGCGACCAGGACGGCAAAAAAGTGCGCCTATCAGACCTTAAAGGAAAAAGAGTGCTTCTGTCATTTCATCCGCTTGCCTGGACACCCGTATGCGCAGACCAGATGAAGTCGCTTGAAGAGAATCACGGCAGGTTTGAGAAACTGGGCACTGTTGCTTTGGGCGTAAGCGTGGATACCGTCCCCTCAAAAAAAGCATGGGCCAAAGAGCTCGGTATTAAGAATACAAGGCTCCTATCTGATTTCTGGTCGCATGGCGAGGTTGCGGATTTGTACGGTATATTCAGGAAAATGGAGGGATTTTCCGAAAGAGCAAATATAATTATCGATGAAAAACAGCAAGTCGTGTTCATGAAAGTATATCCGCTTGCGAAACTTCCGGATATTGAGGAAATAATAAAATTTCTTGAGGGTTTAAAATCAAGTTGAAAGGCAACTATTTTAAACCATAACGCTATACTGGATGTGTGGTGGCAGGTATGCCTGAAGATAGACGGAATAAAAAAAAGCTGAAAGAAAAATGCAAATCATGCGGGCTCTGTTACCCGAGGAGGAAACAAGATGAGTAAAGTTGTTCTTATGGATTTTTTTGCGCAATGGTGCGGCCCCTGCAAGATGCAGGACCCTATCAATGAAGAGATTAAAAAGAAATTTGGCGACAGGATAGAATTTAAGAAAATCGATGTAGATACGGATCAGGAGTTAGCGATTAAATACACAATTCATGCCGTTCCCACATTGATCCTCGAAAAGGACGGCGCTGTTTTCAAGCGGTACACAGGCGTGACACGCACAAGTGTTCTGGAAGCGGATATAAACGCGGCTTTAAAATAACGGGGTCAGGTTGAAACCTTTATTTGACCTTGGCGTGCTTCCGATCAGGCACAGGACAAGTAGAGGATTCAAGCCCCATGTCTCTTTGATTTTCAATGCTGAGAAAAGATTAACTTTTTCCGTGGATACCACAAACTCGCGCTCGCAGCAGCCAGACGCCTACCTGATAACCCACGCCCATTCGGACCACCACGGGAAATCCGCCATGCTCTCCGCAAATGCCGTATGTTCGCAGGGGACTGCGCGCGCCCTTGAAATCCTTTATGGCAAAGAATATGCGGGCAGGACTTTTAAAATCGGGGAAACTATAGATATTTGCGGCGTTGATGTCAGAACGTATCCCACCCACCATACCATAGGCTCATGCGCTTTTTACTGGGAAAATGATGTGGGCACAAAGATTCTTGTTACTGGGGATGTCAAGGATGCAACCGACCTTCCCAAGTGTGATTGCCTCGTCACTGAAGCAAACTACGGCGACCCTGACGACCCAAGATGCCATTTCGAGGACGATATCGGGGCATTCAGGGAGGCGCTTGTGGATTCAGAGGATATCGCCTTCGGCGCATATGCATTCGGGAAAGCCCAGCGCGCTGTGAAGCTGCTGCGGGAATCGGGTTATTCCGGAGATATCGGGATGGACCCGGTATCGCGCGCGCTTACGGAAGGATTAATGGAAAACACAGGTTCCCTGGTAGACCTGGAAAGCGACTGCGCGGTTCGCATTACAACACCAGGGGAAATACCGGCTCTTTCAGCCGCAAAGAAGTTCATCCTGACCGGCAGGCGGGACTACAAAATCCCAACCATCAATATCAGCGACCACATGGATGTGAATGGACTTATCGGCATGGTGCAACAGTGCGCGCCGACGGCTGTCATCACATACCATCCAGGCGGTCATCGCCCTCTCAAGCTTGCAGCTCATTTAAATAAAACAGGCTATTACGCGCGGGCGCTTGAAGAGATAAATACTGTTATCGGGATTTAGTTGAAAACGCGATAGTCTTATGTTTTAAGAACATATTTATTGTATGAATGGCATTTGAAATCGAGTCGTTATTTACCATAATCGGTGAAGCGGTAGTATATTTTGCAATATTTTTATTTATAATAGCTGTACTGGGTTCATTACTTATTGGATATTCCTTTAAAACCGAGCGGTTTATCTTCCCAAATTTTATGTTGTTCTCGATTATCCTTCTTGAAACCCTTGTCAAGGCATTATTCCGCTTCGTTGGAATGGATGATTCCATGGTCGATGATGTGGGTATTGCGCTCAAGAACAAGATATCCATGAGGAAATTCAGGGACACCCCCCTGGATAAACGGTTGATATTTTTCCCACAGTGTTTAAGGGCTTCTGCGTGCCCGTCCAAACTCAGCCCTGAAGGTATGCAGTGCATCAATTGTGGAAGCTGCGAAATAGGACAGGCGAAGAAAAGCGCCGAAGAGCTTGGATACAAAGTATTTATCGTGCCCGGCTCAAGCTTCATACGGCGGCTTGTGAGAAAACATAAACCTGCGGCAATACTGGGTGTGGGCTGCATGACAGAAGTGAAGGCAGGGCTTGAAATGTGTGAGAAATTGAATCTTTTCGGCGTCGGGCTTGTTCTTGAGAAAGCGGGCTGCGTTTCCACGGTCCTTGACTGGGATAAGTTCTATGAATTTATTGAATTTGATGGGCATGCGTAAGTATACTTAGCGCACTTTGCGACTTTGCGGTGTTTGGTTTTATTCACCGCCAAGACGCGAAGGTCGCAAAGATAGATTAAATAAAATTATTTTGGTTCAATCCGAACCCTTTATTAACATATATTTTGATGTTTAGCACATGAACCAAAAAGGGTGCCCGGAACATAAGGTAATGGCATTGCTTTCCAATGCCATGCGAAAAGACACTTCATACGGGAAAGTGCTTTCAGCCATGTGTACAAGACCGCACCCGGTAGCAGTAAAAGCCCATATGCAATTCATCGAATCGAATATGGGCGATTTTGGCCTGTTCCAGGGAACAAAAGAACTTGAAGAAAAAGTCATAAAAATGATGGGGGAAATGCTGGGCGACAAGAACGCCTGCGGTTACATCACCACCGGGGGCACCGAATCCAATATCCAGGCACTCCGGACTGCAAGGAACCTGTGCAATAAAGAGCATCCGAACGTGGTCGTCCCGGCCTCGGCGCATTTCTCATTTGATAAGATTGCCGACCTTCTCGGGATAGAGATACGAAAAGCAGGATTGGATAGCCAATTTAAAGTTGATATGGAATCCGCAGGGGCTCTTATTGATGACAATACAATAGCGCTTGTTGGGATTGCAGGCTCCACGGAATTCGGCCAGATAGACCCGATAGATAAACTTGCCAGACTCGCCCTTTCCAATAACCTCTTCTTGCATGTGGATGCAGCTTTCGGAGGGTTTGTAATACCTTTCCTTGACAGGAAATACGATTTTGATTTTTCTGTAAAAGGGGTGACCTCAATAACAGCCGACCCCCACAAGATGGGTATGTCCACGATTCCTGCCGGCGGTTTGCTTTTCAAAGAAGAAGCCTGCCTGCTGCCCCTTGAAATCGATACGCCTTACCTTACCATAAGAAAACAGCATTCACTGACGGGTACGCGAAGCGGCGGGGCAGTAGCAGCCGCTTACGCCGTCATGATGCATCTTGGCATGGAAGGATACAGGGAAATCGTGGGAAGATGTATGAAAATGACAGGCAGGATTGTTGAAGGGGCAAAGGAGCTGGGTGTGGAGCCCTTAATTGACCCGGTAATGAACATCGTGGCGTTGGATGTGCCTGAACTTGATGAGGTCAGGAAAAAGCTCCGCGTGAAAGGATGGACAACTTCCATAACACGGACTCCGAGGGCTATGAGACTGATAATAATGCCCCATCTTAGCGAGGAAGCCCTTGAGCTTTTCATATCTGATTTAGGGGCAATTCTTAAAAAGATATGATAACGAAACATTTATCATCGTTAAACCTGTAGGATTGCCGGATAGGAAGGATAGGATGATAAATGAATATACTATTTACAAATACCTTGAATTTTCAATATTCGCTTTATATTTAATACTCATATTTTTATTCATCCAGATATGGTTCTCATGGAAAGATATCGATAAAAAAGAATTGATGTTAAAATCGATAGTCAACGAATCTTTTTTCCGGAAGAACTGCGCTTATATTTTCTCATTCAGTATACTTTCATTGGTTCATGAATTTTTTGAAGGAAGCGCAATCCAAAATGCTATTGTGTTTTTTGAATTTTTTGAATTTCTTGCTATTATATGTCTTGTGCTATTTGTTTATAACTGGTATATTGTATTAAAGACCTGTGCAAATAAGAAATCATTACTAAAAGAGCTTGCAATTTTTTCAAGATAATATATGAACACGATAGATATTTAACATAAATCCAAAAATATACCATTATGAAATGTCCCACATGCAACGGGGATTGCATACAGCCGGCAGAAACGGTACTGGATGAGATATTCGGGATGTATATGGCGTGCAGTTCATGCCCCCCTGACCCCGGATTTGATAAAAACGCCCCTTTTAAGGAGATTCTGGATTCAAGCTTCGGGCGATGCAGCAAATGCGGCAGAAGGCATCTTGATTTCGTTATCGGGAATGTCCTGACAATATTGAAAAAAACGGGGCTGTTCCCGGAAGATGCCACACTTAAGGAAGTCGGAACCCCGCTCATTACTTTTGGGTACCAGATACCATATCCTCCAAGGGTTGGCAGGAAAGGCCTTGTCCTTATCATGGATTCGATTACAGACGAAGCGGCCAGGGAAATAGTCGAAAAAGTACCTGAAATAAAAGGAGTGATAAAAAGAAAGGGTCTTCAATCCAGAAGCGTTGGAATATTGGATACAGACAGCAATCCCCATACCTACGAGCTGCTTGCAGGATGCGATATGCGATGCGATGTAATATCTTCATCATTCGGGGAATTGTGCATTTATAAGAACCAGTCAAGGGTACACATCGAGTTCAATAACACAAAAATTAGAAAAATGGAGGAGTTATATATTAAAGGTGAACTGGATGGCACTTTGATAGTCGATGGTTTTTGCGGTCCGGGGACGCTTGGGCTTTTGAGCGTTATTGGGGGCGCTAAAAAAGTCATCCTCAACGATGCCTGGCTTCCCGCGCTAAAGAATGCTATCCTTAATATTAAAGTAAATTCAAAAATTATCGGGGTAAATATTGATTTTGAGCTCCAGGATTATGAAAAACTTATCGGGAATGAACCTGTCCTCATGGCAACAGCAGAAGGTAATTCAAAAATCATGGTCTATCACGGGGATATCAGAAGACTTCACGGCGTGGTAAAAGAATGCGATATGTGTCTGATAGATACCTTCCCTTCCGTTAACCCTTCAGAATTCATTGCCGTATGCAGGGACATTGCCAGAAAGGTAGTTGTAATCTAACCCTTGCAGCATACATGATTAAAAACTATCAGGCTTGTGGAATATTTCGCTTCATAATCATGCCCGTTAGCCTTTAGGACCGATAAATAATAATCCCTGATTTTCTGGATGGCCTTCTCGTTCTTATAATTGTGATATACATTGATGCCATTATCCAGTATCTCTATCTTATCTATGAACATCAGGGATTCATCCACTTTCTTTAGCATTTTTAAGAAATCAGTGTGCGGAATACTCTCTATGTGTTTTTTTGATATTGATTCGAACATTCCTGCATCGATAGGCGTATTACCGGAAAGAAGCTCTTCGTAATGGCCTCTATAAAGCGATACCATATTATAATTCACAGAACTATATATTTCGATGAGAGCTCTCCAGAAATCTTCCTTCGACTTGAACTCGCTCATTGTGTCCTTTAAATAACCAAAATGTTTTCTTGCGGCAAGCGGAACTGCTCCTTTTTCACGGGATTTTAAATCAATACGAACCGTAGTGGCTCTCCTGTGCACAAAATCGATATCAAGACCCTTGTTTAAAACCAGGAACATTACAACAAGCTGCGCCACGAACTCCCGGTATAATTCATTATCCCCGGCAATTGAAACGGTAGCAGTGGTTGGATTAATATCATCCATACAGAAAAGGGATACTTTGCAGTTCCATCCGGATTCGCGGCTTAATTCATTTATTTTCTCATCAAGTTCTGATATTGTGGTGATTTTTAAAGGGTCGAGTATCTCATCAAATATTTCAGGGTCAATAGGATTTCCTTTTGTCCATTTAAGCATCCATAAGAAAATCGGGGTACTTATCATCACATTTCTGCCGGATTCAATCGATTCTTCCCTTCCGGTCAATTCTTTTTTATCAGCTTCGATCTTTGATAACGCTTCGCTGGCCGTTCCATATCGGCGAAGCGCTACCTCGGTTACATCAATCGCATCCCGGATAGCTGCGCTCAGGTTGCCCTTGTGTTCTTCAATCAGGGATTCAAGTTTTTTGAGATGAATCGGTTCAAGCGATATATTTTTCCTGACGACCATAAAAGTACTACTATAGTATCACTGCGTTGCTTTATAATAAATCTTTTCACATTTTGCCAATATTCGTGTTATCATGGTGATAATTTTTTCACAACATTGTTTTTATCAGTGCTACCATAAAAGGTATGATGTAGATGATGATGAACCAACTGAAAGGGGAAGGAGCTGGTTGGGACGGGTTGGGGAGTGGTTTCATTATCATTACAATTTTTTGATTTGATATCGTTTATTACCTGGCTTTCTTAATGGTCATGGTATTATTGTTTTACCAGCCACGCTCCAACCGGATGGCTCCTGGTTTACACGCAGTTACACAGGTGGTGCATCCGATACAGAAACTTTTGTCCACAACTTCAGCCACCTTCCTGCCGTTTTTCTCCACAATCCTGTAAATCCTCGGACCTTTAGGACAAACCCTGATGCATTCCCCGCAACCTGTGCATTTTTCGTTATCGATGAAAATCTCAATCATAATTGTAATTCCAAGCACATATATAAACAATAAAGATAAATAATAGCGCATGGCTGGAAATACCTTTGGCACACTGTTTCGGATCACAACATGGGGCGAGAGCCACGGTCATGGTGTGGGCGTGGTGATAGACGGATGCCCTGCAGGTCTTCTGCTTGATGAAACCGATATCCAGAAGGAGTTAAACCGAAGAAGACCGGGGCAGAGCGATATAACAACCCGGAGAAAAGAAGATGATAAAGCAGAGATTTTGTCAGGCGTATTTTCAGGAAAGACGACAGGCGCGCCGATATCAATAATGGTCGAAAACCTGGACGTGGATTCAAGCAAATACGAAGAACTCAAGAATACTCCGCGCCCCGGGCATGCAGACCTTACCTATGAATTAAAATACGGCTTGCGTGACTGGCGCGGGGGAGGCAGGTCATCCGCGAGGGAAACCATTGGGCGCGTGGCAGCAGGTGCGGTCGCAAAGAAACTCCTCTTACTTCAGGGTATTGAAGTTCTCGGTCATGTGGTCGAACTTGGGAGAATTCGCGCAAAACCAGTGAGTATAGAAGATATAAGGGAAAATACTGAAAAAAACCCTGTAAGGTGCGCGGATATGGAAGCTGCTGTAGAGATGCAGGCTATGATTCACGCTGCAAGAAGCGAAGGGGATAGCATTGGCGGGATAGTTGAAATAATAGGAACAAGCGTTCCCGCAGGGGTCGGGGAGCCGGTATTTGATAAATTGAGCGCGGAGCTTGCCCGCGGATTGATGAGCATTGGCGCCGTAAAAGGTATCGAGTTCGGGGCAGGGTTTAAATGTGCAGAGATGAAAGGAAGCCAGATGAATGACCCCATCGCGCTGTGTGATGATAAAATCAGGACGCTAACCAACAATGCAGGCGGGATCCTCGGTGGAATCAGTAACGGTGAGCCAATAATATGCAGGATAGCCGTGAAACCAACGCCTTCCATATCGAAGGAACAGCGTACTGTTGATATTGGCACTATGAAAGATACAAGAATAAAAATCACAGGGAGACATGACCCTTCAATCCCGCCCCGTATTGTCCCAGTAGCGGAAGCCATGGTGGCGCTAGTGCTTGTTGACCAGATGATGAGGGGAGGGTTCATAAACCCGGTTATCGGAGAAAAATAGAAATTATGAAATTCAATCCTGACGAAATTAAAGAAGCAACAAAGGCTGACTTTGACGCAGCCTGGAATGAAGGGAAAAAATACGTTTCCAGTCCTGGAATCAATGAAAAATATCCGCGTGTGTCATTGAAGTATGGCAAGCCGCATCCTGTTTTTGACACCATCCAGCGCCTTCGCGACGCCTATATGCGCCTCGGTTTTGAAGAGTTCATGAATCCTATTATCGTGGAGGACAGGGATATCCACAAACAATTCGGATACGAGGCGCTTGCGGTCCTTGACCGCTGCTTCTATGTCGGCGGGCTTCCAAGACCGAATGTCGGGATATCGGATGAAAGGATAAGAGAGATAAAAACCATCCTGGGCGACATCACCGGCGAAGGAATCGAGAAGATAAGACTGATATTTCATTCGTACAAGAAAGGCGAGATAGAAGGGGATGACCTTGTGCCTGAGATAGCATCGGAATTGAAAGTCCCGGATTCAAAAGTTGCTGTAATGATAGACCATGTTTTCCCGGAGTTCAAATCACTTGTTCCTGCTTGTTCCCAGAATACCCTTAGAAGCCACATGACCTCAGGATGGTTCATAAGCCTTGGAGAAATGATCGATTATCGAAAGACGCCCCTTAAGCTCTTTTCCGTGGACAGGGTCTTCAGGCGGGAGCAGGCGGAGGACGCCACGCGCCTTATGGCTTACTATTCGGCATCCTGCGTCATAATTGATGAGAATGTGAGCGTGGATGACGGGAAAGCTGTGGCAGCGGGTCTGCTATCTCAATTCGGTTTCTCAAATTTTACTTTCAGGCCCGATGAGAAAAGGAGCAAGTATTATGTGCCTGATACGCAGACCGAGGTGTTTGCATACCATCCGAAACTTGTAGGTTCAAAGACGAAATACAAGGACGGCTGGGTGGAAGTTGCCACGTTCGGGATTTATTCGCCCTCTGCGCTCTCGCAATATAATATCCCGTACCCGGTTATGAACCTGGGGATGGGCGTTGAGCGTCTTGCGATGATACTGCACGATTCAACAGATGTCCGCGCGCTCACGTATCCGCAGTTCCAGTACAAGACCGGCTGGGTGATGTCGGATAGCGAAATTGCATCTATGGTATTCGTAGAGGATGCACCTGCGACAGAAACGGGCAGGCAGATTCAGGAGGCCATCGTAAAAATATGCGAGCAGTACGGGAATACGCCGAGCCCCTGCGAATTCACAGCATGGGAAGGGCAGTTGTTTGATAAAAATATCAGGGTCAAGGTCGTTGAACCCGAGGAGAATACGAAGCTGTGCGGTCCTGCTGCGATGAATGAGATTATTTCCCTTAAAAACGACATTCTTGGATTGCCGAGAACATCGAGATGGGACGAGGCATTCAAGAATGGCGTAACTTCGGGTATTCGGTATATCGATGCCTTCGCCGCGCGCTGCGCCAAAGAAATAGAGGATGCTGTAAAGAATAGAAGCGGCTCTGAGACAAGAGCCAGGATTATCAAGGTGCCTTCCGAGATAAATATCAGGATAGACCCCATTGCGCAGCGTTATATTACTGGATTAAAGAAAAAGATTGATACGCGAGGGCCTGTTTTTACGACCGTTAGAATGGAAATATTATGAAGCAATCAGGCTACGCCTGCGCATACGGCGCCGGAACGATAATCAACGCAATCGCCACATGGAAAGGGGCAGCCTTTGGCATTGACCTGAAAACGGAAGCTGAAGTTATCTTGACCGATGATAAAAAGATCAAGGGGTACATGGAAGAGGGCGGCGATACTACCCTTATCGAGCGCTGCGTTGAACTCACCCTTTCGCGATTCGGCTCAACATCTGGCGCAAAGGTCGCCACAAAAAGCGAAATCCCGGTTGCAAGCGGGCTTAAGAGTTCAAGCGCGGCTGCCAATGCCACGGTGCTTGCGACCCTCAATGCGCTGGGTGAAAAACTTCCGTCCCATGAGGCTGTTAAAATAGGCGTCCGTGCGGCGCTTGATGCCAAAGTGACTATCACAGGCGCATTCGATGACGCCTGCGCTTCCATGCTTGGTGGATTTGTGATTACGGATAACAGGAAAATGGAGCTTATAAGCAGGGCTGAGCGCGATTCTGAGGTGCTAATCCTTGCGCCCGAAAAAAAGGTATTTAGCTCAGCAACCAATGTGGGGCGCTCAAGGCTCATAGGAAAATGGGTTGAGCTTGCGTATAAAGAAGCCCTCGCCGGGAATTTCGAAAAAGCCATGACGCTTAACGGATTCCTCTACTGCGCCGCGCTTGGCTTCAGCACAGAGCCCATGATGGCGGCGCTTGAGGTGGGAATCGAGGGCGTGAGCCTGTCCGGGACGGGGCCGGCTTATACCGCGCTTGGAAGCCCTGAACTTCTTGATAAGCTTGAGCCTGTGTGGGGCAGGATGGGCGGAAAAGTGATAAGGACAAAGGTAAATAATACGGGTGGAAAAGCATGCCGCTAAAAGAGATAAGAGCGAAAATCGAGAAGCTTGATACGCATATCCTTAACCTTATCGAGCAGAGGACAGCGCTCGCCAGGGATGTGCTTGAGGCAAAGAAAGCAGCAGGAATGCAGATTAATGATGTGGAGCAGAATAAGGTTGTGCTGGACAGGGTGGCGAATGCGGCGACTGAGAGGGGGCTGGATGGTGAAGAGGTCAAGAGGATTTTTGAGATTTTGATAAAGATGAATATCGAGCGGCAGCATGAGTTGAGCGGGGAAGGGAATTTGCCGTAAGGAAAACAATAAACAAAATCCTTTTGCTTAAACTGTTAGAACTTTTCATTAAATTCATTTCATCATTATTAATATTATTTATACAAAACATTACGAAACCTATAAATCCTAACAGGGAGATAGCATTTATCAGGGCAGTAAAACGGGGAAAACGCTAAAACGCTAAAAAGGTAGCGTAGCGGATTTTTTTAAATCTTGTTACAGCTTTTGTGATATATTCATATTTATTTCATTTGTTCATCATTCTAAAACGGGGAAAACGGGAATAATCGGATAGGAAGCAAAAAATGTCCTCGAATGCAAAGCAGGATAGTGAAAAATATCAAAAAATAATTGCATGTCATGCAGCGAGAGCCGCGTTGCTGGTTTTTGTGGTATTAGCGGCGCTGTTTGCTATGGCAGAGACGGCGAGTGCGTACACGCCACCGTACAAGGTGGTGGTTTTTACAGATAAACAGGTGTACCTGGATTATGCATATTTATGGACTCAACCACCTACAATAGATACTACCCGAGGCACAGATACTTACGGATCTTTCAGTCAGCAACCAAATCTTTTTGTGGTATTGCTTGATTCCGACGGCAATATTGTAAAAGGCATTCCTGCATCGAACATAAGTGCTGCATTGAGAGATGTAGAGAGATGGAATCACTCAGGTCCAGGGCTGGCTAACTATCCTTTCTATACTGTTATTTCCACAGGAGGAACATATTATAATTATGTTGCATTCCCCGCCTTTACAGATAATGATGTAGATGGAATTTTTAACTCAAGCAATACCAATGTTGTTCGTACATTGAGTTTAGCCACTAAACCTCCACTCACTGACCATTTAAATATATCAATAAATGTTACGTTAAAGTATAATGGCACTACCTATAAAACGAATGTCTCTGTAATTTTCGGGAATATGGGTTGTAGGCACGATAAGACCATAGGTACTGCCCATGGTGCAGGCCAGCATGATGGTGTGGTGTGTACTGTATGCCACTGGGGCTATCAGTATGCATTGGGTACTCACGGCCCAAACAATACTATCCTGTATGATGATCCGGAAAGATTGAGGGGTATATCTCGTGGTGAATCTGATTCTGCTGATTGGGATTATAAGTTAGGGACTAATACATTAAGTTTGAGGAATCAGACTACCTGGGATAATAGCAATGCAAGCTTTTGTGTTCTTTGCCATGGTGGCTCTACTACCACCACCACCTATGACTATCTAATTGGAAGTGTTCTTGCTATTACCACTGGTGCCGCATCTGGAGATCAAAACGGTGACGGAATACCAGATAATAAAAGACCATCATGCTCCTGGTATCAAGGGCCCAGAAATGGAACCGGAGGTTATCCAGTCTGCCATGGTACTCAAGCCGGGAGCAATGGAACCACCAAAATCACAGGTTCTCAACTCTTTAACGTAGATTGGAAAGGTTGGTCGCAAACTCCCGGGCAGAGCAAATCCCACAATCACTCTTCAACAACCAAAGGAGTCCCTTGTGAACTTTGCCATGCAGGCGGCGGCGCACCTGGCACAGGAACAGGTGGGTTGCATCAGGTGGCAGGTCTCCCGAACAGGAGTACTGATTACACTAATATTAATGACCAGTGCTGGTCTTGCCACAATATAACAGACGGCTGGCTGAACATCACCTCGAATGGCGGGACTGCCAAGAACCATTCAAAAACCAAACAATGTTCCAACTGCCATACTGAAAATAATAAACTTGACTCACATATAGTCCCTGTCGGCGCCTACGGCGGCAAGTGGTGTATGGACTGCCACAACCTGACGGGAAAATCGCCGATTGACATGAAGGTTGACCCTGCAATTGCAAATATCTCAAATAAGAATTATACTCATTATGATTTGAACCACAATTCAGATGCCGCAAACTCCTCACGCATCTGCTGGGGCTGCCATACCAACAACAGCCTTGTTAGAAATGGAAGAGTGAATGCCACGAACCTTTCGGTTGATGAGCATCCGGGCGGATATGACGCGCCCAGGAACTGCACATCCTGCCATAATAATACCAATGCAAGCATCAATTTCGGCGCGCCGCAAACATACAGGCATACATGGTATGCGCCTGACATGAGGACTACCGCGGTAACCTATTGTCCGGACTGCCATGCCAAAGACGAGGAGGTCAATGCATGGAATGAAGAGGTCTATCCTCCCAAGACAGACAACGAATCAGCCTCGCATTACGGTGAAAACAGGACATCCTTTTTCCTGCCCCTTGAAGGCAAACGTGAATACTGCGGCTACTGCCACCAGAACGAAGCCACTGTGATGGGACCGTTTAAAAATCCTGATAATAAGGTAAGGGGCGACCATGCTTCGCAAATCTCCACGCCAGGATGCGGTAATGCGACATGTCACGAAGAAGGAAGAATGCACGATGATACTATCGTAGTGCCCAAGTTCACTGAAGCCAATATTAGCTCAACCTGCCAGAATCCGGCCTGCCACCAACAGAACAATTATAATTTCCATAACAGCACTTTGACCTGCTGGGACTGCCACATGGGGAATGTAAGCAACACCACAGGAACATGGATCCACCCCATCCAGTTCATTCAATACAACGGCAATTTCACGGGCGCAGCTTTAACCAGCGCAACCTGCTACGACTGCCATAAATCCACAAATACGGATATCACGATTAAGAACCTATCAGGAAAGACATCGCCAAAGGTTTATGGTCAGGCGCACAGCAACGACCCAGGCAACGGCACCAAATGGGGAGATTACTGGAAGTACACTCCAACAACATACGAGTTCGTAGATTATCGGATTATTGGGAATGGTACCATAGACCCTGCGCATCCATTTGAGAACATCAAGGTGCCAAGTAACGATTACATGCAGCTCAATGAGACAAAGAGAGGAAGCGGGGACGGGATTACAGTCCCATTCAATATGAAAGAACGGCAGATCAACGGACCTCCTGTCCCCAATTGGACATCTGCAACATCAGCGAGCGGAAGTTCAGGCAGTATGGTTACGGCTTCGCAGGATGCAACCAAAGGTAATCCAGCAGGCTCTTTGAAAGCATCGCTTAAAACAGGAAGCAAAGCTGGAACTTACAACGGGTACGTCTGGTGGAATTATTCATTTTATTATAAACCAAACACTACCTATGGGTTTGCATATACAAATGCCAGCGTTGATTATAATATAACCGTGGGAAGTGCAAATGCACAGAACGTTTATTTGAATTTAGTCAAACCCTCCGGTACTGTTGTGACACTGGCGAGCGCAAGCAGTTCAACAAACACAGGCTGGGTTAGTATGAGCAACAATAGCTTTGCTTCAGCACTTAATGAGGACGGCTCGGTAACCCCGTACAATATTCAACTGTATACAGTGCTGCTGGGAACAACAGCCTCGCGAACTCAAACCATCAATTATGATAATATTCTATTAAAAATCCAGGAAAAGGTTTGGAACAGGTACGAGATTGAATTAATCACCACAGACATACCAGTGAACGGCAGCAGCAAACTGGGGATGTCCTACCAGGCACATATGGAGAATACCTCTCTCTCTATATATAATAAAACATCCGGGGCTTTCGATATGCTGGATACTCTGGATAAGGGTGTGTTCTACGACTATGTCATAGACATCAACAGCACGCACCATATCAATTCCACAGATGGAAAAACAGGCAATGTGAGCGTCAAGTTCGTGGATACCGACCAGAGCGAGATGGATGCGGTCACAGACGTCTTTCACATCCGCTACCTGTATGTTTATACAGACAGGGGCCTGCAGTACCCATGCGAACAGTGCCATTCGCCCAACAAGCACTATGTATATCCAGCCATCGGTTCTCCGGATACGTTCAAAGGTAGTAACAAATATAATTCCACGAACCTTTCAAACTCGACATGGTGCGTGCAGTGCCACTGGGACAAGGCTTCCAACTACTCAGACATGATAAGGGAATTCAATGTGACAAGGAAGCCGCCTGAGAATATTCCTCCTGAAATAACAGGCAACAAGACCTACGGGAATTTCACAAAATCAAAAGACGACAAGACGGCTTATGTCAACCATACAGGCCCTTCCTACAGCGATATGAACGACTCGGGATGCTTCCTATGCCACGGAAAGAGTGGAGATACCACTTCCTCCCAGTTCGTGCACAATGTGCAGGTCGGAGCGGGTGGAAACAGGAAATGCGTCACATGCCACAATACCAGTGCATCCAACACCCAGTACAAGAAAGTAGATGTGGATGCTTTAAGAAAAGGAATGCATGCCAATCTGAAAAATGCATCAGCAAACGTCTCCAACGCTTCAAACCCGATTGAGCTTGCCTGTTGGGCATGCCATGGGGATGGATTATTCAACAATTCTGAGGATCACCATCCAAGTATAAAGACTTGCGATAAGTGTCATACTAATACAACTGGAAAATTGAACTACAGCAGCGCAACCAGGGTTTATGAGCACATACCTCAAGGTTTGATAACTCCTGAGGCAAACATAACAGCGAATTCAGTAGCATCGTGGTCATGCGCAGACTGCCACAACAACAGCATCAACACCACGGCTCTGGTAAACGATAACGACCCGATTAATGCAAGAACCGGGCACTATGGGCTTAACAGGACAGGGGGCAAGCTTATGTATGACTACTCCGCCCCGCCCAAAGGCAACTCTGAAGACTGCAACTATTGCCACAAGGGCAACAATAACAACATGACGAAATGGGGAGTTAATACCTCCACAACCAAGAACCTCAACAACAAGGCATCGCACAGTGGATATACAAACAACGATTGCGGCGGCTGCCACAATTCAAATCTCACCAATACCTTTACTTTCCACGTAGAAGAGATGAACGAAGGAGCTGGCGGCGCCAGCAATCCTAATTGCAAGAGCTGCCACAACATCTCGGACACCAACCAGCAGAGGGGACATGTTGATTATCCAGCGTTTAATATATCGATTCACGGCGGCATAAACACCACGGCAGGAGCCGATGAGAACGAGCCCTGTTGGGCATGCCACGGAAACGGCAACAGCGAAGGGCATAACACCACGGGGGATGCCTTCGGCAAAGGCAACTACGTGAATCCCTATGTATGCGCAGACTGCCATGTATCAACAGGCGTAAGATATGTATGGGCAACAGGCAAGGGCGCACTCAATGTTTCTGAGCATTTCACCAATGGTACTGATATTAAAGCTTCATATAATGCTACAGTCACCTTTTCCTGCCTGAAGTGCCACCAGGACATAGGTGAGATGCTGCTCTACAACAACGATACTGATTATAATAAGACTACTGCATGGACTTCTGGCGGCGATAACTACAATGGTACAATAGGCGGAAACAACAGCCCGTACCATTACGGCAGGAAGCGCACAGACATTCGCTCCGGCGCTAACACTTCGTGTGCATATTGCCACCAGAACTCAAGCACTGCCTTTGCGTCTGTGATGCAGAACCCATCTGTTAATAAATCCATATTCGAGCACACGGATAACGGCACAAAGAACGTAACAGGCAGGGCATGCGCCGATGCGGGTTGCCATAATACAGGATTCATACATAATTCCACACTCACAAAACCTGTTGTTTCGAACTGGACGCAAGGAAAGTATGATTACTGCGCCCCGTGCCACAGGGAGAGTGGGATATCGACCAAGAAGGTTAGGGGTCATAACACTTCCAACATCTCCACTCCGGGCATGGACTGCGGTTACTGCCACAATGCATCATCGCAGGGGCAGGCGAGCGGGGCGCTCAGGATTCACTCAACACGTCTTGCGAACAAGAGCACCGCGAACTCCACATGTGAAACATGCCACAGGGATGTAACTTATGTACCCGCAGGCAGGATAATCAAAACGCACTACCCCAACGCTACAACTGAGAAAGGCAACACCTCAGAAAGCGGGAGAACATGCGAGTTGTGCCACAGCATATCTGTCGCGAATAAGCTTCATCAGAGCACGGTAAAGAAACCGAATTACGATTGCCAGTCCTGCCACAGGAACGGCTACAAGACTAGTCCTTACAATGCCACTACAGCAAAAGCCTCGATAAATTCATTCCTGCATGACAATACCACACATGCGCCCACAAACCAGAGCGGTTGCGAGCGCTGCCATAATACTACTAACAGGCAGGAAATCTTCCACTTTACGGATTATGCAAACGGCACTTCAGTTGCACCGGGCTGGGCTTCGTGGACTAACGGCACGCAGGCGAACTGTATAGACTGCCACAGGAACAAGACCAACCAGGCACCGTTCTATGCCTTGTTCTCCTCAAGCCCCACACACACCAGCGCCACTCTTGACGGGTGCTACAACTGCCACACAGATGTTTCGACTCATGATTCCAATCCAAAAGCGCTGCACTATGTTGTGCAGGCACCTGGAAATGCCAACTGTACGCTCTGCCACGACTTGGCAGGCGAAGCAAGCAAGAAGATAGACGTGGCAGCCATGAATAAGAGCGATTCCATACATCTTAATCTAAACAAGGATGCAACCGTTGTTAAGGCTTCACCATTTTATGCCGGCGATAGCAAGCGGTGCTGGGCTTGCCACGGCAACGGAACAGAGCCGAATAGTCATCCCGCGAATTTCAAGAACGCTTATAAGTGCGCGGACTGCCATGTGCCTTCAGGCGGCAGGAACACCAATTACACGCCGAATAATACGATTCTCAATGTGACCGAACACTACAGAGGCGGGAGCGATATCAAGACCGCAGCAGCAACATACTGCACGGATTGCCATAACAAGACCGAAATGCTCAAATCCAATAGCGATACAGCGCTTTCAGTAACCAATCCGGCGAATGATTCAGTGTCGCACTATGGAATGAAGCGAAGCGATATTCGCCCAGGTACAAGCGCAAACTGCTCCTATTGCCACCAGAATTCAAGCACTGCATTTGAAAATGTGATGTTAGGCAGCCTCAATAAATCCATCTACGAGCATACGGAAAACGGTACAAGGAATACAACCGGAAGAAGCTGCACTAACAGTTCATGCCATGCATCAGGATACATTCACAACTCCACGCTCACAAAACCGGCAGTGCAGAACTGGACAGCAAATAGCAAGGATTACTGCGCCCCATGTCACAAAGCGGGAGATGGCAACGCCACCAAATACGTTTACGCCCACAATACCTCTAATATCTCCGTTGTAAGCATGGACTGCGGCTACTGCCACAATGCATCTTCACAGGGCGCTACCAGTAACGGCGCGCTCAGGATACATTCAATCCAGCTTACCAACACATCAGCCACAAATTCGACCTGTGCAGCCTGCCACAGGGACAGTAAATACGTGGGCGCATCGAGGGTGATAAATACACATTACCCGGGTGCGCCCGCAGGCAAGGCAAATACTTATTTGAGCGCATGGGACTGCGAGGAGTGCCATGGCTGGGCTTACGGTGCAAAGATGCACAACCAGGGATTGATAAAGAAACCAAACTATGACTGCAATTCATGCCACAATGCAAGCGGCGCAAGTCAGTACAAGGCAAATGCCACGCCCTTTGTGAATGTCACACGACACGACAACACATCCCACAATGGTGCCAATATCAACTGCAACTCATGTCATAACAATACCAACCGGTTGGAACCTTTCCACTTCACGCAGTGGTCAAACGGCACGGTGGAAGCGCCGGGATGGAGCGGCTGGGTCAACGGCACGCGAGCCAACTGCACGGTCTGCCATATTACCTATGCGAACCAGGCGCCGTTTTTTGCAGAGCCGGGCACCTATCCCAACTGGCATAAAGGGAATTACGGTTCAACGCTGAATGACTGCTACCAGTGCCACAGCAACCTGACCGTGCTCAATGCAAGCGATATCAGAGTGCCTGTTGAAATGCATAACGTTACAAGAGCCATTGACTGGGGCAACTGCAATGCATGTCACGCCAATAAGTACGGCGGAGCTCCAAAGGTGGACAATGCCAGCCTGAGCGCAGCCAACAGCATGCATGCTACTATCGACGGCGCAACTGCCAGCAATATCAATCCATCATGTAAAGCATGTCACGGCGGGAATGTCAGCATCCACAAGAACTCTTCTGTCAATAGCTGCACATACTGCCATATCGCAGGCAAAACGAAATACGGCGCAAAGAACGTAAGCGAACACATACTCAACGGCAGCTACGCCAATACCACGGTTAACACAAGCAGATACCAGCAGGTATTCTGTGACCTCTGCCACAACAACAGCCTTGCAGGCTTTAATGACGATACCCAGGGCAGCAGTAATGCAACCGCAGCCCACTACGGCCAGAATAGGAGTGCCAGCAAGCTCATGGGCGGAACCACGAACTCCACAGACTGCATGTTCTGCCATAAGAATGGAAGCAACATGGCAAAGTGGGGCGTACTCTCAACCAGTAATGCAAATATCAACAACAGGGGAGACCATAACGTGTACTCTGCAAACAACCAGTGTTATGAGTGTCATGTTGACAGTAAAGGAATCCCGGTAACGTTCCACGCTGAAGAACTCAATCAGGGAACAGGTTCAAACCCCAACTGCATCAACTGCCACAACATAGGCAGCAGCAATAAGAATATAGATTTCACAGCTACCAATGCCAGTAACAATATCCACAAGAACCTGAACAGCGGCGCAAACGCAGCGGGCTATGACAGCGCAAACAAACCTTGCTGGGCATGCCACGGCAACGGCACAGCAACAGCCCATATCAATACTACTTACAAAGCGCCCAAGTTATGCGAAAGCTGCCACATCAACACCAGCGCTCCATACGGTGCGCCCCAGGTCAAAGAGCATTTCAGGAACGGGAGCGAGATAAAGGCAACAAACGCAACGAATAATACGAGAAGCTGTCTTGCCTGCCACCAGAATATAAGTGAAATGCTCCTGTCAAACAACGACCCCGATGCAGGCAGTTTCGATGCCGAAGGAGATGGAGTAAACGGCACGAACATAAGCGCATATCACTATGGTAAGAAGCGAGCCGATTTGAGGAGCGGGGCAAATACAAGCTGTCTCTATTGCCACCAGAATTTATCCTCGGTGTTCCCATTGACCGACACGAACAGGAGCATCTACGAACACACCAGCAGCACAGCGAATATAACAAATGCCACACTTACATGCACAAGTAATAAATGCCATGCAACAGGATTAATCCACGACGCTAACCTGACAAAACCAGCAGTACAGGTGTGGACGCCAGGAAGCAAAGATTACTGCGCTCCATGTCACAGGCCGGGCAATTCAAATGCTACCAGATACGTTTACAGCCACAATACAACAGCTACGCCAATCGGTGATGATTGCGGTTACTGTCATAATTCAAGTTCGCAGGGAATCAATGGAAGCATCGTAAAACTTCATTCTTCAACGCTTACCAATTCTACCAGCCCTGTTATTTACAGTGGCTGCCAGGGATGCCACAATGCCACTACTACGTATGTTGGTGCAGCCAAACAGATAGTCTCACACATGCCCAACGCATCGCAATACAGGGGCAATACCAGTACAAGCGACTATGATTGCAATTCCTGCCATAACATGAGCGGCAAACCTTCGATGCACAGCATAGGCATGAACCGCTCAAATGGCACATGCGATACCTGCCACTTCAACAGGATAAGCCCGTATAAATCCACAAAGAAAGTAATTGCATCAAATGACTACAATCATACCTATGCAGGTGTGAAGACCTGCAACATAAGCCAGTGTCATAATGCCTCTGGGGCTGCCCTTGGTTTCCATCTCGATAAATACGCAGCAGGCATAGTAGCAGACCCTGAGCGTGTTAACAGCGTCTGGAGCGACAGGAATGACACTGGCAATGGTTTCACGGATACGCTGTACGTGGACTGTATAGATTGCCACAGGCAGCATAATAATACATATCCCTTCACTAATTCGGTTGGTTATGAGGCGAATATAACAGGTGAAAACAAAAAGGCACATACAGCCACCGACTCCATTGATTCATGTTACAACTGTCATACCAACCGGTCAGGTTCTCATGATCGCTACATGGTGCACAATGTCACGATTGAACCGCTTGAAGGCGGTCCTGCCTGTATTAAATGCCATAATCTAAGTGCGCCAGCCGGTCAGGGATTTCCCACAAACAGGGTTAATCACACAATCCTGAATAATTCTGTGCATAGGAACCTGACTAACTATACGGCATGGAACGACAGCAAAAAGCCCAATACAATTCTTTTGGATTCAGCATGCTGGACATGCCATGTCACTGACATAGCAAATGTACCGAGTAATTCACATCCGGACAGGGGAGGACCTTCGGCAGAAAGGGCGTTCCAGTGCGAGGAATGCCATACGTCAGGAGGCAACATCAGCTATTTCAATCCGCAGGTTTACGAGAACGCCACCAAGATTTACAAGCATTACGCAGGGCTGGCATTTAGCAATAAATTGGTTTTCAACTCATCAAAAGAATGCTTTGAATGCCACAGGAACAGTCTTTTTTCGATTGACAATATTTTATATACTAATAATTATAAATATAAAAACGAGGCTAATGTCTCTCATTATAGCGATAGGAACGGATTACCCGTCACCAACGAGACCAAATCCGGATGCAATTTATGTCACAGCGGGGGACTGAAGGATTATGGAAATGCAAGAGAAATGCCTTCAAACCACAGCCGTATGGGCGGGTCACCTACTCCCTGCCAGTATTCATGCCATAACTCCGATACCAGTGTGAACATTACGCTCCATGAATCAAGAATGGGAATTTACCTGGGCGTAGGCGGCTGCTTCGGGTCATCACCATGCCACGTGCAGACAAGCACGGGAACCTTGAGGAAGAGGTAACTATGAAGAAATTAATTTCACTCTTAACGATGATTTTTCTCGTAACAATAGCTTCCGCTGAAATAGAGCAGCACCAGGGCTTTCCGGTGAAGGTGGGCGAAGAACTGCAAGCTCCTTTACTTGCACAGGATATCAACGGCGACGGAAAACTTGAGATAATAGCAGTACCCCAGAACAGGATTGTAAAAGTGCTTTATTACAACGGTACAGTTAACTGGGAGAATACGGGCGGGAATGCGCAGTACGATGATGGAAGGGTCCCTCTGGTAAGCGATGTGAATGGTGATGGCAAGCTTGAAGTAATATCATATGGAAATCCTGGCTGGTCAGATGCCACATTTTATGTATGGGGTGCGGCAGGGAATAGCCTGTCGAATTTCCTGGTGGGAAAATACCTTGTAATCTCCTCACCTGCTATCACAAATGATGGAACAATCCTCACAGGAGCAGCCCCGGGCGTATCGTTTTCTGCAATAGTTGGGGGTACGGGCCTTCACGCTTACAATTACCAGGGAACTAAGCTATGGTACCTTGAACTTGGAAAGAGTGTGAATTTCCTGGCACAAATCCAGGTTGCAGACATTGATTCGGACGGAATCGACGAAGCTTTGATACTCACGCAGAATATGAATGATGGAGCTCCGAAAGACGGGAAAGTGTGGCTTGTAAAAGCGAACCACACGACGAGAACAATACTCTGGAGCCGAGAAACAGGTGGAGATGCCAGGAATGCTGCGATAGGTGATGTTAATGGTGACGGCAGGAAGGAAATAGTGGTAGTTTCATCAGGCGGCGTCTATATTTTTGACAGGGATGGGAACGTTCTGAGTAAGTTTGCTATAAGCAATAACCGCGATATTCCTTCAATCGGGGACATAGACAATAACGGAGTAAATGAAGTGTTAATAGCCTCAAGCGAAAGCGACAGGATATACATAATAAGCAATAACACTTTAAAAGAATTCAATGCTGAAAGGATAACGAGCAATCTTGCCCTGGATGACCTTAATAACGACGGGAAGCTGGAAATAGCGGGAGGGGACATGTATGGGAATATATATGTCTGGGATTACAGGGGAAATATCCTTGAGAAGAAAAACATCGCTAAAAAATACCATTACTTCACTTCGGCAATTATGGCAGACCTTGAAGGGGATGGCAATAAGGAAATAATACTCGGGAATTATAATGGCAACATCTACGCATATACCTATAAAGGCAAGCCTAAAGACCTTATTCCCCCCGTAACTACAGACGACGTTGACGGGCTGTGGCATAACACCAGCCTGATAGTTACATTGACACCGACAGATGAAAATTCAGGTATCTCTGCTACATATTACACAATTGATAATTCTTTGCCAACAATAGAATCCCAAAAAGGAACAAAAATCACCCTTTCAGAAAGCGGTGAATATGCAATCAAATACTATAGCGTGGATAATGCGGGCAATGAAGAAGGGGTTAAGACGGCGCTCAACACGGCAAAGATAGACACAAGACCGCCGAATACCACAGATGACGCTGATAGCCGGTGGCATAACTCAACAGTAACTATTACATTGGCAGCTACGGATGAAAACAGTGGTGTTCTGGCAACGTATTATAGTATTGACGGTTCTTTTCCACTCCCCTCCTCCACGAATATTACAACCATTGCCATAAGCAGTGAGGGAATTCACACTTTGAGATATTATAGCGTTGACAATGCAGGAAATACCGAAGAACCCCATGAAGCGGTTGTGAAGATTGATGTCACACCACCTGTAACCACAGACAACTCTGATAATATCTGGCATAATTCAGATGTGGCACTTAACCTGACAGCAATGGACAACCGGTCTGATGTTGCACTATTACACTATACAGTAGATGATACAGAATATGTCACAAATTCAAATAATATTCAGCTCACCTTTACACAAGAGGGAATACATAACATAACTTATCGCAGTGTAGACAACTCAGGCAATTCCGAAGAAGCAAAAAAGACCGCAGTAAGGATTGACAGGTCAGCCCCTGTTACGATAGACGACAGCGATGGCGAATGGCACAACAATAATGTGACTGTGAAACTTACATCGTTTGACGATTTGTCAGACGTGAAAACCACGAATTATCAGGTTATACCGGTAACAAACTCCCTCATCGATTCATTTTTAATATGGGTGTCAGATGCGATAGGGATTTCAGAACCGTCGCAGGGGAATGTCATATTGGTTGCGGATGAGGGGATTTTTGATATAATGTACAATAGCGAGGATAATGTAGGCAACATGGAGTTGGAAAAGAATGCAAAACAGGTTAAAATTGACAGGACATCCCCAACGATCACAGGTTCAACCAGCCCCTCGCCAAACGCTTACGGCTGGTATAATAGCGATGTGTCGGTTCACTTCGATTGCAGCGATGACCTGTCAGGCGTGGAAAACTGCACACCAGACAGCATTGTCTCAACTGAAGGGGCAGGACAGAGCGCAAGCGGTGTTGCAGAAGATAAAGCAGGGAATAATGCAATTGTCGTAGTTGCGGGAATTAATTTAGATAAGACGCAGCCAATCATAACTGTAAATTCCCCTCTAAACAAAACGTATCTGCACTCGGAAATAATTACCCTGAATTTTTCGGCCCGGGATATGCTCTCAGGAATTAATACGTTGAATTCCACGATAGACGGCTCAAGACAGGTATCAGGTGGCCAGAAATTTGACATGCTTGAATTGAGTTTTGGAACACATGAATTCATAATTGAGGCGGGAGATAAAGCAAGCAACCTTAAGGGCCAGAGTGTAACATTCAGTGTGATAGCCACAATAGATAGCCTTCAGGTACTGACGGAGCGAGGCATATCTGGCGCTGGAGGCTTGTCCGGAATTGGAATAAAAGCATACAAAGCGCAAGTCAATTCAGGTGGCTGGATAACCAGTGCTGGTGTAGCTAATAGTTTAATCGCAAAACTTAATTCAGCCAGGCAAAAGATTGAAAAAGGTGAAATATCTGATGCAAAGAGCCAAATTGAAGCATATATATCTGAAGTCGAGGCGCAGGCCGGCAAATCAATAACTGCGCAAGGCGCAGGAATACTGGTGGCGGAAGCGAAATATGTAATAGAGCACCTTTAGTACGTACGCTTAAAACCAATATTGGAATATAGATACCGAAGCTTTTAAATGTAATTCCATCCTTAAAAGCGAAAGCCTTTCCCCAAGCCTCGGTGGCTCAGCCTGGCAGAGCGAGAGATTTGTAATCTCTAGGTCGAGGGTTCAAATCCCTCCCGGGGCTTCCAGATACATTTTCTCCAACTTTTTACAATTTTTATCCATCCGCTCATACAAATAACTTATAAACTATTCATACCAAATGTGGCACTCCAATGCTCACTAAAATCATAATTGAAGGTAGAACCAGCGTCGAGGTGCCAGTCCCGGATGAAGCTTCGAATTTTCCCCCGTCTTCGGTTGCAGTATTCTACAATCCCGCAATGCGGATGAACCGTGACGTTGCCGTGGCGGCAATAGCATGTTTCTCAAAAAATGCTCCTGATTATACATATCTTGACGCCCTTTCAGCCTCGGGAATCCGGGGACTTCGCATCGCAAAGGAGGTGGGGCGGAATACCACGATGAGCGATTGGGAAGATACATCCTTTGAATTGATAAAGAAAAATATCGAACTTAACGACCTCGCGAATTGCACAGCGATTAAAAGAAACGCCAATGTGGTAATGCTGGATGACAGTTTCGATATTATCGACCTTGACCCGTTCGGAAGCCCGGCGCCATTTCTTGATGCAGCCTGCCGCTCGACAAAGCGCCTTCTCTGCATCACAGCCACCGACACGGCGCCCCTCTGCGGCGCGCACAAGAAAGCGGGCATCAGGAATTATGCCGCCGTTCCCCTGAAGACCGAGTATTATCCCGAAATGGGAGTCCGCATCCTCATGGGCGCTGTGGCAAGAACTCTTGCAAAGCATGACAAATCCATGACGCCTTTACTGTCATACGCCTCGGCGCATTATGTCAGGCTTTTTGCAGCGGTTAAAAAAGGAATCAATGAGGCAGATGAATGTCTGAAAAATATGGGATTCATCTCCCACTGCTTTGGCTGCGGTGCAAGGAAATGGAAGTATGGGTTGGCAGTGCACATGGAAGAGAAATGCCCTGTATGTGGGCACACCACGTCACTGGCAGGACCTCTGTGGCTTGGCAGGCTGCATGATAGCGATTTTTGCGGTGAGTTGCACAGCGAGATTGAAAAACGAGGATTTAAGGAAGCCCTGAAGCTCATCGCCACATGCAGGGATGAACTCGAAATACCGATGCATTACGATTATCACAAGCTCTGCAAGTCGCTCGGGATTACTGCGATGCCTACGGATGAACTCATCCTGGCTTTGAGGGATAAAGGCTTTCGGGCTTCGCGCACGCATTTTTCGGGGATTTCATTCAAGACGGATGCGGGGGTGGAGGAAATAAAAGGGGTCGTGAGGGAACTGGCTTCAAAAGAGAAGGGAATGTAGTATGAGTTCTTTATATAGTAAGCATATCTTTAAGAAATGGAGTAACTTGAATTATATCGGGTAGAAAGTAATATGGATACTACGATTGAGTCGAAAGAAAAAATGAAAAATATTGCCTTTTTCATAGGGTCTGGATTCACAAAAGCAGTTGTTGAAACGGCGCCGTTAGGTAATGAGTTTTTTATTAAAGCTTTTGATCCAAAAAATGGCATTGACCATGAAACCCAGATTGAAAGCGTAAAAAATTTTATCGAAAAAATATATTATCCATTTAAGCATGAGAGTGATAAATTATATCCCAATATTGAAGACGTACTCAGTCTTATTGATTATGCTATTCAGAAAAACGAAGCTTTGTCTAAAGATTACTTGTTAGACGATATCATTAGTGTTCGCAACGACCTTATTTACTTAATTGGAAAGGTTATTCAAAATATTGAAACTGCCTCTGATGGAGTAAGAAATTTGGGGATAAGTAGAGACTTTACAGGAAAATTACAAAAATTATTACAGTATTCATATGTATCCATTATTTCCACTAACTATGACCTTATTATTGATAATGCGTTGCTCGAAAAGGCACAGAGTTGTGATTACGGAGTAAATCTCAGATATAACCTAACGGCCGAAAATGATAGAGCAAATGGGATTACAGATTGGTATTTTAAAAGTTCAACAGGAAAAATAAACGAAGGCAAAATACCTTTGTTAAAGATTCATGGCTCTTTAAACTGGTTTTATTGTCCCAAATGCGATGAAATGGATATCACAATTTCAGAAAAAGGGATAATTCAGTATCTTGAAAGTCGTAGTAGATTTTTTTGTACTAATCCTTATTGCACTTCCAATTATGAACCTTTATTAGTCACACCAACCATGTTAAAAGTGTATGATAATCCCTTCTTACAACAATTATGGGCATTGGCTGAGAAAAAGATTTCTGAGGCAAATGCGTTGGTTTTTATCGGTTACTCATTGACTGAAGCGGATTATCATATTAGGAGCTTACTTACCAAAGCGTTGGCTAATAACAAGAATGGAAAAATTTCGATTATCGTTGTTACAAAGCATTCCGAAACTAAAACGAAATACAAACAGTTATTTGGAAAGGACAGAGTAAATTTTCAACCTATTGGTTTAGAGGGTTTTTTAGAGCGATGGGATGATTTCTTTAAGCAGGATGAAGTAAACTCTTAAACCAACACTGAGTGCATATAACGTCGATATAGCTTTGCAATATCTTTTATTCCTGAAGAGCCAATCCTTCTATCCATTCAAAATGTTCCCTGTTATTGGTGAGAAGTTTGTATCCGTTCTGTAAAGCAATAGCCGCAATGAGCATATCCCTTATCTCTATCATTTTACCCTTAGCTCTTTTTTCTGCAAATATCCTCCCTGCGGTTTCCATGCTCTCTTCCCGTGTATGGAGCAGCGTCAAAGTCTTAAGAAGCCCTTTTGTTGATGAGATGTTTCGCGTCTTATCCCTGGAATTGTATGCGCCGAAGTACAGTTCAAAAGCGTTTATATCAGTTGTTGCAAGCTCTTCTTTTTTTTCAAGCTCTCGTATTTTGCTGACAGCATATTCCTTACCCCTGAGCAAATCGATGAGAACATCGGTATCTATTACAATTCCCATCTCTTCCAGCTTTCCTTTAATTCCTTTTTGATTTCAAGAAGCTCTTTTTCATCCATTTTCCATCCGCCAGCGAACTGGCTTGGCTTGTTTTTTATGCTCTTCAGTAAATACCTCAATGCTTCGTCAATAGACACCGGTCTCTTTAATTCCTTCATCAAATCCCCTACGATGACGTTTATATTCTCGTATGTTTCATCCCTGATTTTTATAGTTTTGAATGGCACTTTTACCACCTTATCTACCTTGTTTCATAATATTAAATAGTTTTTCTTGCGATATTTAATGACCTTTCTGAAATGCGCCTAACTAAAGTTTAATGCGAATAATCCCGAAAAATACCATAAATTAAATAACAATACAACCAATTAAGCCACAGAAACCATGGCTCAAGTAAAACTCACAGACACAACCCTGCGCGACGCCCACCAATCCCTCATTGCCACACGCATGCGAACGAGAGACATGCTTCCCATTGCAGAAAAAATGGATGAAGTAGGCTTCTTCTCGCTTGAAGTGTGGGGCGGTGCGACATTCGATTCTTCGATACGCTATTTAAATGAAGACCCATGGGACAGGCTTCGGGCGCTCAAAAAGGCAATCAAGAAAACGCCCCTCCAGATGCTCCTTCGCGGGCAGAACCTTGTGGGTTACAGGCATTATTCTGATGACATTGTTGTTAAATTCGTGGAACATGCTGCCGAATCTGGCATTGATATTTTCAGGATTTTCGATGCCGTGAACGATATCAGGAACATGGAAGTGTCGATTAAAACCGCAAAGCGCACAGGAGCACATGTTCAGGGAACAGTCTGCTACACAATCAGTCCTGTTCATCCCATTCCGCTGTATGTCAAAATGGCAAAAGAGCTTGAGGAAATGGGCTGTGATTCACTCTGCATCAAGGACATGGCAGGTCTCATCTCTCCGCAGAATGCTTTTGACCTTGTCAGTGCGCTGAAACAGGAAATCAGCATTCCCGTTGACCTGCATTCCCACTGCACAAGCGGGATGGCTCCCATGAGCTACATGTTTGCATGTGAGGCAGGCGTTGATATTCTTGATACCGCTTTCTCACCATTTGCCTGGGGCACTTCGCAGCCGCCCACGGAAACGACGGTTGCGGCGCTGCGCGGAACCGCTTATGATACGGGACTTGACCTGCTTCTTCTAACAGAAATAAAGAAATATTTCGAAGAGCTGAAGGAAAAATATCGCGGCATCCTTGACCCCATCTCTGAGAGGATTGACACGAACGTGTTGAAATACCAGATTCCGGGAGGGATGCTCTCCAATCTCGTATCGCAGTTAAAAGAGCAGAATGCGCTTGACAAATACGATGCTGTGCTTGCGGAGATGCCGCGGGTGCGTGAAGAACTGGGCTATCCCCCGCTTGTTACGCCCACAAGCCAGATTGTAGGCACGCAGGCGGTACTGAACGTGCTGATGGGTGAGCGTTACAAGGTCGTACCGAAAGAAGTGAAGGATTATGTCAAGGGTTTGTACGGTCGCACGCCTGCCCCGATAAGCAGGGAGATAATCACTAAAATACTCGGGGATGAAAAACCCATTACGTGCAGGCCTGCTGACCTTTTGCCTCCTGAACTTGACCGGGTGACAAAGGAGGCGGAAGCTCTCGGAATTGTCAAAAAACCCGAGGATATCCTGACGTATGCGTTATATCCGGCGATAGCTCCAAAATTCCTGCGCGGGGAAGCTAAAGAAGAGGCACTTGAGGCTCCAAAACCCAATAACGGGAAGGCTGCGCCCCTGCCCACCGAATTCAAGGTGGAGGTTGACGGCGATTTATTCACTGTCAAAATCGTATCTGCGGGCGGCGCCATGTCAGTTCGCCCTGCGGAAGCAGCGGAAAAGCCGAAATCCGTGGACGGCGCCGTTACAGCGAGCATGCAGGGTATGGTGCTGAAGATAAAAGTGAAAAAAGGGGATTCCGTGGCGAAGGGCGATGTCGTGATGGTTCTTGAAGCCATGAAGATGGAAAACAATATCCATGCACCACATGGCGGCGCCGTGAAAGATATATTAGTTAAAGAAGGCAGTACGGTGAGCGCAGGGGATGTATTGCTCGTAATCGGGTGAAACATGTTCAGGAAAGTATTGATAGCAAACCGCGGTGAAATCGCAATCCGTGTCATGCGTGCGTGCAGGGAACTTGACGTTAAGACTGTTGCAGTTTACAGTGAGGTTGATAAGAACGCCCTGTTTGCAAAATATGCTGACGAGGCTCATTATATAGGTCCCGCCCCGGCGTCCCAGAGCTACCTGAACATGGATGCCATACTCGATGTTGCGCATAAAACAGGAGCAGAAGCAATTCATCCCGGCTATGGTTTTCTTTCCGAGAATGAAGTTTTTGCAGGGAGGTGCGAGAAAGAGGGAATAAAATTCATAGGCCCTTCAAGCCACACCATAGAAAGCGTGGGCAGTAAGATTGCAGCCAAGAAGACTATGAGAGCCGCCGGCATCCCGGTCATACCCGGAAGCGAGAACGGGATCGAAGACCTGGATTCTGCCGTGGATGTTGCAGAAAAGATAGGCTACCCTGTCATCGTAAAAGCATCTGCGGGCGGCGGCGGTATCGGGATGAAAGTTGTACGGAAAACAAGCGAACTCCAGGAAACCCTCGAATCAACGAGAAGAGTGGCAAAATCATCATTCGGGGATGCCACAATATTCATAGAAAAATACCTTGAGGAGCCGCGCCATATAGAATTCCAGATACTTGCGGATTCATACGGGAATATCATACACGTTGGCGACCGCGAGTGCTCTATCCAGCGAAGGCACCAGAAACTGATTGAAGAATCACCATCTCCCATAATGACTCCGGAATTGAGGAAACGTATGGGCGGCGATGCAGTAAAGGCAGCGGCAGCAGTCAATTATACCAATGCCGGAACCATTGAATTCCTTTATTCCAAAGGGAACTACTATTTCCTTGAGATGAACACACGCTTGCAGGTAGAACATCCTATAACCGAAGTGGTAACCGGCGTTGACCTTGCAAAAGAGCAAATAAGGATTGCGGCTGGCGAAAAGTTAAGCTATAAACAGAAAGACATCCGCCAGATAGGATGGGCGATTGAATGCCGCCTGAATGCCGAAGACCCGCTTAACAACTTTACGCCGGCGCCCGGGAAACTGCGAAGATACCGCTCATCAGGCGGCCCGGGCGTGAGGGTGGACAGCGGCGTGCACACAGGATTTACCATAACGCCTTTTTACGATTCGCTCATCTCGAAACTTACAGTATGGGGCAGGGACAGGAATGAAGCTATAGCCCGGATGAAACGCGCATTATATGAATATATTATCGTCGGGGTAACTACAAATATATCTTTTCACAAAGCTGTTATGAATAACGAATATTTCAGGCGCGGTGAACTGACCACGCATTTCATTGAAGACCATAATATCATCGCAGAGGTTGAAAAAATCGTGGCTGCTGAAAAAGAAAAAGGTGCAACTCTCGCCTCGGCTCTTGGGGCGGACGATAAGAAAGTGGCTGCAATAACGGTTGCTGTCGGCGCATATATGCAGAATGCAAAAGCAGGGGGAGCTAAATGAAAAACTTTAAAGATAAAATTCTTGAAAAACTCATAATGAGCGAAGGCAAGCCCGTTTCAGGTGAGGAACTCGCTCATGAATTTTCAGTTTCGAGGTCGGCTATCTGGAAGCATATCAGGGCATTAAGGGATGAAGGATATTCGATTGATTCTTCGACAAATATCGGATACAGCCTGACCGGCACACCGGACTCCTTGACACCTGGTGGGATTAAAGCCGGGCTTAAGACGAATATTATCGGGAAAAACATACAGTATTTTAAGGAAACTGAAAGCACAAACATAATTGCCAGGGAGATGGCAGGCTCAGTCGAAGAGGGGACTGTTGTAATAGCCGAATCCCAGACAGGCGGACGCGGGCGTCTTGGGCGGAAATGGCTCTCACCAGAGGGCGGGATATGGCTTTCTATTATCCTGAAACCCGGGATACAGCCGTTATACGCGCCAAGAATTACGCTCATGGCAGGCGTTTCTGCCGCAAAAGCAATCCGAAGCCTGGGGCTTCCTGCAAAAATAAAATGGCCTAACGACATTTTGATAAACGGGAAGAAAGTATGCGGTATCCTCACAGAGATAGAAGCAGAAATTGATATGATAGAATATTGTGTGGTGGGTATCGGTATTGATGCCAATGTTGATACCGAATCATTCCCCGAAGAAATCAGGGACAATTCAACATCATTGAAAAAAGAGCTTGGGCATGAGATAAATCGCGTGGATTTCGTGCAGAAGCTCTTGTCGGAATTCGAGGCTCTTTATTTGAAATTCCAGAAAGATGAGTTCCCATCCATACTTGAAGAATGGAGAACCATGTCCGCGACCATCGGGGAATGGGTCAAGATAACGACCCAGTCAAAGACAATTTACGGTGAAGCGATAGGCGTTGACAATGAGGGTGCGCTCATTCTTGAAACAGATGAAGGAAAACTTGAAAAAATAGTCGCAGGGAACTGCGAGCATCTAAGAAAACCCTAGGGAATATGGCATTAAAACACATTGCAGTTGTCGCTGTTCTTGTGGTTTCAATACTTTTTGGCGGATGTTTGTCGGAAAATGCTATTAAAACCAAAGATTCGGTCTTTGAGATAAAGCCTTCAGAGGTGACCATCAAGAACGGTGAAACCGGCGAGGTCAAGGTCAGAGTTACCAATAACGGGAAATCCACTATCCATCCTGTTGCCCGATTCAGCGTGAACTCAAGCGACAGCCGCTATGTGAATTTTACCCCGGAAAGTTACGATTTTGGCGCTCTGCGCGCGGGTGAGGATTCCGGATTCAGGATAGTGGAAATAAGAGCAACGCTTGCGGCAGGGACGGAAATTAAATATCCGGCGAAGGTTGTACTGGTTTATAATGATACAGTCATAGAGGGAAAAGAAATTCTCATTACTGTCAAGGGGTAACTATGCACGATGAATTAAAAGCTGAACTCAAAAAGATTGAAACCAATTACAATGGGAAAAATTTCCTGGCAATCGTCAATAAAGTGAAAAAAGACAGGGTCAATGATGACGAGCTGCTCGGGCTTATAGAAAAAACAAGCAGGAAGAGGTTTGGGGAGAAGGTCTCTCTTACGTTAAATGTCACTCTTGGGAACCTGTTAGAAGGGATTATCACAATTGCTGCTGTAATTTTGGCATTTCAGGCAACCTCAAACTGGATGTTGTATTTAAGCGCCCTTATTTTGATGACCACACTTCACCCGCTTTCACATTATATCACAGGCGCAATATCTGGCATCAGGTTCACGCATTATTATCTCAATGGCCCGGCGCGGATTGAGCCAACTCTCAGGATAGATTATTCCTCTTACCTGAAAGTTCATGCAAAGGGAAGGGCGCTCATGCACTTATCCGGCGTTATCGGGACTGTCGCGGCGCCGGTGATTGTGGCTTTCATAGCCATTTACAGGGGTGAAAATGCAGCATCGGTGAATCTCTTTTATCTTTTCATATTGCTTATTGTCTTTGAACTTTTGACATCGACAAAGATAGGGGATTTGATGAAAGCGAAAAGGGAGTACGGCTTCAGGTAACCAACTATTTATACCGTGAAAAACAATATTTCGTTTGAGAATAAAAGTGGGAACGAATATGAAACAGATACAGATAACACTCACGCCCCGTGAATCAAAAAGAATTATAGCTATGGGAGTTAAAAAACTCCCGGTTGTCCAGCAGGCATTGAAAAAGGGAATAATCCTGATTACCATTGGCACCACCAATGCGTATGTGGCAGAAGAGCTTACGGGCAGGAAAATTGACCATTTAAGATACTGTGCAGGTTACATCGATGGGACGGCCGCAGTCGTGCCGCAGGAAAAAAGGCTGCCCATGATTGCTTTGAAAAACGGTAAGGAAGTTAGCGCCGACAACATAATTAACGAAATGACATCCCAGGACGTGATTATAAAAGGGGCAAACGCCATTGACCCGGACGGCATAGCAGGCGTAATGCTGGCAAATCCCATGGGCGGTACCACGGGAAACATAACAGGACCCGTAATGGCAAAAGGCATTAATCTCGTTATTCCGGTAGGTCTTGAAAAATCCATTCCATACTCAGTAATTGAGATTTCAAAAAGAATCGGCATCCAGCGCTGCATTAAAGCTACGGGTCTGCCGGTGGGAATGGCGTCGCTTGCAGGTAAAGTCATTACAGAGGTCGAGGCGCTCACGCTTCTGGGCGCGGAGGATGTTTTCCCGATAGGCGCCGGGGGCGTGGAAGGCGGTGAAGGTTCTGTAACCCTGTGCGTTATTGGTGAAAAAGCAGAAGAGATTTTTGAACTTGTGCAGAAGGTGAAGGAGAAAAAAGGAGAGCTATAATGGCTATCTTTGCGAACGTTGCGTCTCAATCTAATTAATATTCGTTTTTACTTCGTTGAAAGCTTCTTTACAAGAAAACAATAATACGTTTTTCCTTAAACTTTCTTTCAATCATGGGGTTGAGGTTCCATGATTTAGCAGAAACAAGAAAAGGAATCCTCCTCTTTCAGGGGAATAGCTGCGTCTGGGTGTATGTTCCGTACGTTGCAGGAGCCACTATATCCTTAACTACCATTGTACTTGTTTCGGGGATAATCTGGATAGTGCCTTTCTTGCGCACTTCCAAACCCTGGTTAGTTCCCGTCGATGTGTCCAGATTTATGGTAATGATACCTAGGTCATCTGCTGCCAGGATTGACGCACCTGTGCCCGATGCATCCCTGACTTTGGTATAGGTAAAGTGGGCAGCATCTGCAGTTACACCATAACTCAGTGTTGATGTAGTGGTTTCACTTATGTATTTCACAATTACCTTTCCAAAGTCGATTTGGCTTCCACCTGCTGAGAGTACGACTGAAACATTCAGTGAACTGACAGGTGTCGCAAATTGAGCGTCTGTTCTTGTACCTACTACAGCTATAAACTTGATTGCGCTCCATGTGGGTGTGAAGGTTGCTGTTGAAGTAGGTTTTGTAGCAGAGTTGTTGTCCGGTACAATAACTATGTACCCTGTTTCTACTGGAGTAGGCGTTGGAGTCGATTCAACAGTGGTTTGTGTAACTGTTGCTGTTGGAGTAGGAATTGCGTTTTGCTTACCTTCAGTTGCGGAACATATTACTATTCTATTTTCAGCATCAATCCATGAAACAATTTTTAAATTCCCTTCGCCCACTGTTGCTTTGTACATAGCCGCAGGTGTTATAGACTTGTCGCACTGCTGGCTTATTTGTTGAGATGAGTTTGCTACTTCTTCTTTTGACCAATAGGTAACTATTATTGTAGCATTTGGATGCTCTTTCAAAAATTGCTGGACTTCAGGCAAAGCTTTGACTATTGGTGTAACATCCTGACCACCTGTACACCCTGAAAAGAGAACTACCAGACCAATAATTGCTATTAATATTAATATATTAGAATTATATCTCACCATAGTACCACTAAAGTTTAATTATTTATATAATATTTATAACTGTCGATTTTCTGTTTAAGATAGAATTAGAGCCGTTTACCTGTAAATTGATGAATGCGGTACTTTTTCGCTACAGAGAGCCTAATATGCAAGATGAGACTAATCTCTTTGCGAACTTTGCGCCTTTGCGGTGGGCGTTTCAGCGCATCCAGCTTCCATCGCCAATTTTTAATACGAATAGGTATATGGGATATATTGAGGTTATTAGTAACGGGTTTATTGAACACTTTTTATGAGCTGCATATTATTCTTTGACGGAGCTTGCAGGGGGAATCCGGGACCCATGGCTATCGGGGTTGTATTAATGAAAAACGGCAAAAAACTCGGTGAACTTTCAAAACGGCTTGGTATCGGGACAAACAACATCGCAGAATGGAATGCCCTGATAGAAGGATTAAAACTTGCAATAGCGCATGGCTGCAAAGAGCTTGAAGTGCGTGGGGACAGCCAGCTCGTAATAAGACAGATAAAAGGACAGTACAAGGTGAAAAGCGACAACCTCATACCTCTGTTCAATGAAGCAAAAAAACTGTGCGGCAGTTTTGAAAAAATTGATTTTAAATGGATTAACAGAGAAGAGAATGCCCGTACAGATACATTATCGAACAATGCGCTGTTAAAAATCCGGGAAAAATAAAAAAAAGAAAAGGACAGGAATTATTTCTTTTCCTGCGCCTGTTCGAGGTCTTTGGCAGTTCCAATAAGAATCTTCTTGAATCCTTCAATCATTACTGCAAGGTCTCCAATCTCATCGTCTGACTGCGCCTTGATTTCTGCTGTGAAATCCCCGCCAGCTACTCTGGTGGTTGATTCCACTATGCTGTCAAGAGGCTTGAGGATGTATTTGTTCACAAGGAAGACAACTATTAAACTCACAGCAATAGCAGCAATTATAGCTGTTATAAGGACAAAGTTGCTGTTTTGTCTGCTTGCCTGCTCAAAACCGGTCACATCGATGACAACGACGACCGTTCCGACAGCTACGCCGCCAGCATCATATAACGGGAATCCGCCGCTTAAGTAAGTTGAGGAACCTTTCTGGTATTTATTAAATACCGCTCCTTGTTCGGGAACATTCGACAACTGGTTTTCATCTTTTGCTACGAATGAACTTATATCGTCTGTTGTGGTATCAATCGCAACATAGTCCTTCAGGTCATCATAGTTATCTCTTAATCCTTTGGTGTCACGTGTCGCTTTCCAATCGGCATGTGTTATATATTGCTTATTAATGAAAAGGCCAAAATCTTCATTGGTTTGCTTTTTCATTACTTTCAGGAAGTGGTCGATTTCCTCTCCCAGTTCGATGTACCCTATAAGGTTTGTACCATTATAATATGGGTGAACGACCCTGAGCGCAAAAGCAGTCTTACCCAGTTCCAATCCAGAACCGAATCCATTGGTTGCTGCCGATTTCTGAAAAGTTTTCCTTGTAATCTTGTCGCCGAACTGGTCCTTGCTGTGCATCCTGATGAAATTTGTGCCATTGGGATAGTGTATATAGAAATGCGTCATCCCGAATTCATCTTTCAATTGTTTGTGAATAGGGTAACCATAGTTATACATTTCTGTCCTGTTGTTCTTCAGATATATTGATTTGAGTTCCTTGTTGGTGAGAAGGGCGTCAATCGTGCTTGATAACATTTTAATGTCGTTATCTTCAAGATTATAGAACAGCTCTTTTGCGTTTCCGACCGCATTCTGTCCTTCATCCTGGATGTTTTTTTCCATTGCGTTCGTGAATGTATAATAAAATATACCCGTAAGCAATGCTATACCGATTACTATTATAGGCAGTAGTTTGAATTTTACACTTATTCTCATGATTTCACCTACAGGCTTGCTCCAAGGACATCCCTTGCAGCATCCTTTATTTTCTTAATCTTTTCAAAATCGTCAGGAGTATTTTCATTAAAAGCCATTAATACGCCTGATTTGAGGCCGATTTTTCCTCTTGTAGTCATCCTGTCAAGACTTTTTTGTGAGATTATCTCATCTATTTTCTTGGACATTTCAAATAGTTGTCCCATTTTATCCTCCTCTTGGCTAAAGCCGTATGTGGATTTCCTTGTTGGTTTGTAAGAACGTACTTTTAAATGTGGGTGTGAAATACGTGTGATATGGTACGTTTCATGCAGGTTTTGTGCCAGATGCGGACTATTTATGTTGGCAGCATTTTCATTGATTTTTATCTGAAATACCCCGTAGCTCTGCTGTGGAGAGTTTCACCTGGAAAGTTATCAAACGATTATAAAATTTCAAGGCTGTTATAATCTTCAAAAGAGTTTAAAATATTTATAAGTTATTATTTATTTGTGTGTATGACTTTCCATACACCAACGATTCGCCTTTTAACTGCATCGATACTTGTAGCCCTGTCTGGTGTTTTCAGGCTACATATAGCTTTCCTTTTCCTGGGGATAAGCCCAAAGGTGCTTATCTACCTTGCCGGTTTCCTGGTAATATATGCGACCTATACCCTTGACCGGGCTCTTGGATGCGAAGAAGATAAGATAAACAGGAAAGAGTTAGGGTCTGCAAGAGCAGATGTTGCGATTGTATTATGCATACTCTCCCTTGCAGCGGGCTCATTTCTTCTTTACCGGGAAGGGCTTCTTTTCATGGCGTTCCTGCCCTTTGCCATCGGTTATGTCTACAGCAACGGAATTTGCATAGGAAGCCGAACCATAAAACTCAAAGGCAATTTTGGCGTGAAAAATTTTACCGTTTCCCTCACATGGGGCACGTTTATTGCGGGAATTGCCCAGCGCTGGGCCGGACCCGATATTGTGCTATCTTTTGTTTTCCCCTTCTTTGCTATCAAGAGCTTCATAAACACGGTGATTTACGATTTCAGGGACGTAAAAGGCGACGGTGCGGCAGGGATTAAAACGCTGCCTATCTGCCTGGGCGAGAAAAAGACACGCATTTTACTTCAGGCCATGCATATCTTATTGCATCTGTGGATAGCTATTGCCATGCTCCTTGGCTTTATAAATTTTGAAATGACAATACTTCTAACTGTCATGCTCGCCGGCATCATGTATACCTGTTTCTATACAAGACCCTCTCCTGAAGGTGAGCCCAGGATAAGAAAAATAATGCGCGACGTGCTGGTAGATGGCGAATTCCTGCTTGCAGTCATCATCAGGACGCTTACAGGCTATTGACCCTGCTCGATTTTTGCATAAAATGGTCAAATAATTCACGTCCCCATTTTACTGCTGACTCATCCTGGCTCACAAGGTCTTTCTGGGAATCGTATCCGCCGGTTTTGAAAAAAAGCGATATCGAAAAGAAAGAATCGCTGACCGCGCTTGCCAACTTTATTTTTTCATCGGATACATATAAACTTGCATTAGGTAAGCTCAAGTATTCATCCAGCATGGGCCTGTACTCTTTTTTTATCTTATCAAAAACATCATGTGTAAGGAGAAGAGAAACCTCAACCCCGCTCTGAGCCAGCTTCAGGAAAAATGGCGGGTATGAGTAATGAAAAATGGGTGCAATTCCCATTACCTTTTTGGATTTTGAGAGAGCCTCGAAAAAATCCATGTGTGGTTCATATATCTCACTTATATTGCTCTCAACCAGACGGCAATTCCCCAAATCATAGATTCGGTTTAATAAATGCGGCGGAATCGCCTCTATGTCATGATTTTTCAAGAAATCCTCATGTTTTTCGAAAATATCTATTGTCTTGACAAGGGGAACGAAAACGCTCGTAATAATTGCTCCCATGTCCGTGAGGGCATAGTTTTTCCCTTCCCTCCGCACAAGGTTCTGTTCTTCCAGTTTCCTGATCTGGGGAATCATTCCTGATGAGGTCACATTAAGGGACGTCCTGATATCCTCCAACGTTTTTGGCCCATCTTTTAATAATATGAGAAGATTCTCTCTTTTCTCGGAAAAAGTAAGAGTGTCCAATAATTTCGTTTTCATATTATTCCACCGGTTTTTGGTATGTGGGAGTTGAATTATTACAATGATATTGTCATATTATAACTGTGTTGTAGATTATCAAACCACATATTATTAATCATCGGTGTGAAAAAGGTGTGAAAGGGGGAGCGGAACCAGATAATATATTTTATGAAAGAAATACCAGCATGTAGAGTCCTGAAATTATTTCGCCAGGATTTTTCTGCGAATGACAAGTCATCAGAACCGATGGTGAAGATGACAAACAAAAGGATCAAATTAGGAATAGACTGGGTATTAAAAAAGGG
>JAHFDG010000006.1 GCA_023249105.1 Candidatus Methanoperedens sp. | reverse complement strand
CCAATCGGAAAGCATATATTCTCATTAGGGATTATCTCATATGTCCTCAGTTTTTTTTGGTATTTCATCAATAACAAAGATGCTGAGGACTATCATATTATTTACCCTGTCAAACTCAGGATACAGTAATTGACCGTCAAGATGAGTAGATGTATTTGAACGATATTTTAATATAGTAAACATCAGATAAATAAAATAGGAGCAGGAATATGGAACTAAGAGATAATGAAATATGGAATAAAGAATTAGATGAGAACAGTGTAGTTGGAAAGCTAAAATGTATGGTATGCGATTTCACCAAAGAAGTAACAGTAAAAGACATGAAACATCATACAGAACATGCTTTCTATGACAACAATGAAGCAAAACTTATTGATATATTAACATCAATATCAGCAAGTATAGGAAGAAAATGTAAACCAGATAAAGAATCAATAACATCAGCAACAGAAGCAGATTATCACATGCTAATGTTTGAAAAAAAAGAAACATGGAGAACATTTGAACTTGCTATACTGCTAAATGAAGACATTAAAAACATAAAAGTACAAGAAGAAAAAATAAAGGAATTTGAATCAACTCTTAAAAACATAGAAACTGAACAAGAAATTAGAATAAAAGAATTAGCTATAAACCAAGCAAAAATGAAAAAGAAAATATCCGAAAAAAGAATAACAAGAAATGAACCAGAGTTCATAAAAAGAGCAGGAAATAATAGAATAGATGCATGGTTATAAACCAGGTTTCTTATAAACAAAGGTGTTAATGTATTTTGTTTGAAAAAGTGTAAATCTGTTAGATCCTCCTATCCATATACTCTCAGAAATTAAGAGCTTGCGCATGAAAAATAATATTTTTGACAACGAATCAAAAGCAGTGGAATGGTTAGCTAATCATGGATTTTTTTCTGTATTGGAAGAAAAAATGAATGTACATCTATATAACTTGGCAAATATTCGTCTAAGCAAGATTTTAAATGAAGAAGACATTAAAAAAAGTAGAGCTTATGTCAGAGCTTTTGAAATAGATTATATAGCTGTATTTAGGGAAGAGCTTGTTAATGAATCTCAACAAAAATCTTATATGGGGATTGAGGTAAAGTATTTTTATAAAACTAACTTGGAAAATAGAAAATATCATCAAGGTATCGGGCAATTTATTGAATATTTGAAATGGGGTTTTGATTATGTTACATTGGTTCATATATTTGATAGAAATATTGAAGAAGACATTAATATGCTTAAAAATAAAATTGACGAGTTTAAAGACCCTGCTTGTGAATTATTCAAGCTTTTACAAGCCCCACCGTATCATCTTCCGCTTGCATATGTTTACTTAATCGTAGAAAGTAAGGACAAAAACCCAAAAAGTTATTTGCAGAATGACAGCCTGTGCTGGTTCCCATCAGTATCAACTCAACTAAATCCTTTCATGGATAAAGATGAAACAAAAATAATTAGAAATTGTCTGGAAAATTACGTTACTGAAAATTTGAAATAAACTTATCCCCTCAAAGGAATGATATAAATGGACAAATATGAAATTCTTACTAAGTGGGTGCAATCAAATAGAGAAAAATTATATTGGAAAAAGGATGAAAATGGAAAACCAGAAAGTATCGAAGTACCTGTTGAAGAATTTGAAGTGGTTATTGATAGTCTAACAGAATATTTTAGAATTAAAAATATTTTGAACTACATCTTTAACGAGACAAGGATGACACGCAAGGCTTCTAATGGAACAACGTATAAAAGAATGTTTAAAACAATAAAAATAACGGAAACGAAAAAGCCTCCGAACCTTGAAATTATAGATATTAAAAAATTAGTTGATATAGGTTTATTAAAAGATGGACAGAAGTTATATTTTTCTCCCGAACCACGCAAAAAATATGAAAAAGAATATGCGATAATAGACTACAATCTCAAACCAACCAAATTTGGCGAAAAGAATCATAATTTAATACTATACGATGGAACAAAAGGTTCTCCCTCATATTTAGCTAAAATATTAAGAAAAAAATTTGGTTATAGTAAAGAGTTGAATGAGTCCCAAGGAACGATATACTGGATAACTGAAGATGGGAATACTTTGGATAAACTCAATGATAAAGCAAGAAGAATGGGATTTTAAACTAATGTTCAATCAGCTTTAACAAATTACAACAACAAAACCATGTCCTTAACCACAGTAATTCAAGATATCCGCGCAAAACAGAAAATCAAATTCAATCCACCTGACAGGCCGACTGCTGTTTGGACTGGTAAGGATTTGCTTGACGGAAAGACCATAACTGCACTCACTGTGATTTTCCAGACATCAGGATGCAGATGGAACAACTGCACCATGTGCGGGTACGTTTATGACAGCGCGCAAAAACCTCCATCGCATGACGACCTGATGAAGCAGTTCGGGAATGCCATGTCGCGCTGCAAGGATGAAGAATTCATTTTGAAGATATTCACTTCGGGCAGCTTTCTTGATGACGGTGAAATCGATGTGGCGACAAGCGTTGAGATGCTATCGCGCCTCGGGGCTGATGGCAGGGTGAAAAAAGTCATTGCAGAGACAAGACCCGAATATGTGACGAAGGAAAAAGTTTCAGAATCTGTCGCAGCCCTTGGAAAAAGGTTTGAAGTGGCTATGGGGCTTGAAACAAGTAACGATATCATACGAAAGGATTGTATCAATAAAGGTTTTACATTCTCGGATTTTGCCAGGGCAAGTCAAGCAGCAAAGAGTGAAGGCGCAACTGTGAAGGCTTACCTGATGCTTAAACCTCCCTTCATTCCGGAAGGCATAGCCATCAACGATATGATACAATCCATCAACGACGCGGCGCCCTATGCGGGAACAATATCGGTCAACCTGTGCAATGTCCAGAAAGGAACGCTGGTGGACGAGATGTTCGAGCGCGGGGATTATCGTCCGCCATGGCTCTGGAGCGCCGTGGAAGTCCTGAAAAAAGGGAAGGATTCAAATCCAGATACAATCCTGATGTCAGACCCCGTAGGAGCAGGTTCGGCGCGCGGTCCTCACAATTGCGGCAAGTGCGACAAGGACGTGGCAGAGGCGATACGAAGCTTTTCGCTGTCCCAGGATACTGGTGTTTTTGATAACCTTGATTGCGAGTGCATGGAATTGTGGAAAAAAGTCGTCGAGCTTGAAGAGTTCACTTTTGGCGCGCCGCTTGTGAAATAGCTGCCTTTAAGTGCAACATATATACTAAGGTGTGTTATGAATAAAGTCAGAATGCTAAAGAAGAAAGAATATCTCATAAAAGAATTAACCGAAGGTTATAAAGCAAGTAAAAGAGAAGACATGCAGCTTGCTTCCGATTGGGAATTAACTTCTGGAGATGGAATTGATTAAAAAGAGTAATATCAGGCTGTCCTAAATCTAACTCCAATGAATCAATATCAGCAAAAATTTGACATTTTATTTTTAATTCCAGTTAAAAAAATTAATCATGCTCCCATTTCCACTCAAAAATGATTTTTTATC
>JAHFDG010000021.1 GCA_023249105.1 Candidatus Methanoperedens sp. | reverse complement strand
ATTACTGGATGAAACCATTTCTTGAAAAGGGATTGCCAAACGAAAGCTGCATACTGGAAATCAGTCCGTGCAGTTTGATGAGGAGAGGGAGGTTGTTAAGACCTCTCTTTTACTCTACCATAGTTCACCCTTTCCTGATACACCCTTAACAGCTATTAATATTACCTTCACCATAGACCAAATCAAACCCTGCGCATTGGCAAGGCAAATGAAAAGAGACGAGGGACTTTGCATTAAGTGCGGAGTTGGTTAAATCCATTGAGCATAAAAGTCTGCCAATGATTAGAGAAGTGGAGAATATACTCTGGACAATTTTTTTCTCCATATAACCTGAACCAGTAATTATTCATCAAATTATTTCTATAACATTCTGTCTTCTTCGTCGATGTATTCATCAAGTGGAATTTTTCCTTTTCGAAGGTGAAGGAATAAATATATCTTTGCATATAAATATAAAATAATTCCGAAAACAAGCAAAATCCAAGCAAATATTTCCAGAAACCATATGTGTTTTTCAGAAGATGCATAAAATAAACTAACAAATATTGAGCCTAAAAGAGTAAATACATATCCTATAATGTTGAAAATATTTTCGTGATACACTGCTGAAATATCTACTAAATGAACATCAGGTGGAGTTATAGAAAAACCTTTATATTTTTTTCTTATATTCCCGAATTTTGAGATTTTCTCTTTTGGTATGGTGGTTTCATTGTTCATATTTATCAATCTAAATCAAACAAACCCTCCTCATCTGCATCTTTCCATAATTCCCTTCCAATTTTTGTTAATTTCACTCGGATAGGCGTAATCTTTTTCAAGTAACCTTCATCAATTGCATCTTCAATCATTTCTTTTATTTCATTAGCATTAAAACCAAAATTCCTTAATTCAGCTTTGATGGTGGAAATCAAAATAGCATCAGTTGGACGGTAAAAGGTTTCTAAAATAGCATAGAGTTCTTCATCGCTGAGCATATATTTCTCCCAAGCATAATATTCGTCCATCAAAACTTATTCTTCTTAGATATAACGATTACTTTCACCCCGCTTACTAAAATCTACTCAATAAAACCATTCATACAGTCAGAACTTTAAAAAAACGGTGGTATAAAATTAAATTGAGGGTGCGTACACACAAAAGGAGAAAATGGGCGCACAGATGACATCTCTTTTCAGAAAAACCTATGCCGATAGAGTGGTTTGATACTTCTGAAATGGTTATAACGATGTTCTTTAATGCTTAAAAGAGCAATACAAAGTAGAAAGTTATATAACTTCTGAATTTGTGATGTTAAATAAAAAAAGTGGTGGTAATAATGTTAAACCAAAAAGTCGGGCTGAAAATTTGTTTGAACGGCATGAAATGGACATCATTAATTCTGACAACTATTTTAATAATGTCTGGAACTGCACTTGCAGCCATGGAATATACTTTAGACCCAATACCGGACATTTCATTATATACGGGTGAAAGTTTGAATGTTTCATTTACAATTACAAGTAATTATTATTATGATGGTTTTTGTGCTTTTAGATTCGATAATACTCCCTCTTGGTCAACTGAAATTTATATTGCATCTGGGCATTCAAATTATAAACCAATAACTCAATCCATCTCTGTACAGGCTCCTGCTTGGGGAAGTGGTGCTGGAAGCGTACAACATACAGTTTATACTTATTGCTACAATATTGGAAGTGGGCGGGATTTAACGAAAATTTACAAAAGTACTTCTTTTACCCTAACCTATACTGAAAATCCAGGATACCTTGCAAGTCAGGCAATCAATTCTGTACAGAGTGTTATCAACTCGGCGCAATCCAGTATAAACAATGCACAAAATGCCATAAACGATGCAAAGAATCTTGGCGCAGATGCGAGCCTCGCAGAGAATAAACTATTCAATGCTCAAAACTCTATGCAGACTGCTCAAAGTAAACAATCGTCTGCAAACTCGTATTATGCTTCCTCAAATTATAACCAGGCAACCAATACCGCTAACGAGGCTAAATCGTCAGCGGATTCAGCAAAAAGTGACGCTGATAGTGCATATTCTATAGCTGTTCAGGCAAAACAAATATCTCAGGCTACAAAAGACAGCGCTTCAACAGCAATTACCAGCGCCAAAAAAGTTATAGATTCAGCCAGTACGTCCAAAACAGAGGCGCAGAATGCAATAAATGATGCAAAAAACATTGGCGCCGATGTTGGTTCAGCCCAGACATTTTTAGATACCGCTACTTCCAAATTAAATTCAGCAAACACAAAGTACGATGAGGCAAATTCATATTTCAATAACAAGAAATGGAACGATGCAAAAACTACTGCTGACGAAGCAAAAACATATGCCAATGATGCTCTTACCAATGCCGGAATTACCAAATCAACCGCTATTCAGGCTAAAATGAACACACCCACCCCTACACCGAAAGCCAGCGTTAGCATTGACCTTCACGGCGAAAAGACTGATGTAGTACTCGGCGAGGACATTCTGCTCAAGCTCTCGGCTGTTAACTATATCTCAATGCCCAAAATGCATGTTCAGGTAATAATAATCCCACCTTCGGGTATGAGCGTAACCTCATCTGAATTTAGCATGTCTGGAGCAGGACAGTTCACATCGGACTATGAACTTGACCCAGGAGGTGTCAGGGATATTGAGGTGAGAATAAAATCGAATCAGGTCGGGGACTTTAACGTGAAAGGCAAAGTCGTATATTATTTTGGTGATGAAAAAGATAAATACGAGGAAAAACCCGTGAATTTGCCAATAACAGTAAGGAAAGAACCTGTTGATTCCGCTCAAAAATCAATGACAAACCCAATGCAGAAGTCAAGTCCTGGATTTGGAGCAATTATTGGTATAAGCGGATTATTGTTTGTCATATTCTTTAAAAAGAGGTGGCAAAAAGTAAATGGAGTCACAAGTAACAAAGAATGATAAATCAATGATGTCAATCTAAAAACGTGGTTGGTGCGCGCAGCGCCGACATCTCTTTTCAGAAAAGCCCATGCCAGAGGATTCGGAAGCTCTATGCCTCCGAGTCTTTAATTTGTTGAATCATTAGTATATACTCATAATGAAACTCATCAACTGAACAAGAAGTTAGAATTCCTTTTTATTTTTTTCAATGAAAAAATGTTGTAAGGTTGTTCTGCACCTAATCCGCAAAACCAAAATACTAAAGCGACAATAATAAACCAATGATATCAAAAACCGTTGCGCCGCTTTACTTCGCAGACACGTATGCCCACAGGCATACGTGGATACCGCATAAAGCGAGGTGTCGCTTTACAATCGGCGTAATAACGCGGGGAAAATACGGTCACCGCCTCATAGAAAATATTAAAAAAAATTCAGATTTCAAAGTATCGACAATAGAAATCCCCGAATCCCTTCCCGATTTTATAGAGGCTCCATCTGATTTTTTGGCTGACCTGAATCTTGATAAAAGCATTTTTTCAAATGACCTCATAATTGCCTACATCCTGCATCCCGACCTGACCCCCGAAATCGTGAGACTTGCAGGAGAGAACGGCGCCCGCGCTGTAATTATCGCTGGCGGCGCGGCAAAGGCAGGCTCCGGGCTTCAAAAGATTTCTGAAAAATACAATATGCATGTTGAGCTCCATGAAATCTGCTGCGATATAGAACAATGCGGCAACAATGTCGTTAACGAATTCGCATCACGTTTCGGAAGACCAGAGATTAAAATAACCACAAAAGCAGGTCTTATAACAAAGGTGGAAGTGCTTTGCGGCGCACCATGCGGAAGCACATGGCACATGGCGAAGGGGCTTTTAGGAACGGGCACAAAAGATGCGCCGGGAAAAGCGGGGCTTCTCGTGCAGCAGTACCCGTGCAGAGCCGTCAGGGGTATCAAAGGCGGAATACATAAAGCAGGGGAGTTACATAAAAAAGCAGTAGAAAAGGCTTTAGAGGAGAGCGGTTAAATGAAAGATTCAATATATGAAAAGGCGCTTCGGTTCCATGAATCCCACCAGGGAAAAATAGCCCTGAAAAGCAAAGTCAGTATCAAAACAAAAGAAGATATGAGCCTTGCATATACACCCGGGGTTGCCGAGCCGTGTCTTCGGATTCATAAAAACAGCGAAGATGCCTACCGCTATACCGGAAAAGGGAACTTTGTAGCCGTAGTGAGTGACGGCTCGTCCGTGCTCGGATTGGGCGACCTTGGCGCGTTAGCTGCAATGCCGGTAATGGAAGGAAAAGCGATGCTTTTCAAGGTCTTCGGGGGGGTTGACGCGTTTCCAATCTGTCTTGATACAAAGGATACAGATGAGATAATCAATATCGTAAAGAATATTGCGCCGGTTTTCGGAGGTATCAATCTTGAGGATATTGGCGCGCCGAGATGTTTTGAAATAGAGACACGCTTGAAAAAACTGCTCGATATTCCTGTGTTTCATGATGACCAGCACGGAGCAGCGCTGGTAATGCTTGCCGCGTTGATTAATGCCTTGAAGATTGTGGGGAAGAAGTTCGGTGAGATAAAAGTGGTTATAAGCGGGGCTGGAGCGGCAGGCACAGCAAGCTCCAGGCTTTTGAAAAACGAAGGGGTAAAGGAAATCCTTGTATGCGATTCCACGGGTATAATTTACCATGGCAGAGCCGGGCTCAACCCTGCTAAAGAAGAGCTTGCGAAGCTTACCAACAAAAATATAATATCCGGGTCTCTTGCTGATGCCATGAAAGGAGCAGATGTTTTCATTGGTCTGTCGGTAGCCGGTATAGTTACGGAGGAAATGGTGCGTTCGATGGCAGATGATGCGATTGTTTTCCCGCTTGCAAACCCGACACCAGAGATTATGCCAGAAAAAGCAAAAAAAGCCGGCGCCAGAATCGTAGGTACGGGGCGCTCGGACTGCCCAAACCAGATAAACAACGCTCTTGGTTTTCCGGGTGTATTCAGGGGTGCGCTGGACGTAAGGGCGAGGGATATCAATGAAGAAATGAAATTGGCAGCTGCAAATGCACTTGCTTCGCTTGTTGAGCCAACCGAGGATATGATTATACCCAGCATTTTTGATTCGAGGGTTGCCCCGTCAGTTGCATCTGCTGTGGCGCAAGCTGCTATGGATAGCGGCGTGGCAAGGCTGCGCGTTGACCCTTTGGAAGTTGCAGAACATACAAGAAAACTTGTGAAATCGCAATGATTACAACATTCTATTGCGGATATAAAAAAGGCCATGAACGAAAAGCCCCTATTACCAATTAAAATTACGAGCAAAACCAAAAACTTATAGGCAATTGTTAAAATAAAGATAGAGACAGGAAAAACTCATGAAAATATCCATAATCGGGACAGGATACGTCGGCAGTGTGAGTGCAGCATGTTTTGCAGAACTCGGGCATGAAGTGATATGTGTTGATATAGATAAGTCAAAAATTGACATGATAAATGCAGGAATTCCGCCTATTTATGAAGAAGGTCTCCCTGAACTACTGGAAAAGCACGCCGGCAAGAGGCTCAGTGCCACTTCCGATTACGAGCTTGCGATAATGAATTCTGATGTCTCATTTATTTGTGTGGGAACTCCTTCCGACTCCGAAGGCAACATTGACCTCGGCATCGTCAGGGCCGCAAGCGCCAGTCTTGGCGACTCGCTAAGAAAAAAGAAAGGTTACCATGTTATCGTTGTAAAAAGCACGGTTGTTCCTGAGACAACGGAGAAGATAGTGCTTCCCATAATAGAGAAACATTCAGGAAAACATCCGGGGGAGTTCGGTATTGCCATGAACCCGGAGTTCCTGCGGGAAGGCAAGGCGGTTCATGATTTCATGCATCCCGACAAGATAGTAATAGGTTCTCTCGATAAAAAGTCAGGCGATATTGTAGCCTCTCTTTACAACGGTCTTAAATGCGAGGTAACAAGGACAAACCCGCGCACGGCTGAGATGATAAAATATGTAAACAATGCCTTTCTTGCAACCAAAATATCCTTTTCGAACGAGGTAGGAAATATCTGCAAGCTGCTCGGCATCGATACCTATGAGGTCATGTCAGCCGTGGGGAAGGATTTCAGGATAGGGCCATACTTTCTCAACTCAGGAGCCGGCTTTGGAGGCTCATGTTTCCCCAAGGATGTGAAAGCCCTGATTGGCAAGGCTAAAGAGATTGGCTATGAACCCCGATTGCTTAAATCAGTAATTGCGATTAACGAGGGGCAGCCGGCAAGGATGGTGCTATTGCTAAAAAATAAGCTCGGGAGCCTGGAAGGAAAAAATATCGCAGTCCTTGGGCTTGCGTTCAAGAATGACACCGATGACATCAGGGAATCAAGGTCGATACCGGTAATTAAAGAATTACTGGATGAAGGGGCCAGGGTATCTGCTTACGACCCGATGGCAAACGAGAATATGAAAAAGCTATTCAGCGGCATTGGATATTACAGCTCGGCAGCGGACGCATTAAGCGGTGCTGAAGCCTGCCTTATAATGACCGAATGGGATGAATTCAAATCACTTAATAAGGAATTTGATGCTATGGAAAACAGGCTCGTAATAGACGGACGGCACATATTGGTTAAGCCGGGGAAAGATATTGAATATGTGGGTCTTTGCTGGTAACCGGGAGAATAATGACCGTGAAAAATAAAATCAAGGTAGTCATTCCCGCAGCCGGGGCAGGCAAACGCCTTTTTCCGCATACATTCACAAAACCCAAGCCGATGGTTTACATAGCAGGCAAGCCCATAATCGGCCATATACTCGATAGAATGATAGATGTCGAGCCTGAAGAGATAATAATGGTAGTGGGCTACAAGAAAGAGCAGATTATATCGTATGTGGATAAGAATTATTCGGGCATTTTCAATATCAGGTATGTTGACCAGGAAGAACAGCTCGGCCTCGGTCATTCTATTTACGTCGCCAGGGATGAAATCGGCGATTCTAATATAATGATTGCACTCGGGGATATGATTTTCAAGGCAGGCTATTCAGAGTTTTACAAACAATATTTGACCAATGGCGAGTGCGCCGCATCGATTGGCGTACGCGAGGTAGATGACCCGAAGAAATACGGTATTGTGGAACTTGAGGGAAAATATATTAAAAGGCTGGAAGAAAAACCCGCACGTCCGAGCTCCAACCTGGGGATAGCAGGCGTTTATTTCATTAAGGAGACAGCCGTTCTTTTGTCGATAATTGAAGAGATGATTAATAAAAATACAAGGACGCGCGGGGAATACCAGCTTACGGATGCGTTGCAGGAGATGGTGAACAGGGGTTATCGTCTTAAAACCTTCCAGGTATCAAGCTGGTATGATTGCGGGCATCCTGAATCCTTGCTTGAGACAAATCGGGTACTGCTGGATGAGAAAGAGGATATTGACCATGTACACCAGATAAAAGATTCGGTGATTATACAGCCCGTTGCCATAGGTGATAATGTTACGATTATTAATTCGGTAATCGGACCACATGCCTCCATCGCAAGTGATTCTTATATTGAAAGCAGCATCATCTCAGACAGCGTGATAGGCTCCCGCTCCCATATATCAAAGGTAAATCTCCAGAGATCAATCGTGGGGGATGATGCCAGTGTACATGGGAAACATAATTCACTTAATATCGGGGACTCATCGTCTATAGAGTTCTGAGGATAAACATGAAAAACTTTACGAATTTTTCATCAAAAACCGTTGCGCTGCTTTACTTCGCAGACACATATGGCTCTGCCATATGTGGATACCGCATAAAGCGAGGTGGCGCTTTATGAAGGCATTAGTAACAGGCGGCGCAGGATTTCTCGGATCGCATCTATGTGACCTGCTGCTATCCAAAGAATGTGAAGTGATATGTGTAGATAATCTCATCACAGGCAGTGCAAGGAACATCGAACATATTAATAACGACAGATTCTCCTATATAAAACACGACGTGACAAAGCCGCTTTATGTTGAGGAAAAAATAGATTTCCTGTTCCATCTTGCAAGTCCTGCAAGCCCGATAGATTATCTGGAACTGCCAATCCAGACGTTAAAAGTTGGAGCGCTTGGGACTCACAATATGCTCGGTCTTGCTAAAGAAAAAAAAGCCCGGTTTTTGCTTGCGTCTACCTCGGAAGTTTACGGTGACCCGCTTGTGAACCCCCAGACTGAGGAATACTGGGGTAATGTGAACCCGATAGGGCCTCGGGGTGTTTATGATGAGGCAAAACGATATGCTGAGGCAATTACTATGGCATATCACCGGTATCATGGAATTGATACGAGGATAGTGAGAATATTCAATACTTACGGGCCGAGGATGCGCCTGAACGATGGCAGGGTTGTGCCAAACTTCATAGGACAGGCATTGAGCGGCGAGGACCTCACAGTATACGGTGACGGCTCCCAGACCCGAAGTTTCTGCTATGTTAGTGATGAAATTGAGGGGATTTACAGGTTGATGATGTCGGATTACGCTTTACCTGTGAATATAGGGAACCCCGAAGAGCACACCATACTTGAGTTTGCAAAAATCATACTCAGGATAACGGGAAGCAGTTCAAAAATTAGTTTTAAAGACCTGCCGGTCGACGACCCGAAGCAGCGAAGACCTGATATCACAAAAGCGCGAAAGCTCCTTCATTGGGAACCAAAAGTTTCACTTGAGCGGGGATTAAAGGAAACGATAAAATACTTTAAGTCTATTTTAGAATCCTGAAATTAATGAATATTTTAATAACCGGCGGTGCAGGTTTCGTAGGCTCTAATCTGGCAATTGAGTTCAAAAAGAATAGAAAAGATACCCAGGTAGTGGCTTTTGACAATCTCAAAAGAAGAGGCTCTGAGCTTAATATCCCAAGATTGAAAGAGGTGGGTATTGAATTCATACATGGCGATATCAGGAACCGGGAAGACTTTGAAGCTCTGGGGAAGTCTGATCTGGTAATTGAGTGTTCGGCAGAACCATCAGTGATGGCAGGGGTTGATTCTTCGCCTGAATATCTGTTGAACACCAACCTTCTGGGAACTGTGAATTGTCTGGAATATGTAAGAAAATGCAGTGCAGATATCATTTTTTTGTCTTCGAGCAGGGTATATCCTGTAAGGACAATTAATAATTTGAAATTTGTTGAAAAACCGACACGTTTTGAACTATCAGACGAACAGGATGTTCCCGGAGTTTCATCTGGAGGTTACACGGAAGATTTCCCGCTAAACGGCACGCGCACATTATACGGCGCCACAAAGCTGGCATCGGAATTGATTATTCAGGAATACATAGAAATGTATGGACTAAGAGGTGTTATAAATCGTTGCGGTCTCCTGACAGGAAGCTGGCAGATGGGAAAAGTTGACCAGGGGGTTGTAGTTCACTGGGTTGCAAAACACTATTATCAGCAGTCCTTGAGTTATATGGGATTTGGCGGTAAGGGAAAACAGGTAAGGGATATTCTCCACGTAAAAGACCTGTATCGTCTTTTAGAGATTGAGATAAATGATATGGCAGTGCATAATGGCGAAATATACAATGTTGGCGGCGGGCTGGAACAATCTATATCTCTGCTTGAATTGACCGGTCTCTGTCAGAAATATACCGGAAATAAAATACCGATAATAAGCGTGTATGAAGACAGGGTGGGTGATATCCGCATATATATCACGGATAATTCCAGAATAACAGAAAAAACCGGCTGGAAACCTGAAATTACAGTGGATCAAATCATAAAAGAAATATCTATATGGATTAAAGAGAACTCAGAACAACTTAGACCTATACTTGCATAAAGGAGAATATTAATGGACATTGCTTTGATTACAGGGTCAGCGGGTTTGATAGGGGCTGAGTCTGTCCGGTTTTTCAGCAAAAAGGGATTCAGGATAATCGGAATAGATAATGATATGCGTCGAGTGTTTTTTGGTGAAGAAGCCTCTACTGAATGGAGCAGGAAAAAACTTGAATCTGAAATAAAAAATTACACTCACTACAACAAGGACATCCGGGACAAAGAGGCAATGGAAGCGATCTTCAAAAAATACAATAAGGATATAAAATTGATCATCCACACGGCTGCACAACCATCTCACGACTGGGCAGCAAAAGACCCCTTTACAGATTTCACTGTTAATGCGAATGGCACGCTCACGCTTCTTGAAATGACACGGCAGTATTGTCCTGATGCTGTGTTTATTTTCACTTCCACTAACAAAGTATATGGCGATACTCCAAATAGTCTGCCTCTTGTCGAACTTGAAACACGGTGGGAAATCGAGGAATCCCACCCTTATTATAAGAACGGGATAGACGAGTCCATGAGCGTTGACCAGACAAAGCACAGCCTGTTCGGCGCCTCAAAACTGGCGGCTGATGTGCTTGTCCAGGAATATGGCAGGTATTTCAATATGAAAACGGTTTGTTTCAGGGGCGGGTGCCTGACAGGACCGGGACATTCACCCACAGTGCTGCATGGATTCCTGGCATACCTTATGAAATGCGCTGCCACTGGCACATATTATACGATATACGGCTATAAAGGGAAACAGGTCAGGGATAATATCCACAGTTATGACCTTGTAAATGCTTTCTGGCACTTTTACCAGAAACCGAGAATAGGTGAAGTGTATAACATAGGTGGAGGAAGACATTCCAATTGTTCAATGCTGGAAGCAATAAAAATGTGTGAAGAGATTACCGGGAAGAAAATGAATTATTCTTATAGTGAAACGAACCGTATCGGCGACCATATCTGGTGGATCAGCGATGTGAGTAAATTCAAATCCCATTATCCGGGTTGGGATTTTAAATATAACCTGAAGGACATATTGATCGAGATCTTCAAGAATAGTGTTTTTACTCAGATAGAATGAATATATTTTTAATAAATAAATACAAGTAATCTGACAAAATGCCTGAAATCTCAATAGTAGTTCCTGCACATAATGAAGCAGAAAATCTTCCCAACTTACTTGATGAATTGCTTTCCGTTCTTGATAAGCATGCAGAGACCAGGGATTATGAACTCATTCTTGTCAATGATAATAGTACGGACAATACAGGGGAATTAATTGATGAATTTGGAAGAAAGAACCCACGGATAAAGCCAGTACACAGGTATTTCAATCCTGGGTTCGGAAATGCTGTTAAGGAAGGTTTAAAGAACGCTACTGGTGAGATTATCATACCCGTGATGGGTGACCTGTCGGATGACCCGGAGGACATACCGAAACTTGTTCGCAAAATTGAGGAAGGCTATGATATCGCATACGGCTCACGGTTCATTGAAGGCGGCGCTACCGACGGGTACCCCCTGGCTAAGATGGTTGCAAACCGTGCCTTTAATAACGTAGTAGGGCTCCTTTTCGGGATAAAACATAAAGATATTACCAATGCTTTCAAGGCATATAGAAAGGAAGTTCTTGCCAGTATAGGAATAGGTACTCTTGAAGCCAGCGGTTTTGATCTTACTGTAGAGATACCCCTGAAAGCGCACATAATGGGTTTCACAAGTGCTGAGGTTCCTGTAAAGTGGCGTGGACGAGAGCGGGGGGAGGCAAAACTCAAACTCTCGGAGAATGCCTCAAAATACGGGAACCGTCTGCTAAAGCTGTTCATTATCGGGACTATCATAAGCCTCAGAGATTTGTTTGGCTCAGTAGTTTCCGGGTCAAAATTGAAACTCCTGGGTACAATGTTGTTCGGGTTACTTTTATTGATGGGGATATTCTCACTATCCGGTTATTCAGAAGTCTATGAAACAATAAAAAAAGCCTCTTTTTTCTACGTTCTTCTAGGTTTTGTAACGATCACAACAAGCTTCTTTATGCGTACATGGAGGTGGAGTGTTTTGCTTCGAACATCAGGATATGTTGTACCAAGGGCTATTCTTTTTAAAAGTCTTATGTTTGGCTACCTTCTCAACTACTTTCTTCCAGCAAGGATAGGCGACATCTCAAGGGGTGCGGTTCTTAAATCTACAGAGAATATCCCAATGGGCATCAGCCTTACTACCATTGTAATCGAGAGGGCTATGGACATGTTTACACTTTCAATACTATTAGGTGTTGGCGCGGTGCTTTTATCAAGAAGCACTGCCGTGCTCACGCTGGCTGGAATTTCGCTTGCAATTGCATTCCTGCTTGTGATGATGCTTATTTTTGCATACAGATATGATTCATTCATTTCCAGAAAGCTTGGAAAAAGAATCCCGGAACTTGCGGGTTTTATGAATATGATGAAAGAAGGTCTCAGGAAGATTTGCTCTAACCCGAGCGCAGTGGTATTATCTGTAATCATATCCTTGCCAGTGTGGTTCCTTGAAATCTCAGGCACGTATCTTGCAGCCTTTGCAATCGGATATCCGATCCCTTTTTCACTGGCAGCCGTAGCTGGCATAACGTCCTTCGTATCCCAGACCATACCAATAACTCCAGCAGGGATTGGGATATATGAGGGAGCAATGGGAGGGGTTTTTGTACTTTTCGGGATCCCATTATCAACAGGCGTTTCGCTGGCGCTGGTTGACCATTTTGTGCGGGCATCGGTTACGCTTATATTCGGGTTGATTTCGACGGTTCATCTGGGATTTGCGTCCAGGACGTATTTTGTAAATACAGGCTCACGTCGTTAAAAGGTAGATATAGAAAGTAGGATTTCCTGTTCTGTCATAAATAATCCTGGAAGGCTGATATTTAGATTCGATAAACTTGGATTTATTTTTTGAAAGCCCATATCTTTCTGCACTGATCATTTCCGGGTCTGCTATGAAGGCGCCTGGTGCTAAATATGTCTGATGAGGTATGATAGCTATTATTTTGTCATATTTTGTTGTATTTTCTAATGAGAAATTAGATAAACCTGCAATGAGCGTATTGTTGTTGAATGTCAAAATACTTTTCTCCTGGAATTCTATTCGTTTATAATTCATATCCTTGATTCCTTTTAACTCAGAATAGTCGTATGCTCCAGGGGATATTTTTTGCAGGACAATAGAGGAGATCCCCCACCCAATAACAGAGTGTGTAATTTCGTCGCTAACAACTACGATATCGTTATCAACATTGTAATATTTTAGGAGAAAGTCTCTAAGTTCTCCAGAACCATAATCCGGAAATACCTTGTTTCCTTTAAAAGTCATATCATTAACGTTCACTCCGTAGGCATAATGCGCCGAGTACAGCAAGAGAAGGAAAAATGCAGTGATTAAATATACCCTAGAATTATATTTATTATATTGACCTGTTATAAAATATCCAGACAGAATGGAAAGAGGAACAGTAATCGGGTGCAGGTAGAAAATTCCAGCCCCGGCTATCCAGAAAAATAATATTGTACCTGCTGCCCATAAAACAAAAAAGCTCAATTCATCACAGTCACGCTTTTTGTATATATGGAATATCGCATACACTATTGAGAGTAAAAATAAGACCATTATCACAGTAGAAAAATGCCCATACAGTATCGTAATAGCATTTATTAAATTTTGAGCGGCAAACGGCTCTCCTCCATATTCCCTTATATTTGGTCCATTCGGAGACATTGGATTTCCCAGGAGCTTTGAAAAGGGCACGTCCGTATAGCCTGTGGTTAAGTATGCTCCAAGATTATAAAATAGGACAGGGGAGAACACAATAACACCGACAAGATATATTTTTGAAAGCCTCTTATCCAATAACCTTCCTGTTCTGGCAAGATTTAAAATATAAATTACAGGAATGAGTAAAACTGCCGGGAATTTTACAAGCATCGAAGCCCCTAAAAACAACCCGCTAACAAGCATGTCTTTCTGGATTCCATTCAGGCTCCTGTAAAAAAAGTATAGTGCAATTATCATAAAAGGCATCTGGTAGGCATCGCGGGGAAAGAAAATGCTGGTCATTACTACATGGTAGCCGGATACAGCAACCAGCACCGATGAGATCAGACCTACCTTGCTATTGAACATATTTTTTGCCATAATATACACGAACAGGATGCTGAGAAATCCTACAATCACGCTTGAAATTCGGAAAACCCACACATCATTGATCATATGAAGTCCCAGAGGGTTTATCACTTGCATCGTAAAATGACCGATGAAATTTCCAAGGGGCGAATGATCTACAAATGAGATTGTATATGCATTTCTGGCTGCGAGATTCCCATCCACGAGATTATATGACTGTTTTATGAGATTCCACTCATCGTTGTATATTCCTGCTTTATCAATATTGAGTATTGAAAGTAAAAAAAATAAAATCAAGTTCAAGGCTAACAGTATCTCTATTTTATTTTTGATAAACTGTGCCGCGTGATTTTTGAAATTAAACTTAAAAAATGTATTTTCATTTTTCCTGGCGTGCAAAGCAAGAATAGAGCCCAAGAACACAAGCCCGCTCAGTGCAGCCATATCGCCTGCAAGGTGAGGAATAAAGACGTTAATTTTTCCCTCATATATTTCATTGACAATACCTGCCGGATACGTCAGCAGCATGCTGATGCCTGAACTCAGCATCAGGCGCTCTAGAAAACCGAGTCCTTCCTTTGGATAAAGGGCAACTGTGAAAGGATAGCCGGAGAGTGCATATATGAAAAATATTCCCAGCACCCAGCGGAGGTAGAGCAGAGGGTTTTTTTCATAGGACTGGGTTAAATAGGAGAGAGAGGTTAAAAATAAGGATAAGAGGATTACGAAAAGTATGTCAGGATTTTTTTTAACCAATTTGAGATATTTGGAATTCATGGATTTAATTTTATAACTACTCTTTTAACAGTGATACCAATAGCTTCTGCACTTAAAAATATATCTGAGAATTATAGTAATGGAACGTACATTTATCATATTCATGATTTCATGAATTGTCGAATTATTTGAGAAAAAAATGTTTTTAAAATTTAACACTATAACATTTAATATAGATAAACGTATTATTTGTCTTGACTTTACGAATAGGAAATTGGATAAAATAATGACCGTTAATAATGCATCAATCTCAATCATCGTTCCAGTTTATCGAGAAGAGTCTAACATCGAACCATTTTTGAAGAGAACTGAAGCTGTAATGGAAAAATTACAACCATCACATTACGAAATTATTTTTTGTTTAGATCCTTCTCCAGATAATACAGAACAGGTAATCCAGGAAGAAATTAAACGCAATCCCAACATTCGTTTAATTAAGTTCAGCCGCAGATTTGGTCAGCCTGCAGCGACTATGGCTGGGATTCATTCTTGCAAAGGTGAGGTCTGTGTTGTCATCGATGTTGATTTGCAGGATCCCCCTGAATTAATAGAACAAATGCTTGAGAAATGGCGCGAAGGGTTTAAAGTTGTTTATGCAAAGCGGCGATCACGTAAAGGAGAGACTTTTATTAAAGAGTGGATATCGCACTTTGGCTATCGTGTCATTAACAGTATTTCAGATGTGCAAATCCCTAAAGATACAGGTGATTTCCGATTAATGGACAGAAGGATTGTTGAAGAATTAAAAAAACTTAACGAAACGCATGGTTTCCTCAGGGGTCTGGTTGCTTTTGTTGGTTTCAGGCAGACATTTGTCGAATACGATCGGGACGAACGTGTGTCTGGAAAAACAAATTATAATAAGTATCTTGGATCGTTGAGAATCGCATTTAATGGGATTGTTGGTTTTTCCATCCGCCCATTGCAGGTAGCCTCATTGTTGGGTGCTTTGATCGCTGGTGCAAGTTTTCTATTAGGGATATGGTTTTTATTTCAAAAAATAATATTGCATATAGATCTTACACCAGGGCTTACATGGACAATCATTTTGATAACATTCTTTGCAGGAGTCCAACTGCTATCGCTTGGTATTATGGGGGAATACGTTGGTCGTATATATGAGGAAGTAAAAAGGCGTCCGATGTATATTATTGAGGAAATGGAGAACATGTGATGGATTTTGAATGGCCAATTCCTCATGGATTTCATGAAAGGCCGATCTGGACCGGAAGGGGGTTTACAATTGAAGGACAGAAAGTGTCTGTGCTTAAATATACAGAAGATTCAAGCGGTTGGAACGACAGTTTAACTGTTTTTCATGAAACTGAGGCAAGCCATGGGAATCATTATATAGACAAAGCATCGCGGCGCAATGCTCTATCTCAACTAAAAAATGTAATAGATAAAGAAGGGTCTGTCATACTTGAAGTGGGATCCTCTTCGGGATATTTTCTCCGCGACCTCAAGTTAAAAGCTTCAAATGCTTTCATAATTGGTTCAGATTGCATCTCGGAACCACTGGAGAGACTTGCTAAATATACACAAAATGTACCGTTAATTCAGTTTGATCTAACAAAGTGTCCTTTGCCAGACAACTCGGTGGATGCGGTTGTTTTATTAAATGTTCTTGAGCATATAAAAGATGACCAACAAGCTTTGAAACAACTACATAGAATTTTAAAACCTGGTGGCATAGTGGTTATCGAAGTTCCTGCAAACCAGGAACTTTATGATTTTTATGATGAACTATTAAAACATTACCGGAGATATGATAGTGAAAAACTGGTACTTATGTCAGAAAAGATCGGTTTTAAACTCCTTTATGCTTCCCACCTCGGATTCTTCATCTATCCTTTTTTCAGGTTTGTAAAGCTCAAGAATAAACATAAAAATAATAAAACAATAGCTGAAAAACAAATGGAGACAAAAAATATGATCCACATTGGGGGTTCATTAGCTAATTCCCTGTTATATATTTTGATGTTAATGGAATTAACACTTGGAGCTGGAATTAGATATCCGTTTGGAATTAGATGTTTGTTAACTATGAAAAAATGAGATTATAATATGAGCCGTATGATGCAATTATATGATAAAGTCTATTCGGAGAATAAATCTTCGCGATTTGCCAATGAAGGTTTGATAGGTGCACGATACCGACTTCCTAAATATCTTAGATATTTTTTCAGGCTTTATAGCGGATTGGGGCCATTATCAGTGCTGGAAATTGGAGGTGGGAATGGCGAAATGTATGAATTGATTATGAAAAAGAACCCTGACTTCATAAAAGATTATACTGCTATAGAATACTCTGCAGAAGGAACAGATTGCATGAAGCAGAAAGGGATCCGAGCATTTAAAATGGATGCACAATCTTTGGATTTTGATGACAACTCTTTTGATTTGGTATTTTGTTTTGATGTGATGCATCATGTGGATTCCCCAGCAATGATGGCCAATGAAATGATTCGAGTAACTCGAAGATATTTTTTCCTTTGCGAAGCAAATGGATTAAGTATCCCTAGGAAACTTGGTGAATTCGGCAAGGAAGCAAAAGCGTTAAACGAGCATTCATATACACCAGGTAAATATGTCTTATTTTTTCAAAATGAAAAAATTATTCCTCTGACAATTGCCATTAGTGAGTTCTGTGAAAAGATACCTGTATTGCGGTGGCAAGGGCAGAATTTACTAATTTATGGAGAAAAGGAATAATGCTTTCAAAAGCCATATTGTCCGTTTTTGGGTGTTTCACAAATTCTGCAGAAGATGAATCCAAACTATTAAAGATGTTATGACCTATCTTTTGTTAAATAATTTACTAAAATATTTTAAATATTGTATTGTAGGTGGTACAGGTGCAATAACCGATTTTACATTGTATAGTTTGATTATTTATACTTTTCATTTAAATTACTTAATTTCCAATATATTCTCTTTCACATTTGCTACTCTCATTGTATATTATCTACAAAAAAATTGGACATTTCAATATTTCACAAATAAAAATTTAAAAACGTTTAATAGATATTTATCACTTGTTGTAATTACTTATATTCTAAATAATATTATATTAATAATAAGTGTACAATTATTGAGCATTGGATTATTGGCTTCAAAAGTTATACAGATATTAATAAGTTTTGCATGGGGATATTATGCCAGTAATTCTTATGTTTTCAATAAAGATTCAATTGATCAATAAATTATTATAAGCTAAATCAAATCATATACCCCGCCGCATGTGCATCATTATAGAACATCTTAACAGTATCCAGCGATAACTCATTAAGATCCTTGCCAAGCATCGGGACTTTTTTCAATATATCATTGGTAATTGTTATAATGTGGCATCCGCATGATTCAGCCTGCGCAAGATTCAGTAATTCCCTGGTACTTGCCCATAGAAGTTCCGATTTCGTATTCGATTTCAAAATCCCAACCGCTTCTTTCATTATGGGCACGGGGTCCCTACCGGTATCAGCAATTCGCCCTGCAAACACTGAAACTATACTTGGGGTTGCAGGCGAAAGAGCACGAGAGACTTGTTTTACCTGCTCGATTGTTAAAATGGCAGTTACATTCAGCTTTAATCCGTCATGTGACAACTTTTTAACCAGGGATGCTGTGCTTTCTCCTTTAGTATTTGTGACAGGTATCTTTATGTAAGCGTTTTCACCCCAGCCAGCGATTTTACGGGCTTCCCTCTCCATCCCGCCCAGGTCATCCGAGAATACCTCGAATGATACAGGAAGGTCAGGAATCGCTTTCAGCGCAGCTTTTGCAAAATCTTCATAGTTCTTTACGCCGGCTTTTCTCATCAATGTAGGATTTGTGGTGAAACCGCTTACAATTCCTTCATTATAAACCCCTATCATCTCCTTCAAATCCGCACCATCGGCATACAGCTTGATTTTAAATTGTTTTAATCCTTTCATGATTTACCTCAGTTTCTTTTGTAAATTAATTATTTTTGGTCTATATGAAGTATTATATTTACAGCCTCTTTCAAATTTTCAGTTTTATAATCCGGCTGGCTTTTCCCGCGTTTTTTTACAGTCTGAGAGGAGGGTGCGCTTGTGGTTGCATGTGGCATGGGAAGCGCCGGCAACTGATATAACTATTGGGTTAAGTTGGATTTTTTGTGCGGGATGTTGCATCGGCTTATGAGAAGCGCCAGAACTTTGGATATATAATATATATGTAATAAATACACCTTCAAGATTTCAATAATTCTTTCTTTTCAACCGCGCTAAATTCATAATAATCTTTTTGTTTCAGATCATTCATAATCGTAGCAATTTCATTTGTTTCCAAAAACATGGTCTTTTTACATGCAAGCAGGAACCCTGAAATGTTCAAAACTACAATACCGTTTTTCATAGCAACTTTTCTCGCCTTATTATCACTGATAAAGAGCAAAGAATTTGGATATTGCTTGCATAAAGCCATACATTCTTTTTCTCCTGAACCAAGACGGTCAAATTCCTCAGCTTTCAAAATTCCAAAATGCTTCTGTGAAACTTGTACTGTTTTTATATAATTTATTTCTAAAAATTCATTCATCAAACTGGTTGCTGAAATCTCTCTCAACACACCGACTGGAATATGAAGAAACTCAACATTAAAAAAATCCTTCACCAAATTCAATTTGCCAATTTTCAAAAAAGAGCTTAAGAAATCAGTATCCAGTATTATGATTTTATCTTCCTGCAATTCTTATGGCCTCCGTTGCCATGTTTTCCATTTCAACCAAAGACACATTTACCTTTCTCTTGATCTTTCTCTTGTGCAATTCCTCTTTCATTTCTTCAATATCCAGGGAGGCTATTTCACATGCTTTTCCAAAAGAGATATCATCATTTCTATATAATTCAGATGCTATGGCTATTCTCAAATCTTTTCTGGATGCCATAAGCGTATTAATAGCTTCACTTATAAATTCTTGCTCACTTTTATAAAGTCCTATCTTTGGACCGATTTGTATTTCTTTTCTCATCAATTCTTGGGACAACAATCTCATCACCTCTTGTAATCAATCCTGGCATTTCTCTGAAAATTTTGTATTCATAATTATATAGTGTTCAATACGTTTAACTTTTATCTACCCAACACTGACTGCTGGAACGAGGGGTCAGATATGGTTGAACCGAATCAACCGATTATCTAATGCTAAATCCCGCCATCGGCGGCGCCTCACAGGGGTCTGGGGTCGCACCCCAGCGCTTTATTGTTGATATGAACTGAAACTGTTAATAGTATGCTCATCTGTGGTTTGTTATTATAAATATTGCTATATTATTTTTGTGCAATGCCTTTGTCTATTTGAAGTATTATGTTAACAGCCTCTTTTAAATTTTTTGTCTTATAATCCGGCAGGCTTTTCCCGCGTTTATGCACTGATAATGATTCCTCAATTAATATTGTTTTCGTACCTCCGGCTTTGCCACATTCGATATCTGTATCCCGGTCACCGATCATCCATGAGTTTCCAAGATCGATATTATAATCCTCTTCCGCCTTGAAAAGAAAAAATGGCTTTGGTTTGCGGCATATGCATTCAGAGGCATATTCAGGTATTATCCCCTGAGGGTGATGAAAGCAATAATAATATTCCCTGAAATGGATTCCCTGTGAAGTTAACAATTGATCAAATTTTTTATGAACTTTCTCTAATGCTTCAAGAGTGGTTTTTCCTTTAGCATAATCAGGCTGGTTAGAGATGAGAAACAGCTCATATCCTGAATCCTGGAGCTTTTCGAGGCATTCAATCGCGTAAGGAAAAAGTCTCATATCCTCTATACGATGAGGAGGCTCATACTCTCCAGTCGCAGGATTTAATACAAGCTCGTTAAGCACGCCATCCCTGTCCAGAAAAACAGCCTCTACCATTCAGTTCCACCGATTATTTGGTGCTCTCCCACTTCATTTCAAATTTTCTCATTTCCGGACTGGAAACAAGTAAATGCCAGATAACAGCTTGAAACGCCTCTGTTTGAGGCGTAATAGTTTCATCGTTCACCGGAGGAATAATAACACAGGCATCAGCAACCATTGCAGTGTATCCGCCATCACGTCCAACAATACCCATAATACTTGCACCTACTTCCTTGGCATATTGTAATGCTCTGACAAGGTTAACGCTCACGTTTTTTTCAGCATTACCTCCGCCTACTGAGAATACAATGATGCCATCCTTTGAATTTAATCGGCTTCCCTTCAACCAGTTTATAAATACTGTCTCCCACCCATCATCATTAACCCTTGCCGTAAGTTCAGAAACGTTGTCCGTTGGGGCATAGGATTCGATGCCTGCAATTTTTCGAAAATCATTAACAGCATGGGATGCATTGCCTGCACTTCCGCCTACACCAAGAATAAACAGCCTACCCTGTCTTGTCTGGATTTTTTTAAGGATTGTAGCAATTTTTGTTATTTGTTCCCTGTCAATCTGATTAATAATCTCAACGCAGTCTTTAAAATAAGTATTAATATAATCTTCCAGTTCCATATTTATCACGTATTTTTACAAATTTGATGCTTACTATTTAAATATTGTTCAGTTTCTTTTATTCCCTGGATAGATCCAATTTCGTAAAAACGTTTGAAAACTTCAAAAGCCGATAATTCACCTTTTTCGATAAGTTTAGTAAAGACCTCTGAAAGATCAAAGGGCACTCCATCTGGCCAATCATTAAAAACTTTTTTCATCAAGATATTTATTCCATAATCAAGGTGCTCCATCTCAGGCGTTGGATTTTTTTTGTCGTATTTTACAATTCGACCATCCTGGAATAAAATGTTGCTTTTATCCCAATGATTCTTATTACGATAAACAGTCATCAAAGCTGGTTTTCCTTCAGATTCAAACCTCTCAAGGATTGGCATCATATCAACATCAAGATAGGAATCACCGTATAACACAAAAAATACTTCTGGAAGCAGTGGGCATGCTTTTTTAATTGCCCCCCCCGTCCCAAGCAGAACATCACCATCATAAGAATATTGTACCCTTAAATCCCATCTATGCCCATCGCCGACATAATCCTGTATCATTTCTCCGAACTTACCGACACATAACACGACATGGCATACACCCTGCTGTTTTAAAAGTGCTAATTGGTGAAAAATAAATGGTTTTCCTGCCACTTCAATGAGGGATTTTGGGGTTTTTGATGACACTGGATAGAGTCGTGTTGCCAATCCTCCAGCAAGAATGACTGCTGGCGGCATCATGATTGCGTTACCACTTTACTGCCTTCAAAGTCAAATTTAAAGCGGACTTCTTTTAAACCCCCATGTGCCATTGCATGCCTGAGCTTCATATTTTCATCCGTGTAAAACATGAGAAAACCGCCGCCTCCTGCACCTATGAGTTTGCCGCCCAGCGCCCCATTTTTCATTGCTATGTCGTACCATTCATTGATTTTATTGTTGCTCATCGAATTTGAGCGTTGTTTCTTGTATTCCCAATGAACATTCATCAATTCAGCAAACTTTTCAAGATCTCCGGATTCGAAAGCTTGCTGGCTTTTGTAACCAATATCTTTAACAAAATGCAGATTCTCAATTATTGATGAGTCATTTTTTTTGCTTTTATCGTCCTGTTCTTTCAGAATATTTGAAGCTGATCTTGAATATCCGGTGAAAAATAACAGGAGATTGTCTTCAAGACTGTAGAGTGTTTCATCTGAGATTTTGAGAGGTTTTGCTTCGACTGTATCATTTTTACAGAATTTGAAGCAATTGATACCACCATATGCTGATATATATTGGTCCTGTTTACCGATTGGTTCTTTCAGCAAATCCATCTCGATATGGCATGCTTGTTCTGCGAGCTCATTCGGGTGTATTAAGTTTTTCTTGTATGCGTGCAAGGCTTTCAATAAAGCGCATGTAAAGCTGCCCGATGATCCCAAACCTGTCCCGGCAGGTATATCTGCCATACTCGCTAATTCAAGATTCAGGTTTTGAATATTTACAAGCTTCAGTGCCTCGCGAATAATCGGATGCTGGATTTCTTCGATGCTGGCAACACGTTCCATCTTTGAATATTTTATGATCATCTCTTCCACAAATGTCTGGTGTAAAGTGATGTACACATACTTATCAATAGCTGCTGCGATTAAAAACCCTTCGTGTTCCATGTAGTACGATGGTAGATCTGTCCCCCCACCGCCAAGAGATATTCGAAGTGGGCTGCGTGTAATTATCATTTTTTGGACACCTCATATATTTTCGATACGATCTCTAAAGCTGCACGGGCATCTTTAAGACCGGGTTGTGGCTCACTGTTGCTCTTTATTGTGTTTATAAATTCTTCAAACTCAATTTTCCAGGACATATCATTGGCAGGATATTCCCATATTGTTGTCTCTGGAGGGCCCATCTGGGGTAACATATGATAAAATGTTAGCCTTTCTGTTCCATAGCTGCCTCCCAGCCCATCGATCTGCAATTTCCCTTGTTCACCATATATTTCAAATGAAAACATGTTTTTCCATTCCGTACAACTCACCTGTAACCATGCTGCATTTCCAGATGAGGTTTCAAGGTGAATGAAACCATTATCTTCCACAGGCATATTCCAGAAATATGTATGCACAGAACCTAAAACCTGTGTGAAATCCCCAAGGAACCATCTCGAAAGGTCAATAATATGTACTCCCTGGTCTATCAATTCTCCACCTCCGGAAATAGCTGGATCCGCACGCCACTCTTTATCATAACCAGGGCGACCACCATGACCGTAACGCCCACGGATGAACATCAATTTTCCAAGTATCCCGGAATCGACTACTTCACGAGCTTTTATAAATGAAGGATGGCAGCGCAGGTTAAAACCCACTTTGACTTTTACCCTGCTCTTTTTTGCGGCTTCGATTACCGGATCAAGCTCCCTAAAATTAAGAGCGCCTGGTTTTTCGACAAGAACATGCTTCCCTGATCTAACGGCTTCAAGGGTTATTGGCGCAAGCCAGTTATTTGTTGTCGAAACGATCACTATGTCAATATCATCACGTTCAACAAGATTTTTCCAATCTGAAAATGCTTCAACACCATTATAACAGGAAGCTAATTTTTGTGCCCGGTCAAGCGAAACATCTGCTACGCCTTTCAGTTCATTATTGCCTAAAGATGCTGCTCTTTTTTGGCCAATTAAACCACAACCTACAATTCCTACATTCACGTTAAACATCTCCCCAGGTCATACCTCTTTCTTTTGGAATGATGCGCCTCAAAGTATATACATCGCTATTTTTCAAATCTTCAAGATGTTCAGGAAGCTTATCCCACGGGTCCCAAACCGCGCTGATCAACTTTCCCGTGATGCCATTGCTCTTATCTGACGCTAAGAATACGCACAATTGCGCTCCTTTGACCAGCGGTGTTCCACCCTGTTGTTTTTGAGCCAGAGAACGTTCATAAAATGTTTTCCCTACTTTTTCCATACCTGCTTCTAAAACCTCATCAAGCAGCCTTGTATTTAAAGCGCCGGGAGCAATACAATTAACCTCAACGCCCGTGCCTTTTAGTTCTTCAGAAAGTGTTTCTGTGAACCTGACGACAGCAGCTTTGGAGGCAGCATAAGCGCTTATACGCGGCAATGGTGCAGTAGCTCCACCACCCGATAGATTGATTATTTTACCATACCCGTTCTTTCTAAAATGCGGTACAAAAATCTTGCAAGCCAGAACAGTACCTAACAGATTGATTTTTATTGCTTCTACCCATTCATCCCAATCTATTTCCTCTATAGCACCTTTTGGACCATAGACCCCTGCGTTATTTACCAAGATATCGATATTTCCAAATTTTTCAAGAGCTGTTTTATAAAGCTGATCCAAACTTTCATGATCCGTTACATCAACCCGACACGCATATACTTTATGGGATCCTGCTGCTTTCTTTGAAAGTTCTTTTCTTGCAGATTCAAGAAGCTGCTCATTACGGGCACATATCAAAATATTTGCTCCCTGGGATATGAACTCTTCTGCTATCGCTTTTCCAAATCCCTGGTTTGACCCGGTTATTATTGCGTTCTTACCTTTTAATTGCATTTTGAATATACCTCGGTTTTTAGTGGGCGACCAACAGCAATATAACAAATTCGTTGATCTTCTCCCAATGGTTTTTCCAGAAATCTTTTTGCATCGATCACAATGGGTTTGCGCATATTTTGCAGAATATCGTCAATAGATATTGATTTATAATCAGGCCATTCTGTTGCGACGACCAATGCATCAGCCCCTTTCAGAATATCTGTAATTGAAGACGAAAAAATAAATTTTTCTTCATACTCCGGTGGAAGTTTGTTAAGAGATGGATCATGGCACTTTATGATTGCACCATATTTAACAAGATTTTCGCAAAGTTCGATTGAGCTTGATCGTCTTAATGTGTTTGTCCCGGGTTTATACGTCAGACCAAGAACAGCGACAGTTTTACCCTTTAAATCGCCCAATTCTATTCTTAATTTGTTCAAAGCCCACATCTTATGTTCTTGATTACTTACATTAACTGCCGTGATCAGTGATGTTGGTATAGACAGTGATCTGCCTATAGTCTCCAGAAAAACAACATCTCTTGCAAGAGTCCCTCCAGCAAAAGCGGCGCCTGCTATAAGATATGATTTTATACCTATGCGCGGATCGCTCTTCAATCCACGTTCTACTTCACGGGCATCAGCACCTGTTTTTTCACACAGGATCGCAAGTTCATTGATAAAAGATATAGATGTTGCCAGAAACGCATTTAAGGCATGTTTTGTCATTTCTGCTGACTCTATAGACATCCATTCTATATCGTTACAAAACGGTTTTAATAAAGCTTCGATTTTTTCTCTCTTTTCAATATTACTTAAGCCGACCACTATTCTTTCAGGTTTTGTAAAAGATTCTATCGCTTTACCAAGTCTTAAATTTTCTGGAGAATATGAAAAAATTACCTTTTTCTTCGGATACTGCTTAAAATAAGCTCCCTGCAATTGTCTTGTGGACCCGACAGGTAATTGTGATGAGATTAATACTATCATTCCTGATTCAATATGGATGAATAATCTCTCGATTTGATTTATAACATAATCAACGTCTGCTCTGTCGGTTTCATCCACAGGTGTGTCAAATGCTACCCATAAAATATCGGTTTTTTCCAGAGCACTTTTTTCATCTGTTGTGAAAAAAAGTTTTTTGCTTGCTAAGCTTTTCTTAATTGAATCTTCCAAACCGGGTTCAAATATTGGCGGAATCCCATTCTGCAGATCCTTGATCCTATTTGAATCCAGATCAAGCCCAACGACTTCAAAACCTTTCTCAGCAAGGCATGAAGCAATTACAGAACCAAGGTGCCATAAACCAAATACGCAGATTTTCATTGTCTATCCAGTACCCATTTATTTTCTTCGAGGTAACTTAATGTTTTTATAATACCATCTTTTATCGTATATTTAGGTTTCCAGCCGAGCCCCCTTATCTTCGAACAATCCAGGAAAATAAAAGGATTGTCGCCAATCCATCCCCGTTCTCCTCCTGAGTAAACCAATTGGGGAGAGACATTAAGATGACTGCATATCCATTTGATAGAGTTATTGACTTCGCAATACTCATCTGTTCCTAAATTGAATATGTTGACCTTCTCACCAGATTTTTCGATTGCAAGCAACATCGCATCTATGCAATCCTGTACATATAAATATGATTTTCTCTGCTTTCCGTTCCCAAGAACATCAAGCCTATCAGGGTTCGCCAATAATTTCTTATAAAAATCAAACACGTGCCCATGAGTATATCGTTCCCCAAGAATCGAGACAAAACGGAAAATCCATGATTGAAAACCAAATCCTTCGCAATACGCCTGTATCAATCCTTCACAAGCTAATTTTGAAGCTCCATAAAGTGAGGTTTGAACAGGAAAAGGGGCATCTTCAGGTGTTGGAATGATAGCTACTTCCCCATAAACCGAACCTGTTGAAGAAAAAGCGATTTTTTTTATATTATTCAATCGCATTGCTTCAAGAACATTAAAAGTGGCTACAGTATTCTGTTTAAGATCTTTATCCGGGTGCGATGTACCAAATCTGACGTCTGCATTCGCTGCCAGATGAAAAATAAAATCACAGCCAGACATGGATTTTGTAAGAAATCGAAGATTTAAAAGGTCTCCTCTGACAAATTTGAAATTATCGTGTTTCTTAGCACCGTTTAAAAATTCTTGAAAACCAGTGGAAAAATTATCATATACGATCACATCGTGACCGTTGCTAAGTAATCTGTCAACAAGATGTGAACCTATAAATCCTGCGCCGCCCGTTACCAGACATTTCATGTATGTATTATTGAACTATCATTTAATAAATCTTGGTCTCAAATCTCTATGAATATTATGTTTATAATAATTTTGCATGTTTCCTATGCTGTCAGGAAAAGAAAAGTATGAATCTCCGAGATAAATTACGGGTGTATTAGGTGATGTTAAGTTTTGATCTATATAAAATATATAATAATATTCTTCACCATTGAACTTTATCACCTTTTCTAAGTAAAATTTCTGTGCCATATAATCTAAATACATCTCTTGAGTATCCTTTTTGCTTGCAATTATGTATTTTACTCCATTAGAGGGTGTCAGATATTGAAAGACTAAACTTTTGTATTGCTTGCCGTTGTATTCTATTGGCTTCTCAATTTCTAATTCATATGCGCCTAACGTTTGTGCATAATAAAGTGAATGAGGGGCATTATCCCCGACAACAACAAAGTCATCTATCGTGGTATTGCCATTAACAAATTTTGCAGCATCTAAACTTGGTTCTATTGGTACATTATATTCACCAGCTATATTACCTATTAAAAAAAAAGTGCTAGTCGGCGTCACCATAAATACTACTGTAATTATACTTAAACCCGTAAATAGAGGATAATAGTTAAATAATCTCTCACCTTCCTTATTATTGAAAATAATAAACATGACTAATGGAACCAGCACAAGAGTGTATCTGGAAAGAAATCTGGCGCCTGAAATGAAAGCCAAAATACTAATAAGAATAACAATTAGGCAGTAAATATTATATTTATTTCTAAACATCTCAATTTTTATTTTTGAAAAATATGCAAGGATGAAAAACATGAAGCCATAAACGACTACTGCTGAGATTAAAATTTCTTTCCAATGAAACAATAAACTATCAATAAAACCTGTCTTAAATACTAAAAAATTTGAAATCTGGTTTGCGTTGGCACTTTGATCTAAGGTTACCATGCTGAAAGATAATGGAAAAGGGAATTGTTGATCGATTTGGTATATGAATAGTACTATGCTAAAAGGAATTCCAATAAATATTATAACTTCCGGGCGAAGCATTTTCCCGAGTGCATTTGCAATTCCATTATTATAAATATTTTTCAATGAAGATTTGAAACCATTTGTACTATTTAAATCAATATTCAATGTATACATTATTAAAATAAAAATTAAACCGAAAATAAAAGGTATTATTGCGAATTTAATCAAAATGCCCAGAGCCAAAAAAATACCAGATGCTATTATATATTTTAATTTTTTAGTATCCATGAAACGTATCAACAATAAAAAACCTGTGAATCCAAAAAAAGTGATAGCGATATCTGAAAAAGCTATCTTGCTAAAAAAAATAAAATATGGCAATGACCCAAGCAATAGGACAAATTTTATTTTTTTGGATCTACTGAAGTATTCTGGAAGCAGGAAATAACTGGCAATAAGAGTCATCATGCCATAAAAAACTGAGGCGAAACGCGCTCCAAGTATCGAACCTGAGAGGAACATAAAAAAATATTCGGACGCATAGAATAAAAACGGAGCAGCCTCGTTGTCAAAAAAGAAATTCCTTCCAAAAACTTTTGCTTCATGCAAATGCCCAGCTTCATCACTAAAAATTTTAAAATGATATATATTATATATCATCAAACCAAAAATCAATAGTAATCCTGCGACAAAAAGCGCATTTGATAAAGTGGAACTGTTATTATCGGGAACTATTGCCGCCGATCTATTAGCCATGTTTTTCTTTTTAGCCATTATCTTGACATTGTCATATTAACTATTCAAACATATTTAAATATTATGGATTTCTCTTAATTTTTCAAACGTTTTAAATATCGTTTTCGCTGTATTTTCCCATGTGAATTGCCGTGCTCTATTTAATCCCTTTTCAGATAACTTTTTCTGCAAACTATTATCTGTAAGAACCTTCAATATCATTTCACTGAGTTTGTCGGTATCATAAGGATTAACCATAATCCCTGCATCACCCACGACCTCTGGAAGGGAAGCGGTGTTAGAAGTTATCACTGGCGTGCCGCATGCCATAGCCTCAAGGGGAGGAAGACCAAAGCCTGCTTCGAGGACGGGGTAAACCAATAAGGAGGCAGCGTTATAGATAGCTGGCAGATGCTCTTCCTCGACATAATCGATGAAAATAACATTTCTCTCAAGACCCAAACTTTTTATCAATGCCAGAAATTTTTCTCTGGCACCCTGGAACTGCGGTCTGCCAACTTTGAGGAATTTAATATCTGGACATTTTTTTTTGACAAAATAAAGCGCTTTTATTAGAGTGTTGAGGTTCATCCTGGGATGCTCAGAGCCAACATACAAGATTATATTAGGATCTATATTTCCAATGCCGTATTTTTCCAAGAAGTTGCTGGATGGTGTAAATGGCTTGAATTTTTCAAAATCGACTCCGGGGTATGCAACATCTATTCTTTCTTCCGGATAATTCAGGTACTCAGCGATCTGTTTTTTGACGTGGTTTGAGATTGTGATAATCCTGTCTGCCCTTTTCATTCCGGCTATGGAAATTTTGATTTTATTTTTAATTATAAATGAATATTCCGGGCGCAAATAGTGAATCAAGTCATAGCAGATGACCACGCTTCGATTAAAGCTCAGGAGATTTAGAAGATAGGCGGTGTCCTGGGAAATAAAACAAGAAACACTGTCCTTCCTCCTCTCCTTACGAATTTTAATCGGATAGAGAGCATATTCTTGAATTGTAATAGGTATTTTCTGAAGAGCCTTAAATCCAATGAACTTAGGGTCAGTTTTGCCAGAAAGATGAGGCAGCACGCTCGTTAGGTATCTTTCTATGCCGCACATTTCGCTTTCGCTGCCTCTTGGACCTATATAATAATCGACTTTCATTGTAATGCGTTAAGTAAATAACTACAAAGCACTTAATGCAGTGATAGGAAATAAACTTTAATACAAATCGAAAATACATAGTGCTTAGATTTTGAACATGAAACTAAAAAAATTAGATTTTAATGAAGAAAGGTATGCTAAACCATGGCATCAATTGCCTGAAGATCAACATCGAATCAAGAAAATAATCGAGATAGTTGGGCAAAATAAGAGAGTTTTAGATGTGGGATGTTACGATGGAAGTATCAGTAAACTACTCTTGCCCAACAAAAATGAGGTATATGGAGTTGATATTTCAGAAAAAGCTGTTGAATTAGCAAAATTAAATGGAATACAGGCATTTACTTGCGACATTGAAGATAAGTTGCCTTTTTTAGATAACTTTTTTGATGTTGTTGTTGCAGGCGAAATAATAGAACATATTTTCGATGTAGATAATTTTTTAAATGAAATCAACAGAATATTAAAAATTGGAGGTTATTTGGTTTTAACAACACCAAATCTTGCATGCTTCAATAGCAGATGGCGGCTTCTATTAGGAAAAAATCCCTACAATATCGAAACATCTCTTGGAAGTAATTCTGCTGGACATATAAGGTATTTTGTAAAAAACAGTCTTTCTGAGCTTTTAAAAGCGCATGGCTTAACTATTGATGTTTTTGCTTCTGATATAGTTCAATATGGAGCTAACCGTTATAGTGTTATACTTGCAAGACTATTTCCCACATTTGGGATGACGCTTATAGTTAAGGCGATTAAAAATGTTGAGGAAGCTAAAGGAGCAATTCAATAATGGAAACAAAAAACATATTATTAATTAACCCGATGCAAAATTACCCTGTTGAATATGAAGCATACCCCTCAGGAGCGCTAATTTTAATTGGAACTATGTTGCATAACATTGGCCACAATGTTAAAATTGTTCACATGGTTGTTGATAAGATAGTACCTTCTAAACTAAGCGATATAATCGTATCTTTTAAACCTGAAATTGTTGGAATAACAATGAGCACATTCCAGACAAAATCCGTAAAAGAAATTACTAAAATTATCAAGCAAAATAATAGAAATATATTGGTTGTGGTAGGCGGTCCGCATCCTTCCGCACTGAAACTAAAAATTTTCGAAGATTTTCCTTATGTTGATGTAGTTGTTATAGGAGAAGGGGAATATACATTTTTGGAAATAGTCGAGGGGAAAAATTTGAATGAAGTCAAAGGATTATGTTATCATAATAAAATAAACGAACCAAGACCATTAACCAAAAATTTAGACCATATTCCGTTACCTAATTTGGACATTATTGGAGATATAAATAATTTTGTTGGCACAGCCCCAATACGTTGCCATCCAACAATGTTTATTATGGGATCGAGAGGTTGTCCTTTCAGTTGCACTTTCTGCAACAAATCTATATGGGGTAATACAATTAGGTACAGGAAACCTATTGCAATAATAGAAGAAATAAAATGGCTACATGAAAAATATGGTATAAAAGAAATTTTTTTCCAGGATGATACATTTAACTTAAACAGGCAATGGGCGGAAGAAATTTTTAACCTTATAATAAACAACGGGTTGAATAAAGATATAATATATAGAACACCTTTTAGAGCCAATAAACAATTAATAGACGAAAACCTATTGAAATTGGCAAAAAAAGCAGGTTTTTGGTTAATTTTTTATGGTGTCGAAAATGGAAATCAAGAGATGCTGAATAGAATGAAAAAGGGCTTAAAGGTTGAAGAAATAAAAAGGGCATTTGAATTAACGCATAAAGTAGGATTAAAAACTATAGCAAGTTTTATAATCGGACTGCCTGGAGAAAATAAAGACACCATTAAGGATAGTATAACTCTTTTTAAAGAAATTAAACCCCATTCTGTGGGTTTTTCAGTTGCTATTCCATTTCCCGGTACAGAGTTAGAAAGAGAAGTTATTGAAAAAGGGCATTTGCTTTCGCAAAACTATGACGAATATTCCCCGGACAATTGTGTTGTTCGGACAGATAACTTAACAAAAGAGGATATAGAACGTTGCAGTGGAATTGTTAATACAATTATTCAAAAAGAATATATAAAAATAAAATTAACTGAAAGGTTTACAGAAACAGTTTTAGAAAGTATTGAGTATCCCCGGAGCATACCTGCACATATAAGAAATGCTAAAAAAGGATTTGTCTCGATTTTAAGAGATATTGTTCATTTATAACCGAGCAGAGTTCCTACAAGCTTTTTTTTATGAGTTTTATATCTTCTTCTGTGATACCTTTGATTAAATATAATGTAGCAAAGTATATAATTACAGATAATATGATTATCAAAAATATATTAATATGCCTGAAAAATAATATAAAAATTGACATCATAAAAACAGCAATTATGGGGCGGTAGATTATTTCAATAATCATAAGTTTATGAAAGTATACGGAAATATAATAAAATAAAATCAAAAAAACTAAAGTTTCAGTGAGAACTGTTGCGATACTCGCTCCATTTAAACTGAGCTTTGGAATTAATAAAGCATTCAGAGTTACATTAAATATGACACCCATAATACCTGCTTTCATTACGACGGTCTGCTTACCAATTGAATACATGACATTCGCGATTACAATATTAAAACACATAAATATAAAAACAAAAATTAATATTTTTAATGCAAGCGCAGATCCCACAAACTCAATTTTATAAATAAATAAAATAATATTCTCTGATATTAATGCTGTTCCAACTACAATAGGCAATGAGAGCGTGAACAGCCACTTGAATGACTTTTCATAAGCTAATTTAATTGAACTATGTGATGAAATGGAAAATTGAGAGAGCACTGGAAAAACTGCACCCATGAATGCGGACGGTATAAACATAAGTGATAAAACTAAATTATAGGCTGCGTTGTACAATCCAACAACCGCCTCCCCCTTCATGAAAGAAAGCATTACTGAGTCTATATAAAAATAAATTGAAGCAGATAAGCCGGTTATTATAAAAGGAAAAGACTCTTTTAGTAGATACCTCCAAAAAACTAAATCTATTTCAAATTCAGGTATTACAAATTTTTTAAAACTGATCACGATGCTTAATATAAAAGATATTATGTTACCAGCTAAAAGTACCATGGCCAAAGAGACAACGCCAAAGCCCATTTTTAAAACAATTATCCCTATCGAAACCACAAATAATCGTTCAATTGTAGAAATCAAGGCTACATATTCCATTTTTTCAAAAGCACGAAATACTGTGCCGAAAATTCCAGAAAGAGAACCTAAGATTAAAGTTATACCAACAAGATAAACAACTATAGTCGTATCCGTGGGGTAGTCCATCAGATTTATTGTAATAAAAATCAATAAGAAAGTAATCGAACATAAAAAAAGCTTGATTATTAGAGCATTACCAAGAAATTTTTTTGCCTCTAATTTGTGTTTCGCTATTTCTCTTATTAATATGGTATTCAATCCAAAATCAGCAAAGATAATGAATAAATTTACAAAAGCAAACGCAAAGGAATACTTACCAAAACCTATATCACCCAGATATCTTGCGATTTGAATTACAAAAATGAAAGAGAGGACTCTATTTGCAATATCAGAAGCTGTTAACACAAGTGTATTCTTTGCTATCCGTCTTATGGTGTTCACGCTTAAATCTACCTGTTTCAGGAATGCCGTACTCTACACAATCTCTCGCCAGTAATCCAGCAAATCCTTCATTGTCCTCTCAAAAGATATCTCAGGCTTCCAGCCTGTTTTTTCCCTGAACTTACTGCTACTTCCCACAAGAAGCTCAACATCTGAAGGTCTCATCCTGTCCGGATCCTGCTGAATTTTTATTTTTTTATTGGTAAAGGTGAGGAGCGTATCCAGAACCTCCTGTATCTTCCTGCCTTTTCCTGAGCAAATGTTGTAAACTTCACCAATCTCACACTTCTCAATCGCAAGGAGATATGCCTTAACTATATCACGTACATCAGTAAAATCCCGTTGCGCATTGAGATTGCCCACATGGATAATCGGCTCCTTCAATCCTTTTTCTATCTCAGCTATCTGCTTTGCAAAATTAGACGTAACAAACATCTCTCCCCTGCGCGGACCTGTATGATTAAAGGCTCGTGTCCTTACAACTTTTAATCCGTAGCTCTTGTAATACTGGTAGCCCAGCATGTCTGTGGCTACTTTACTCACTGCATAAGGAGATAAGGGTCTGAGGGGATTTTCCTCTCGTATCGGGACCTCATCAGGATACACCATGCCGTACTCCTCGCTGCTTCCAGCGATCTGGATTCTTGAGTCAAGATCAAGCTTTCTCACGGCTTCAAGAATATTTAAAGTGCCATCTATATTTGTATGCAATGTTTCCAATGGCGAGCGCCAGCTTGTGGGAACAAATGACTGGGCAGCGAGGTGGAAAATATAATCCGGTTGGGCGTCTCTTACTGCGCTTTCAACAGAATAGGAATCGATCACATCGCATTCTATGAGCTTTAATTTATTTTTTATATCTTCGATATAGTCAAACCTGCTTCTACGTTTTACAGTACCGTAGACCTGCATATTTAAGCTTAGCAGATACTCGGCAAGATGGCTTCCAACGAAGCCAGTAATTCCGGTGATTAATACTTTTTTTGTCATATTCTCTCCTTCCAGTCCTGCTAATTATCGTTCCTTCTTATAAAAGTGTTTGCAAAACAAAAGGATTTTAAGCTTATTAACAATTAGATGACCTAATGAAAAGCGTCATAGTCTCGGTCGTAATCCCTGCTTACAATGAAGAAAAGCATATTGGTAAATGTATAAGCTCACTTCTCAGCCAGGATTATTCTGACCTTGAGATAATTGTCGTTGATGATGGTTCAAAAGACAGCACAAAAGAAATCGTAAAAAAATATCCCGTGAAATTTTTGTCACAAGACCACAAAGGTGCTGGAGCTGCCAGGAACTATGGAGCCAGCGAAGCAAAGGGTGATATTCTGGTATTTGTTGATGCAGATCAGTTTTTTGATAAAAGCTATGTTAGCGAGCTTGTAAAACCAATCATAGAAGGTAAATGTATCGGTACCCACCATCTAATCGAGCGCATTGCAAATCTCGATAAGATATGGGCCCTTTGCTGGAGAAGGCAGATGTCTGAAAAGGAGCACATGCTACCGGAGGAAGCGGGTATTTTCAGGGCAATTTTAAAAGAGAAATTTATATCAGCAGGTGGATTTAATCCTGAAAAAGGGTATTTCGATGATACTACACTCTACGATAAATTAAAGGTTAAAGCAAAAGGCACAAACGCTATCTGTTATCATTATGTGCCTGAAACTTTAAGAGAAATATTTAACCAGAAAAAATGGATGGGAGAATCTGAAAAAAGATTGGTTTCTCCTTACCTTTCAGTTTCACTGTTAAGGATTTCTTTTCCACTGGCTATATTTTACCTGCCTTACTTGCTTTTTTATTTTACATTTCTCTCATATTTTTCTTTTAGAAGATGCTGGGGGGACAAAAGCATTAAATTACTGATGGCTTTTTATGTGTACCAGATGGTATCGTCTATGGGAATAGTGTATGGTTATATTAACTGGCTGGTCAAATACAGAGGAAAAAGCCATGAGGTTTGAAAAGATGGATGAATCTGCGGATAAGGGTTCAAAGAATAGGGTTTTTAAGGCGTATGCAGATCATTACGATGGTTCTAATACCTCAATAATATCCAATCGATATATTTGGGTTGCTGAAAACTTTCTTCCAAGTTATAAAGGATATAATATTCTTGAAATTGGCTGTGGTGATGGTGGTGTAATACAGTTTCTTAAAGATTCAAATGAAGTATATGGTATGGATGCATCTGAATCCGGAGTTGAAATCTGCAAAAAGAAGGGTATAAGTGCAAGTTTGTTTGATGCGAACAGAGACACAATACCTTTTGAGAGCGATTACTTTGATTTCATAATCTGCCTGGAAACTCTGGAACATCTTGAAAATCCTCAACATTGTTTGGAAGAGATCTGCTGTGTGGCATGATACCCCCAAAATAAAATAGCTTCTGCTCTAACAATAGTTTGGTTCTGCTATCTGATGTTTTTTATCTGCTGATACGCCCAGAACTTGATTTTTGCCTCCTTATACGAATTTCGAATCTTATGACTTCTCACATTTTCTCCAAATATTCGTTTGACAGCGGAAAAAATCCCTTCAGTGCATATCCATCGTTTTCCATACTCTTTCTCCTTCGCCCATCGTTTATATCCCTTCCTTTTGTATTTCCTCACTTCATTTGCTCTGGGCGACAGCCCTTTCTCCGAAGCATTCTCCCGTATTTTTATTGCAGGCTCAATTTTGAGTTTATTACATAAGTTGAAAGTGTCCTCGCAATCGTGCAAGCCATCCATCATTGCCTTCTTAATGTTCTTACTGTTTTTTCGTAACATTCCTCTTCCCGACTTTCGCTCATCCAGATCCTCATTTCCCACACGAACGTCAACAATATTACCTTCGCTGTCTCCGAGAATGACTACCTTGATCCAGCCTCTTCTTATCCCCCATGCCTGCCGCATCCATTCTCCTCGATTGCTAACTTTCATTCCTGTGCCATCTATGCCGACTATCAGGTCATCCGATTTTGCATTGAAGGTCAGGGGAAGCTTCAGCATTCTTCTTCGAATCTGGCTAAAACTGATAACAGGAAAATCATAAAAGTGCCTGGACAATCCCCGCATAATACCCTGTAATGCCCTGTATTCAAAACCCTTGCTGTAAAGTATTGCAAGAAACCGTATCATTGAATCAGGATAAAAATAAGGTTCACCCACTTTACCAGCTATTAACCTCAGGAATCCAGGTCTCAAGAAAAGCCGGGTTGATGTAATACTCCCCACGTTTGATTAACTGTTCGTTGTATGCTTTCCAGTCTCGTTCATATTTGCCTTTTTTGCCCCATCGATTCGATTTTGCCATAGTAATGTTTATATATGTTTAAACACATATATAACTAACTATGAGAAACCTAAAACTTGAAAATGGAAAGTTTCATCTGGATGATGAAATAGAAGCGGTCGTTGAAGGCGATGTCAAAAAAATTGGTAATGGAGCTATGATACTTTCTACAAAAAAATACATAGGCAAGAAAGTATATGTTCTAATAAGAAAATAGACCAATCATGCTACAAAGCAAAGAGATCAAAAAATGCTTAAAGCCATCAGGAAGTCTAATAATCAGTATACCCAATCCAAAAACACGGCATGAATTCATTTACCCATGTTTATTCGAATATAAAAATTTTATTGATTATTTAAAAATTAATTTCAAAATAAAAAAATATAAAGCCTGGGGCTATATACCCTTATTCAGGGATTTCAATACAAAATACCTTAACAACTTCTATCTTAATCATGGATTCCAATATATTTTAAGAAAATTATTTGGCCATAAGTTGACATATTTTTGGGCATGGTGCTGGGTTTTTGAAGTCACAAAAATAAAGAATAATTCTAAGATTCTTGAAAAAATAGCTTTTAATACAAAATATAGGTAAACTAATGAAAACCGCAATTTTCTGTTGCGCTGACCTGAGCATCATAGGCGGCGCTGAAAGATTTATGCTGGATACAGCAAGAGCGCTGGATGCTGACCTTATTGTTCTTAGTGCTGAAGAAAGCGTATTGAAAATCTATGGCAGAGATGTCAGGATTATTAGCCTGAATAAAAAAATTCCTAAAGAGCCCTTTGGTTCCCTTGCAGCGAAGCGAATTTTTGAGAAAATAGATTTCACAGGACAATATGATTTTTTCATAGCTTTTGACCATGCTTCCATGTTTGCGTTAAAAAAGCACAAACCCAATTTATTTTATTGCTTCGGGCCAAGGAGAGAACTATACGACATGTATTATCATGTAATTGAAAACCAGGACAATTTTATTAAGAAATATGCAGTCAAAACATGGCTGGATTTTTATAGAAAAATTGATCGCAATTTTGTGAAAAACCATATCCAAAACATTGTTTGCATCTCCCATAACGTGCGCAACCGCGTGTATAAGTATTATCAAAAGGACGCCTGGGTAGTGTATCCTCCAGTCCATGCTGAGCTTTATGAATACAAGCCATCGGAGGGATACTGGCTCTCGGTCAACAGAATAGATAACTGGAAACGTATCGACCTCCAGTTCGAAGCTTTCAGAAGGCTTCCGGATAAAACCCTGAAAATCGTAGGCAGCATAAACCAAACCCCAAAAATTAAGAAAATATTGGCAACTCGTCCCGCCAATGTTGAACTTCTCGGAAACAGAAGTGAAAAAGAATTAAGAGAGCTTTACTCACGATGCGAAGGTGTAATTGCAACATCTATAGACGAGGACTACGGTTTAACTCCTGCCGAGGCAATGGCGTCAGGCAAGCCGGTAGTTGCAGTTAAAGAAGGGGGTTATCTTGAAACAGTACTGGATGGCGTTACAGGCATGCTCGTTGCGCCCAGGATTGATGAACTGGTTGACGGCATCCTTGAGATATCAAAACAACCTGAGACTTACAGGGAAGCATGTCTTGAAAGGGCAAAACTTTTCGATTATGTGGTTTTCAGGGAGAATTTGAAAAAGATCATTATATCCCTTATAAAAAGCTAATAGATGGCATAATGTTTCATCTACCGATTCTTCTTTTACCCAAAAGATATTCCAACAATCCAAAGCCCTTTGCAAAGCCGCCTATTAGTATTAATAAAAACTTGACCAGCGAAATCTTTAGATTTGAATTTTTAATACCATTCAATAAATAGAGTGTGAAAGAAAAAAGCAGTGGTGTCAGGTTAACTATCAGGACTGGAAAATACGGAACGAAAAAAATGAAAAACAGGGTGCAAGATAAAAAGGTATTTAGATAAAAGTTGATATATCCTTCTAATTCCGGTCTTGCCTTCGCTGCATAGAGGGGGAAGGTTCTTCCATACCATTTCTGCTGCGTCCAAAACTCACCCAATGTATGGGGACCATGGATTGAAACTATTGATTGAGGTTCGAAAACTAATTTTTTTGGACTTGTAATTACTTTTTTTATTACTTTATCCCTCATAATAAGGTCTTCGCCAAATCCTATATCGGGAAAACCACCAAGCTCAAGAAAGGTATCTTGTCTCATCAGGAGGGGGTAATAAGATAACATAGCATTTAAACCAGTACTTTTCCGTCCTGAAAAAAATGCAGTCTCAACTAATGTGTCATTCGAATATTCAGCATCCGGGGATACGCCGATTACGTTTAGGTCATCAAAATGTTTTATGCTATTTTTAAGAAAATCTTTATTTACCCCTGCAATGTCGGCGTCTGCGAAAACTACTATTTCTCCATTTGCTGCTTTGCACCCCTTATTCCTTGCTTCAGCGGGTCCTGTTTTTTTCTCAACCAACAGTCGGACGTTGTTATGAATTTTGGAAATCTCTTCTACTATATCACAGGTACCATCGGTAGAGCCACCGTCAACTATTATGATTTCAAGGTTGGTATATGACTGGTTCAGCCAGACATATAACGTATTGGCAATATTCTCTTTTTCATTTAGTGTGGGAATAATTATGCTTGCTGTCATTTTGTTCTCCAGTGTTTTGGGAAGGCTATTTAATTACTTACTACTATTTATTCGCAATATATGAAAGTTGGCAAATCAATTGATAGAATCTTCAGTAAACACCGAATCTTTTAGTAATTCTTTAAATGAGTGACATGCCATTTTATTTGCGTAATAGATATATCACTCTACATACTATTAGCATAAAAATAGTATATTTGAGATAGGTAGTGAAACATTGAAAGCATTAATTTTAAGCGGTGGTAAGGGAACAAGGCTGAGACCTTTAACATTTACAACAGCAAAGCAGCTCATTCCAGTGGCTAATAAACCTATACTTGGCTATGTCCTGGATCAAACTTCCCAGGCTGGAATAGAAGATACCGCAATAATTATCGCGCACGAAACTGGCGAGTATGTAAAAGACTATGTAAAAGACGGTTCTGCATGGAGAATAAGAGTCACTTATATACCGCAAGAACCCCTGGGGCTGGCACATGCTGTAAAAACAGCAAAAAATTTCTTAAAAGATGAACCTTTTGTGATGTGTCTTGGAGATAACCTGCTTGGAGAAGGGATAAAAAAGCTCGTAGAGAAATTCAAAAAGGAAAAACTGGATGCATTAATTCTATTAAAAGAAGTTGAAAATCCAACTGCCTTTGGCGTGGCGGTTTTGGACGATAAAGGAAATGTGGTTAAACTTATAGAGAAACCAAAACAACCGCCAAGCAATTTAGCCCTGGTTGGAGTCTATATATTCTCTCCAAGAATACATGATGCTATAGATAAAATAAAACCATCATGGCGAAACGAGCTTGAAATCACGGATGCCATACAGGAATTAATCAACATGGGCTGCAAAGTAAAAAGTGAAATTCTCAAATCCTGGTGGCTTGATACGGGAAAAAAGGATGATATTTTAACAGCAAATAGTATAGTTCTGGATGAATATGTGAAAAATGAAATACATGGGAGCCTGGATAAGAAAAGTAAAGTAACCGGAAGGGTAAAAATCGACATAGGTACAGTTGTTATAAACAGCATTATCCGCGGTCCTGTAGTTATAGGCAAAAATTCCCATATTGAGAACTCTTTTATAGGACCTTATACCAGCATCGGTGACGATACCAAGATCATAGATTCGTCCATTGAGCACTGTGTCATTCTCAATAATGCAGAGGTTAGAGAAATAGAAAGGCTGGAAGATAGCTTGATAGGAAAGGAGGTAAAAGTTTCAAAGAATCATAACAGCCATAAAGCATTGAGATTGATGATAGGGGATTATTCGGAGATAGAGGTATGAGAGATTTCAAACGTGGCGAAATTAATGGAATCATTATAAAAGATTTAGTAAAAAATGAAGATGATAGAGGCTGGCTTATAGAGCTTTTCAGGGAAGATACAGTCGATGAAGATATTTTTCCCCAGATGTCCTACATATCGCTGACCTATCCGGGAATTGCACGAGGACCCCATGAACATCTGGAACAAACAGATTATTTTTGTTTTTTAGGTACTTCGGACTTTAAGTTAATACTATGGGATAATAGAAAAGATTCTTCAACATATAAAAATAAAATGATTTTAAACATTGGTCAAGATGAACCCAAAATCGTAATAGTTCCTCCGGGTATAGTTCACGCTTATAAAAATGTTGGAGACAAACCGGGTCTGATAATAAATCTTCCAAATAAACTCTACGCAGGCTGGGGGAAGAAAGAAAGCGTGGACGAAATAAGATACGAAGGTATGGATAACAGTCCTTTTAAGGTGGATGAGCAATGAAAATTCTTGTGACTGGCGGATGCGGTTTTATAGGTTCTAACTTTATTCATTATATTTTAAAAAATACTGACCATGAATTAATAAATCTTGATGCATTAACGTATTCCGGAAATCCTGACAACCTGACAGATATAGAGAAAAACAAGAACTATAGCTTTGTTCATGGCAGGATAGAGGACAAAAAGCTGGTATCAGGACTTGTTCAGGATGTGGATTATCTGGTCAATTTCGCAGCCGAGAGCCATGTTGACAGGTCGATACTTGACCCAACGCCTTTTATTGTTACAAATATCGAAGGGACAGTAGCCCTCCTTGAAGCGTGCAGGAAAAGCAATATTAAGAAATTTGTGCATATTTCCACGGATGAGGTATATGGGGAACTTGGGGAGACTGGTAAGTTCATTGAAACGCTGCCCATGCTTCCAAACTCTCCGTATTCTGCTTCCAAAGCTTCAGCCGACTTGATAATAAGAGCGTATCATGAAACGTATGATTTGCCTGTAGTTACGGCCAGACCTTCCAACAATTACGGTTACTATCAATATCCTGAAAAGTTTATTCCACTGATAATAACCAATCTGTTGGAGGATAAACCTGTACCTGTGTACGGTGAAGGGAAAAATATACGGGACTGGATTTTTGTTGAGGATTGCTGCGCAGGCATTGCAACTATTCTGGACAGAGGAAAGAATGGCGAAGTTTACAATGTGGGCGGCGAGAGTGAAAAAAGGAACATCGATATTGTAAAAATTATTCTAAAATTATTAGGTAAAAATGAAAGTTATATAAAATTCGTCAAGGACAGGCCAGGGCACGATTACCGCTATGCTCTTGATAATACCAAAATCAAAAAAGACCTTGGATGGGCGCCAAAAGTAAATTTAGAAGCAGGACTTGCGAAAACCGTGGATTGGTATAAGAATAATTCCATATGGTGGAAGCCGCTGAAAGAGAGACTTGAAAGAGAGAACAGGGGGTTCTGGTCATAAAAATTGCTGTAATTGGAGCGAACGGGCAGCTTGGCTTTGATCTTGTAAGAATACTGAACAAAAACGATGAAATTGTACCTCTGACTCATGCAGATATCGATGTTACTGATTTTAAAATGTCTCTAAACATCTTAAAAAAAATACAGCCTGAAGCTATAATCAACTGTGCAGCTTATGTGAGAGTGGATGATGCAGAATATTTTGCTGACAGGGCTTTTGCTGTAAATGCGTTGGGTGCAAGAAACATCGCGTTAATCTCTAAAGATTTGAATTCAATTTTGATGCATATAAGTACTGATTATATCTTTGATGGCAGGAAAAAAGAACCTTATATTGAAAACGATATCCCTAATCCTTTAAATGTATATGGAAACAGCAAGCTTGCCGGTGAATATTTTGTTAGAAATACGCTGGAAAAATACTATATCATACGTTCCTCCAGTCTGTTTGGAGCCGCAGGAGCAAGCGGCAAGGGTGGAAATTTCGTGGAGACTATGATAAAAAAAGCGCACAACAACGAAGAAATTAAAGTTGTGGATGATATGATAATGTCTCCGACTTATACAAAAGATGCAGCAGGTATGATAAAGAATATATTGATAAAAAATCTGCCTTTTGGTATTTATCATGTTGTCAACAAAGAGCAATGCTCATGGTACGAATTTGCAAAATCGATTTTTGAGACAATTAATATAAAGGCAAATTTATCTCCTATAAAAACCAATACAATGCAATTAAAAGCAAGGAGACCAATGTATTCACCACTTAATAACATCAAACTGAAAAAGTATGGACTGTATATGGAAAGCTGGCAGGAAGCTTTGCGGAACTATCTTATTGAGAAGGAATACTTATAATAAAGGAGAATCCTTGAACTCACCGCTTGAGTTCGATATTGTTTACAGGCTGGAAAAATGAATACTAAACCAGAAATATCTGTCCTCATACTTAATTATAATAATACAAATGACACTTTAGAATGCGTACACTCCCTTATGAAAAACAATTTTAATAATTATGAAATTATTTTAATTGATAATGGCTCAACTGATGGTTCTAAAGAGATATTAAAAGAATTAGAATCTAAATATTCTAATATTATTTTCATAATCAATAAAATAAATCTGGGATTTGCAGAAGGGGCTAATAAAGGAATGAGTATAGCCAGGGGAGATTATATTTTATTTTTGAACAATGATACAATAGTTAAAGAGGATTTTTTGGATTGTCTAATAAAGCAAGCATCTGAGCATCCTGATGCAAGCATTTTTTGCCCTAAAATATATTTTTATGACAGACCTGATACAATCTGGTTTGCAGGAGGGTATATTGACTGGAAATATCAAGGAGCTCATATCGGGTACGGGAGAAAAGATAGCAACATCTATGATACTGCTGCAACTTGCGAATATGTGACCGGTTGCGCGATGTTGATAAAAAAGGAAGTAATAAAAAAAATAGGATTGTTCGATGAATCATTTTTTGCATATCAGGAAGATGTTGACCTGTGCATCCGTGCAAGAAAAGCGGGATACAAATGTATGTATATTCCATATCCTCATGTATGGCACAAAGAAGGGGCAACATCAAAAAAACAAGGTAGAATGAGTCCATTTATTGTATATCTTGGAACAAGGAATAAGTTGGTGATGGTTAGAAAAAACTATAGTAAATTAAGGTTTGTGGATGCATTATTGCGTGAGCTATTTATTGCAACGCCGATATACAGTTTACTGTATGCAAGTAGAGGACATTTTGATTTGCCTCCTGCACGATTGCAAGGAATAATTGATGCTCTGAACGGGAAGAATAAATATTTACCCAAGTTATGATTGATGTAATACAACGTTACTGGCCGATTGTACAGATTATGAAACGTTTATGTACAAGAAAAGACTGCCGTATATTAGAGATTGGATCTAGTAGCTACGGTACTGCGCGCTTTTATGAGGGAAACATAATAGGATTGGATATACAGTTTCATGATGAAACCAATATAGCAAAGAATCTTTTTCCTATTGTTGGTTCAGCATGTTTTCTTCCATTCAGAGATAGTGCATTTGAAGTTGTAGTTTCTGTTTCTATGCTTGAACACATACAATCTAACGCACGAAGCATAGTGATTCGTGAAATGCTTCGAGTTACAAAAAATTTTATCGTGATTTCTGTCCCATGTGGTAAAAAGAGTGAGTATTGTGAGGAAAAACTTAGAAGATTCCAGTCTCTCTTTTTTGAAGATTTGGGATGGTTAAGAGAACATGAAGAATTCGGATTACCAGAAAAAGGAAACATTATCGAAGAAATATATAATTCAAATCCAAATAGTAAGATAGAAGTTTTTGGTAATGTGAATTTAACTATTTGGCTCACTACCATGATCGTTCAATTGCCTTTTGACACATTATTGTGGAAATTTGCACCTGCAAAGAGGAATGAGCTATTAAAAGTATTAATGAAAATGATTGGCTGGTTTATGCCAATTTTTGATTTCGGCAGCACATATCAAAAAATTTATATAATAAAGCGTGTTTAAATTTTTACTTAGTACCTATGACAATCTCCTTAATTTTTCCATACGCAGTACCTATAACCGAAATATTATACAAAATAATAGAACCTACCAGCACTTTAAACCCATATTGTTTATAAATCCTTTTAAATATCCCATATCTTCGCATTAGAAATCCAATATACAAGGCAAGGAAAAAATTTACTAAAATATATTTTTGAGATAATATTGCTATACCGGATAATGCTATAACCCCCAAAATACCGGCAATATAACCGTAAATTCCTTTTTTATCTTTTTTGTATCTTAGATATTGTATTTCTCCTGCTCCATTTCTAATATTTTGTTGTAAATATGATTTGAAAGTAGACCTGTGATGGTGATATATATATGCATTGGAAACACAAACTTTATATCCTTTCGCTTTTTCACAGAAGTACATATCCTCCATTGAATTCCAATCAGGGAATTTGACGCTCAATACTATTTTTCTTTTAACGCCCCAGTTTGACATTCAACCTCCACGACCTACATTGCCGTATCTAGTGAGATTTAATTCACCAGCTTCATTGTATACACTTTCGTATAGGGCTCCCACACATCTATAAAAGAATCCTTTATCCGGATATGTTTTTACTTTTCCGAATAGGATGTCACAACCTTTTTCAACAAAATCGTTGTAAAATCTTTCAAACCAATCCTTTGGTGGAATACAATCAGAATCCAAGTAAAAAATGAGTTCTGTCCTTGCGAGCTCTGCACCGATTTGACGCCCTCTTCCAATACTGCATTCTTCTATATGTAATATTAAGCGGTCTTTGAATATATCTATATATTTCTTAACAACTTCTATCGTACCATCTGTGGATTCGCTATCAACAACTATGACTTCAAAGTCTGAAAACGTTTGATTAAGTAGCGAATTTAAAATCTCTTCGATATCGCATAGTGCATTTTTTGCGTTAATAACTATCGATGCTTTCATAGTAAACAGAATCTTCCAGCAATTCTCAAATGATTGCAATATTTTAAGATATCTTCGCATATTAATTATGCTTTTTTCTAGCAGATATACAAATTGTTTCTATCCCACCTTTTAAGGGTTTTCTTATATAATCGAATCCCGCTTGGACTAGCATACTCTCAAAATCTCTGAATTTGTGTTTGCCATCAAAATTATGTACTTCAGCTTCAATTCTTCTTATGCCTTGGAGTTCCTGCGGCTGAATATACCATTCCCCCCCCTCACAATCCAACTTTAGAAAGTCTACATGACCACCGCACAGATTAATTATCTCAGTAAGAGACATACTTTTTACTTTTCTGACCATATTTCCCCATTTTAAATTAAGTTCACCTTTTCCCAACGCTGTATTAAATACGATAACATTTTTTACTTTATTTAACTCAATATTGCGATTCAACTGTGCAGTCATAAATGGTTCTACAGCATATACACGAACTGCTTTTCTACATGCTTTTAAGGAGAATGCACCAATACATGCCCCAATATCTAACACAATATCTGATGGGAGCATATCTTCAAAACTATAATCTAATTCTACATCTCCAATAGTTTGCACATAATCATCAAAATAGAATGTAGCATACTCTGTACTTATAGTTTTAAAACTATTTCTTGGAAGTATAACTTTACTGTCTTCACTGAATCTATGATTTATAAATTCTTGAAAATTTTTTGACTGTAAAAGGTCTTGTATAATATATTTTATATTCCACATGGTATTAATCCAACTTATTTAACATCTTTTTAATTTTTAGTTCCTTTGCATTATTTATATCGAAAAACATCTTCTTTTTCTCTTTCGCGGACATTTATACTTTTTCAGCACTTAATCCTCCGTGATTCTTTTTTGGGTATAAATATTTTTTTATAATTTTTAATATGATTTACGCATCACAAAAAGGCAGAAAGCAGAAAAATAGTGGAGATGCGTACTATTCTCATAATCGCAATGCACCCTCATATCTCTCAAGTATCTGTTTTGCAATTTCTCTCCAATCGTATTCCAGCGCCCTTTTTCTCGATTCTGTCCCCATTTCCTTTGTCTTTCTTTCATCGCCGAGCATTGCCATCAGGGCGATTTCAATCCCTTTTACATCCCCTGGAGTGAATAGAAATCCAGTTCTGCCCTGCAATACCATATCCCTCATACCGCCTGTATTCGAAGCTACCGTCGGGACACCGCATGCCATCGCTTCAAGATTAACCATCCCAAACGGCTCTACGATGCTTGGAAAAGCAAAGATATCGGCGCCATTATATAACCGGGATATATTTTCATGGGGTACATGTTCTGTTAAAAAACTCACCTTTTTCTCTATGTTCAATTGTTTTGCCATGTCTCTTAATTCTTTTTCCTGTGGGCCCTTTCCCAGAATTACAAGCCTTGTCTCCGGAAAGTTCCTTGCCACAGTCCCATAAGCCTGAACAAGTGAATGGAGACCTTTGAGAGGATGGAGCCTCGCGATGGACAAAATAATTTTCTCATCACCAAGACCCAGTTTTTCCCTCAGCATTGAGGAGGGGTTCGGGGAGAATGCCTCAATATCAACGCCACTCGGTATCCAGTGGATCTTCTCTTCATTTACCCCATAGTTAAGAAGATATTCTTTTATTGAATAGGAAGGGGCAATAATGGATGCTGCACGATTTCTAACGATGGTTGAGATATACCTGTCATAAAACTGGAAGAAAGAAGCCAGCCTGATATTGGGTTTCCAGTAAAGCCAGCGGGTGATGAACAGCGGAATCTTATGTTTTTTTGTATATGAACTTGCCTGCCACGAGCTGGGCTGGAAATCTTCGGTCGAGTGGACAATGTCAAAACTGCCTGCCTCCAGAGTTTTCCTCATGTCCTGCATATAGGGCGCTTCTTCCAGCTCGATTTTTATTGGCAGGCGTTTTACATAAAAACCATCAACTTCTTCTTCTGCCATGAATGCAGACCTATCATCCAGGTAGTATCTTTTCACCTTTGTAGCAGATGTAATGATAGTTACATCCTGCCTTAGCATGGATAGGTTTTTTGCCAGATAATATTCGTAGCTACCCCATTCTTTCTGAAAATAAGGAACGACTATAGCAATTTTCATTATATTTTTCCTGATTATTTATCAAGTTTTATTTAACCTTTGTGATATGGTATTCCCTGCTTTTATAAACATCACCACCTATTGAGCCCTTTATATATGCCAATTAATTTATCCGTGACTTCATTCCAGTCAGCAAATGGAAAATTATTGGTATTCATTTTTCCTTTTATACCGGCATTATTTACCTGTTGTATTGCGTTAACCAGCTTGTCTGTTGTGATTGGAGTTTCAATTCCGAAGCATCGTTCCCCATCCACAAACTCATCAAGTGCGCTTCCCAATGCCACAATACATGGCGTGCCGGACATAAGCGCCTCTGCTATTGTGATGCCGTATGCCTCGTGTGTTGAGAGCATTAAGAACTCATCTGCCTGTGCATAGTATTGTAGTAACTCCCTTCGTGTCAGGTTTTTATGCCAGTTGATGAGTTTCGTGACTGACAGTTCTTCCGCAAGCTTGCGGAGATTCTTTTCATATTGCCCTTTTCCAACGACTTCCAGTTTAAAATTCTGCAAGTGTGGGAGGGTTTCTATTATAAACTGAATACCTTTATATTTTTCCAGTCGCCCAACATATAACAATATACTCTCACCGTTAGATTTTTTGTCAGGTTTGATATTTGCAAACTCGGCAAAATTAAGACCGTTTGGGATTTTTTCAATTCTTCCAGGGGGTACTTTGAAGTCTGATAGGACGTTTCTTTTTTCATATTCTGATACGCATATCACTTTATCAGCCATTTCAAAGATTTTGCTGCCGATTAGTTTGTATGGTTTATGCAGTAAGTTTCTGAAAAGCGTATGCCCTTCCCTGTGATAGTGCGGCGTAAAGATAAGCCTGCGCCCATTCTTTGCCAGCACAGCAAAAAGCGCTGGAAGCGCATGATAACTGTGAGCATGAATAATGTCATAACTTTGATCTTTTAAATAACAATAAATCTGAGGGGCAAAGAAGTAGGCATCGCCAGGCGCAATTGATTTGAATCGTGTTACTGTAACCCCGTTTGTTATCTCGTGTTTGGGCAATTTGCCGGTCGGATCGGTGCAGACAACTTCAACATCGAACCCCAATTTTACAAGTCGTTCACTAATCTCACGCACATGTGTTTCAACTCCTCCGATATCCGGGTAATACCGGGGACATACCTGTGCTATTTTCACTTAAGACTGCCTCGTTTCCACCAACGCATTAATTTAATATAAAGATAATGTAGTACGAATTTATGCGTAATATAAATATCTGCATTGTAGGCCCATCAAAGCGATTCTTAAGCGGGATTAGTTATTTTACTATACGGCTTGCCAATGCTTTATCGGAATCCGGCACCGTGTCTGTTATCTGTTTTAGACGGTTACTTCCGGAATTCCTGTTTCCCGGGCGTGCGCATGTAGGCAAGAACATCTCGGATCTTGAGTTCTTGCCTCAGGTAGGGGTGTTTGATGGCATGGACTACAACAATCCGATAACATGGCATAGAGCATACCGATATCTAAAGAAATCGAAATCAGACGTCATTATTTTGCAATGGTGGACGTCTTCGGTATCACATATGCACCTTTTATTGAAAATAATGGGCATGCTGCTAAAATCAAAATTGATAATAGAATTCCATGAGGTCGTTGACCCCCTGGAAGAGGGCTTCCTGCCTATCAGGATGTATTCTCGTTTAATGGGGACAATTCTTCGCAGGAATCTTAATACATATATCGTGCATTCGAAATCAGATAAATTTTTAGTGGCACAACGGTATAAAATTGACCCGCAAAAAATTCATGTTATACCACATGGGCTGTATGATCACTATGAGATAATGGAAAACAAAAAAGCAAAAGAACTCCTGTCTATTAAAGAAGAATGCGTGATTCTCTCATTTGGTTTAATACGGAAATATAAGGGAATAGCTTACCTGGTTAATGCTTTTGACAAATTACCAGAAAACATTGCTAAAAGAAGCAGGCTTCTCATTGTCGGTGAAATCTGGGAAGATGGGGGTGGACTGCTAAATCAAATAAAATCATCCAGGTACCATGAGAAAATTACCCTTGTCAATGATTATGTTCCTGACAATAAGATTCCGATATATTTCAGTGCCGCAAATATTGTAGTTTTGCCATATACAAGGGCTTCACAAAGTGGCATTGCCCATATCGCAATGTCGTTTGGAAAACCGGTAATAGTTTCGGAGGTAGGGGGATTGAAAGAATCCATGGGAAGCTATGCAGGAACATCTTTTGTGCCCCCCGGGAACAGTGATGCTATAAAGATGCAGCTCATTAAACACTTCGGAAGCGAAAAAATATATAGCCCTCCAGCGTTAGGATGGGATGTAATAAGTAAGTTGTATCTTAAAGTTATATCAGAGATAATATGACTCGTAACAAAAAAAAGCAAGACTTAAAAAAATCCGTCAATAATGGTAAAAAGGAAGTTAAAACCGGGTTAATAATACCACCCTATTTTAATTACATTTTCGCTATCCTTCTGTTAGCCGCTTTCGTCCTTTCACTCTATTTAAGGACAGTGATGCCCTATGACAGCGTTTTCAGGAATGGCGTTGTTGCTTTTGCTTCAGACGATTCAGTATTCCAGATGCGCCTTGTGGAAAATACCCTTTATAATTTCCCGCACAGGCTTACTTTTGATCCCTTTTCGTTGTATCCATTTGGTAGCCCCTTGCATTGGGGACCTCTATGGACCCAGTTGATTGCCACTATCTCTCTAATAGTTGGTTTTGGCAGCTACAATATGCAAACAGTGAACACGATAGGTGCTTATTTCCCATCTGTATTTGGCGCTCTTGTCGTTTTCCCCGTGTATTACATAGGTAAAAGCCTGCGCAACAGGACCACCGGTCTGCTTGCAGCATTTATGATCGCTATATTGCCAGGACAGTTTTTCTCCCGCTCAACGCTTGGCTTCACTGACAACCATGTTGCAGAGGTGCTTTTCAGTACTGCGACCATTGCTTTCTTTATTTTTTCATTAAAAGCCGGCAGGGAAAGAAATATAAAATTTTCTGAGGTGCGCCTGAAAGAAAAGCCGGTTTTGTATTCAATATTTGCTGGTGTGATGCTTGCCGGTTATCAGCTTAGCTGGCCCGGGGCTCCATTTTTTGCCTTGATTATCGCTATATTCATTCTGATTCAGTATATAATAGACGACATGCGTGGCAGGTCAACCGATTACCTTGCCATAGCAGCAGTGCCCATGTTTTTAATCAATTTAATTTCCATGCTGCCATATTTTAATCCTGAACGTGGTTTTGCGACGGATAAATATTCATGGTTCCACATAGCAGTGCCTCTCGTCGGCATGGGCATGCCGATTGCGTTAAGTATTATCTCAAACGAGATGAAAAAAAGAGGATATAGCTCGTACTACTATCCCATTTCTCTGGGCGGCTTCTTTGCACTGGGCATGTTAACAATAAAAATGGTTCTGCCTCAAATGTACAGTGCTGTTGTGAATGCACCTGCCACCATATTTGCGGTCCACACCGGTGGTGCCAACACCATCTCCGAAGCCACATCGATTTTTGACAGACCGGGCATGCTCTGGGGTAATTTCCCCGTACTTGGCTCCCTGCAATCGGACAACGCTGTCCTCTGGTTTATTATAGCTGTTCTGGTTGTTATCGGCTACAGGATTGCCAGAAAACAAAGACCTGAGGATATGCTCTTTCTGGTGTGGGGCATTGTGATGCTTCTTGCAATGTACGGTCAGAACAGGTGGGCTTATTATGCGGCGGTGAACGTAGCCTTGATGGTTGGTTATGCTGGCGCAGCCCTTTCAGAGAGATTATTAATATTCGGGGGATGGGGGGGGCAAGTCGATATAAAAAATATTGGCGGGAGCCATGTACTTTCCACGATTTTTGTAGTAATGCTGCTGCTTTTCTTTGCCTATCCAGCGTTTTCCGAAACCTACACGAAGTATTCAAGGTGGGGTGGAAGCGAGCCGTCGGGCGGAGGATTTGGCGAATGGTATGAAACCCTTACCTGGATGCGCTATAACACGCCTGACCCCGGGATGGACTATCTCGCAAAATATGACCAACCCAAAAATAGCACTTATCCATATCCTGAGACAGCATACGGCGTTATGAGCTGGTGGGACTACGGGCATGTTATAACATACTGGGCGCGCAGAATACCCAATGCAAACCCATTCCAGGGAGGTATCGGCGGCGGTGAGAAACATCTGCCAGGTGCGTCTTCGTTCTTAACTGCAAAGAGTGAGGAGGAGGCTTCTGGTGTACTAAATGCTCTTGGAATTAATGGAAAACCCGGAGCACGCTATATTGTGAGTGATGGTTTCATGGCATATGGAATAATGGATATTTTTGGAATCTGGAACGAAGATTATGGCTATCGCGTGTGGATCCAGACGAACCAGGGGCCTCAGGATGTACCTTCCTCGAAGTATTATGATAATATGGAGGCAAAACTCCATATTTTTGATGGTAATAGCTTAAAGAACTATAGATTGGTGCACGAGTCTCCTCAAAATCCAAATACAGAAGGAGGATATATGGAACAGCAGATTAAATATATTTATAATACTTTATACAGAGGGCATATTCCAATAGAGAATTCAGGCCTTGTAAAAGTCTTTGAATATGTAAAAGGTGCAAAAATAACGGGACGGGTGCCGCCAAACACTACAGTCACGCTGACAAATACAATTAAAACAAACATTGAAAGAAAGGTTCAATATTCACAGACCACCGCCTCCAACGGAACTTATGTATTTACAGTTCCCTATTCGACGCTCGGTCCAATTTCAGGAATTTTTGAATGTAACGGTTGTTTTTTCACGGGAGAGAAGGGGGGCACAAATTTTGACACCAGGCCAACAGGTCCTTATACGGTAACCGTTGGCAATGTCTCAAAACAAATCGATGTAAGTGATATGGATGTCCTTGAAGGTCACACTATAACTCTTGATTTGGTTTAACTGCATCCTTGACGATTGCTTCTTGTCCAAATCCCATATGATTTTGGAAAAGGCTATTAAGTTAATTTAACATCATATATTTAGGAAATCAAAAGTAAAGGACAAAAATCATGGTACACGATGTAGTAATAATCGGAGGCGGCCCCGCAGGCCTCACAGCCGGGATATACACAAAGCGCGCAATGTTAAATGCACTGCTGCTTGAAAAAATGGGAGTCGGTGGGCAGATAATCGTTACAGACCTTGTGGAGAACTTCCCGGGGTTCCTTGAAATATCCGGTGGAGACCTCGCGAGGAAATTTGAGGAGCACGCCCTGAAATTCGGGCTTGAAATGAAAGGTATGGTCGAGGTCAGCGGGATTGAGGACAGGGGGGCAACAAAAATCGTGAAAACATATGAAGGGGATTTTGAGACAAAAACCGTCATAATAGCCACAGGCACCACACCAAAAAAATTAGGTGCTAAAGGTGAGCTTAATTTAATAGGGAGAGGCGTCTCGTATTGCGCCACCTGCGACGGCTTTTTTTTCAGGGATAAGGTCGTCGTAGTAGTAGGGGGAGGGGATTCCGCTATCACGGAAGCCATTTACCTCACCAAGATGGCAAAGAATGTGATTATCGTGCACCGGCGGGACCAACTTCGCGCCGAGAAGATTAACCAGGAACATGCTTTTGCGAACCCGAAAATAAGCTTTGTCTGGGATTCCGTGGTGGAAGAAATAGCAGGCGAGAAGGTTGTCGGGAAAGTGATTATCAGGAACGTAAAGACGAATGTGCTGTCCGAAATAAAAACAGACGGGGTTTTCATATATGTGGGGCTTATTCCCAACACCGTATTTGCAAATGTAACAAAGGACGAGCGCGGTTTTATTGTCGCTAATGATAAAATGGAAACCTCGGTAAAGGGTATTTTCGTGGCCGGGGATTGCAGGGTCACTCCTTTGCGTCAGATAGCTACTGCAGTAGGAGACGGGGCAATCGCTGCTGTTTCTGCTGAAAGGTATATTGAGGGATTATAAACTGACATAATGAATGAAGAAGAATCGGTTAAGCTGGATGATTATATCTCCATGGAAGAGCGGGAACATCTACTTAACGGGCTGCATAGATATCTTATCTGGGTCGGGGAGAAAGTTCCAGATGAAGTCCTGGTGAATGGGAAAAACATAAAACTTCATGAACTCATCTGGCGATGCATTCATAATAAAGAGATTTCAGAGGAGGAAAAAGCTCGCCTTTTGGAACTTGTGAATTTGCTTGAAACCAAATCAAAACAGGATGAAGAGGTCCTTTCAAAAACTCCTTTGACACGCGAAGAGGCAAAAAGATTATACAACGAGATTGCAAGTTTCATCCGCGCTATTATGGATTTACGGGAATGCGAAGCTGGCAGGGTCAAATTAAAAGAGCCAAGAGATGAAATAAAACAGAAAGTCGATGACGCACGCAGATGGATAGGTTTTTTGAAAAACGTGGGCAAGAAAAACAGTTTATGATTATTTTATTTCAAGTTCCATCAAACATGCATTCTCAGCATCATTATAGTATTTTTCCAATATCCCAATCTTATGGAAACCATGCCTTTCATAAAATCTTCTCGCTTTAATATTGCCCGAACGCACTTCAAGAACTACCTCGGTAACTCCCATACTCCGGAAAATTTCGATTATCTCTTTTAAGAGATTGCCACCCACGCCCCTGTTATGATACGAGGGGTGCACGGCCAGAGAAAAAACGCGGCCTACTCCCTCTTTTGCCATGAACCCGGCAACATATCCCACCACGAAACCGTTAATTTCAGCGACAATAAAAGTTTCAGGATATGTCTCATAGAACTGCATATAAAGGTAAGGGTCATGCTCATTAAAGACCTTCCTTTCAATATCAATGACCCACTGGAAATCCTGGGGCTGGAATTTTCGTATGATAATCAATCTGTCACCGTTATTAATTGCTGGCGCCTAAAAGCGCATAGGGTTATATTAATCATGTATATATATGCACCTGATTATGATTCATTCAATACATTTTTACGGGGGTTGCTATCATCATTCAGGATAATACGATAGGTATCGGCTTATACTATACTAAAACTCCCGGAATCGGCGGGGTCATCCGGCAGCAAATCGAGGATTTCCAGGTAGAGGAGCTCACGAACAGGATTGAGAGCGCGAACGGGAAATACCTGATTGCAGAGCTGACAAAAAAAAACTGGGACACTCATCATCTTGTGCGCGACCTTGCGCGGATATTTAGAATAAGCCAGCAGAGGTTCGGCTGGGCAGGAACCAAGGATAAACGCGCCCTTACAAAACAGAAAATAAGTATCTGGGATGTAAACGAAGAGGACTTATCGCGTATCCGTTTAAAGGATGTGGAGTTAAAGCCTATCGGCCGCTCAAATAATAAAATAAGCCTCGGTGACCTCTGGGGGAATCGTTTTAAGATAACAATACGGGATATCGAGCTATCGCAGGAAGAAACGCTTTCCCGCGTAAAAGCCATAACGCAGGAGTTTCTGCGGGGCGCGCCGAATTTCTTTGGCGTCCAGAGGTTCGGTGAGCTGCGCCCTGTGACGCATGTGGTGGGCGAAGCTATCGCGCGGGGTAATTTCAGGGATGCGGCGCTTACATATATAGCAAGAGCCTTTCCCGATGAACCGGAGGAGATAAGAGAAGCGCGCCAGTTTGTACAGGACACGGGCGACTACAAAGAGGGACTGAAGCTATATCCATTGCATCTCCAGTTCGAGAGGGCTATGATGAACCACCTGATTGCGTATCCTGATGATTACACAGGCGCTTTTAAAAAATTGTCCCCGAAATTACAGGCAATGTTCCTGCATGCGTACCAATCATATATCTTCAATATTATCCTGAGCCGCCGGATTGCATCCGGAATGACAATACATGAGGCGTATGACGGGGACATCGTGTGTTTCAAGAACGAAATGGGTCTGCCTGATACTTCGCGGCTCCAGAAGGTCACGAAGGATAACCTGGAGGGGATAAATAATCTCATCAACAGGGGGCGGGCGTTTGTCACTGCTCCTATTGTGGGGTATGAAACACAGTTTGCAGAAGGCGCGCCGGGTGAGATTGAGCGTGCGGTTGTGCGTGAGTTAAACATCGACCTTGAGGGATTCAAAGTCTCTCTCATGCCCGAATTATCCTCAAAAGGGCTGCGCAGGGAGATTATACTGTCTTTTTCGCCAGAATTCAGTGTTGCGGAGGATGAAATCAATGCAGGGAAGACGAAAGTCACGCTTGACTTTTCTTTGCAGAAAGGGAGCTATGCTACCACTGTTTTGAGGGAGTATATGAAGAAATAAATAATTTCAGTTAATTTTAATGTTTGTTATTTGTATTGCTTTGGATAAAGCATCTCTCGATATATAACGATCCTCGATTATAACATTAACCCGGTTCATTTCTTTAATAATTCCCACTTTAACGCCTTTTTCTGGTTCAACGGTTTCTTTTGAAAGTATTATGAATTCGTTGCCTAAATCAGTGACGAATTCCGTTTTTGCAATCGGAATTAATTCACATAGTATAGATAGAGCATTGATAAGAAGATAGGGGACATATTCTAATATTTTAGAGGCGGTATTCATTACTGGTATGGATTTACGAAATTCCAAGTCAAATAATAGGATTTTTCCTTCTTCGATGCCAGATATGGTCATAGTGCATTCTTGCATAGTTAATAAACTGCCTTGATGAGCCACATAACTCCTAGTTGGAGAATCACCAGTTATACACAGCGTCATAAGTAATTGCGCATAAATTAATATACCTTGGTCTATATACTATATAGATAACTGAGGTGTATTATGCGGAAATTGGAAATAGAAAATGTCGATATAATGAAAGT
>JAHFDG010000118.1 GCA_023249105.1 Candidatus Methanoperedens sp. | reverse complement strand
TGTCAATATCTTGATGATATCAACAAAATGCCTGTGATTTTCAAGTGGAAATACAAGATGGATGAAATGCCTGGAAGAATTGAGTCATTGTAATATTAATTTGGAATTGATATACTAGTATAAAAAATAGTTAAATTTATAAGGTAAACTCATGAATTGGTAACTACCGATGATGGCTTTTTTCATAATTCGAGCTCTAAAGCAGAAACAGGAGCAACACCATAACCCAGCCTCATCACCGGCGCCTAACCTCTGCGCTCGTGAGACCTCTTCACAAAATCTATCCACTCGCCAAACCCCTCGCCGGTCTTAAGGCTCATCTTCAAAACATCAATGCGCGGATTGATAAGTCGTGCATCCTTAACCATCTTATCAGCGTCCGCATTTACAGCCTGCGCGATATCTATCTTATTCACAATAATAAGGTCTGCCGTGCTGAAAATCAGGGGATGTTTTTCCACAATATCGTCCCCCTCGCTGACACTTACAACCACCACCCGTTTATGTTCGCCCAGTTCAAAATCGGCAGGGCATATAAGATTTCCCACATTTTCAATAAAAAGGATATCAAGCGAATCAAGCGGGAGTTCAAGAAGCCCGTGTTCAACAAGATGCGCATCCAGATGGCACTCTTTCCCTGTGTTTAACCCAATAGTCGGGATTCCATATTTTTCAAAACGAACGGCATCTATCCGTGCAATTACATCCCCGGCGATTGCGCCAATCCTGTGGCTCTTGCCGAGCCGCTCAATAGTTTTTTCGATCAGCATGGTCTTTCCAGAACCTATGGCGCCCATTATATTAAACGCCGAAATTTCGAATTTATCCAGGGTTTTGCGGTTTTTGCCTGCAAGTTTTGCATTTGCCCCTAAAACGTCATAGCCTATGGAAACTTCTTCAGTGGTGTGCATGTTATTACAATTCTTGCTCTTTCCACATATCCTTTTCTTATTCATGAATTCAGAACATGAAAGGAATTATTACACATGCGGACTCATCTGGAATTATAACATGCCTCATAAATTCGATGTAAATAATGCTGAAATACTCGATAGCCCGGAGAGATTTCAGTTTTTAAATCCGGACAGTACCCTTGAAAAGGTCGGACTGGGCAAGGAAATGGTGCTTGCTGACCTGGGATGCGGAACAGGTTATTTCACGATACCTGCCTCACGGCGAGTCAAAAAGGTGTTTGCCATTGATACACAGAAAGGAATGCTTGATATTGTCAGCCAGAAAATAAAAAAGCAAAAGCTCACAAATATCGAGACAATTTTATCAGAAGAAGCATCTATTCCGGTGCCTGACAATTCTGTTGATGTACTGCTTATGGTTAATGTATTTCATGAACTTGAGGATAGAGGCTCGATATTAAAAGAAGGAAAGCGCATCCTTTCAGGGAATGGAAAACTTGTTATAGTGGACTGGAAAAAGATGGAAATGGACTTTGGACCGCCCGTAGAGGAGCGGCTGACCGAAGAGGAAGTGATTTCCATCTGTAAGGATAATGGCTTCGAAGTTCGGGAACAGTCGGGTGTTGGTCCTTATAATTATGTTTTGATTTTTGGAAAGGCGTGAAAAAAGCAAAAGCTGGAAGATAGGAAAAAGAGACATAAGCAGCAATCAGGACATTAACTTTTTCATACTTTTCTTTATTTCCGCCACCGCATCCGCAGGCTCTTTCTTCTCCCATGCTCTCCTTACCTGTTTATTGCCCAGGATGGAAGACATCTTCTTAATCCTTTCCTCAACAGATTTTCTGAATTCAGGATTAATACATGGCCTGACGAGCGCCTCCTCGATTCTTTTTTCAGCTTTTTCCACATGCAAGGTGTGTGATACGTCAGGCCTATCCCGCTCTTTTGTGGTCAGGCAGATTATCGCTTTCTTCCAATCCTCTGCCCACGGAGTATCCATTATTTCAGTGTGTTTCGCTGCCGTTCTTTTCACCCCGATAGCCTTCACATGGCACGCTTTCTCGCATGCGCCACAGTAGGTGCAGAAATCCCGCACCACATCTATTTTCTTATCTTTGGGAATAATCCATGCCTTTGAAGGGCAGACGTTGAAACACCCGTGGCAGCCCACAGGGTCGCAGCCTTTTAATTTAGCATCAATAAGCTCAATCTTACCCTCGAATGGTTTTGTTACCTCTGCGGCATCGTACGGGCAGACCGCTTCGCACCAGCCGCATCGTGTGCATTTACTATCATCGACTTTGATGCTTCCCGCAAGTTTCGGCGCAATCTTTTTTATTTCCTCTGCATCAAAATCGCCTTTCACTTTTATTGCATCCTCAGGACAGAACGGGACACAGATACCGCAATAATCGCATTTTGTCTTATCAACGAGCATGTCATCAAAAGGCATGAGGTCATCCGCTTTTGCCTTTTTCTCAACCATGACGAATGCAGGGCAAAGCTCTGCGCAGGCGCCGCAAAGCGTGCATTTCTCCATATCCACGGTGATTTCACCTTTCTTGCCTGCCTTAAACGGCGCCAGAGCCTCCTTTTTAGGGAAAGTAAGCTCAACGCTAATAGCCTCTTCAGGACATGATTTCTTGCATATCAGGCAGGGGAGGCACTTATCGTTAAACACTACGCTTGAATCAAGGTGCGGGAACTCTTGCAAATCAAGGATATCCTTATCGTTCACCGTCATCCTGATGGATTTGACAGGGCAGAATGCAGCGCACATGCCGCAAAACGAACATTTTGTGTGGTCTATGATAACAGGCGGCGCGTCCAATCCTGTGGCAATTTCTATCAACGGGCCGGGTTCGATTGCCTTTTTGGGGCAGACTTCGATGCATATACCGCAGCCGTTGCAGCGTCTATAGTCGTAATCAAGGAGTTTTTTTGACTTTGCGGTCTTCTGGGTGTACAGGAAATGAGTATCCCTGACTTCGCTATCGACTGCAACTTCCAGTTTTTCTTCGCTCATGGATTCACCGTTTTCTCACCGCAGAGGCGCAAAGTTCGCAAAGATTTTCGCCTCTATGCTTTGCGTTCTCTGCGTTCTTTGTGGTGATTTAAGTTTAATCGCTTCCAGAATAAACTCTAAAAAAATGATGGACATCAAGATTACCTCTTTAGCTCGCTGCCGATTGGACCGATATTTTTTAACTGCCCGACAAAGTCCTTGACTATCCCTGCAAACTTTTCCCCATCGCTTGCAGCTATCCACTCGACCCTGAGGCGGCGCTCATCAAACCCCAGGTCAACCAGTAATTTCGAAAGCACATTCATCCTCTGGGAGGCGCAGTAATTGCCAATCGTATAATGGCATTCCCCGAACCTGCATCCTGCCACGAGCACGCCATCTGCTCCCCTGCGCAGCGCTTCAAGCACAAAGGAAGGATTTACCCTCCCGGCGCACAGGACGCGGATGTTTCGCAGGTTCGTAGGATACTGAATTCGAAGCGAGCCCGCAAGGTCAGCAGCCGCATAACTGCACCAGTGGCACAGGAAACCGATAACGAGTGGGAATTCATTAATCTCGCGCGTAGCCTCCTTAATCTGTGCCATAATCTGGTCATCGGTGAAACTTCTAAGCT
>JAHFDG010000117.1 GCA_023249105.1 Candidatus Methanoperedens sp. | reverse complement strand
AGACCTTTAGTGTGGGGTTCGCTGGAAGATGTTGCAAGGAATGTTTACCAGAAAAGCGCAAGCAAGTAGAATTTCCGGGATGGACAAGATAGCCGAGATAGCCGCCAAGCGTTTAGCTCAGTCGGTGTTTGATTTTACATAGCCTTTATGAATCGAATTGGAAACAGGAGGTTTTAACATGCAGATAGGTGATCGGGTAGGCGCAATTCTAAGTTCTAACAGTGAAGTCGTTAATTTCCTCGGATATGGCAAATATGATGGTGATATTGACCACCCGTATTTGGGTTTTCCAAATCCGCGTATTACCTTAGATAACGGCGATACAGTTTGGGGATGTGAATGTTGGTGGGGGCCGGAAGGGGAAATTAAGAAAATTCTGGCTGGTAGGAAAGTAAAGATAGTTGGTAAATAATGTCGGTGTTTGATTTTGGATAACTTTAACTAATAGGAGGATTGAAGATGAAAGTGGAAGTAACTCGTACTGAACGTGGATGGGCAGGTCATTTTATTTGCGCCGACGATTGCTTATTCCGGCGTAACACCTTACTGGAATATGGCGAAACCAAGATAGTAGTATCCACGGTTGGCTTGATGATTGACCATTTTAAGAACAAGGATAAAAATGGGAAGATGAAATTTTCCCAAATTGGATGTGGCCGCAATTTTGAAACGATGGCTTTTCATGCTCAAAGGGTTGACGATAGATATTGGGACGCTGATGTCAGTAAACAAGTAAACTTCGATTCAGAATGGATGATTGCGGAAGAAGATGCTGATGACCGAGCGAATGATATGCACGAGAAAGTGGTTGATGAAATTATAGAAGGGTTGAAAAGTGGAAATGAATATAAAGCAGAAAAGGAGAGTTCCAGATAGGCTATCTATCCAAACATACCTTCTGGCTAATTCTAAGGCATCGTGGGCGCGTTAAAAAGGTAAACAGGTAGAAAGTGACACGGGAAGATTAAAATCGCTCTAAAGAGGCGAGAAGGCAAATAGAGGAAAGTTAAAATGGATATAAACACGCTTAACGATAATTGGCATGTTGAAACTGATAAATTCGACTTCTATTTTATGACAAAAGCGGTTGATGATACCTACCGGTTCCGAGTGATTACGAAAAAACACTATGTCCAAGGTCAACGGTATCAGGAATTTTACCTTACTGAAGAAATGTTATCGGAAGATGAAAGTATGGTTATCGAATTTCTAAGTTCTATGATGCAAAGCGATTTGGATTATTTAATTGCGATGGGCGATATTAAAGAGAAGGTAAGTTAGGAATCGAAACAGGAAAGGTGAAAAGGAGACATTATGGAAACATGGTATCGAGTAGATAAGCACGTATATGGCAAAGATGATAAATTCATCAATCCGGTAGAAGTGGAAAAATCAACCGATAAATCCGTGTGGGCGAAAGAAACAAGATGGAGTGGCGATAAGGCTACAATTAACCGCCACGCTATATCCAGCGATTACGATTCCTACTTCCGCACATTTGCCGAGGCTAAACAATTCGCATTGAAGCGGCAGAGTGATAAAATCGAATCGACAACTAATGAGTTAATCAGGCAGCAAGCGGATTACGCGAAGATATACGATCAGGCGGAATAGGAATAGGAAAGGGAAATAAATGCATACAATTATGAACGCTCAGGCCGCCAAGGATAGGCTGAGTAATTTCAAGGATAAACCGTTTAGGCTCCATCAGCGTGAGGTAATTGACTGGGTAATGGGCAGCGAGAAACGGGTAAAAGTAGTCAAGGCTAAGACCGGGGCAGGTAAATCCCTCATTGCTATGGTGTGCGGAGTAATGGCCGGTGATTTGACATACCTTGTTCAGTCGAAATTCCTACAAGTCCAGATCACGAACGACTTCCCTGAAATTGTGTCGGTTTTCGGAAGGGCTAATTACCCGTGCGTTGCCGATCCGTCCAAGAATTGCGATCAATGTTTGGCTACTAAGACAAACCCATGTGATGCGAAAAGTAAGTGCCTATATGCCATAGCTAAAAACAAAGCATTGGAAGCATCGTATCGAGTATTTAATTTCAACTACTTTGTCAGTGAAATTACTTATGCTGGCAGGTTTTCCGGCAACCCTTTTACCGTGGTGGATGAAGCCGACAGTTTGGAATCGGTACTCTCTGGTTTTGTTTCCTTGAGTTTCGGGGAGCGCACCCTTTTCCAACTTGGCTTGGAGGGCGGCCCAAAACGTAAGACCGCTGGTTCAAAAGACGGTTTATCCAGTTGGCGCGACTTTGGACAAGAGGCGTTGCAGCGTTCAACCAGCATAGCCACAAAGTTAGAGAAAGAAATCGAGTCAATGGGTGATTACGATGAAGAACAAAAGCTCCGCAAGATGAAAGAGCTTGAACATTTTACCCATATCATTGAACGGTGCAATATATTCCTGAACAACATGAATGACCAGTGGCTATATGAAGAAGTGCCTCGTAGTGGCTCACGGCAAGGTCAGATTATCTTCCGACCTACCTGGTTATCGCCTGAGTTAAGTGAGAAATTTCTTTTCCGGCATTCGGATAGTTTCACCTTGCTTAGTGCGACCTTCCCGCCTATGCCGATTTTGGCGAAACAATTAGGCTTAGATATTGACGATATTGATTACTATGAATTGCCGAGTACTTTTGACCCTGAACTATCGCCGGTACATATTTGGCCCGTCGCGGATGTCGTGTCTAAAAAAATGGACGAGGCGGTTCCCAAACTCATATCAGCTATCAAGAAGATTCTCGAAATGCACGAAGGTCAGCGTGGAATTTTGCACACGGTGTCCTGGAAATTATGTGGTCAGATAATGCAAGGGGTAGATTCCCCACGGTTAATTACCCATACCTCCGAGAATCGCCAAGAGGTTATCAATGAGTTTATGAAAGGTGAGGATGGTCGATATGCCGTTGGTTCGATCCTTTGTAGCCCCTCTTGTGAACGCGGAGTTGACTTGAAAGAAGATTTAGCAAGGTTCGTTATAATAATTAAGTGTCCTTATCTATACGTCGGGGATAAGTTGGTATCAGCGAGGATATACAGTGGGCCACTGGGTAGGCTTTGGTTTCAGTCCGAGGCCCTATCCTGTGTAGAACAAATGTCGGGTCGCGCTACAAGAAGTGAAACCGACACGGCAACCACGTATGTATTAGATTATCAGGTAGAAAAATTATACTGCGAAAAGCCGTCATTGTTTTCGCAATCTTTCAAAGATCAAATATCGTGGGACAATTGCCCGTGGGATGACCTCGTGTATAAGACTGAAAATAAACCTTGACTTATTACTTCAAACAAGTTATTACTAATCAAAAGAAAGGCTAAAAAATGAAGGTAGAAATAAAAAAACAACTGAGGTGCAAACGCTGTGGATACGAATGGAACCCGCGCAAAGAAGAAGTCCGAGTCTGTCCAAAATGTCATAATACTTGGTGGGATAAGCCAAGAAAAAAAGTGTCCACGGTGTAAAGAAATAAAGGACATTGATGAATTCCATAAAAATAGAAAAAAGAAAGATGGTCATGTTGTTTATTGCAAACAATGTGTCCGTATTATACATCA
>JAHFDG010000116.1 GCA_023249105.1 Candidatus Methanoperedens sp. | reverse complement strand
CGGTGGATGATTGACCGTTTCATCCGGTACTGGAATTGGAAACATCAGTTATAATTTCTCTTGACATAATCATCCAATTTTACTACTATCAAATTGCGGAGATTAAAAATGACAAGCTGTATCGTACTATCACAATCCAAATTTAATAGCAGGACGCAAAGACTCCCTTTTAGGAAAGAAGAGCTTGTCACTTTTCTCCGCACCTAACTGGGAGTTTTTTGCGTTCTATGTAAGGATATAACGATGCTTATACAAGGTAATTCTGTTCACACTCCACGGAAGGAATTAGAAATCGGCGGGATTGCGTGGATGAGATTAACGCAATTCAAAAGTGAGTATTTCAAATACCAAGAAGTTGTTTGCGCTGATGTGTTTTGCGGAACTGGCAGGAATGATGTGCAAGGCGAAATAGTTGATGGATCACCACTTCGCATAATGAATGCTTATCGCCGGTCATGTAATAACAATGTCAATTTCAAGTTTTGGTTTTCTGATATACTTCCTGAAGCGTGCGCCACTTTAAGGACATTGATTCCGCCCCAATCAAATCTCAGCATCAAAACAATGGCGGCGGCTGATGCTTTAAATGCTTTGGGAAACTATCTTCACAAACATCCATTCACTTTGTTATTTCTTGTGTTAGACCCCAATGGGCCAAAGGATTTTCCACGTCAAGAGGCTATCCACTTACTCAACCAATATTCACCACGTATTGATATTATCCCTTATATCAGTGCTACAACCATCAATAGGTGCATTGGTGCAAGAGATAAGGGGGGGATTACTTTCAAGGGGTGGTTAGGCAGTATTGAAAACTTTGATGAAGGTTTTGTTTCAATGTTAGTAAAACATGGACGCATGGGGTGGATTAGGGAGCCAATCCAAGGTGATAAACAGCATTGGACAATACTTCCTACTTATGGACATTTCTTTCCTAAAAGTGATTGGAGTAAGCAAGGATTAGTTGATGTTATTTCTGATAGAGGTCGCAAGGCAATCGAATTTTACAACGGTAATATGGGAGGCTGTAATGAAGGAATATGAAGATGCGTTTATTGTAGACCATGATTTAGAAATCCATCCTTGCGCTTTAATTATGCCGCCAATGGATGATGATACTTATGAGAAGTTTAAGGTGGATATATCCGGCCACGGGTTGATTCATCCTATTGTTCTATATCAAGGTAAGGTGTTGGATGGCAGGAACCGCTACAATGCTTGTAAGGAATTGGATATAGAAATCTGGGCAAGGGAATGGGAAGGTGGTTCTGATCCCGTTACTTATGTGGTGAGCAATAACATCCATCGTAGGCATTTATCTATTAACCAATTAGCTATAGCAGGTGCAAAGGCAATTAGTTTCTGGGCAGATGAAGCTAAAATTAGACAACGGGAAAGTGGGAAAGAACATTCCAATAATTTAGTAAATCAAGAACCTCGGATTAGTGCACCGGTGCAACAATCCGGTAAGAGTGGTAAGGCAGCCGACCTTGCTGGTGAACAATTTGGTGTATCAGGACGGTCTGTATCCTCTGCTAAATATATTATAGACCACGGCACGGAAGAAGAAATAGAAAAGGTGGAAACCAACAAAGCCGCGCTCCGGCCAACAGAAGAAAAAATCAGAGAGCGGATTAAAGAAGTTCCAGAAAAAATTACACCTGAACCTGCAACCAAATCACCATCCAAATTTAACGAAACCAATGATTCAATAAAATGGGCGCGATGGAGCTGGAACCCCGTTACAGGCTGCAAACATGGATGTAAGTATTGCTATGCTCGTGATATTGGCAACCGTTTCCACGGTGGTTTTGAGCCAGAATTTTATGAGGATAGGCTATCGGCTCCGCAGAATACCAAGTTACCATACAATGCCGAAAGCCCTAATCGCAATGTTTTCGTCTGTTCTATGGCTGACTTGTTCGGTGATTGGGTTCCGCAAGAATGGATTGATAAGATCATGGCGGCGGTGAGCAATGCTCCCGATTGGAACTTTATCTTCCTTACCAAGAATCCCAAACGGCTTGTTGATATTGATTGGCCGGATAACGCATGGGTGGGTACAACGGTTGATTGCCAAGACAGAGTATCCGATGCGGTGGAAGCATTCAAGCAAATCAAGGCAAAGGTAACATTCCTATCATGCGAACCGTTGACGGAGCATATACAATTCCCTGATGGAACACTAAAGTTATTTGATTGGGTGATTATCGGTGGGCAGAGTGCATCAAGTGGCGCACCAGCGTTTCAGCCTGAATGGGAATGGGTTGAAGAATTGCACTTTGCAGCAAGGGAAGAAGGATGCAAGATTTACTGGAAGCCTAATCTGACTATACACCCAGAAGAATATCCGAATAACTTATAGAAAGGAACCCTATGAAATTCCACCCTACGACCCCTGGCAATCCGCAAAGGGAGAAGATACAGTACGAGGTTACGATAGAGGATAGCACTTTCGTCACTTCGGCATTTAATATCGAAGGTGCCAAATCCAATGCCGCTTACCGTTACGGGCAAGACGAGGATATGGATGTTGGGCTGGTACTGCATAAGATTAAAAAGGGAGAGTTATTTTGCGAAGTGGAGGAAGTCTAATTATGCCATGTTATTGTGGGGCGACCGATTGCCCGTCATGTGGCCCCGCTCAAGGCTACACCGTTCACCGTATCAGGAATAAAAGAGGCTATGTTTATGTGAACCCGGAAGATGATGATGATAATGATAACAAGGAGGACGAAGATTGAATATAAAACATGGTCATAATTGCGTAAAGGTTTCTCATACTCAAGCAGGATATTTACACAGGGAAGATGACGATAGAGAATTCCTTGTTGATGGGGTTTTGTATTGTGGAAGATGCCACCACTTCTACATACCGGATATTGATTGTGATGTGCTTGTGAGAAGGTCAGATGAAACCGTGGAAGAATTCATAGACCGGTGCAGTAACGATACGGAAGATGAGGATATGCCAGAAGATGAAAAGGAGGGTGAATAATGAAAGTAGAAGGACGCAAAGTTGTAAGAATCACCATTGAATTAACAGGGGAAGAAGCTAAGTGGCTAAAGGATTATTTACAGAATTGGCCTTATCCAGATCAAGAAGAAGAATATCCAGAATATCGTGAGAACCTATTCAATGCAATTAGAAGTCAAGGTATAGTATGAACCTCCGCCGCGCTGAACATTGGGAACCTACCTGCGATTATTGCGCTAACCAGGAAGGCCGGCATTACTGTTTACTACATGATATCCAGGTCAAGAATATGGATTTGATGAGATGCGGGGACTTTGAATGGAAGGATAACGCGGTAATAAGGCGCGGGCCGTAGATGTGATAGGGATGCGACGAGATAACTTCCCGTCGCCTTCATTTGATTGTTATATTTTTATTGGGGTGACGATATGAAAATGTTGACGATAGATAAATGCCCACACGGCGTATTTGCGGTTGGCTTGGATGATGATAATAATAATCACGGGGTGCGGCTATCCCCGCAAAAGTGCTGCGGTAGATGGGATCGAATAAAAGCATGGCCGATGACGGCAGCGAATCTTAGGGCCGTCTCCGAAGAATTGGAACAAGCGGCTGATGATCTCGATATATAACAAGGAGGATGGCAAATGAAGTTACTACTCGGAACACCTGGATGGGGATGGCGGCTATTTGGAATAGTCGGCAAGGATAGTGATTGGTTCATCGGGTACAGTCGGAATATCACGGT
>JAHFDG010000020.1 GCA_023249105.1 Candidatus Methanoperedens sp. | reverse complement strand
CCAATCGGAAAGCATATATTCTCATTAGGGATTATCTCATATGTCCTCAGTTTTTTTTGGTATTTCATCAATAACAAAGATGCTGAGGACTATCATATTATTTACCCTGTCAAACTCAGGACACAGTATGTAATAGCGGCTGCGATGCTGTTAACCTGTCGGAAGCTAACGGTCTTGCTCTGGATGGAGATGTTATCAGCGTACAGTCTGGTTTGCGCAGACCTAATTAGCAAGGAGAGATAAAAATGAATAAACAAATCTTCATAATAGTAGGAATGTTTCTGTTTGTATTGGTTGGAATAGTTTATATAAATCATTCTTCAGCAAACAACCCACCTTCTTATGACTACAACTTTACATACCTATTATATCAAAAAGGATTACCAGAGAACTCTGATGCTGGAAGTTTGGTGTATTTGGCATTAGTACCAAGTGATACTAACGACAACCTATGGGTATTATCATCAGATTTCGCACAAACCAAACCTGTCGTTTTTTTAGGAGATACAGCGTATGCCGTAACGCATAAAGATGTCTTTGGCGGTGATAGTCCCTATAGCGGTCCAGTATATGCGTGGGTCACTGGAAATATAACTAAAGGTGACAGGCTCTACACCAACGGTGGAACACCGGAATTGAACGGAACACTTACAAATACTTATAATGTTAATTACAAAACAAGGGTTCCACTTAATTCATCTGATGTGAATACATCATGGAATAATGTTTATGTTAGAGCATCAACAAATCCCGATGTATATAACCGAAGAGCAAAATTACATCTTGATGGTACTCAGGTAGCTTATGCATTGGAAACAATAAATACAAGTTATCCAGTTCAAATTAGAGTAAGTCGTAATTGAGGATTCAATGAAATTATTTTTTTTTATCCTATTGGTTGTAGTAATACCATCAGCCACAGCAATAGATGATATAAGTTCCACTGAAAATGTAACAATAATCAATGACATCCGAGCAATTCTCAACGACCATCTCAATAGTCCGAACCCGATAGTTATCCAAGACAAGGCATCAATATTGTCTGATGCTGAACCAACCCCGACAGCAACTACAACAAGTTCAAGCAGTTCTGGTGGGGTAAGTTCTGGCGGAGGTGGCTCTGGTGGCGGTGGCGCAACATCGTCTGAGTCTTTCAGCAACATCGCCAGCATAGGGAAGGTCGAACTGTACTGGAGCGCAGGCAAGCAAGTGAACCATGCATACAAAAATCTTGACATATCTAACATCATAATAACCCCAAGCAAGAATGCGGGCTACGTAGAGGTCAGGGTAGAAGAACTCAAGCAAAAATCCGACCTGACTAAAACAGAGCCGAGTGTAAGTGGTGGTAAAATCTATAAATATTACAACATCTGGCTGGGTACTACAGGTTTAGCGAGCGTCAAGGTAGCGGAAATCAAGTTCAAGGCTCCGTTGGTAGAGGGCAAAGTCACGAAAGCCATGCTGATGAGGTACGATGGAAAGAAATGGATTACTCTCGATACTGTGCTGATTAACGCAGATTCGGAGTTTGCTTACTACTCGGCGCAGGCATCGAGCTTCAGCCCGTTCGCGATAGTTTACGGGCTTCCGTTTGGAGACGGAGGGGTTGTAGATGGAGTAGTATCGCAGGCAACCACAGCAGTTCCGACAATACCACCCAAAGCACAAGATACCCCACAGGCAGTCGGCTTTGAGGCAATCGGTGCGATAATTGCAGTCCTGCTGGTGTGCGCCAGACGGGCGTGACTATCTACAAACTGCGATGCAATAAGATTTTAATTACTTTTCCATCTACTGAATTTAGATGGTGATGGAATTCCAGATGTCGAGGATAAAGACGATGATATTGATAGAATCGAGGAAATTGAATAAGCAAGTTAGTTGAGAAGGATAAACTGAAAAGGGGTAAAAGAAAACTTTTTCTTTTCCCAGCAAACCCTACTCCTCAACCTCAAACTTCTCCGTCCTCAGCTCGCCATTCTCCTCAATCAACTGCTCCACCTTCTGCTGTGCATTTTTCAACTTATCATTGCATTCCCTCACAAGCTTTATCCCCTTCTCAAAAAGCATTAGGCTCTCATCAAGCGAAAGCTGCCCCTTTTCAAGTTTCTCAACTATCCCTTCAAGCTCCAAAAGCGCTTCCTCAAAACTCATTTCCATGTACATACCTCCTTATCATTTACTTTGGATTTTATCTTTCCATCGTTCACTATAATCTCAAGCTCATCATTTTTTTCCACATCGCTGACACTGCGCACAAGCGTCTTATCAGGCAGCTTCAGTGTAATGCTGTAGCCTCTCGCAAGCGTCCCGAGCGGACTGACAGCATCGAGTTTACCCGCATGCGCATTGAAAACCGACTCCCTCGCTTCTAAAATCCTCTTCACGCTCAATACCTGGCGCTGTGTCATTTCATCAATATACTGCATATAATCTGTCAGCCGCTCTAAAAATAAGCGCGGCTCGACACCATCCTCCAGCTCGGAAAGATGTGATGCCATGTCGCTGATACTGCGCCTCTGGTTATCGATTAGCCTGTCGCCCAGCCTGTTTATGTGATTTGCAAGTTCAGCCCTGTCCGGCACTGCTATCTCAGCCGCTGCCGATGGTGTCGGGGCGCGGACATCAGCTACAAAATCGGCTATCGTATAATCGGTCTCATGCCCCACAGCGGATATGATGGGGATTCTTGAATTGAAAATCGCCCGCGCCACGAGTTCTTCATTGAAAGCCCAGAGGTCTTCTATCGAACCGCCGCCCCTGCCGAGAATTATCAGGTCAGCATCTGTTTTATTGAGTGCGGAAATTGAGTCGATTATGCTTTGTGTTGCATATTCTCCCTGCACTATTGTGGGGATAAAGAGCAGGTTTACAGGGTATCGCCGTCTGATAACAGTCAAAATATCATGAAGGACTGCCCCGGTGGGCGATGTGGCGATGCCGATTTTTTGGGGGAACCTTGGCAGGGATTTTTTATGTTCAGGCGAGAACAAACCTTCCATTGCAAGTTTATTTTTCAATTGCTCATATGCTTTGTAGAGTTCCCCGATACCATCGGGCCGGATTGCCCTGACCTTTAACTGGTAAGCACCCCTTTGCTCGTAAACATCAATATCTCCCAGGACAAGCACCTTCATGCCATGCTCAAGCTCGAACCTCAGGTTATTGCCGTACCACTTGAACATGACGCATTGAAGCTGGCTTGCCTTATCCTTCAGTGTAAAATAGCGGTGACCCGATTTGTGGTTAGTGAAATTTGAGATTTCACCCCTTACCCAGACGTCGTTGAACTGGCCCGAAGTCAGGATACCTTTTACAGCAAGTGTGAATTCATGAACGGTATAGACACCTTTCTCTTCAAGAACCATAGTTAGTTGTTATATTATTCATGATATGTATCTGCGTTGCGATAGCGATGTGAAAGTATTAATTGCTAGAAATAACTGTCAAGCGGCAGGATATTTTCAAGCTCTTCTTTACTGATTATTGCCTCGGCAAGTATATTTTCCCGGATATTAATCGGTGCGTCGCTTCGAAGAGCAATCGCAATGCAATCACTTGGTCTTGCGTCCAATTCAAAATGCTGTCCATCCCGTGAAACAGACATCCGCGCATAATAAACCCCTTCATTCAGCTCATCTATCAGGATACTGTCTATCTTTGAACTCATTTTTTCAAGGAGAGAAATGAACAGGTCATGGGTCATCGGTCTTGGCGGAATATCCCGGTTCAGCGCTGCATTGATTGATATCGCTTCTGATAAACCGATATAGATAGGCATAATGCGTTTTGCATTGTCTTCAAGAAGTACAATCGGTACCGGCCCCGGGGCTTTCTCAATCAAATACACGCCTTTAATGGCTACCTGCAGGATTGTGCCGTTCATTACGGTATTATTAATGAGTGTGGTAATAAGTTTTTCCGAAGCCCTATAAAAAAACTTAATATAGAATAAATGAATTAAGCATGGGTGATAAAATGTCCTCAGCAAGTAATATAATAAAGATGTTGGTAGGCATAGTGATATTGATTATCGGTGTAGTATGGTACACAGGATTGTACGGATATCTGGGTTATTGGAATGAACTTGTTAGTTTATTGAAAGCAACAATCGGTCTCTTCCTTCTGTTCGTGGGATTAATCGTCGCCTGGATGGGATATGACGATTACAAGATGGATATAGAGATGGCAAAGGAAGAGAAGAAAGAATAAATAGGTTCCGGGTGGGGGAGCGGGATTATTTCTTCTGTAATACCCATGTTAATATTCAGAGATTCTTTTCTGATTTTTAGTAAATTTCTCAACCAGTTTTTTTGAAGTTTCCCACGAACTCCGGGCAAAATCCGGGAGCGACCCATGCTCCTTAATCCAGCCTTCAAGGAACGAGATGGTTTTAGGGTCTGCCGGATAGCCGCTTCCGATTTTAACGCCTGCCTTTTTTTCCAGTTCCTTTATCAAAGCATCCCTCCTCACTTTGGCAAGGATGGAGGCGGCAGAAACAATGGGGTATTTCACATCAGCCTCGTGTTCAGAAGTAATTTCTATTTCGTGGGCATATTTTTTCTTGATATTCTCACCGAACCGTTCTGCAATAACGTCCGCAGCATCCACAAAAGCACGGTCAGGTTTTAGCTCCTCAAGGACTTTCGCATAGCAGACCACCATTATTTCGTTCATTGTCATTATTTTGCGAAGTTCGTCTATCTGGAGAGGACTTACTTCCAGGATGAAATATTTATCAGCAAGCTTCTTTATCTCTACGCCAAGAGCCTCCCGCCGTTTTGCGCTCAGTTGTTTTGAGTCTTTTACTCCGATTCGGGAGAGAGCATCCAGTTTTTTTTCATCAAGAAGCACTCCTGCAACGCACATGGGACCAAGCACAGGCCCTTTCCCGGCTTCATCTATTCCGGCTATCATTTTATGTCCTGCAACGCCCTGTCATGTGTCGTTATTTCTGTGCCGTAGATATTCTTCATATATTTGAGGGATATTTCGAAGGCTTCCTCATCCAGCGTGGCTGTGCAATCGCGCGGGACGATTGTCTTATATCCTGAAAAATAAGCATGACCGACATTATTCTGGACGCAGATATCCGTACTCACGCCTGTGAAAACAAGTGTATCGGCTCCAAGTTTTTTTAGTATTTCCGGCAGTTCCGTATCCACAAACCCGCTGTACCATTTCTTTTCAATAACGATATCCGTTTTTTCAGGTTTAAGTTCAGGTATGATTTCAGAGCCATTTGTGCCTTTCATGGCATGTTCTCCCCATATGGATAGCTCGTTGTCGGTTGAAGTATGGGCATCGCGCAGGTACACAATGGGAATGCGCTGTTTTCTCGCTTTTTTAATAAGTGCAGCTATGTTGGGGACGATTTCCCGGGCGCGGGGGCTGCCCAGTTTTCCTGTGACAAAATCGTTTATCATGTCAACAATGATAAGGACTTTTTTCATATGCAACCTCCATAATTATAGTTGAGAACTTATTTTTCTAAACATATTCTATTCTTGTGAATTCTTCGCTACTTTGCGTCTGGTATAAAAATCAACAACTAACTCGTACGAACTGATACGAACTCATGCCGCCGGAGTTCGTACGAGTTCGTATTAGTTCGTTGTTAATGTCCATATTGTTGTTCTTTTTCATTGATATCCATGAACTTCGTTCATAACCTACTTTGCGGTGTGCGATTTTATTCACCAGAGAGCGCAAAGGTCGCAAAGATTGTTTTAATTGTTTACGTTTTAACTATAATTCTTTTATGCGTTTATTTAAGCTTTGGCTATCATCATTCAGCAGCCACAGGTTCAGCAACAGGAGCCGCAGGCGCTGGCTGCTCCGCTCTCGGTGGATTATCCTGAATGTCCGGTCTTTCTTTCCTGTAGTCCTTAAGCCTCCTGACTATCACCTCTATTAAAAACAATCCCAGCGCCGCAAGAAGGAAGGGCTCTTTTTCACTCTTTGGCTCCTCCACTGTCCTGACTGCCTTTTCTTTTATATCAAGTAGAAGCAGACCTTCGACATCTTTCTCATCATACACGCGCCCGCCGTTTGAATCGATAACAGAAATGAGCTGGTCATTGAATCCCACATCCTTGTATTCAAGCGGGTAATTCACTGCAATACCATACTTAACTTCGCCAGTTCCAGATAGATCATGGAATCCTTCTTTTTCAAGATTTATCGTGGATTCGTATGTAGTTGGCCCTGTCCGTGCGAGATCAAGTGATGTCCCATCAAGTTTTACTGCTGGAAGGTCTTTAGATGTTATAACAACCCTCCCCGGAGTTCCGCCCCAGATGTCCTCTGCCTGTATCACCACGCCTTCCCTGGGGCGCGGGTCTCCGATTGCCCAGTTTATCATTGAAGAGATGAGGCGAGAGTTCTCACCGCTGTAAACTGCGCTTGCCCAAGGTCTGGTAGGGTCGCTAATGGATGGATTGCCATTATCAGTTGTGAAAGCAGCAACTCTCCCTAAGCCGAATCCCCAAGTGATGAGAATGGGTTTCCCGCGTGGAGTGGTGGCAACAAGATTGTCAGACCCGAGTTTGGGCGTGACTTCGTTATATCCCGTTACCGAGGCGGTGAGATTTATGTATTTTGTGATGAAATGGTTGGTATCGATCGCTTCAAGGCGAAATTCGTGAATTTCAGGAGTAGGAGTAGGTGTGGGTGCAGCAGTGGCTGATGGTTCTTCTACAATCTTAGCATCAGTGTAGCCTATTGGAGCAGCTATAATTTTACCATTTACAGAAGAAGCTAATCTCTTATAACTTGATGTTAATTCATTTTCATTACTTCTAACCTGTAAAAATGTCATAGAAGCGCCATTTTTTTGTAATTCTTTAGCAGCACTTATCGTCTTATCTACCATCGTTTCTCCACCTTCTTCATTACCTGCAATAAAACCATCCGATAATACTATTACTTCCTTTGAGCCAGTCGCCCCTCTTAACATTTCTAAAGCACCTTTTAATGCCTCATCCATATTCGTAGGATTTCCTGCACCCGAAGGCTCGAATCTCAAAATATCCTGTTTCATTTTAATTTTATTTTCAAAAGTCATTTGCATCATAGGCAATGGCACTATTTTTCCACCAAATCCAATAACACCTACATAATTATCAGGGGTCATTGTACCAACTATATTTGCAGCAATATTGTCTTCTTGTTCAATAACCGAATTTGTCACTTCCCCAGTTTTAGAATCCATTGTTCCAGCAAGAGTACTTCCAGAAACATCTATTACTATAACTATACTCCTCCCGCCTTTATACTCACCCGCCCTCGATATTATAGGCAGCATTGCTTCAACAGGCGAGTTGTTGTAACTCCCCTTATCATACGCCGCATCCCCACCAACCACCACAAGCCCTCCTCCGCTGCCCGCATATTTCCTCAAAGATTCCGCGCTCAACTGCGCTGCGCCCTTATTATCTATAATCACAGCTTTGTACTGCGAAAGGTCGTCAGGCACCGAATTCAGGGTCGTGACTGCATACAGGCTGCTTGCGACCTTATAAAGCGGCGATGTGGTATCATCAGTAACAGCCAGAACCTTTGGCTTTGGCACCACGAACACGGCTTTATAGAACACGTTATTGAGCTTAAACCAGTCCTCGCTACTGGGTGTTATAGTTGCAGTCACCTTATGCGTTCCCAGTGAATTGAATGGAGCCGATACCGGAATGACTTTAGCGCGCTCATTCTGGACTACATTTTTACTCTCATCAGGTAATTTCACAGGCGTGCCGTCTATATCCACATCAAGACGATAGCTTGTCTCATTTCCCGCCTGCCTCACCACGATATTGAATACGTTCTCATTCCCGATAATGAGGTTCTTGGCGCTTTCTATCTCAACGCTCGCGTCGTTGTGTATGGGTTTCTGTTTAACAGCGAACACGCGAGTGCCTGTTTTGGAAACAAAAGAAATGGCATCGAACAGGTCTTTGCCGTAATTATTATTCCCATCACTCACAAGCACTATGTTGTTATTTCCCTCCGCATTTTGTATTACTTCATCCCCGATTGGAGATTTTATACCTGCAAACTGCCTTGCGGTGGTAGGAGTCTTTGATTTTATTGCTTCGAATATCTTTCCGCCCGCATCCTTATCGAATAAATCCATGCTCATCGTCTGGTCTGATACGATAGTCACCTTGGGTATCTCATCCCGGACAGAGCCTGTGCTCAGGGTGAAAGGTTCAGCAAGGGCGATAATAAGAAGGCTCAGGATTATCACGCGTGAGAGGATGATGAACTTCGGAATACCTTTCCTTACCGCATACCATCCGCCAAGGATTAAGGGGCTTATTAACAGAAGAATAAAGGGATTCGCAAACTGCGGGATATCCATTATAACTCACCCCTCCAGCGCAGGTAAACAAGTTCAAGCACTACAAGGAACATCCCCGCCATTATGAGATAAATATCAAGATATTTTGGTTTCCTGATGGTCTGGACATTGTACGAAATTTCCTTCGCAGTTGAAAGATTCAAAGCCCCCGCAGCAAGCCCGCTGCCTTCGAGGTTTGATTCCTTTTCATCAAACAGGTTCACAGCAATATCCTTATCAGGCAGTTCATAAATCCCAACTTCATCAAGCAGCAAAAGGTCTGTTGTTATCGTATCTGCGGGGGTCTTTATGGTCTGCGCTGCAGGCAGTTTTATAAACTGTCCTGTTTTTGCATTATATTCACTCACATCCGCGCTTCCGCTTATCCATTCAAGCATCTGCTTAAAGAAGAGCGGATAACCCGGGTTTGAGTGGAAATCATTCCACACATCTTCATTCAGGGGGTCATAGATATTATCTCCCCAGGGGTCGGCAAGCCCAGAGTAAATTACCATTCCCTTCCCGGATTTCCAGTAAGCCAGCATGACGGATTTATCCCCTCCTTCAACGAGTGATACCGCGCCCCGTTTCAGACTCGCCTTGAAATGTTTCTTGACTTCCGTGTTTTCAATGTCAATGCCGCTTGTTATGGTATTCGGGTGGACGATATTCAATGATGTTTTATTTGAGAGGTCGCCGGGTTCGACAGGAAGGATATCCATGCCCGCCAATCCCGGTGATGCTATAATAACAGCAGTTCCTCCGTTTCTCACATAATCCGAAAGGGTTTTTACCGCCTCCGCCTGAAGGGGAGCGCTTACAAAGACAATTTGACCTGAGAGAGATGGAATGCTTTTCGGGTCAGCTTTTGTTACCTTCGTAAAAGGAATAAGACCGAGGGCGACTATTGAAGGCGATTTTACATTATCGGTGATATACAGGACATCATGTTTTATTGTTTGCGGTATAATCACATAGGCAGTATTATCCAGCGAAAGCGCGTCGTCAATGTTCAGGGATATTTTCGTTTTTCCTGGGTTAAGGCTGCTGATGGCAATATAGTCACTTGACTGCCCTTTGATGTTTCTGGTATCCGAAAGCACGCTCTTGCCTTCAGTGGTGACATCTATCTTTACATCCCGTGCATCATTATTAAAATTTTTAATGACAATCTTATAATCGCCGTTTGATTCAAACCAGCCGTTCACTATCCCGACATTATCCGTTCTTCCGCTAATCGTTACAAATTCTACGTTAAGACCGTTTGCCTCGGCAAGTTTCTTTGCGATTCCGGGGTCATCCCCTATCCAGCTTATGAAATCGGATAAAACCACAATCCTTCCGCCCTCAGGAAGCATCCTTCTCCCGAGGAGTATAGCGCTTGCCATGTCGGTGCTTGTGGCTTTAGCCTTTACCTTTTTAAGCGCGTCGGCGACACTGCTTGACGGCGCTTCCTTCATAACCATCACGGGCACGTTTTCAGCAAGAATCAGGGTGTTCTTTGCGGAGACGAACTTATTCGCTTCCACAACAGCCCTGTCAAACTTCCCATCAGCCTGCATGCTGCCTGAAGCGTCAAGGATTATCACGGTTGAACCGCCACCGGCTTCTTCATTTGCCATGATATAAGGCGCAGCCACCGCAAGAGAGACAAGGATAAGCACGAGCAGTTGTATCAGGAATAGCGGGTCTTTCAGGAATTTCCTGAAGATATTTAGCCGCTTTTTCTTTTCAATATCAAAAAGGAACATCAAAGAAGGGATTTTTAATTTCTTGGGTCTTGGCCTCAAAAGATATATGATTATGAGCGGGATAATAGAAAGCAGCGCATAAAGCCCTAGCTCGTTTGCGAATTGCATCGGGTTTGCATATAACAGGTCAAGTATGCTCATTTTCTGCCTCTATTTTTCAATAATATTTTCAAGAGCGGTGTAAACATTTCAATCATTATATGCCGTAAAAAATTTTTGACCATTAAAATGAATCATATGGTCAGGATTATCTTCTATCCATACCTCAGTTTCCCATGCTATGTTATCAATATGTCTCTTAAATTCATGGAAATCTGGAAATGCGCTAACGTATATTCTTATGTCATTACATGTTTTTAATATCTCTTCCAATTCTATCTGGCGTTTTGGAGATAATGGGCCATGTGCCGTGACAGCTTCTATCAAAAAAATATGGTGTTTATTTTTGTCATAAAGAACAACGTCAGGTAATTTATCGTGTTTTGTAATCGGGATTTTCAATTCTTTTAATAATTTTTCATTTAGATATAACATTTTTCTTGCCGCATCGCCTATATACAACACTTTAGTATCAGGGCAAAATCTTTTTCGAAACTCTATAATAATCTTTGCTTGAAGTTCATTGTGTTTTCCCGGCGAAAAGTTAACCGATGTCCCGTCGGGCAAATCTACGGGTATAAGATATTTATTCTTACGTTTCTCGTATTTTTCAATTAATTTGCCTTTATTTTTTACAAATTCCTGTAAAGCAAATTGCCAATTAGATGTGACGTATTTCCTTATTACCTTTAAAGCATCATCTGAAGCAGCATATACTGTATTAGGACTATTCGTTGGTCTGAACGGGTCATCCGGGTTTCGAATAACTATTCCAGCCTGCTCAAACTGGTGAAGAGTTTGGCGCCGTATCGTTTCTCTTGTATTCTCAGCGTATTGCTTACCATAATTTTCCTGAATAAAAATTAGAATATCATGAATCCGTATGGATCGCTTTTTGGATTCTGACCAGGGCGTATCTTTTTTTGAGTCCAATAAAGCCAATAACGTTAATCCTGATCTTTCGTTTTGTTGGGCTTTAGGTAGTCCCAGGGCTTTTAGTATCGTAACAGCTTCTTCAATTCGATTCATTTTTAATTTCACCTTTTACCAGGTTTTGTATTTCAACATTAATTCCCAAAATTTCACTGACAGTTTTGTCTAAATCTAACCCGTTTTTATAAGATTTGGATTCGTAAATGAACTTTCCTATTTTTCTAATATCTTCAATATCAGGAAATGGTAAACTTCTGATGTCGGTAGCATTTACCTGGGTATTACCATTGAGCGTTCTAAAGAATTTGTCAACAATTGAAGTATTTAGTATTGATGCAATACCAAAAGCTTCATAGACCGATAAATCAGCGCCCGGTTTGTGAATATAATTTACATGATTCTCGATTCCTACAGTTTTATAGGGAAATTCGGATTCTAACAATACAGATGCATACAGCCTGCGCTTCTGTTCTTTTGAGCTAAAACGTTTAACGAGTACGTAGTTTTTAACAGGTAATAAAAGCTGTTTTGTTTCACTGCATACCCGGATTGCAGAAGGTTTTTTGTCTTTATGTAGAGATAATATAACTCTCATATCTTTCATGTTATGCATCCACAAAAGAGGAACCGATTTCGGTGTTTCAGTTAATTCCGGCAATAAATACTCTTCAGCACGAAAAGATACTACAGGGCCTGTCGAAATTTCCAACCCCAACTCTTTTAAAGTGTTAGGCCACGAGTCAACAACATGTAAAATTTCTATATCAAGGGGTGAGGTAGGTATTCTTATAAAAATGTCGCCATTTTTGCGGAATATAACATCTCTTGCTTCAACTTCAAGTTTACTTAATTTATCAAAATGTTTGTTTTTACTTTCGCTTATGACTACTTTTTGAGATTTCTCTATCGTTTTTAATTTTTTGGCTTTTATGATTATATTTTCTTGAAGAACTTCATCCTGGTCAAAAATTTCTTTTCTTGACTCAAAAATATGAATATTGGTTATCTGGATGTTTTTAATGAACCATTCTCTAAACTTTTTATAATACAAGCCGGAACAAAAGCTCCTGGGGGTGATAAATACCATTTCCCCATCAGGTTTTAACATACTTGCAGATAACGACATAAAAAGAGCGTATATATTGGGCTGACCGGAAATTAATCCCCCCATTACGGTAGATTGGGGTGAGTCCGCATTTAATTTATAATAGGGTGGATTAGATATTATAAAATCGTATAAAATATGGTTCTCATTCGCCCAAACTAAATCGGATTTCGTAAAATAGCTTTTATTACGTAAGATATAATCCTGTTCAAAAATATTGTAGTCAACATTGCATCCTCTCTTAGCCAATTCTATTTTACACGATTCTAAGGTCATTTTTAAAAATGGCAAAATGTTCTTGTCATTCTCATAAACATCCATAGTTAAGTTTACAATTTTATCGTTGCTTAATAATCGCTCACAAAAGGCAGCAGATAGAATACCAGTGCCTGCTCCCGGATCCAAAAGCCGGATTGTATCCTTATGAATTTCAAAAAGGTTTGCCATGAATGTACTTACTTGATGCGGTGTGAAAAATTGCCCCCTATGCTTTCTGGTTTCTGGACTATATATTCTGGAATATAGTTCAGAAAGTCTCTGGGCATAATCTACTAATCCTTCCAGTTCATTCCTTTGCGGAATTTTCATAAGTAATTCTAATTTCATATTTGTTTTTTAAGTTTAAACCTCTATTTTATCGCCTTTATTTCTCGCTGGTTTATTACTTCGAATATAGAATCGAAAACCGGTTTATCCGTGGTGACGGTATGAAAATCCGCACCTACCGTAATACATGTCTCTTTTATTTTTGCGATGTGGTCGTTTAAGCGCTTCTGGTATTCATTGCGAAGCCGAGGGCTTGTGTATATATCCAATTTTTTGTCAGTCTCAAGGTCGATTAATTTTGCTTCCCCGCCAAGGTCAAGGTTTTTTTCAACAGGGTCAAGCACCTGGATGAGTACCAGTTCATTATCGCCGAGCCTGAATATCGCATTTTTGATAGCATCTGTTTCAGTCATGAAATCAGAAATAATAATAACAAGCGACCTTGATTTTATGATGCTTGCATACTTTTCCATGCAATAATCAAATCGTGTTTTCCCCACAAGAGCCATGCTATTCAGAAGGTCGATGGTCTGTGACAGATACCGTCTTCCTCTCTTTGGTTTTGTGATATTTATTTCCTCGCCAAAGGTGGATACCCCGAACTTCTCATTATCCTTGGTCACAAGATATGCAAACCCAAGCGCAAGCATCGCTGCGTAATCGAATTTATTCCGAAAGTCCATGCTTTTGCTGGTATCGAGCAGTATATGGGTCGTCAGGCTCTTTTCTTCTTCGAATTCCTTGACATAAAGTTTCTCTGTGCGCCCGAATACCTTCCAGTCGATTGTCTTGAAATCGTCTCCCTGCGTATATTCACGGTAGCTCACAGGCTCCATGCCGCGCCCTTTCAGGATGGAACGCCTGCTTCCGCTGTAAGCTGTGGATACGCGCTTACGAACCATGAAGGAGAAGCGGTCAAGCTCCTTGAAGAATAAGGTTTCAATCATAAAGCATTACCTCGCTTTAGGCGGCGTCCAAGGATTACATAGCCACGCTTGTTTGCGAAGAAAAACGGCGCAACGGTGTGGCGGTATCCACGTATGGTGAAACCATACGTGTCTGCGAAGTAAAGCGGCGCAACGGTTTTCATTTATTTCACGTTTTTCAGAATATCCGAAATCACCTGGTCTGTGGTCATGCCCTTGCGCTCCGACTCGAATGTGAGGATAACGCGGTGGCGCAGCACCGGATATGCCATTGTATCAATATCTTCTGTACTCACGTAATTCCTGCCCCTCATGAGCGCCCTTGCCTTTGCAGCAAGAATAATGCCGATGGAAGCCCTGGGCGATGCTCCGTATTCGATATGCTCGCCCTTTGTCCGCGTTGAAGTCACGATTTTAATGGCTCTTTTTTTGATGTCCTCTGCAACTGGAACGTCCCTTGTGAGTTTCTGAAGTTCAAGAACCTCATTCTTTGAAACTACCTGTTTTACCGATGGTGTGATATTTTTCGTATATCTGTTTACGATTTCATTCTCATCTTCAAACGTGGGATAATCCATTAAAATCTTGAGCAGGAACCTGTCAAGCTGCGCCTCTGGCAATGGATACGTGCCCTCCATTTCAATAGGGTTCTGGGTTGCAAGGATAAAAAATGGTTTGTCAAGGAGATATGTTTTATTGCCAATTGTTACCTGTTTTTCCTGCATTGCCTCAAGGAGCGCACTCTGCGTCTTGGGCGACGCCCTGTTAATCTCATCTGCCAACACGATGTTCGCGAATACAGGCCCGGGTTCAAAACGATACTGTTTCTTCCCGCCTATATCCTCGATAATATACGTGCCTGTGATGTCCGAAGGCATAAGGTCGGGCGTGCACTGTATCCTGTTGAATTTCAGGTCAAGCGCTTTTGATATGGTGCTTATGGTAAGTGTTTTTGCAAGCCCGGGGTTACTCTCAACAAGCGCATGGCTGTTGCAAAGAATCGCTATCAATATGTGTTCAATCGCTTCATGCTGTCCTACGATTACCTTCCCGATCTCATCAAGAAGTTCCTTGAAAACGCCTTTTGAGCTTTTGTATGTATCATCACTCATGTTTTACCTCTTTTATATCTTACTCCGTTCAACCGCATAATCTTCTATTAATTTCTTTTCAGCCTCAGTTTTTTTCATGAGGAGACTGTATCCCCCGTCAGAAACATTCGCGCCAAGAACATCAACAGGAAATGCCGCTGACTTGATAAACTGGTTTTGTTGCTGACTTGCTTCCTTTATTGTAAAACCTGTCCCCATGCCCTGGTAAATGGTGAGGTCGATATTCTTTCCTTCGATGGAAGCTATCTTTGGTTTTCCATAGATATCGCCTCCGCCGCTTGTACCCATCTTCTCAGAATCCTCGGGGCGCCCCTCAATCTTGAATGTTTCATTCAGCGCGTCTCCCGGTGCGCCTGTTATGGTAGTTGAAAAATTGGTGATTACTTCCGGGGGAATGCTATATTTCCCCGGGTCTAATGAAACCACGGTAACCCCTGAAATAAATACTATCGTTATCAGTATTTTTAAGACTGTTTTGCCCGCAGACAAAAGATGCGAAGATGAAACAGTTGTGAGAGCGGCAGAAACATTATCTTTTAATGAATCGACTATTATGTTGGCTTCAGTCCTGTTATCATATGCTGTCCTGAGTTTCTCTTTCAAATCAGGATATTTATTTTCAATTAAGAGATTTAGATTGATCTTTTTATCATTCTTATGTAGTAATAAAGAAATGATTATTCCAATTATGAAAGCAATTGCAGGAGGTATGAAATTGATTGGAATAGGAAGATAAAGGGAAGATTTTTCCAGGAAATACTCCGTCTGGAAGATTATGAGTAGCGCATAGAAAATACTGAATATGCTGATCAAATCGAGGAGGAAAAGCAACCGCATTCGACTAAAAAATCCTGACCTGATTTTTTGGAGTTTATCTAGGAATTCGTTCATTCAGCCACCTTCTCTGGCTCTATTGACATGAATTATATTAAGTCTTGGGGATAAACACACTATCACCCGTGATTCAGTCTGGTTCCTATGCAATTTTCCGAAGGATAGATATACGTGGTCAGCAATTATAAGCATCCTGTGTGCCCAGATAGCTCAGCCTGGGAGAGCGCTGCGCTGAAGACGCAGATGTCCCCGGTTCAAGTCCGGGTCTGGGCACATTATCTTATTCTTTTAGACCCCTTTATTTCCTCTGGAACTTAATGATAAATCATTAAATATGATTAAACGACATTATCGTTAAGTATATTCAAAAGATAGGACATACCATAAATTATGACAAGACAAGTATACATGGACCACAGCGCTACGACGCCTGTTGACCCTCTGGTCGTTGATGCCATGCTCCCTTATTTTTCTGAAAAGTTTGGCAATCCTTCAAGCCTTTACACAATCGGAAGACAGGCAAGAAGGGCAATTGAGGAATCACGGCAGAAAGTCGCCGACCTCATAGGAGCAAAAAAAGAAGAGATAATATTCACGGGCAGCGGCACGGAATCGGACAACCTTGCAATAAAAGGGATTGCGTACAGGAACAGGAAAAAGGGCGACCATATCATTACAAGCTCGATTGAACATCATGCCGTTCTGCACACCTGCAAATATCTTGAAACCCAGGGATTCAAGGTCACCTACATGCCTGTAGACAAAGACGGGCTTGTGAACCCGAAGGACGTTGAAAAAGCCATCACACCCCAGACGATTTTGATAACCATCATGCATGCCAATAACGAGATCGGGACAATCCAGCCCATTGAGGAGATTGGCAAAATCGCTAAGGAAAAGAATATCCCATTTCATACCGATGCGGTCCAGACATCAGGAAAAATCCCAGTGAACGTGGATGCTCTTGGCGTTTCGCTGTTATCCATAAGCGCCCATAAAATATACGGGCCAAAAGGCGTGGGAGCACTTTATCTTCGCAAAGGCACATTCGTGGAACCCCAATTGCATGGCGGCGGACATGAAAGGAATATCCGTTCAAGTACTGAAAATGTACCCGGGATTGTAGGTTTCGGGAAAGCATGCGAACTTGCAAAGGAGCGCCTTCCCGATGAGGAAAGAGTGGCAGGCTTAAGAGACAGGCTAATTAAAGGAATCCTTGAAATCAAGGATTCCTATCTTAACGGTCATCCTGTAAATCGCCTTCCCAATAATGCGAATGTCAGGTTCAGTTTCATTGAAGGTGAATCCATGATATTGAACCTTGATATGAAAAGCGTGGCTGCATCAACGGGTTCGGCATGTTCATCCACGTCCCTTGAGCCATCTCATGTTCTCATGGCGATTGGCTTGAAACCCGAAGAGGCGCACGGTTCTCTCAGATTGACCCTGGGGCGCGGGAACACGCAGGAAGATGTGGATTATGTGGTTTCGGAATTGCCCGGAATCGTGAATAAATTGCGAATGATTTCGCCGCTTGCTAACCCCATTTGAAAAGATTGGTGACTTTCTAATTTTTTCTGGACAAATGAATCCAAGTAAGAATAATCGACCACAGAGCACACAGAGAGCACAGAGAGTTGTCGCTTTTCTCTGTGTCCTCTGTGCTCTCTGTGGTTTATCAAACCAGAAAATAATAAAAAGTCTCAAGGATTGATGAAAAAGATTGATATATTATCGGGATTAACAAAGGTAAGAAAATGACAGACGGTTACAGCGAAAAAGTGATGGAACATTTTGCCAATCCACGAAATGTGGGTGAAATAAAGGATGCCGATGGGATTGGAAAAGTCGGAAACCCTGTATGCGGCGACCTTATGTGGATTTATATCAAGGTAAAAGATAACAGGCTTCTGGATGTGAAGTTCAAGACTTTCGGATGCGGCGCGGCGATTGCCACAAGCAGTATGATTACCGAGATGGCAAAAGGGAAGACCCTGGAAGAGGCTCTTAAAATTACGCGCGGGGATGTGGCGGAGGCGCTTGACGGGCTGCCTCCAATCAAGATGCATTGCTCAAACCTTGCTGCTGACGGATTACATGCGGCGATAAAGGATTACCTTGAGAAAACCGGGAAGAAGATGGAGCTTCCGAAATTAGAGCATGCGGATGAACATGAACACGGATTGGGTGAGTGAGCTATATAAACAGCGAACTGTTACGACTTGTACGAACTCCGGTTGAAAAGTACGAGTTCGTTTTGAGTTCGTATCGAGTTAGTTGTTAAATTTTTATGAATCTATATTTTGAATTCATTCTGATAATCTCGTATATGGTTATCACCTACTACATAATCGCTCTCAAATATAGGAAGTCAAAAGGATTTTCCGGCTTCACCCGCGGCACAAGAATATTCCTTGTCTCGCTTCATGTTTTCATTGTTTTAACTAACATAATTCTCTATTTCTGGCTGATTTCAAGAGACTGCAATACAGTTCATCCATTAATTCGAGCTCTCGGACTATTTTTATTCGCTGCGGGTCTATTATTCATTTTCTGGGGCATGTATACGCTTCGGAAAGCGGTTTTTGTCCCGGATAGTAAAATGATAATAAACGGTCCGTTTAAATATGCCCGCCACCCCATGTATTCAGGCGGGATTATCGGCGCTTTCGGGCTTGCCGTGTTTGCGGGTTCGGCACTCGGCGCCGTTTATTCATTCGCGCTTGCGGTTGTGCTCTCGCATATTGCGGATGCTGAGGAGGAGGATTTAAGGGCGAGGTTTGGCAGCGAGTATATTGAGTATGGGAAGAAAGTCCCAAAACTCTTCCCTCATGCGTAGTATTGAGATGCTAATCTTTCTTTAGAGGCATCCGATTGAAAAACCACTTCAAACCGAAGTTCCTTCCAGTATCTTTCGTACAATTTCCGCTGCTCTTGGCGCTACCTCTGCTTCAAGTTTTTCAAAATCTTTTTCGCCGAGTTCCTCTTTGAGGTTTTTGAGATTTGCTTCAGTTTGTTTAAGATCTGGGTCTTCTATCTGGGTGCGTATATCTTTGGCGAGCAGGTAGCATGCGAGCGCTTCTTGGTATTTCTTGTCATTTTTGAAGCAAACACCCAGATTGTTTAGAGAAATACCTTCATTTTTTCTTTCTCCGATTTCTTGAAAAATTTTCAAGGATTTTTCATAATAATCGATGGCTTTTTTCGTATCTCCTAGAGCACTTGAAACATTGCCAAGGTTTGCAAGGATTACGCCCTCATTTTCCTTGTCTTCAATTTCCTGAGCGATTTTAAAAGCTTTTTCATAATAATCGATGGCTTTTTTCGTATCGCCTACATTTTGTACAGCATTGCCAAGGTTTCCAAGCCATACGCCTTCACCTTTTTTGTCTCCAATTTCCCGAGCAATCTTCAATGCCTTTTCATAATATTCAATAGCTTTCCGAGCATTACCCAAAAAAGTGTAAGCACTGCCTAATCCCCCGAGCCGTCTGCTTTCCCCTCGCCTATCTTTAATTTCCTGAGCAATCTTCAGCGCCTTTTCATGATATTCAATAGCTTTCCGTGCATCTCCTTGAAGAAAATAAGCGATTCCTAGGTTTCCAAGTCGCGCACCTTCACCTTTCTTGTCTCCAATTTCCTGTGCTATCCTTAAGGCTTTTTCGCCATACTCAATCGATTTTTTATAAAAACTGATTTTAGAATATAATACTCCAAGCGAACCTAGCAGGTATTCGCTTATTTCAGCTTCATTGGAAAGCTCAGACAGCAGCTTCTCTTTTAATTCGATACTGCGCTTGATCTCATCAAGTGATTTATATTCAATCTCTGAAGCAAATTCAACGAGAGCAGGTCTGCGCTCTTCCGCAGTGGGTACTTCCATAAACTCTACCACACGGTTCCTGAAAGCAAAGAAATCAGGCGCCCCTGTGCTGATACGTGCAAGCTCTTCCTCTTTTACCCAGAATACAACCTTGGCATGATGCTCAATTAGTTCTTCCCGCTTAAAATTTAAATACTGGAGAGATTCTGGAAAACTCTTTTCAATGTTATGCACGAAAAAAACGGTATTATTTGAATTTATTGATGAGAAAAGGGCTGGCAGATCTTTATGTTCTCCTGCATCAACATTTAAGATATCAAGTCCCTGTTCCTTCAATAATTTTTCAAGAGATTTTTCAGCATCAGAGCGCAAAAATTCACTCAGATACAATGCAAAGAGAATAGACGGTTTATTATGCTCGTAGGCGCGTGTCAAATAACCCCCCAGCCGTGAAACGCGTATCTCGAATGGCTCTTTTTCTTCTATCATGGGTTAATTAGTTTTTCAAGCGTAGGATGTATGTCGCACCAGTTTTCATAATTAACATATTCGAGAACGCTTAGATTATGCAATAAATGCCCTATCTTTTCTATCCCGCATATTTCGTTACAAGCATAAATTTCTTTAAGGCTATCGTAATCTTCAGAGCGTAAAATACGTTTAAAGTCACTCCTGATCTCCCGCTCGGCTCTTTCTATATCTTCTTTTATTATCTTAGTCCTTTTATGCTCTATTGCGCTGTACGCTGCGATTTGCATTATCCTTGCGGTTTCCCTGAACACTCCAGCGCCCATTTTGATGGCAAGCTCCAATGCATCAGACTCGATTAGCTCTTCCTTCATTCGTTTAAAAATAAAGTTTCTCATAACCCTGTAACCAGGCTCATGCTTGCTATTTCTATCATTTTTCGGATGCAGCTTGATGTTAGGAAGGAAAAACTGATAATCTCTTAGTGTAGTGCTCTCCTGGGTGAACATAATAGAAATCGGCACAGTATAAACAATATAGCATTTAGGCTGCGTAATGGCGGTATAATTATTGTAAAAGATTTCCTTTGCCCTGTCTAAACCGGGTTTATCAAGGTCATCTATCAACACCAGCACCTTTTTCTTTTCTTTGCCTTCGATATCAGCAATTATAAGATTTATTTTATCAATAAGCTCAGAAAGCTTGGGCTCAATTTTTTCCCTGATTATTTTTCGTGTAGAATCTTCTGTCTTAATTTTTGCCTGCATTGTGAAAAAAAACGCTTTAAGCCCAGCGCCCAATGAAGTTCTAAGTGATGTTTTCTCTTCAAAAGTCTTTTCTATGCTCTTTTCCCAGTTCTCAAGGTCTTTTTTCAACTCCAAACTCAGTTCTTTTCCCGCTTCAACATATTGAATGTACAATTGTGCGCCAATAGAAAACAACACATCAATATAATTAAGATTGTTAACATCGCAAACGTCTTTCACTGAATACTTGACAACATAAAATTTCTGATTAATATCATTGTCAGCAGCAAGATTGTTAAGTTCTGTCGATTTTCCACATCCTCGGTGTCCAGAGAAAAAGTACTTGGGAGTCTGTTTATGCTCAATTAAAAGGGCTGTTTTCAGCCTATCAAGTGGCTTGTCTTCCCTCTCTACATGAAATGGACAATCGGCAGGTAAAGGATAAGATGGATCAAAATTGCTCAATGCAAGGTTGAAATTATCTGCAACTATATATTCTTCTGGCATCTTACTCTCCTGAAATATTTATAGACCTATTTAAGAACGCATATGATTTAAATCTTTACACAAAATCATCCATCAGCTTGCTTATATCAACATTGTCAATCGCCTGCTTCACAAGCGGCATCTCCTTAATCTGCGGGAGTTCATCCTCATACGTGGGCGACAGCACCTCATAAAACACGCCGATAGGTATTTTCTCGCCCCATTCCTGCGATTTTACAAAAGCTGCCATTTTATCCCCTGTATTATGTCCCGCTGCCTGGAGGTCATAAATCCTCTGCTTGTACCAGTCATACGTGTTGACATGGTTAAAACTCACACACGGCTGGAACACATCAATCAATGAGAAACCCCTGTGTTTCACGGCGTCCACAATTGTTTTCTGGAGATGCTTAACATCGCCTGCAAAACTTCGCGCAATAAATGTTGCGCCTGAGGAAATGGCAAGAGCAATGGGGTTCACTGGCACCTCGATAACACCCGAAGGCGTGGATTTGGTTCTCATCCCCTTCTCGCTTGTCGGGGAGGTCTGGCCTGTGGTAAGCCCGTATATCATATTATTGTGCACGATATAGGTCATGTCGATATTCCTTCTCATCGCATGAATGAAATGGCACATCCCGATGCCGTAGCCATCGCCATCCCCGCCCACAGCGAAAACTGTAAGTTCATGGTTTGAAAGCCTTGTTGCAGCAGCTACGGGCAACGGCCTGCCATGGATGCCGTGCAGTCCGTATGTTCGCAGCCAGTGCGGAACTTTCCCGGAGCAGCCTATTCCCGAAATAATAGCAATATTCTCAGGCTCGATATTGAGTTCGACTATCGCGCCTTTAAGTGCAAGAAGTATGCCGAAATCGCCGCAGCCCGGACACCAGTTGGGCTTATCTATCGCATTAATATCGATCATCCTAACCATGCGCCACCTCCATAATTTCGCGGTGTATTTCTTCAGGATAAAAGGGGCGCCCGTCGTATTTCAAAATCCTGCGGCCCACGCTCTTTCCCGTTTTTTCCCTGATAATATCCGCAAGCTGTCCCGTGAAATTATTCTCAACTACAACAGTCTTCCTGGCAGAATCCATAACGCTTGCCACTTTTTCAGAAGGGAAAGGACTTAAATACAATATCTGGAGGTAATTCACCGTGACGCCATCTTTTTCAAGCATCATCATAGCCTCTTTTATCGGGCCTTTTGTCGAACCTGTTGCTATAATAGTGACGGCTGCATCGCGCGGTCCAACCATCTCTGGCTGCTTCAGCTCCTTTGCAAGCGAATCAAGCTTCCTCATCCTTTTTTCCATCATTTTTGTCCTGTTACCGGTATCTTCCGTGATGTTACCTTCTTCATCATGCTCGTCGCTTGTGGCAGTGTATATTCCTTTTTTCATCCCCGGTATGGTTCTCGGGGAAACGCCATTTTCTGTATACTTGTATCTCTTGAAAAAAGTTTTTTCATCAGAAGCGGCAAGCTCCGACGCTGTAGCGTAAACGCCGCGGTCTATTGTAATCCTTCGCTGGTCGAACTTTTCTGTAGTCTTATGGCTTTCCGCGAGGTTCTTATCTGTCAGTACAATAACCGGGGTCTGGTATTTTTCAGCAATGTTAAACGCTTCCTGTGTCATGTAGAAACATTCCTCGTTATCACCGGGGATGAGAACAGGTCGCGGGAAATCACCCTGTGAAACGTTGAGCACGAATTTAAGGTCGCCCTGCTCAGACCATGTGGGCATGCCTGTGCTTGGACCAGGGCGCATCGCCATGATTATTACAACCGGAACCTCAATCATCCCAGCAAGACCGTAGCCCTCTGACATAAGACAGAACCCGCCGCCTGATGTGCCGCACATAGCCCGCACACCTGCAAAACCCGCGCCGATTGCCATGTTTATTGCCGAAATCTCATCCTCCGTGTGTTTAACCACGATATTGAACCGCCGCTCCTGGGCTGCCATGAAATGCAATATAGAAGAAGCGGGAGTCATGGGATAAGCCGAATAGAACTTGCATCCTGCTTTGATAGCCCCCATGCAGATGGCATCGTTGCCTGTAAGCATCATACGCCCGCCAGTCCCGATTTTTTCAAGCTTGTAATTGAAATCGTCCGGGAAATTCTTTTTTAAATAATCATATCCGGCTTTAGCGGCCATCGTATTATCATTGATTATCCGGTCTCCTTTTCGTTTGAACGTGTCCCTGATAACACCTGCAACAATATCAAAATCATAATCGATAAGAGCAATCGAAGCGCCCAGGGCAACATTGTTTTTCATAATCGTCTCTGCGCCGATTTCTTTGATTATGTTATTAAACGGCACTGGATATAGCCTGATATCTTCCCTGATTTCTTTACGGTCTAAAACTTCAGCGCTGTCGTATATTATCCCGCCGCCTGAAGTGAGTTCATCCCTGTGCATGAGTATTGTTTCTTTATTCAGGGCTATCAACACGTTGACACCCTTCACCTGTGAAAATATCTCCCTGTCTTCCACCCTCACCTGTAATGTGTTATGACCGCCTTTAATGAGCGAGGGATATTCATTGATATCATACACATGCAGGCCGCCGCGTGAGCCTGACTGGGCGAAAATGATGCCGGTTGCCATGACGCCTTCCCCTGCCTTTCCGCCAATTTTCCAGGTAAGCTTGTTTTTTTCCATTTAATCAACTCATTCCATATTTGGTGAAATCCATATTTAATATTTCAGCCAGTCTAACCGAATCTCCTGATAAACGATTGTCTCCAATATGCAATATAGTTTATGGGATTCGCAAGGTAATTGCATTAAAATTCAGTTATACCGTGGAGTTCATATCTCAATTTATTAACATAATTATTGAAACTTTCAACATCTTTTATTCTTTTTCTAACAAGCGCCCTAATCTTGGCCCGAATCCGGGTATTTGGCATAATCCCGTAAGCAAGAAGATGCTGGATTATTTTATGCGCGGACATACCGCCTTTTTTGTCCCAGTCGGTTAATAATATAATCTCTTTCCCGCTTCTTTGAAGTGCTTCTGTGAATTCAAGCAATGGCTGCTGTGTAGAAAGCCGGATTTCACCTTTTATCCCGAGGGATCGCAGCGATTCTTCATCTTTCTTGCCCTCTACAACAATAATCGCGCTGTCATCGGAAAGCGCCTGGAGTTCCAGAATGAGTTCTTCAAGCTTTTCAAGACGTTCAATATCTTCAAGAATCAATTTATTCATTTTTGAGTAAGAATCCTCAATACCATTGTCGCGTCCATGCCTGTTATCTTCACTGATTTTTTACTGTTTGTCAAACCTGCGATAATCCGGACATTTCCGGAATTAACCTTGAATAAATCGGATAGGAATGATATGAGCTCTGCATTAGCTTTACCTTTTTGCGCCCTTTCCGAGAGCCGGATTTCTATTCGCTTTCGCCATGGATTGTAGCCATGCACTGCGGTTTCTTTTGCGCCTGCTGATATTTCAAGGTCAAGGATTACGCCGTCGTGGGATGGCTTGATGGCATCTTTCATTACTGTATTTAATGGTGGGAATAGTATTAATTATGTTGTTGTGTGAATATTTCCGGAGTTTATTTAGGGAAAAGCTTCGATACACATGATATTACCACAGCCTTGCCATTTCATAATATATGCACCGCTATCATCTATGTATACAAAAGTATTAGCATAACGCTGTTTTCCATTAATCACATCATCCTTGCCAATCCAGCACCCGCTGTTAATGAACAGCCTGTTGCCTGTATCTTTATCAGGTCCGTAATAACTTGCAAAATGAGTATGACCGAAAACCACGACGTCTGCTTTTATAGTATTCTTTTCCTGATAGTAATTTTCTTTTATAATTTGTTCAGCGGTCTTATCTATGGGTTTGGTCAGGTTGTAGATTAACCTTTGGCTTTTGGCAACAACACCAGGAATCGAACTCAATGCAAAGAAACTAGTTAAGGCAGCCCATATAGAGGTATATAGGAAATTGGATGGCAGATGGTTCCAAAAGTACCAGCCACTCAGAGATACTCCTACGACTATCAATGCTGCCAATTTCAGATTATTCATGGAACTGTATGGCATAAAGTAGTTCCAAATGTACCTGCTCCCAAATACTAACAATCGCATCAATACTATAAAGAAAAGAATATGTAGTGGAATATTCAGGAGAGGGTACGATGATTGAAATTTATCCCACAAATACCATCCACTAAACAGAGCTAAGAATATCACAAAGTTTCTCCCCCAGTGCTTTTTAGTAAATTCGATATTGAAGAGATCCTGAAACCAGTCAAGGGGATCCCATTTCTCACCTATACGAGCTGATACTTTAGCAAGAATGTCCTGCTCTTTATCGAACTGATGGCCGTGAAGGAAGAAATAAGACTGATTTCCTATTTTCTCACCGCTTGCAATACCGGTTTCTTCATTTTTTGCAGGGTAATGCCGGTCACAAATATTAAATTTTGTTCCATTAGGCATTATCACAAAGTCGATATCATCTTTAAGTTCGCTCAGTGAATCGTCGTGATTTCCGACCACGTAGACCTTTTCGCAGTTTATATTTGAAAGAATTGAAAATGGTCTCATGCTATCCCTGATAACGTAATCCCTGTTCCCATCTTCAGGGTCCCACAATTCCAGTATATCCCCGAGAAGAACTATTTTCTCAGGTTTTTTTATTGTAATTTTGTTATCATCCTTACATTTAATTATCTTAGGCTCGCTATTATCCAGCCCTTTCACCCAATCAAGGAAATTACAGAACTCTACCTGGTTGCACTTCTCGCTACCTAAATGAACATCCGATACAACTATATAAGCCATAATTCACCCGTTATAGAGTTTCTATAATGGGATTTATACTTATTCCCAATTTTAAAAAATCACCCACCCAACAAACTAATATGTATAAACCGTTATTCTGGATGTATCGATTATGATTCGTCTTGGAAAGATCGCTTTCGCTAATTGTGATTTCCCGTATTATGCCATGGAATACGGAAAGGTAGAGGCAAACGATATAGATATCAAAGAAGGCCATCCTGTTGAGCTTGCAAACATGATTTCCATGGGAGAACTCGATATAAGCCCCATATCTTCAATAATGTACGGAAAACGCAACGACCTCCTCATATTGCCAGGGCTTTCCATTACTTCAAACGATTTTACCAAAAGCGTATTGATATGCTCAAATGGAAAATTAGACCTTGAGGGACTTGAGGGAAAAACACTTTGCATTCCGGAAACAACAGCAAGCTCAGCTACGCTGATAAAAATCATATTGCGACTAAAAGGCGTGAATGTTAATATCAATCACTGCAAGGGAACTGATATCGACCAGATGTTAAAGCATGGCGATGCAGCTCTCCTGATAGGGGACAGTGCCTTAGCAGCCATAGGAAAATATGGAATCATAGCAGACCTCGGGAATGAATGGAAGAAGCTCACAGGTAAGAAAATGGTGTATGCCTTGTGGGTTGTCAGGGAAGATTTCGCAAAAAAGCATCCTGATAAGGTAAGATATGTTTTGAAAACCATTCTTAAATCAAAGGATTATGCCTATAAGAACATCAGCGAGATTGCCGCTTTCATAGGACGCGGGAAAAAAATCGATTGTAATTTCATGCGCGATTACCTTCATACATTGAATTATGATTTTGACGAGGAGAGCATAGAGAGCCTGAAACTTTATTTTAAGTATGCAAAAAAATGTGGGGAAGTGTTGGATGTGAAGCTTCGGTTTTTTTGATGATTTTGAAAAGGATGTGAAGAAGTAGAAAAGACAGTGGAAAAAAGCAGAAAACAATATAAGCTCAGAGAAACATTTAAGCTTAGTGAAGTAGTTCAAGGGGCGCACGTCCACGAGGTTTTAACAAAAATTGCCATTGATTCAGGAATATTTTTTATCCATGACTGGTAGCGTTAGTTTGAAACTAGTGGATAAGACGTTTGGGCTCGTAGCTCAGTCAGGCAGAGCACCGGGCTTTTATTCAATCCGTAACAGGAATGAAAAGATACCCGATGGTCGAGGGTTCAAATCCCTCCGAGCCCGTACTGCCCGGGAGGTAATTGTGTGAAAGAGAAAGAGCATACTGGAAGGGAATTTAATCCCTTAGAACATAAAATGGTACCAAATCATGAAATATTGAATGAAGAGGATCTTAACAAAATACTGGCAGAATATAAAGTAGAGAAGGAACAATTGCCAAAAATCCGTATTTCAGACCCCTCTGCAATAGCTATCAAAGCCAAGATTGGTGATGTGATTCAGGTCACCCGTGATAGCCCGACAGCAGGTAAGTCATATTTCTATCGATTAGTCATTGCGTGAGATAAAATTTGAGGTAATATGTTAGACAGAAGGGCAATATCAAAAGCGTATTTTACAAGTGATAAAATAGTTCGGCATCATGTAGATTCTTTCAATGATTTCCTGGAACATGGTCTTCAGAAAGTCATTGAGGAACAGAGGATTATTGAAACAGATATTGAAGGCACGTATGTAAGGCTCAAGAAAATCCGCGTGGGTAATCCGGTCGTGAAAGAAGCTGACGGCGCAATGGATAAACTATATCCCACCGAAGCAAGGCTAAGAAACATAACCTATGCTGCGCCGCTTAGACTCAGTATGTCCATTGTGAGTCCGGAAGGTGAAACCGAGGATAAGGAAGCAGAAATCGGACTGCTGCCCATAATGATATGGTCAAAAGGGTGTAACCTTGTAGGATTAACCCAGAAAGAAATGATAGAGCTGGGTGAAGACCCCCAGGACCCCGGCGGATATTTTATAATTAACGGTACCGAGCGCGTAATTACCACGCTTGAAGACCTTGCCCCCAATAAAATCCTTGTGGAACTGGAAGAACGATACGGTGAAAATATTGAAGTTGCAAAGGTTTTTTCGCAAAGGCGTGGTTATCGCGCACTGGTTGTCGTGGAACGGAACAGGAAGTCTATACTTGAAGTCTCATTCCCGTCCATTTCGGGAAGGATTAATTTTGTCACACTCGTCCGCGCATTGGGCATTGAGACAGACCAGGATATTGTGAATTCCGTATCCGATGATCCTGAAATTATTAAATTCATGCTTGAGAACCTTGAAGAGTCAGAAGCCGCCAATAAGGCTGAAGCCATGGAGAAAATCGGTTTGCGTGTCGCATCTGGCCAGTCTAGGGAATACCAGGTAAAAAGGGCAAATTACGTGATTGACAGGTATTTGCTGCCGCATCTTGGAAATGATGAAGCGCACCGTATGCTAAAAGCACAGTTCATCGGGCGCATGGCCCAGGCATGCTTTGAACTTGCTCTTGGCAAAAGAGGCAGCGATGACAAAGACCACTATGCCAATAAAAGACTCAAACTCTCAGGCGAATTGTGTGAAGACCTGTTCAGGGTTTCTTTCAACAGGCTCACGCGTGATATTAAGTACCAGCTTGAAAGAGCCAGCATGAGGAACAGGGACCTCAACGTTACCACTATCGTGCGGGCTGATGTCCTGAGCGAACGGTTGGTACATGCACTTGCTACGGGCAACTGGGTCGGAGGCAGAACAGGCGTTTCGCAGCTTCTTGACCGCACTGATTATATCGCATCGCTCTCGCATTTACGCAGGGTCATATCCCCATTATCAAGAGCGCAGCCTCATTTTGAAGCAAGGGATTTGCATCCCACCCAGTGGGGAAGAATATGTCCTTCCGAGACCCCAGAAGGACCCAATTGCGGTCTTGTAAAGAACTTTGCGCAATTGGTTGAGATTTCAACCAGCGCAGGGGATGAACCCCAATTTAAGAACATGCTTTATGAATTGGATGTAGTCCCGATTATCCCGCAGCTTGTTGGAATGGAAGAAGTGCCGACTACCTACGCTACTGAATTAGAAGCGCTGGAGGAAGCAGAAGAAGTAAAAGTAGAACAGCCTGAAGAGGAGGTGGATTCTTTTGAATAAAGCAAGAGTTTTCTTAAACGGTGAACTGATAGGCACCCATGATAAACCAAAAGAACTGGTGGCAGAATTAAGAAAAAAGCGAAGAATGGGAGATATCAAGAAACAGGTGAATATCATTTACTATGAGGATACAAATGAGATAATCATTAATTCTGACCAGGGAAGAGCAAGACGCCCTGCGATTATCGTAGAAAATGGCAGGTCTCTTGTGACGCAGGAACATATCGAGCGTTTAAAAAAGAAAGAAATCAATTTTGACAGTCTTGTCGATGCGGGTTCAATTGAGTATCTTGATGCTGAAGAGGAAGAAAATGCGTTCATAGCTATCGATGAAAAGCATTTGACTCCCAAACATACACATCTTGAGATAGACCCGTCTTTAATCCTTGGTATTTGCACGGGCATGGTGCCTTTCCCGGAACATAACGCATCCCCAAGGAATACGATGGGGGCAGGCATGATCAAACAGTGTCTTGGCATGTCAACGCCCAATATGAAATTACGACCTGATACAAGGGCTCACGTATTGCATTATCCGCAGAAAGCGCTTACATCAACACAAACTGCAGAAGCAATCGGATTTGACCTGCGGCCCGCAGGACAGAATTTCGTGGTGGCAGTATTATCGTACGAAGGATATAATATTGAAGATGCACTTGTCGTTAATAAGGGTTCTATCGAACGCGGTCTGGGAAGAAGCCATTTCTTCAGGACAAATGAGGGCGAAGAGCGAAAATATCCTGGCGGCCAGGAGGATAAATTCGAGATTCCGGATACCGAAGTCAGGGGCGCAAGGAGCGCCGAGGTTTACAAGCAACTGGACAGCGATGGTATTGTCAATCCGGAAATACCTGTAGGACCGAACGATGTCCTGATAGGGAAAACAAGCCCGCCGAGGTTCCTCGAAGAACCGTCAGAACTTGGCATAAGCCCCGTTCAGAGAAGGGAAAGCTCGGTTACCATGCGTTCCAATGAAAAAGGAATAGTTGATACCGTGATACTTACAGAATCCGAAAATGGCTCAAGGCTTGCGAAAGTGAGGACAAGAGACCACAGGATTCCTGAAATCGGGGATAAATTCGCATCCAGGCACGGGCAGAAAGGTGTAATCGGCCTAATAGTACCTTATGAAGACATGCCTTTCACGGAAGGCGGTATGGTTCCCGACCTTATAATTAACCCGCATGCAATCCCCTCAAGGATGACCGTGGGCCATGTCCTTGAAATGATTGGTGGAAAAGTCGGGTCACTTGAAGGAAGAAGGGTTGACGGCACTGCATTCTCGGGTGATTCCGAAGATGACCTGCGTTCTGCGCTGCCCAAACACGGTTTTTCACACACCGGAAAAGAAGTTTTCTACGATGGTATAAACGGCAACAGGATACAGGCTGACATATTTGTCGGCGTTATCCTGTACCAGAAACTCTATCATATGGTATCGTCAAAGATGCATGCAAGGTCAAGAGGACCTGTCCAGGTATTGACCAGGCAGCCCACGGAAGGCAGGGCAAGGGAAGGCGGGCTGAGGTTCGGAGAAATGGAACGTGATGTCCTTATCGGGCATGGGGCGGCCATGGCTCTAAAGGAGCGGCTTCTTGACGAGTCGGACAAGGTCATGGAATACGTCTGCTCCCACTGCGGCATGATAGCGACTCTTGATAAAAGAAGAAATATCACCAGATGCCAGGATTGCGGCGCAGAGACTGATATACACCCTGTTGAAATGAGCTATGCTTTCAAACTATTGCTTGATGAAATAATATCTCTTGGCGTTGCGCCAAGGCTTGTATTAGAGGATGCTGTATGACCGATGCCCCAGTAAACGTGGCGTGCACAAGCCGAAACTTCGGCTTGCGCAGTGTTGGGGTATGCGAAGCATACCCCTCGTTTGATAAAACTTTCTCAAAGTTTTTCGGTAGCACAAAATTGAGTAGGTGAAGAATATGGTAATTGCAACCCCAAAAAGAGTAAAAGAGATAAAATTCGGACTTATCTCCCCAAAAGAATTCCGTAAGATGAGCGTAACAAGAGTCATTACGGCTGATACGTATGACGATGACGGTTTTCCGATTGAAATGGGATTGATGGATACAAAACTTGGGGTGATTGACCCGGGCCTGCGCTGCAAGACATGCGGAGGACGCGCGGGCGAATGCCCCGGGCATTTCGGGCATATAGAACTTGTGGCGCCTGTCATTCATGTCGGTTTTGCCAAGCTTATACGCAAGATTTTAAGAGCCACATGCAGGAAATGCGGCGCTTTGCTTCTTGAGCCCAAGCAGAAAAAGGAAACTGTTGAAAAGATAAGAACGCTTAAAAAAATGGGACAATCCATTGAGGATGTTGTCAACGAGGTTTTCAAAGAGGCGCGAAAAGCCGGGAAATGCCAGTATTGCCAGGAAGAACAGCAGGAAATCAAGTTCGAGAAACCCACTACTTATATCGAGGACGGGCATAAACTGATGCCCACGGATATACGCTCGCGTCTTGAGAAAATAACAGACGAGGATATCGAAGTAATCGGAATGGACCCCCAGAACGCACGTCCGGAATGGATTATACTGACCGTGCTGCCGGTACCGCCAGTCACGATGCGACCTTCAATAACGCTTGAATCAGGCCAGCGCAGTGAAGATGACCTTACACACAAGCTCGTGGATATCATAAGGATTAACCAGAGGTTCCAGGAAAACCGTGAAGCAGGAGCGCCACAGTTGATCATTGAGGACTTGTGGGAATTATTGCAGTATCATGTGACCACTTTCATTGATAATGCAGTTTCAGGCGTGCCACCTGCCCGCCACAGGTCGGGAAGACCATTGAAAACGCTATCCCAGCGATTGAAAGGCAAGGAAGGACGGTTCAGGGGAAGCTTATCAGGTAAACGCGTCAATTTCTCGGCAAGGACTGTGATTTCACCTGACCCGAACCTGAAGATATATGAGGTGGGTGTCCCTCTTGCGATAGCAAAAGAACTCACAATCACGATGAACGTAACCCCGAGAAATATCGATGAAGTGAAAGAATATGTGAGACGGGGTCCGGATAATCATCCAGGCGCCAATTATATCGTGAGAGCGGATGGGCGAAGGGTAAAAGTAACGGATAAGAACTGTGGCGAACTTGCCGACCTTGTCGAACTTGGATGGAAAATCGACAGGCAGATAAAGGACGGGGATATCGTATTATTCAACAGGCAGCCCTCTCTTCACAGGATGAGCATCATGGCACATGAAATAAAAGTGCTGCCGCATAAGACTTTCAGGCTCAATCCGGCAGTATGCCCCCCGTATAACGCCGACTTTGACGGGGACGAGATGAACATGCATGTGCCGCAAACCGAGGATGCGCGTGCTGAGGCAAAGATACTGATGCACGTTAAAGAGAACATTCTCTCCCCCAGATTCGGAGGGCCTATTATCGGCGGTATTCATGACTATATTTCAGGAATGTTTTTGCTTACAAATAGTAAAGACAAAATATTTAAGGAAGATGCCCTGGAACTTCTTGCAAAATCAGAGATCCGGGAATTATCGGAACCTGCAGGAACAGAGGACAAAAAACCTTACTGGACAGGAAAACAGATTTTCAGCCAGATTCTTCCCAAAGGTCTTAACCTCCAGTTCAAGGCTGAAATATGCGAACACTGCGATACCTGCAAGGGTATGGATTGCGAACATGATGCCTACGTAGTCATTAATGACGGGGTGCTTGAACGCGGCTCAATCGATGAAAAAGCCGTAGGAGCATTCAAGAGCGTGATACTTGATAAACTTATAAAAGAATTCAATCAGGATGTGGCGTGCAAATTTATCGATGATGCGACACGCCTTTCCATACGGGGTATTATGCGCTACGGGTTCAGTTTCGGTATAGACGACGAATACGTCCCGCCTGAAGCCCAAAACCAGATAAATGAGGAATTAAGCGGAGCCAAAAACAGGGTGGAAAAACTGATAGGCGTGTTCCGGGCAGGCGAACTTGAACCGCTGCCAGGAAGGTCTATCGCAGAAACCCTTGAAATGGAGATAATGAAAGAACTATCAAAAGCCAGAGACACCACAGGAGATATTGCAGACCGCCATCTCGGAATGGACAATTCCGCCGTAATAATGGCGCGGTCGGGGGCGCGAGGTTCAATGCTCAACCTGACACAGATGGCTGCATGCGTGGGCCAGCAGGCGGTACGAGGCGAACGAATCAAGCGAGGATATGCGGGCAGGACATTATCCCACTTTGATAAGGGAGACCTTGGCGCTGAAGCACACGGATTCGTGGAAGCAAGTTACAAGGGCGGATTATCGCCGACTGAATATTTCTTCCATGCCATAGGTGGGCGAGAAGGTCTTGTGGACACTGCGGTTCGAACATCCCAATCAGGTTATTTGCAGCGCAGGCTTGTAAATGCGTTGCAGGATTTGGAAGTACAATATGATGGAACGGTAAGGGATACAAGAAATATGATTATCCAGTTCAAATACGGAGAAGATGGAATCAACCCGATGAACAGCGATTTCAGTAAACCGGATGCAGTCAAGCGTATTGTTGCTTCCGTAGCAGGGGTGAAAGAATGAAAAACTTTAGGAAAGTTTTATCAAAAGAAGGGTATGCTTTGCATACCCTATACCGCATAAAGCGAGGTGTCGCTTTATGACCAGCCTGTCCCAAAAAAGTATTGAGGAGAGAGTTTCAGCTCTCCTTTTGCCTCAAAAAGTGATTGATAACCTGGTGCATGAACTCAAAGATAAAAAGATTTCAAAGAAACAAATGGATTTAATCGTTGAGCGGGTTCTTTCCGGATATCTCAATTCTTCCATCGAAGCCGGAGAAGCTGCAGGTGTCGTTTCAGCGCAATCAATAGGAGAACCCGGTACACAGATGACAATGAGAACTTTCCACTACGCAGGTGTAGCGGAAATCAACGTTACCCTTGGGCTTCCCCGCTTAATCGAGATTGTGGATGCCAGGAAAAACCCGAGCACCCCCATGATGACGATTTTTCTTGAAAAGGAATATTCGTTCGACAGGGACAAAGCGCGTGAGCTTGCATGGAAAATAGAAGCCACCAATATCACAGTGCTTGGCAGCATGTCAACTGATATTACCGAAATGAAAATAATCATCGAGCTTAATAAGAAAGCACTCACCCAGCGGAATATGACTTCAAAAGAGATAGCAGGTAAAATTGAAGAAGAACTCGGTGTTATAGCAGAGATCAAAGAAGATATGCTTTTACTGACACCTGAGGAACCATCGTACAGGCAATTGCTCCAGCTTGTCAAAAATGTCCAATCTATCATATTGAAGGGTATCAAAGGAATCAAGAGGGTCGTTATCAGGAAAGAAGAAAGCGGCGAATATGTTTTGTATACAGAAGGGTCGGTGCTCAAAGAAGTGCTGGCAATAGATGGCGTTGATGCAACCAGGACACGCACCAACAACGTCAATGAAATCTATGAAGTGATGGGTATTGAAGCTGCCAGGGCGGCATTGATACATGAGGCAACTGAGACGCTGAAGGAACAGGGCCTTACTGTGGATGTGCGCCATATCATGCTCGTTTCAGATATAATGACTGTGGACGGGGATGTTAAACCAATAGGCAGGCACGGCATATCCGGTGAAAAAGCAAGCGTTCTGGCAAGAGCTGCATTTGAAGTGACAGTCAGCCATCTTCTGGATTCTGGCATGCGCGGGGATGTTGACGAACTCCGGGGAGTGACAGAAAATGTAATAGTAGGGCAACCCATAAGGTTGGGTACCGGAAATGTTAAATTGATTGCAAAAAAAGCTACATAAAGGAGAATAAGTATGGAAACTGATATTAACAAAGTATTGAGAAACGTTTTATCTACAGGGAAAGTAGTAATCGGCTCAAGACAGACCACGGATGCTGTAAAGAACGGGAAAGCACAGGTTGTAGTAGTGTCGTCTAATTGTTTTGAAAAGACAAGGAATGAAGTGAAGGACGTACCTGTTATTAATTTTCCGGGAACTAGCGTTGACCTTGGAGTTGCATGCGGCAAACCTTTTTCGATTGCTGTGCTTGCAGTGTTGGAACCGGGAGAGTCGGAAATACTCTCATTCAAGGGAGCATGAATTTTGATGAACCCGTCTAAAAAGGAGTGAAAATCAATGGGTTCATCAAAAAACTTTAAGAAAGTTTTATCAAAAACCGTTGCGCCGCTTTACTTCGCAGACACGTATGGCATCGCCATACGTGGATACCGCATAAAGCGAGGTGTCGCTTTTTGATGAACCCGTCTGAAAAGGAGTGATTATCAATGGTTTCATCAAAGAGTGAAGTCAAGTTAAGCACCGATGGAATACGGTATATAGCATTATTTGAAAGCATGACCGGTGCCAGGACAAAAGACTGTTTTGAGGATTCAGAGAACAACAGGTTGTTGTTTGTTGTTAAAAACGGAGATATGGGATTGGCAATCGGGAAAGGCGGGGACCATATCAATCGCGTGAAGAAGACAATCGGAAAACATATTGAAATAATCGAACATTCTGATGACCCTGCCGAGTTCGTGAAAAATGCATTTCATCCAGTTTTAGTGAAAAATGTAAATATTACAGTTAGTGATGGCAAGCGTATAGCTTATGTAGAAGTTCCAACTAAAGAGAAGGGGCTTGCCATCGGGAGAGACGGCAAAAATATCGAAAAGGTAAAAAAGCTCTCCTTGAGGCATCATAATATAAACGATGTGATTATTCAGTAATCAAAATTATTTGGAGGAAAAAACTACATGGGAAAAGGAATATTCGCGGCTCGCAAATTAAAGAGCGATAGCAAAAATTTCAGATGGGCAGATGGCGATTATGCAAGACGGGCTCTTAATCTGGACGTAAAGGCAGACCCTCTCGGGGGAGCGCCACAGGCACGAGGTATTGCACTTGAAAAAGTCGGAATTGAGGCAAAACAACCAAATTCGGCTATACGAAAATGCATACGCCTTCAGCTTATCAAGAACGGAAAGCAGATATCGGCATTCTGCCCCAGAGACGGCGCGATCAATTTCATTGATGAACATGATGAAGTAATCGTGGAACGGATAGGCGGCAAGATGGGCGGTGCTATGGGAGATATCCCGGGCGTACGCTGGAAAGTGGTTGCTGTGAACAACGTGGACCTGAGACAACTTGTTCTGGGCAAGAAGGAAAAACCGGTGAGATAATATGCAAAAATTATTCGGAAAATGGGATTTTACAGAAGTTGAGGTCAAAGACCCAAGCGTCAAAGGCTATATCAATCTCTTACCGATCGTTATTCCCCACTCTGGCGGCAGGAGTGCAAAACAGCAGTTCAGCAAATCAACTTATAACATTGTTGAACGGCTTGTCAATAAGATAATGCGTGAAGAAAACAACACGGGGCAGAAGATAACGGTTATCAATAATATAAGAGAAACATTTGAAATCATTAATAAAAAAACAGGACAGAATCCCATTCAAATGCTTGTTAATGCGATAATAAACGCAGGGCCAAGAGAGGAAACAGTACGGTTACAGTATGGCGGCATAGCAGTTCCAAAATCTGTGGACACAGCTCCCCAGCGCCGTGTTGATACCGCATTGCGACTCATAGCCGAAGGGGCGCAACAGGCGTCTTTCGGTACAAAGAAATCCCTTGCGAACGCTCTTGCAGACGAGATAATCGCTGCGGCAAACCATGACGTAAAAGGATATGCCATGGGCAAGAAAGACAATATTGAAAGGGTTGCGAAGGCAGCGCGGTAAAATCGCATAACCTTTCGGTTATGTGATACTTTTTTTATTTTTCCATCCTGTTTATTCCATATATAACACTTGTAAAAGCATTTTTCCTTATCCCGTAATGTTTTTCTGGTTTTCAAAGTGTTTATATAGGATAGAATAATAGAGAACCAAAAAATTCCAATATTTGATGAACCCAAAGATATTCAAATCGTTTAGACGGGTTCATCAAAAAAAGAGGTAAATTATATTATGGGCAGAAGAAAGAAAATGGTTGAGCATGTCACTGAACTGATGGATAAACCCGAGTTTATCCGAAATATCGGTACAGTCGCGCATATTGACCACGGTAAAACAACATTCTCAGACAATTTACTTGCCGGCGCAGGTATGATTTCATCAGAACTGGCTGGCGAGCAATTATTCATGGACTTTGATGAAGAAGAACAGAGACGTGGAATCACGATTGATTCTGCAACTGTTTCTATGGTGCATCAGTATGAAGGCAAGGAATACCTTATCAACCTTATCGATACACCTGGCCACGTTGACTTTGGCGGCGACGTAACTCGCGCCATGAGAGCCGTGGACGGGGCGGTTGTGCTGGTTGATGCCGTCGAAGGCCCAATGCCGCAGACAGAAACAGTGCTTCGCCAGGCGCTTCGTGAAAATGTAACGCCTATTCTTTTCATTAACAAGGTTGACCGACTCATTAATGAGATAAAGCTTACACCTGCTGACATGCAAATGCGCCTGGGGCTTGTTATTGATAAAGTCAATAAGATTGTTAAAGGTTTGAAACCCGACGATTATGATAGACTGAAGCTTGACCCTGCAATTGGCAAAGTTGCATTCGGATCTGCCCTTAATAATTGGGCAATCAGCATTCCTTATATGAAAAAGACCGGTATAGGATTTAAGGAAATTATCGAATTATGCCAGGCTGATAAGCAGAAGGAACTTGCTGTAAAATGTCCGCTTCATGTAGTAATGAATGAAATGATAATACGATTCCTTCCAAGCCCTATCGAGGCACAAAAAGAGCGAATTAAAGTCATCTGGCATGGAGATAAGGACAGCGAAATCGGAAAATCCATGATAAACGTGGACAGGAACGGCAAAGTGGCTCTTATGATAACCGATATCACCACCGACCCGCATGCGGGTGAAGTGGCAAGCGGAAGGCTTTTCTCCGGTACTCTTGAAAGGGGTAAGGAAATATATATTTCAGGAATGCCCCATCCTAACAGGATACAGTCCGTGGGTCTCTTCATGGGTCCTGAGCGAATTGAATGCGACAAAATCCCTGCCGGAAATATCGTAGCAGTAACCGGTTTAAGTGATGCCATAGTGGGTTCTACAGCATCCACAGACAAGAGCATGACTCCATTTGAGAGTATCAGGCATGTCAGCGAGCCTGTGATGACTGTAGCCGTTGAAGCTAAACACATGAAAGACCTGCCAAAACTGGTTGAAGTATTAAGGCAGGTCGCAAAAGAAGACCCAACCCTTAAGGTAATGATAAACCAGGAAACTGGAGAGCATTTGCTGGCTGGAATGGGTGAGTTGCATCTTGAGGTTGTTGCAGGCAGGATACAGCGCGACAAACATGTTGAGATTACCACATCAAAACCGCTTGTAGTATACAGGGAAACAATCTCAACTCATGCCGGGCCTGTAGAAGGAAAATCCCCTAACCGGCATAACAGGTTCTATATCGAAGTGGAACCGCTCAGGCAAAATGTTGTCGAACTTATAAAAAATAATGAAGTTTCAATGAGGCAGTCGGAAGTTGAGCGCAGGGATATTCTCCTGAAAGCAGGCTTTACCAAGGATGAAGCGAAGGGAATTATCCATATCTATGAGACCAATGTCTATATCGATATGACAAAAGGTATCCAGTATTTGAATGAAACAATGGAACTCATACTCGAAGGCTTTGAAGAAGTCATGAAGGCTGGACCGATGTCAAGGGAACCTGTAATGGGAGTCAAGGTAAAATTGATGGATGCCAAACTCCATGAAGACTCAATCCACAGGGGACCGGCACAGGTCATACCGGCGTCAAGACAGGCCGTCCAGGCTGCAATGCTAATGGCAGGGGCTACGCTCCTTGAACCATTCCAGAAAGTATTCATCCAGGTCCCCCAGGACCAGATGGGTGGTGCAATGCGTGAAATGCAGGGAAGACGCGGTTCCATACTTGATATGAAATCTGAAGGCGATCTTACGATTATTGAATCCAAGGCGCCTGTTGCGCAGTTGTTCGGATTTTCCGGCGATATACGCTCGGCAACCGAAGGCAGGGCGATGTGGAGCACGGAATTTGCGGGATTTGAACCCATACCCGGAAATATGCTCAATGACATCGTGATGGATATCAGGAAACGCAAAGGATTGAAACTCGAAATGCCAAAACCCAGTGATTTCATCAGTCCCTGAACAACGCAAGGTTTAAAAACAAAAACAACAATACGAACACAAAACAATTTCATAAAAAATTAAAGGAGAAATATTATGGCAGAGAAACCACATTTAAATTTAGCAGTCATCGGGCATATCGACCACGGGAAATCAACTCTCGTCGGTAGGTTATTGTTTGAGACTGGCGCGGTACCACCGCATATCATCGAAAAGTATAGAGAAGAAGCAAAAGCGAAAGGCAAAGAATCTTTCGTATTCGCATGGGTCATGGACTCACTTAAGGAAGAGAGAGACAGGGGTATCACAATAGACGTTGCTCACCAGCGATTTGATACTGCAAAATATTATTTTACGATAGTGGACTGCCCCGGCCACAGGGACTTCGTAAAGAACATGATAACAGGCGCCTCACAGGCTGATGCTGCAATTCTGGTATGCGCTGCCAAGGAAGGCGTCCAGTCACAGACAAAGGAACATGTATTCCTTGCAAGAACCCTCGGTATTACCCAGTTGATCATAGCAGTCAACAAGATAGATGAAGTCAACTATGACAAGGCACGATATGAAGCAGTAAAAGCCGAACTCACAACGCTGCTTAAAATGGTTGGCTATAAACCGGATGAAATGAACTTCATCCCCACGTCAGCTTTCAAAGGGGATAACCTTGCAAAGCCCAGCGAGAACACAAAATGGTATACAGGACCAACATTACTGGCATCTCTTGATACGTTAAAACTGCCAGAGAAGCCTGTGACATTACCGCTTCGCATTCCTGTTCAGGATGCTTACACAATTTCCGGTATCGGAACAGTTCCAGTAGGCAGGGTCGAGACCGGAAGGATGAAACCAGGCGATAAAATAATATTCATGCCGGCCAGGGCCGTTGGTGAAGTCAAATCCATTGAAATGCATCACCAGGAAATCAAAGAAGCTCTCCCGGGCGATAACATCGGATGGAACGTGAGAGGCGTTGAGAAAAAGGATATCAGGCGCGGAGATGTCTGCGGGCCTGTTGATAAGCCCCCTACAGTGGCTGAAGAATTCACAGCCCAGATCGTGGTCTTACAGCATCCGTCTGCTATTACCGTCGGCTATACGCCAGTATTGCACTGCCATACGGCACAGGTTGCAGGAACGATCACAGCAATATTGAAGAAGCTTGACCCCAAGACCGGTCAGACCGCTGCTGAAAATCCCGATTTCATAAAAGCCGGGGATGCCGCTATTGTGGTGATCAAACCAGCCAAACCGTTGTGTATCGAAAAGGTAAAAGAGATTCCACAGCTTGGCAGGTTTGCGATACGAGATATGGGAATGACCATTGCAGCAGGCATGGTACAGGATATTAAACCGCGCATTTAATCTCCTTTTTTTTTAATTTTTAAAACGGAGTTCAAAATGGTCCAGAAAGCAAGAATACGTTTATCAGGAACAAGTCCTGTTACACTTGATGGGATATGTTCCCAGGTAAAAGACATAGCAGTAAAAACCGGAGTTAATATCTCCGGTCCGGTTCCCCTGCCCACCAAGAAGCTGGTGGTTCCATGCAGGAAAAGCCCGGATGGCGAGGGGAGCGCGACCTGGGACCACTGGGAGATGAGAGTGCATAAGCGGCTCATCGACCTTGATGCAGATGAGCGGGCATTGCGCCAGTTAATGCGCATACAGGTGCCTAAAGATATCAGTATCGAGATAGTCCTGACGACTTAAAATGGTTATTTTTTAACCATTTTCTTATTTTTATTTTTTAAGTCAAGAACCAACATTTTAGACCTATTTTATGAACACTTTGCGCTCTTGGCGTCTCTGCTGTATGCGTTTTTATTCACCAGAGAGCGCAAAGGCCGCAAAGATAGTTTTAATTGTTTAGTTCTTAACTATATCATTCATAAGTTTTAATATTATTGAACGCTTAATTAAAGGCGTGAAAAGCGATTCAGCCCAGGTAACCATCGACTATATCGTAGGCATCGGAATATTTCTCCTGGCTGTTGTTTTTGTATTCCAGTTCATGTATGGTTTATTCATACCCTTCCAGTCGGGTTCGGATAAGGCCACGCTTGCCGCGGACAGGGCAGGAACCGTACTTGTTGAACGTTTGCTCCATGCCGATAAAGCAAGTGAGTTAAATGTTATAGACCAGGGTAAATTATATTTTTTCAATAATACGAGATTGAATTATTCCAACCAGAATAACTATAATGCTGCACTTCGGGAAATCGGGCTGTTCAGCAGTGAATCGGTTTTTGATATGAATATAACGGTTGCATATCCAAATGGCGCTATTATGAACCAGAGCGGCCCGGCTCTCCCGGAAACCACCGATATCGGGCAACTAAAACGCCTGGTATTGATAGTAAATTCCTCGACAGGATATAATCAAACCGCCATCATTTCAGTGAGGGTCTGGTAATGTTCGATGATAAAGCCCAGATGCATACCCTGGAAGGAGTGGCGGCAGCTACAATAATGCTCCTTGTCATAGTTTATGCCATAGATGCAACCTCGATGACGCCGCTTACTTCTTCAACCGCAAACGTGCATGTGGAAACCGAGCTTCAGGTGCTCGGGCAGGATATTTTAGGGGCGCTGGATTATGCCGAGCCGGGATATAATTCGAAGCTTAAGAATGATGTGCTCGCATGGAACGGCAGCGAAAATATCTGGAGCGGCTCTGCGTACTGTAAGAAAGGAGATACAACATGTGCAGAACGCCTTAACAACAACCTGGAAAAAATCTTAAACGCTACTTTAATCGGGCAGGGAATTGCCCATAATGTAGAGTTCACTTTTCTTACAAACAATGGTACTTCTTATTCCACCGAGAGAATGATATACGACGGCGATCCCTCAGAAAACGCTGTGATTGTTTCAAGGAAAATAGCATTGCACGACGGAGATATTGATAAAACAAAATATCCAAACAACCCGATAAATGATATCGATCCCTCAACCAGCTTGTATAATATCGTTGACGTTAAACTTATTTTATGGAGAATGTGATGGGAATAATAAAAAACGATGATGCACAATTCATGCTGTTGGCAGGCTTTATTATAGGTATAGGGCTTGTGATAACCACGATTATGCTCAATAATATCATATTTGAAAGCAATATGGCAGGGGAAGCGGGAGGAGACCCCATAAAATACGATATAGTGAACCTGATGCGTATCAGCGGGGATGAAATGAAAAGCGCATACAGGAATGTAACCGCGCCGGGGCAGGATGCTAACCTGAAGTTTATCAATTTCACCAGCCAAATGCAAAATTTCAGCGGAAACTTATCAAAAATTTATGCGCTGCACGGCGAAGGGGTGAACGTGGGCTGGAATATAAGCAACTGGAATAACAATAATTACGCTAATTTCACAGATAACGGGACTGCAAATGGCGCAGCTAACTGGACTGTGATGGAGAATGTTAAAAATTCAACAATAACAGTCAACATATCCTGGATAGATACAACTTCCCCTTTTAGGATAAATATCTCTAGCGCTACAAAATACTGGTACATAAACTTCACATATACGGGAACACCCACCACCATTACTAATGACCAAATTAAGAATAATATAACCTCGGCGTACTCTATAGCATTCATAAACGGTAGCTCTGCCTCAGGTAACTATAGCATAGCAGGCAACACAACCTACGGCAGAAACTTCACTCGCGCCCGCGATTACATCCTCAACGCCACAGTAACCCTTTCCACCAGCAAGATGCGCACCAATATCACTATTCCTGTTTCAGTGCCGTGGTGAGCCCATGAAATCAAAAACTCTCCTGAAAAATGAAGATGCCGTATCCATTACATTAGGTTTTATTCTTATATTATTTATTACAGTGCTGATTTTCTCGGGAATCATTCTTTCATTCTATACACTCACAAAGCACTCCCAGGAAACAGCAATGAAGGAAAGCTTTGATATCCTGGGAAGCGGATTTGCAGCAAGGGTTGCTTCTATGGACACACTGGTAAATATAACCAAATCAAACGGAGGCACTGTGAACCAACTGGAATATGATTTTTCAATCCCCGCTTCCATTGCAAACGAGGGCTATGGCATCAATGTAACTAAAGAAAGGATATTACTTGAATCGGAAAATGGAAATGCAAAAGCATGGATACCTTTCAATTCTTCCTCTAACATAACCGGGCAAATATATAGCAATGCGCAGGACTATAAACTGAGCTACGATAACAATAATAACTCAATGAAAATAGAACAGTAATGATGAGCATAAAAAAAATTCTTTCCTCGGAAGATGCAGTCTCTGAAGTAATTGACTTTGTCACAATCCTCGGATTACTGGTGTTATCCATCGGAATTATTGGGGTTGCAGGATACCCGATAATAAAGAATGCCCAGGAAGCGAACCACATAGAAAATACTAAGCAGAGTTTTGTTGTGCTTGCTAATAACATCAATAAAGTTGTATTGGGACAGGCGCCATCGCAGAGCGTTGAGCTAAAGTTGTATGGAGGTTCGCTAAGCGTTACAGGGAACAGTACGATGAATATTACTGCAAATAATTCAGCCGGTGAAAGAATTGTTCTGGCTGACAGGCAGATGCGCAGTATTGAAAGTGTTGTAGGGGAAACCGTTGTCGCTTATGAAGGCACAGGTGTATGGGTAAAGTATCCAAACGGCAATACAATACTTGTTTCAAAACCGCTTATTACCAATCAGAGTAATATACTTATCATACCCATTGTTACAATAGGAGGGGCTTCTTCCACTGGCGGCAGCGGCATGAGCAGGGTTACGGCTAAAGGTGTGCCAAGTGTTACTTTTAACAATGTGAGCAATATGAGCGATATAATAGTAACTATCAACAGCAGTTACTCAAAGGGATGGGAGAAATATTTAAAAGGTGTAATGTCATGGAATTTTTGTTTTTCAAGCGGGACTTCTGCTGAATGCACCGGTACACTCAATATAGCAAAGAATGTGGACGTATATATATTGAACATCCAACTGGATACAGAGGTTGTATGAAACTACTAATGTCTGAAAAAGCTGAGGCAGAAGTCATAGGTCATATCCTTATCCTGTTTATCACCATTCTTGGAATCAGCATGATAGCCCTGTACGGAGTGCCTGCGATTTACAGCCTGGAGGATATGGCAAACGTCAAGAACGCGGAGCAGGCATTTACTGTCCTTGACTCGCGGGCGAGCAGGGTAACGCTGGGAGAATCGCCGCTTCAGGTAACAAATATTAATCTTGGCGGCGGCACCCTGACGGTTGAACCGAACAGCACAAGAAATCCTAGTTATATGGTTGTGAATAGCAGTTCTTTTAATCTCACTATACCTATGGGACGCATAAAATATACTCTTGGCGACAGGGTAGTGGCGTATGAAGGGGGTGGGGTATGGGCGCAATATCCGGGCGGTGGCACAGTTATGCTTTCCCCGCCTGAAATACATTTTAACGGTTGGACGCTAACACTTCCCGTCATTAATATCAACGGGAATGCGTCTGTGGGGGGAAAGGGGACTGCGGTAGTTTCTTTTAAGAAAAACGCTACTCTGATACAATACCCAAATACCTCTCGTTCGGATTGGATAAACAGGACAAATCCTGTAAACATATCTGCTGGAAAAGTTTATGTGAATATTACGAGTGACTATTATCTTGCATGGGCTGATTATGCCAGAAGCCTTGGATATACAAAAGTTGGTGTTAATAGCACAACCCGTACTACCGACATTGAGCTTACGGTTGTACCATCCACTTTGGGAGAGAGCAGGTCAATAACCAATCCTATAACCTTCAGGGGGCTTAATGCAAGCGATACTACGCCGCTGGAGAATTTTAGTTTCAAACTCTATAGTAGTAATTTTAATAATTTTGATTGGGATATCCGTGCAAAATCTGCATCAGGGAATAAAACATTAATATTCTATTTTAAAAAGGATGATAAATTCAAAATTGGTTACAAAGAAGACGGTTTGCAGGGAGAGACCTGGAACGGAGATGATTTGTTTGTAGCTACAGGAAATTATCGAGAGGTAGATTTACTAAACAAAAGTATCGACTTGACCTATAAGAATGAGAACGATGTTGGAGCTACAAGTTCATGTACACCTACTTCTGGAAAAATCAGTGGTATTGCCAATCCAGATTATTCATGGGACAACCTTTACATAAACGTATCTGATACAAATAAAACGCAGTCCATTTATAACATAACCCAACACTACATCCAAAAAATGGCGCAAGATGGGGATTTCTCCTTCAACCAATGCGCCACTGGTGGGGGTGGGCCCGGTGGCACATCCACCATGCTCCTCAACTACACCACCACCGGCGCCCTCACCTACCTCCACATCACCGAGAACAGGGCTGATGTGGGTATAAGTTGAACTTCAGATGCTCGTAGAAAGAATAATAAGTTACCTTTATGAAAAGGTGAACTATTGGATGTAGTAATTTAAGGGCAGGATGAAAAAATGAACATTGAGCATGAGATAACCTTAAGGTTAAATAATCTCAAACATACAATTCATGCGCTAAAAGAAGAGGCTTTAGATAGCATAACGGCTGAACAGCTTGAAAAAGCTTTAAAATCAGGATTTGAAGTTGTTGAAGAATATCCTGACGACCCAAGAGGGGAATAAGCTGCCTGGTGCTTTGTTCAATTGCTGGCAAGCCTGTGCATGTTGTCTGTGCTCCTCATGAAGATGCGGTGATAATAATCACAGTTTATATACCAGATACATCAAAATGGACTGACAATTATAAAAAGAGGAAATAAAATGAAAACATGCTACATGTGCAAAGGAGAGGTCAAATTATCACTTGTGGACGTAGAAGTTAAGGGTGTTGTGGTAAAAGATGTCCCGGCTGAAGTCTGCACTCGATGTGGAGAAAAGTATTTTGATACAAAAACAGCTTCATTTATCCAGGAAATAACAGGCTGTATAAATGAGAAAAAAAGAGGGTATATCGTAGATGTAATTAGTTCTGCCCGCAACACAAAAGGTACGGCAGAGGCATGATTGAGCTTCCATAAACTTACTGTGTTCATCGGCTAACCCACCTGCATATCACGGAGAACAGGGCAGATGTCGGGATAAGCTGAACCCGAGTCTGGTAGAAAGAATAATAAAGACAGATGTTTATAATTACACTGGTAACATGACAAACGTAGTAATTAAAAAGGGTGGACTAATCGAGCTTCCCAAGGTTTTGATGTCTCAACTTGGATTAACTGTCGGTAAAAAAGTGGTTCTAAGCATCAGGGATAAAGAACTTCTGATAAAACCTGTTGAAAACATAACCGAAAGAATAACAGATTCCATAAAACTTGAAGATAAAAAACTGATCGAGGAAATTATAGAAACCGAGGAATGGATGTGAAACATCCATTAAGCTCACTTCCTATAGATTCAAAAATTTTCCTGGATTCAAACATATTTCTTTACAGCATTTTTGGGCATCCGGCATTAAAGCCACAGTGTAAAGAGTTTTTGCTCAAGGTAGAAAATGGCATATACGAATCTGTAACCTCGACGCTGGTATTGAATGAGGTAATGCACAAGCTTATGCTTGCCGAGGCTGCCAAGATTAAACGATTGGGTTCTGAACGGGAAGCTTTGCAATTAATAAAAGAGCAGCCTGAGATTGTTTCAAGCCTGTCAATGACATGGAGAGATTACATAGACATAAAGAAATATCCAATCGATATTCTTAGCATAGATGTGAAAATAATGGATGATGCTGTTGAAATTTCTAAAAAGTACGGACTTTTAATATCGGATTCAGCACACGTTGCCGTAATGAATAGTAATGGTATCGTAAACATAGCCTCCAATGACGGTGATTTTGAGAGAGTTAAGGGAATTAAAGTATGGAGTCCTTGAGGCATGCTTATCTGCTAATGCAATGCTAAAGTCAATTACTTTCCACCATGCTCATCAACTACACTGCCACAGGCGCCCTCACCTACCAGTACATCACGGAAAACAGGGCTGATGTGGGGATAAGTTGAACTCAGGGGAGACTTGCAGTAAAAATAACGAATTTATCAAAATCACCAGATCGTTTTCACTATCTTGCTTTTGGTAATCTCCTCATCTTTCGTAATGAGAATGACATCCTCAGAACCCGATTTTTCATTAAAAAGAAGTGCTGTTGCAGTAATAATCGCATCGTGAATTTCTAGTGTTGTTGGAAGCAAATTCACTATATTCACATCCAATGGTTGAATAATACATCTCGGATCTTTTTCTATAATATTAAAAACATTACTTAATGTTGTTGAAAATCTATTTTTCGCAAATAAAAATTTAATCTCTGCCAACACTATAGTCGGGATAATGAGTGAAGAATCCGAATCTAAAAGCGCATTTCTTGCTTTTTTGCCCAGTTTTGGACTTTTTTCAAGAAACCATACAAGACTATGAGTATCGATAATATAATAAGTCATACTTCTTTTAATTTTATCCGGGCAGCCCTTATTTCTTCATCCGTATGCTCGATTTCGCCTTGAAATATCCCTTCAAGTGAAACAAACTGATTCTTATTTTTAAGACTGCGTTTTTCAATTTCACTCAATAATTCATCTTTAACAAAATGTATTAATTTTGATATCTTTGGTAATAGAGAAGGAGGAAGCCCTCTAATGTCTTCCAAAATCTGTTTCTCATATTTTGATGTAGTTTCCATAGATTACACCTGAACATAGTTATTATCTTAATGATTTATTAGTCTTCTTACGAAAACGAAAGCCGAAAAGTCTGGAAGCAAGCAGCGAAAGAGATTGGTATAAGTGCATAGAACCCCCATCACCTTTTTATACTCTCGTTGCTATTTCTGTTAATAAGAGGCGACCATATTGACAACGGTAACTGTAGATTTTAAAGGCACACAAGAGAAAATCTTGAAAGAGATGGTAGATTTAGGAATAGTTAAAACCAAAGCTGAAGCCCTTCGTCTGGCACTTATGAACTTCGCCCTTACTACCGGGATTCTATCAAGGGAGAAAACCCTAAAGGAGATACATGAACGATCAAAATCCATGCATGTAAGCGAGGCCGATATTCAAAGGATGGTAGAAAGTGCCAAAGAGAAAAGTATTCATAGATAGCTCTGTCCTGATAAGGGGATTTCTTTTTGAGAAAACGAATTCAGCTTTAATTCTCAAAATAATAAGTAGAAAAGAGCTAATAGGCGTTATTAACCGCAAAGTTGCCTTTGAAGTTCTCCATGTTTTAAAGGAGCTGAAAGATAAGGACTTTGCATCGCTTTCGTTCTCATTCCTTCATTCAACATTTGAAATAGTGCCCGAAGAGCAATATTTTGAAGAAATGGATAGATTACGAGGTACTATTAAAGAAAAGGACTTAGAACATCTGGCAACGGCTCGTTCTCTGGGAATTGCTATTATCGCTTACGATAGGGACTTTGATGGAATAAAAGAATACATCACACCTAAAGAATTCCTTGAATCAATGAAATTGAAGACCTATGATACCATTTATTAAGTCAATCCGTGCTTACTATGCTCAGCGCCCTCACTTACCTGCACATCACGGAGAACAGGGCTGATGTGGGGATAAGCTAACGGCGCAAAAGCGGGTCATCACGGCTTCCAGACTTTCAGAAAATCAACCCTGTCGAAATCCTCATCATTTGTGGCAATATTTTTTATTCCATAGACTTCACATGATGCTGCATGAATTGCATCTGAAAATAAAAGATTATACTTTTGTGACGATATTTTTGCATGATGCAAGACTTCTAAAGTGAGAGGTAGAATAACAATACTGGAGTCAAATATGTCGTCAAGCGCGCCGTATGCAACTTCACACTCAGAAATCACATTCGGATGCTCTTTAATGAACCGTATGACTTCAACATCCCCATATTTTAACTTAACTTCGCCTATAAGTAGCGTATGGAATAGCTCATTGATCGCTGTTGAAGATGTAAAGCCAATCACGTCGCCCGAATTTATTTTTGATAGAAGCGCATCGCAGGTACGTTTGTAGCGGTGCGTTTTTGCTAAAGCATAAACAAAAATATTAGTATCTACAAAAACCTCTGGCTCAGCGAATTCGGCGAGACTCATTCTATCCACTGAGATATCTCATCACTTAGTAGTTCATCAATTTCTTCTTCAGGAATATTCATTTCAACATGGAAGAAGCTTTTCTCTTTCTTTTTTGGAACACTTATCAGCCTGTTGCCAACTATTCTTATATCTCCATGCTTAATGAATGCTGCAACATCATGCTCACTTATCGCCATTTTCTCACTGATACCAATATCTATGGTTTCGTATATATGCCTTTAGTTCCCAAAGCAATCGGCATGCATCAAACTTCTACTATGCTCCTCAACTACACTGCCACAGGCGCCTTCACCTACCTGCACATCACCGAGAACAGGGCTGATGTGGGGATAAGCTAACGGCGCAAAAGCTTTTATTCTCGAAATTCTAAAAGAATATTATGAGTTCAGAGATTGAAAATGAAGTTTTAACAGAGTTTAAACACATTGCCAGGCCATTGATGGAACTTGGTTTATACGATTCTACAAGAGAATTTATAAAGGATGTAACTTCTGAATTAATCAGGCATAAAATAGAGATTTATCAAAAGCAGCTCAAAGCATTTGAGCAAAAATATCGTATATCCTTTAATGCTTTTTCAAAGAAATTAGAAAAAGGCGCATCCATCACAGAAGAAGATGAATGGATGGAATGGGAAGCTGCAAAAAATATGCTGAAAGCCTGGAAGCAAGCGGCAAAAGAGATTGGTATAAGTGCATAGGACTGTTAAAATTTTAAAGGAATCCAGAATTGTTGAAACCATTCTCTCGATGGATTCCGATGCTTATGGAGAATACTACAAGTTAAAAATCGAAGCGCGTTTGGTAAATGGCTGGAAGCTTCATGTATGGGAGCATGCGATACCGCAACTCAGAAGATATGCGTATCATATATCAAAAAAGTCTGAACTTATCATCAGGTGGGATAATGCGCCGCACCACAGGCAAATCAGGACTTTTCCTCATCATAAACATGTCAAAGATACCGTTCTTGAATCAAGAGAAGTAACCATAGAGGAAATTCTGGAAGAACTGGAAAAAATGATTGAGGATGAGAATTAGATACTTGCGCCTCGTTTACCTGCACATCACGGAGAACAGGGCTGATGTGGGGATAAGCTGATTAAAAAAGTATTTCCGTTCAAATAAAAAAAATTAAAGCGGCTCGGAAAACTCCGAGTCGAATTTACCGCTATTAATAGCTGCAATTGCTTCCTTGGGTTTTAAACCCTCGAAAGTAACACCCAGCGGGACGCATGAACCAACAACCTCTTTCACTGTATTTTTCAATGACTTTGCAAGGGTGTCGCTCTTCTTCATGTGCGCAATCTTTACTGCCTGTTTTACAGTAATATTGCCCACAATATTCGTGTTCGGTGTCCCTGAACCGCTTTCGATTCCAGCCTCTTTCTTTATGAGCGCTGAAGTCGGCGGGGTTCCGACCTGCACCGTGAATTGTTTCTTATCATCCACGATGATTTTAACCGGAACTTGCATTCCGCTAAACGCTTTTGTTTGCTCATTTATCTTATCTATAATCGCTTTTACATTTACGCCAAGCGGGCCAAGTGAAGGACCAAGTGGCGGACCCGGGGTAGCTGAACCGCCGGAGACTAATGCTTCTACTACGCTAACCATTTTTTATTTCTCCTATTTATATTATTTCTCTGCTTCCTCACGTTTCAATATTCTAACATTATCTCCGCGAACTGTAACCGGAATGGGAACCATCGCCTCGAACAGTTCTACGGTAATCTCTTCATGAGTTTCATCAATTCTTTTTACTCTTGCCTTTTCTCCCTTAAATGGACCGGAAATAAGTTCTACTATACTTCCTTCGGTTATACCTGTTACGGTAAGTTTTGGCACGAGAAAGTGCGCGATTTCGGTAAAACTTGACTGGCCTTTAACCAGAGTCCTTGCATGCGGCACGTTCTGGATGACCTGGTCAACGACTTCAGGGCCTGCTGCTTCGACAAGCACATATCCTTTTAACTCGTCCGGCGCAAGGATAGCATGAATTCCAAGATGTTCCTTTTTCGCCACTTTCTCCATAAGGTTGGCAACAGTTCTTTCCTGGTTTGCTGTTGTCTTTACAACATATATGGCTGTTGAAACCTCTTCATTCATTTAAACCAGCCCGGCATTACTGTTATTATTAAATATATGATAAACCCTATAAATCCGACCAATAATATGCCTGCTCCGGCTACTTTTGCAATTACGGTAAACTCCTCTCTGGTTGGTTTCCTTGTCAGCTTCAGCACCCGGACATATTCGCCCAATCTTAAGGGAATGTTACCTGGTAATTCTTTATCTTCCAATATATTTCACATCCGATTTAATTATTGTAATGATTTATATAAAAGCTATCCCAAAATAATAGCAGTCTATAATTAGGCTCAACATAAAAATAGTTTTCGATTAAACGCCGGGTGCTGTTAACTTAACTTGAATTTCCAGTGTATGTTGTGTGAGCTTGTAATACTCAACGCAGAGTCGCAGAGTTGCAAAGTTAGCTATGAACTGTGGTTCATAGATGGCGATGAAAAGTTTTTCATACCTGGGCATTATTTTGCACTTTGCGTATCATCGAATGACGGGCGCAAGTTTCTCCGTACTGCCTTTACCCTATATTATTTAATATCCTCTGACAATAATATGGCTTTATGAAAATCCCCGCCCTCCTGTTAATGGTGCTTCTTGTTTCAGGCTGTATAAATGTAAAACATGAACCGGTTTCTAACAATTCCATCTTTCCTGAATCACCTGTTGTAGATATTGCAAAAAAAGACCTTGCGCAGCGATTGAATATCACTGCCAGAGAAATAAAATTGATCAAACAGGAACTTGTGAACTGGCGCGATACAAGTCTTGGTTATCCGGAGAAAGGAATGATGTATACCCAGCAAATAACGCCCGGATTTCGCATAATACTTGAGGCGCGGAACAAAACCTACGAATACCACAGCGACTATAAGCGGGTAGTCGGGCCGAAAGAAGGAAAGGATATTCAATAGCCTATATAATTTCCGGTCTTTTTGATATGGTCGCCAATGACCAGTCCTGCGATTACCCCGCTTAAATGGGCGCTGCGTGCTATCGCATCCCCTGAGCCTATGAACAGGAGGTCAAACAGGGCAAAAAATATCAACGCGTGTGTTATTTTCATCGGGATAAAATAAACATAAATCTGTATATGCGGAGCGAGAACTGCAAGGCAGGCAAATATCCCGAACAATGCGCCGCTTGCTCCGACAGCGGAGGCAAAAGGGTCATTCAGGACAAAGAGAGTCCATAGTGAATAGCCTATCGCAGCGACTATTCCTGAAGCAAAAAATACAGCAAGGAACCTTTTCCCTCCAATCCTTCGTTCAAGCTCAGGTCCGAAAAAGAATAAGAACATCATGTTAAACAGAAGGTGTATCGGACCGGAATGAAGGAACATATGTGTAACAAGAGTCCACGGATGTTTGAGTTTGAGTATGTCTGCAGGGTAAAGAGCCAGGTAGGAGGTATATTCAGGGATAATGTACTGTAAAAAGAAAGATATGATAGCTATTGTTAAAATTGTCAGCGAATAGTTGCTTTTTATTATCGAAACCGCCCTGGATAATGTATTAATACGATGCCCATGCTGTTTCTTCGCAATTAATTCAGGTTCATATTGATACAATTTACTACTCTCACGGACGCGCTCTTTGTAAGAAGCAAGCCCGGCACAATCATGTGATTCGGGCAGCCGGTGGTTATAACAATATGTCCTGCCGCAAAACTTGCATGTAAACGGCAGCGGGTCCCTGAAACCGCAATAATCGCATTCTTTTGGCATTGTGTTTCCACCTGTAATAATTGATGTTCTTTTGTTTTACGGGTTAATAATGTGTTTGGAAATGGTTTCTTTTATAAAAGTTCCCCTGAAAAATACATAAACCTCAATGTCTTTGCCTTTCTCGTACTCCCTCATCATCCTGTCATACATCTGCCGGTTCTGTCTAAGATTATTCTTTTTAAAGTGTTTTTCTATCTCGCGTATGAACCCCAGTTTTTGCCTCATGAAATCCGATTCATATTTTTTTACGGCTTTCAATATTTCTTTGCACGTTTCGTCGCTTATATCATTATGGTATAGTCCATGCCTGTTTAAACCGCCTATCTGCCTGAACTCAATGTTGCCATCTTCATCCGGTTCCCTGTGCAGCATGTAAGGGAATATTCTGCAAATATCAGGACGAATCGCGTAATGTTCGCATCTGCCCCCTGTATAGAATATGCATTCACCCCCCCGTTTGTTTTTGAGGGCGTAACCCATTACATAGAATCGACCCATATTATCACAAATATCAAAATAAGGCGCAGGGCGAAGAAAGCCGTTGCCGCAATTTTTTATTAATCTTTCGGCATCCCCATCCAGAAGAAATACATGGTCGTTGAACTCGCTGGTACAGCACTTACCGCATAAATCGCATTCGAATCCAACTTCACGGATTATCTCTATGAATTTCTCATCAGGGAAGGATTCTATGGATTGTATCTCATTTTCAATTTCATCGGTTTTAATCATATAATGTAATAGATTCAGGATAGTTTCATCATTTATCTAATTTATGGATATTCAACTTTCGGAAATCGCCTAATGAACACATAAAATAATGATAAAAAATAACGATAAATTATATAAAGTATCAGGTAAAAGAGTAATACAATCAAAAACTGGACAAAAACGGGTTAATTAAGGATAGGAAATAAAATATTTCAGGCAAGGTATCTCAAATGTTGTCCCCGGCAAAAAACCTGTATTTATTATTGAAAAATAAATATGTATTGATTTTAGTACTTTTAATCTCAGTTTTCACTTCGATTGGTTATGCACAGGAAGATGTTTCATGCTATCATTGCCATACCAAGGTAGTATCTGAATTCAGGAATAATGTCCATTATCAAAAGGGTTTCACATGCGCCGATTGTCATGGCGGGAATGACCAGTCAAACGCTTCTGTGATATCCTATAACGTGATGTCAGGAAACTTTATCGGAAGGCCCAACAGGAACAATATAACAAACGTCTGTTCTAAATGCCATCCTGTGGAAACAAATGATTACAAGATGAGCATCCACTGGGAACAGATTAAGAAAGGTCACCCGGAAGCGGCAACATGTACGGATTGTCACGGGATACATGAAATTAGGGCAATCTCCGACCCGAATTCATCCTCGAACCACGCGAACAGCCCTGCAACATGCGCAAAATGCCACTCGAACAAGGAAATGATGAGCGCTTGGTATTATGGTATCAAAACAGACCGGTTTGATACTTATAAGGAATCGTTCCACTGGAGAGCGCTTGATAAAGGCTATACCCTTGTTGCCACATGCTCTGACTGCCATGGGAACCACAATACAAAATCACATACAGACCCTGCTTCCACCACATACCTCGATAACCTTCCCAAGACATGCGGCAAGGAGAAGTGTCATCCAGGAGTCAATTTTGACGCTAAGATAGCCTCCGGGCTGGTACACGACAAGGAGTCACTCCATACAGGGGAACTCGTTTTTAACAAATCAAACCTGGAACCGCAGATGAAAGATTATTACCTCGGCCCATTCGACCTTGCTTACTGGATAGCAATATTTTTCAAGATATTAACAACTGGAGTCATCGGCATATTTGCCGGGATGGTTATTCTGGATTTTTTCTCACGAATTAAAATCCACAAGAGATGGTAAAAATGCCCGGACAAAAATTATTAGAGGTTTCTGATTCGGAATTGACAGGAGATAATACTATGGGAGAAGTTTTTTTCAAAAGGTTCACTTTCAATCAACTTGTGGAGCACTGGGCAATGATAGGGACTTTTATGCTCCTTGTAATCAGCGGAATGCCTCTTAAATTCCCTGACGCATGGTGGTCTCCGGTAATTGTAAATTTACTTGGCGGATTTGAAATGAGGACGCTGATACACCATACTGCCGGCATTGGAATGGTTTTTCTCGGTGTATATCATGTCGTGTACCATGTATTTATTGATAAAGAATCGTTGCTTGAGCGTAATGTCTGGCCCACTTTAAAAGATGTGAAGGATTTCTGGCAGACAATCCAATTTTACGTTGGAAAGGCAGAGCATCCAAAATTCGGAAGATATAGCTGGAAGGAGAAATTCGATTACTGGGGCGCCTTCTGGGGAATGGTGATGCTCTGTGTTACGGGACTTGTAATGATGTTTCCTTTTGTTGCCATGGAATATATTCCATATGCATATGTGCACCTGTCAACCATTATTCATACAGACGAGGCATTACTGGCAACCCTGTTTATTTTCATAGTCCACTGGTGGAATGTTCATTACAGCCCTGAGGTTTTCCCCATGTCAAAAGCATGGATTACGGGCAACCTCTCAGAGGAACAGATGAAACATGAACATCCGCTTGAGTATGAAGAGATAATGAGACAGATGGATGAAAAAAGCGAGAAAATTACATTTAACAGATAATTTTTTTTCCAAGTTTCGTGTAGATAGTAAGGTTGAGGAAATGCGTAGATAGCGAATTAAAATAAGTGCAAATCTTTCAAATACGCTTCATCTGCGCTTTCCATGGCTGATTTAAACTATCTTTGCGACCTTTGCGTCTTGGCGGTGAATAAAATCACGCACCGTAAAAGCGCTAGGATGCAAATTTTTCATATTATATGTTTACAAAATAGGCTCTTAACTATAAAAAAGAAAAATGTACCCACAAGAAGGGGTACTGTTTTATCAATTACTTTCCTTTTTTACCGCTTGCAATTCCTGTGGCATGGCAGTCCGAGCAGAACTTTGGCTGGTGGCAATCACTGCATACCTTACCTATCAGAACCTGCGTCTTATGTGTTTTTAACCAGTCCGCAGGATGCTCATTGCTATGGCATGTAGCGCATAGATTTTCCTTTATCTTGGGAGTATGCTTGACATCTGAATGACAGTTATAGCAGGCGATCTTGTTATTCGTTACATGATTCTTATGCACGAACTCGAAATCATCGTATTTGTCTACCCTTTCCTTGATATTATGGCAGGAATAGCATTTATCCTTCGGAACAATGTCATTAGCGCCTGTTGAAACGTTTGTATGGCATGTCAGGCAATTGTATCCGCGGTCAAGGTGGCTCGTATGATTAAAGTTAGTATAATTGCGGTGCATTTCTTTTGGGGGTCCATGGCAGGAAGGGCACCCCGATATTGAGGTATTGCCGGGCACGTCCCTGAAATGACAGGTAAAACAGGTTGAAGTGGTCACAACAATATGTCCAAGATCCGTCCTTACAATGCCGGGATGGCATTGGTTGCACGATGGATCGGAAACGGCCTGGTGCTCTTTCATACCGATGACAAGCATGGAATGACAGCTTGTGCATGTCAGACCGATTTCTCTCTTGGATTGAAGCAGATGGTTCTTGTGACTGAAATTGACGCCTGTGTACAGTATATCTGATGAGAATATGCGTTTCTCATGACATATAAGGCAATTTTTATCCATGACCTTTGCATACAATTTCCCTGAATATTCTTCAACAGTGGTTTCATAACTGTAAAATTGCATAAGCCCGTTGACTTTACCTTTTACATGTCCGATCAACCCCGGTTCATAATGGCATTCAACACATCGAACATCGCTATGGGAAGAAGTCCGCCATGAGTCGTAATACGGTCTCATTATATGGCAATTCTTTCCGCAAAATGCAGGATTTTCTGAGATTTCCAGCATCTTTTCCGTGACAACAAACATTACGGAAACAAGGACAACCAGAACAATTACGATTGGCAGCTTATTTCTTGAAATCCAGTTCTTAACTGCTGCAGAAAGTGATATCTTATCCATCAGCGTCACTCACCATTTTCTGAATAAGTATAACACAGCAAAGATTCCCAGTGCCATGATAATCCCAAACCCTGGTGTGCGCCGCGGTACGGTGGGTTCAACGCCAGATGTTTTATATTCAGCTTTTTTAGCAGAATCAATACCACCCTGTATTTGCCTGTCAAAATCCTTAAGATTAAACGCATGCCATAAATATGGAATATCTTTCATGACTGCATTTGCTTTATCAAGGTCAAGCTGAGCAGATGTTACATCTTTCCCGCTTGCCTTTGCTTCAGTGACAGCTTTTCTTGCTTTAATTACTTCATCCTGGAATTCATTGGCTTTTTCAAGGGCAAGTTTTGCATCCTGCGGGACACTCGCCGTCGCTATATTGTCTTTCTGGTTATGGCAAACACTGCATAGTGGAATCAGTTCAGATGCTTTAAGTACCTTAAATGTGTGGGGTTTGTGGCATGTTTTGCAGGAAGGAGCAAGGGATTCTGACCTCAGCCTCTGGTAATGCATGGTGTTTTTGAAATGGTCAAGCTCTTCTGCATGGCATTTTCCACACGTATCAGGAATATTTTTAAAATAAATGGAACTGTTTGGATCTTTTGCGTCTTTCATTGAGGCATGAGCACCAGCTTCGGTTTTTGCGGCCGGGTCCCCGCCATGGCAGGCATCGCATGTCACGTAATATTTTGAATGGTCAGAATCAGACCACTGCTGGAAATTGTCAGAAGCCCTTTTCCTGATAACGTCCTCGTGGCATTCAAGAGAGCAGGAGACGTTTCTTTCGGTGTGGTTAAGTCTTATTTCAGTAAAACGATTCTGCTCATCCGTAAATGGAGAGAGTTTTTTATGGCAGTCGATGCAAGAATTATTAAGAGCATCTAAGCCGACCGCCCCGGTTGGAGCAATCAATATTATGAAATACATAAAAAATAGAAAGATACCTATAAATCTATGCCAGCAGGGTTGTAATTTTTCATTTTTTGAAAACATTTTTCGTTTTCCGCCTTAGTTTTGATTCGCATTACCTTCAAAGACAGAACTGAGTACCCGTTTTTTATTCTGGCCTTCTTGGAATATTGTGATGATTTGATACAATAAATAGCTTACGATTTAGTTGCCGTAATGCAATTAACAGATTATTAATAAAAGTTTAGCGTTTAAACAGGATACATGAAATGCCAGAGATGCAGCAAAAGCGCTGTCGTTTACCAGAAATACTCAAATGCCCACCTGTGTAAAGTTCATTTTATCGAGGATGTGGAAAGGAAAATAAAACGCGACATCCGAAAATTCAAAATGGTCGAGCGGGATGACAGGATAGCAGTGGCGCTGAGCGGTGGAAAGGATAGCATCGCCCTGCTCTTTATATTGCATAAGATTTTCCGGAATCGACCCGATATTGAACTTTTAGCCATCACAATCGATGAGGGTATCAAAGGATACAGGGAGCACACGATAAAACATGCTGAAAAGCTTACGGAGGTACTGGGAATTCCCCTTAATATCTGTTCGTTTGGCAATGGGTTTGGTATCACGCTTGATGAACTTGCAGGGAAAAAAGAACATGCAGCTTGCACATTGTGCGGGGTGCTTCGAAAAAACATTTTGAATAAGATGGCGAGAGAACTCGGCGCTACCAAGCTCGCTATAGGTCACAATCTTGATGATGAAGCCCAGACCATATTGATGAATTACCTTCGGGGGGATGTGGACCGGATTAAAAGAATGCTTCCTGATGCAATCCAGCCCGGCATGGTTCTCCGGATAAAGCCACTTCGAAGCATTCCTGAAAAAGAAGTTGCGCTTTACGGATTCCTTAATGACCTCCCTGTGAGCACGGATGAGTGCCCATATTCAGGCGAAGCGCTCCGGAATGAGATACGTGAGATGATTAACAATTATGAGGTTAAACATCCCGGTACAAAATATTCCTTACTTCGCGGGTTTGAAGCAATCTCGAAGGTATTGAATCCTCCAGCCACACAGGTTTTGCAGTGCGAAAAATGCGGTGAGCCCAGCAGCGAAAAATTGTGCAAGACGTGCAGGCTGCTTGGGCGGTAGAATTGAATACGACATTTGGCATCCTTATTTCCCAATTATCCGCCTGAACGCTCCCATGCTCTGCCTGCATATCTCCATGTGCGTACTTTCAGCGTTTATCAGCTCTTTAATATGCGATACAAATTCTTCCCGCTCCTTCTCATCTGGTATTAACAACTTAATGCCCTGTTCGCACTCCGCGCCCAGAAGGTTTTCGTACTGCCCTTTCATGAGTATCTCGTATTTCAGTATCTCCTTCCACATCTCAGGCAGTTCTTTCCCGCTGAAATCGAAGGCTTTCGCCGATAAACCTG
>JAHFDG010000071.1 GCA_023249105.1 Candidatus Methanoperedens sp. | reverse complement strand
TCATTTTCGAGTGGAATTAGCGGAAGGATTAAATTTTTCAACTGGAATTAAAAATAATATCAAATTTTTTTTGATATTTTGATTTTTTGAGATTCATTGACGCTATTTTTGGGACAGCCTGGTATCTAACTTATTAAAATTAATTAATAAATTATAACTGTTTTTTAAATATCTAAGATATTTTCATAACCGAAAATGATAAAAATCTATAAGCCTGATTCCAGATCTTTTTTGTTAAATTAATTAGGATATATTGTATCCAGACCAAACTACCAACACGAATTTAAACGATTAATACAGGTGGATAAATATGATTAGATTTATATAAATTTTTCACCATCTATGATTACACGCCCACTTCGCGCTTCGGCTGTGGGACTATCGCACGCACATCTTTCGGGCATTACTTTGATGCATGCTTTATGGTAAGGGGTATAAGTGGTAAAGTGGAAAGGAGTTACGAAATCCTCAGAAGACGGAAACCGAGGAAGCTGATGCGGTAGCCGGAGTCGCGGTCGTCGCGAAACGCTGACCGGCAGTTCTGGGCGTTGTCGTACCAGCTACCGCCGCGAACAACACGGCCCGAGCCACTACTTTCCCATGCGCTGCCATCTGTGGGTGCGCCGTTATAATTGTTCTGATATATATCCTGAACCCATTCCCAGACGTTGCCATGCATGTCGTATAGACCCCAAGGATTGGGCTTTTTCTGACCCACATCATGAGTTTTACTGCCTGAGTTTCCATAAAACCACGCATAATCGCCGAGCTTTGATTCATCATCGCCAAATGAATATCTTGTAGTCGTTCCCGCACGCGCCGCATATTCCCATTCTGCTTCTGAAGGAAGTCTGTATTTGTTCGCCCCTTCTTTCTCATTGAGCTTTTTAACAAATTCCTGAGCATCATTCCATGAAACTTGCCCAACAGGCAGGTTATCGCCCTTGAAATTCGAAGGATTGGTTCCCATGACCTCACGCCACTGCTTCTGCGTGACCTCATATTTGCCCATGTAGAAAGCTTTGGCTATTTTTACGCGATGTACTGGACCTTCATCAATATTTCTGCCTGCTTCATTTGATGGCGAACCCATATCAAACTCGCCAGCAGGTATCTGCATGAACTCCATGCCGATGGAGTTGGTGAAGTTTTTCTGGTCAGCAGATGATGTAATTATGGGTGTCGGTGACAGCGTTGATTTCAAAGTTTCATTACTCGCACCCGGCGCCATCACCCAATATCCAATCAGCAGCACGCCCAGCACCAGCGCCACGGCAAACCATTCTTTTTTTATATCAAAATGTTTTGAATCATCCTCTCTTTCCTCTGGAAGTTGCCGATCTTCTTCCTTTTGCACTGCTTTATCTAATAAAAGGCGACCAATATGGGAGGAAGTAACTATATCTTTTCTTTTTACTGAATCTTTAAGCTTCTTTGGTATTCCACGTTGTACGCCGGTACTGCTCACCCCTATTAACCCATAAGGTGTTTCAACAAACTCAACAGGTTTACCCTTTGTCCATTTTTCTCCACCAAATGCGACAGGGTATCCTGACTCATTTTCAAAATCACTTGCTTCGTTCTGTTTTTTTCTCAAGTATTTCAAGTCAAAAGTAAATTCTCCTATCTTAACCCAATTCCCAGTTGTTCTTGGTTCGATTATTAATTGAACGTCCTCTTCTTCCTCCCCTTTTATCTCCGCGCGCTGCACCACGCTATCCTTGATTTTAATCGACGGCGCGCCCTCCCCCATAGAAATAGTTGACCTCTGCACCACTGAATCAATGATATTGATAACCTGCTCCTTCTTTATCACCCCTATCTCCTGCGCCGACTGCACAGTACTCACCACATGCCGCAGGTCAGCCACGGTCTCGTTCAGGAACCCGTTCAATCCATGCGGCTTATCAGAAACAGCCCGGAGCATCACCTGTGTCAGCTCATCATATTCCTTGATAAGAGCGGTCAGCAGGTAGTACGCCTTCTCCCCGATGGACTCGCTGGCAAGATAGAGCATCCTCCCTCCGTCTATTGAGAAATCATCCACCTTATAATGCCGGCTCTTGCAGGTCTGCACAAGAAATGAGGTGAGCCGCTCGACAGTTACACCCTTAAAATTCAGCCCGGTTTCAGCAGAGTTGCCAGTGCTCGAAAGTTCAAGGAACTCAGCCCTTGGCATCTTCTTTCCCTTCAGGAAAGGACATACGCAGTGCACCTCTTTGGGCTGCATGTCAATCCTGGACTTCTTCGACTTTGCGTCACGGTAGGTTATGAGCGCCTCGATATTGACCTTATGAACGCAGCCAAGCGGTTTTAATATGAATTCAGCGGTGCGGGCGCTTGCAGAAGGAATGACGCCAATCTTTTGCAGCCGCTCCCCTTCAAGTTTGAAGAGGGATTCGGTAAAATCAAGAATTACCTCGACATCAAATACAGCCAGATCGCTGATGTTGGTTATCCTGATGCCAAACCTGATATTATTGTCAGGGAGTACTTCATATCCGCGTTTTATTTCGATATCAGGCAATTCTTGACCACCATGGATGCATTATATGTTTATGAAGATAAAATAACTTACTGCATACGCTCATTATTCTGCTGTTGTGATAAAAGTTATACGTTCTGCTATAACACCGTGCTCTTCCTCAGCCAATCAATATCGCTCTGGTAAAGCTCCCTCAAATCCTTAAGCCCCAGTCGCAACATCGCCACCCTGCTCACTCCCAACCCCCATGCCAGTACAGGATACTTGATTCCCAGCGGCAGCGCGACCTCTTTCCGAAATACTCCCGCGCCTCCAAGCTCAACCCACTTGCCCCTGCTCTCTATATACACCTCAGGCTCCACGCTCGGCTCGGTGTACGGGAAATATCCCGGTCTGAATCTCACCTCATCAAAACCCATCCTGTGATAGAACTCGGTCAGGCAGCCGAGAAGGTTCTTGAAACTCACGCCCTTATCCATCACCACGCCTTCAAGCTGCTCGAACTCAGGTGTATGCGTGGGGTCTATGGCTTCGCGCCTGTATGCCCTGTCTATGAAGAAGGCTTTCACAGGCTGGTCTGGATGGTCTGCGAGGTATTTTATCGTCACAGCCGTGGTGTGAGTCCGAAGCACCTGTTTGCGCGCCACATCCTCGCTCCACCTGCCTCCCCAGCCCCGAGATATTCCAGCGCCTTTTTCGTGCATTTCTTTTACTGGCGCGATGTATTCTTCAGGCAGGTCGCATTCGGTAGCGAGGTGGAAAGTATCCTGCATCTCGCGCGCAGGGTGGTCTTGCGGCTGGAAGAGCGCGTCGAAATTCCAGAAGGAACTCTGCACGATGTCGCCTTTTATCTCCGTGAATCCCATCTCAAGGAAAATCTGGCGCATCTCGTTGATGAGGCGCTGGTATGGATGGAGCTTCGCGCCGTAGACGGGTTTTACAGGCGTGTGGATGTTGTACGGGCGGAGCCTTGCGGTCTTCCATGCGCCGCTTGTTATGATAGTAGGAGTGAGCTGGGCTATTTCTTCTTCAATGCTCAATCCGGCTGCTGCGAGGGCTTTTCCTTCTGCCGTTATTACTATAACGCGGGTCTTTTTCTCTGTTTTTTCAACAAGGTTGCGCTTGATGAGGTCCCTGACAGCGTCCCCCAGTTCAGAAAGAGGACCTTTTTTGAGTTTGGTAAGTATATTCTCGTCTTCCCCGACCTCTGCTTTCCCTGAAGGGATTATATTTTCACCTTCAATCCGTGCCCAGTTTTTCTTCCGAAGCCAGCCAAGGGCAATGCCCACCATCTGCGGCGGGAATTTCGTTTTCAATTCCGAAAGCGACAGAGGCGCTTTGAGCGAGTTTATTATCTGGCGTTCAGGCAGTGAAAGTTGGGCGTATGTCTCGCCTTCCCTTGTGAGCGTGTATACTGTGGTGATTTTTTCTGTTACCTCGCAGAGGCTTTTCTCAGCGAGTAAAAACGCGGACTGCATAGCGGCTTCTATGCTGAGTCCTGATGCCAGGGTCAGGTCTTCGGGAGTGAATTTATCTTTTGTGGAGAGGGCAAGCAAGACCTTTTTTTCGTTGTTGGTGAGTGAGTATTCTTTTATGAGCGCCATAAAACAGGCATTAGAATGGATAGTGAGATATTTAATGATTTGTGAAAAATTATTGGACAATTACAATCAATAACCGAAAAAACCTATATACCCCAAACAACATCTTACCCCTTCGCAGGGCTCGTGGTCTAGTCGGCTATGATACCGCCTTTACATGGCGGGGATCCGGAGTTCGAATCTCCGCGGGCCCATTTAATATATATTGACTTTTTTTTCTTGAATGCTGGAAGCGGGAACGAAATATCACCGCAGAGCCGCCAGGTTTGCAAAGTTGTGTTATTCCCGTCATCTTCGCGCCCTCTGCGTCTGATACGAAAACAACTAACTCGTACGGAATTTTTTTTAGTTACATTAAAATTTCATAAGTTATATTGATTTTTCAGTATGATAAGCATCATTTTATTGATTTCTTTTATCATTATAATTAAGAATTAGATATTTTCGTAATGTTTACATTTGGCATATTTTCACCCATGTCAGAGTATGTTAAAACGTAGGGTTCATCAACCTTCGGGAAAACTAAACGAATGTTTTGGTTAGTTATCCCTTCAATATGAAGTGTTTGTACCTTTGACCCATATTCATCTTTGGCTGCTTGACATGCTGTAATATTATCATAATAAATTCCTGAACAAATATGCGCAGTTATCGGATTGAATGTACCATTAACTTTTAGATGAAATCGCAAATAGGCATATGAAAAGTCCTTACTATCCTGGTTAATATTAACATCGAGAACAGTGTTGTCTGTGTAAGAAGAATTTTCTTTATATGAAACTTCTATTGGTGGATGTGGTGGATTTGTATATGTATATAGTAGTATAATAAAAATAAAAAACACAATAATAACACCGATTATTATGTTTCTATACTTGGATTTCAATAGTTCACCTACACCAAGCATTATTTCTAAGGACGCTTGGTTTACCACTGTAAATTATCATCCGTTGTTCCCAACATAGTTTACCGGTTGAAGAACTGTAAGCTGAAATGATGTAAGTACCTGGAGCAAGTGACATTGAGAAACTGCCTTTGCCTCGATAAGAGCCATCTATATACAACTTTGCCCCTGAATCAGCAGCAACCAATAGAGTGCCGCTTGATGATGTAGATTGCGATGATGTGGATTGTGGTTTTTCATTTTCAGCGATAATGGCAAGTGTCCTGTCTGCCCAACCATCACTATTCAATCTAGAATAATGATTAGGGTCTTCAATATACTGTTTTAGTTTTCTGCCTGCTGATAATATATCGTTCTCATTCTTACTTTTAATTGCATCACCATATTCAAGAGTCAGAGCTTTTGCTGTATTTTGAATTTCTAATCCGTCTTCTTTCCATTGCTTATCAGCATTCTGAGTCGCAAAATAAGTAAATATTATAAGTAATGCTAAAACTAAAGTCGTTATACTGCTTGTGTATGAATGTTGGGTGGCTTTTACTACACTATCATCAGCCTTTCTTTTCGCAGCCTCATTCATATCATTTTGATAGGCTTTATGGAACACATCGGGATTGGTTTTAGCACAATTTTGGCAAATTGGTTGTGTACATTGAGGATAAGGATAACGATAATACCCATTAGCATCTAAATGGTCATTATATAAAAAATGGTCATTATTACTTAAATCCTTATGGCAAACCCGACAGAAAAATTTTGGTTGATTTTGTTCATTCATATAAATCCTCATTTTTTTATTAACAATATCATTCCATATGTGGTCATTGCTACAAAGATAGATAATAATGCCACAAATTCCCATATTCCCTGTGTTGCGAATATATAAATATTTAATATGAATGGGAACATCGTTATCAAAAACGATGGCGATACAAGTATTATACCCAATACCTTTTTCTTGTTCATATCATCATTTTTTATTAGTAATATCAATCCATATGCACTTATCATTAATGCAAAGATAGACATTATTGTAAGTTTCCAGGACAATGACGATGTTATTATACTCAACAAAATGGATACTATTACAATTAATGATGCTGGCATTATCAATACTATACCTATTTTTTTCTTGCTCGGACTTTTTATATATTTAATGATTGTATTGATACTCATAAAGATTAATCCTATAAGTTATTCTACAAAATACCTCTTAGTTAGCTTGAAAGCCCCAGTATCCGATTCTCTTCCAGTATAGTCTTGGGTATCCAAGTTTTTGACATCGCCTATCATAGATACAGATTCTATTGTCGCATAGTTAAACCTAAACTCCTGGTTATAACCCTCGTAACCCCCTGCTCCACTCGGTATATAACTCTTGCCATACTGAGAAGAGAAACTTTTCACCCCATTTGTTATGGATGATTTATAACCTGGGGAGAACCTTGGGACAACACTGACCACTGGATTCTTTATGTCTAATTTTTTTGAAAAATCATACGCAGTTCCATCAAGGGTCGGGTCAAAAGATACGACGGAAGAACTCGGAGCATTTAACTTCTTCTGTGTAACCTCACTCAATCCGAACTGATAATTTAAAATCTCGTGAGTATTCGTGTCGTATTCTAAGACCATAAATGGTTTTCCAGTTATTTTTATTGCTCGTTCTCCATTATCATTCAATAGATAATATGAATTGGGTATATCACCGTTCCAATATTCATAACCGACTTTACCTTTACCACTGGTACTCGAACTTGAAGAATCTTTAGTTAATGTTGATGTGTCGGATGGAGAATCTCCGAAATAATAAGACCCATCTGTTGAGAAGTGGAATCCCAATAACAACAACACAATAACGACAGCCAAAGACCCATATATCAATATATCAAACGCTTTGTAAAGTGTTCTTCCCTTGCGTGGCTTCATATTGAAAGCTTTTGTTGCTATTTCTTGTGAAGATGTATTCAAGCAATAATTATTCCCATTTTTTATTAAAAAGCCTTCTCCTTGCAGTTTCGTTACGATTTCTTGAGCTATAACCTCAAATTCTTTCATTGGCATTTTAAATTCTACAATACCATCATCTGTTTTGATATTTTTTGTTGATGTGCCCCAAAAGTTCGTCGATATGAAACCTATAGGACTTAGTCCTTCTATTAAATCGTAAAAGATACCATTATTGCCAACTGTTTTTGAAAATGGTTTTGACTTTGTAGATAGTTCTCTCAGGGCATAGTCCCGAATCACTTTTTCTAATATTTGTTTATGGTCTGTCATAATTACTTCCACCGCAACTTAAACCAAAGAATTACTGCCCCCACAACATTTTCATATTATTTTATTATCCTAATCAGTATTTAAACATTCTTAATTTCAATTCCCTCAACCTTTCAATCTTTTCTCGTCCCTCACCAACCGTTTTTTTCTGATATTTTTCATTGTCTTCTGTCGTTCATATCAGACTTTGCGGTTGTAACTAAAACCCGTTAACGTGCCTGTATAACGTATCCCGCTGCTTTGGCACCCGTTTTATCTCCATTATCAGGCGCTCAAATTCCTGCGGCGCCATGTACTCTCCACTCGTTGCGCCTGCACTTTTTGATATTTTCTCTTCCATCAATGTCCCGCCAAGGTCATTCGCGCCGCAATCGAGGGCTGACTGCGCAAGTCCCCTGCCAAGCTTCACCCAGCTTACCTGGATATTCTTGATAGAAGGGTAGAGAAGCACCCTCGCAAGCGCATGCAATTTCAAATCCTCAATCCCTCGCGAAACGTTCATTCCTGTTCCCAGCATATTGTTTAGTGGCATAAAAGGAAGCGGAACAAATTCCGTAAACCCTCCTGTTTTTTTCTGAAGCTCGCGGATTGTCAGGATATGTTCAATCCTCTCCCGCAAAGTCTCGATATGCCCATACATGATTGTTGCTGTTGTGGGAATTCCTGTCCTGTGCGCTGTCCTGACAACATCAATCCATTCATGCGTGGTGAGTTTATCAGGACATATTTCTTCCCTTACCCTGTCGGCGAGTATCTCGGCAGCCGTCCCTGGCATTGAGCCAAGACCTGATTTTTTAAGGCATGACAATGTTTCTTTAATACTCATATTGCTATTCTCTGCCGCATGAAACACTTCCATGGGAGAAAATGCGTGGATATGCAATTGCGGGAATTCATTTTTTATGCTTTCCATAATCTCGCAGTAATTGAAAACATCCCAGTCCGGGAGAAGCCCCCCCTGGATACATACCTCAGTGGCATTAATATCAACTGCAGCTCTTGTTTTTTCAAGAATTTCAGGGATAGGCATGATATAGCCGTCCTGTTTCTTGAACGCGCAGAATTTGCATGTCCCAATGCACATATTTGTGAAATTAATATTCCTGTTAATTACATAGGTTACGTCATCCCCGACAGATTTTTTGCGAAGCTTGTCTGCGAGTGAAAAGAGAAAAGAAGGTATTTCGTAGAGTGCCAGCGCATCTTCAGTTGTGAATTTCCCCGCCTCTGCCCTGCTAAGGTAATCATCTTGAATGCTACGCAATTCCTGGATGCCCTGTAATTTATGTATAGTACCACCAGAATTTTGCAGTCATTACACGATACTTATTTATATGCTTTCCGAAATCCTTCTGCATCGCAAAGCATGCGAATAAGTGGTGCAATCTCGTCGCTGTACCATTTTTTCTTCACAAATTGCGGATAAATTGGCAGCCTCTCCCTGAGGGGAATATCAACCATTGCCTGAAGTTCCAGAATATTGGGCCAGGGAGACTCAGGATTGATGTAGTCGATTGTCTCAGGCGAAACGCCTCCAAGGTCAGAGGCGCCGCATTTAACAAGTTCTCCGGGTCGAATCAGGTTGGGTGACACCTGTATAGCCACATCTTCAGGAAGTATTTTTCTTGCACTGGAGACAGTTTTTAGCATTTCTTTCATGTCCGGGGACATAAATGATGCCATTTTTGTATCGGGTTTGGGGATAAAATTCTGGATTATTACTTCCTGGATATGTCCGAATTTTTCGTGGATATCCCTTATAGTTTTAATTGAGCGAAGCCTGTCGTCCCATGTTTCACCTATGCCCACGAGAATCCCGGTTGTGAATGGGATTTTGAGTTCGCCAGCGTACTCTATGGTTTTTATGCGCGCCGCGGGGATTTTGCCAGCGCGGCCTTCATGAGCTTTAACAATAGCCGCAGTTTCAAGCATGAGTCCCATGCTGGCATTATACGGTTTTAATTTTTCCAACTCGTTTTTTTCAAGAACTCCGGGGTTGCTGTGAGGCAAAAGACCGATACGGAGCGAAAGCTTGCACAGCTCAACAAGATAATCTATAATATTGTCGTATCCAAGCTCCGAAAGGCATTGTTTGAAGCCCTCAACTTCTTCAGGGCGCTCACCAAATGTGAAAAGCGCTTCTGAGCAGCCTGCCCGCGTGCCTCTAGAGAGGATATCCTCTACTTCTGCCAGTGAGAGAAGTTTTGCCTCGTGGTGCCCGATATCCCGCCTGAAGCCACAATACCCGCACTTATTCCTGCAAACATTGGTAAGCGGAATGAAGACATTGCGCGAGAATGTGGCATAGGGCTGAAGCATAGACGATAATTGAAATGGATTATACATAATAATGTCGAATAATACGTTAGTTTAAAGTAACCCGAGGGATATTTAACCTGTCCCCATGCGGGGGTAACCAAGCGGCCAAAGGTGCAGGACTTAAGATCCTGTTGCGCAGGCATTCATGGGTTCAAATCCCATCCCCCGCACTCAATAAGAATTCTATAATCTTTTTCCAGTTGCTTCGACTTAAATGTTGATCTCCATAAAAACTGCACAATGGTCGGATGCCTCTGTTCCTTTTGGCCCTACGCCGGGGAACCTCGGCCCTTTATACGCCTTGGCGTAATCGGCAAGTCCTTGCCGTTCAATTTTTGGAAGAGTTTTCGGATTTTTCTTTGAAAGTGCCTTTGATAAAAGCAGGTAGTCAAATTGATTTACCTCATGCTTCTCTTCCCAGTAATGGGTCCATTGTTCACTCTTTGGCAAACGCGCAACAACGTTCTCCACCAGAGATCCATCCAGAAGCCCCTTTAAACAATCGGCGTCCGGCGTATCGTTGAAATCTCCAAGGACAATAAAATTAGCTTTATTTATCTCAGTATCAAAGCGCTCTTGAATAATCTCGACTACACGTTTAACCTGTCGCTCTCGTTTCTCAGAGGTCTTCTCTTCACCACCCAGCCTGGATTTGAAATGATTTACAAATAAGGTCAGTATTTTAGTCCCTTTTTTGTCCAGGAAAATATCTGCTTCAAGGCAGTCACGGGAGAAAATCTCTCCTTTGTCATCCTTATCGAACTGATGTGTCCGCACTCCGCCAATTTCTAGTTTGCTGAGAATCCCAACATCAATTTGCCTTAAGTCATTTCCATCAATAAGCATGGCATATGGATATTTTCTATTCAGGTATTTGCTATTGAACTGTTTTAATGTTTCTAAATTTTCTACTTCCTGTAAGCATATCACATCGGGATTGTTCTCAAGGATTACCCGGGCTGTGTTCTTTCTCTGTCCTTCATCAAGAATTTCATACCCCAGCATGTTTATATGCCCGCCCTCCTTGATGAATTTAGCCGGGTCAACTTTCTTTTTTCCCATGCTTCCCCTTTCTTTAGCCAGCAACTTATAGCGAAGAAAGAGGTTCTCTGTGTTAAAAGTACCAATTTTTAACCCCATAATTTTTCACCGAATCAGGATAAGACGTAATTATTGAAATATCTTTGTATTATCTGCCGTTAGCTTATACATATTTTTTAATATGGGTGATGATTCAATCATAATGAAGGTATAAATAACAAATAAGTCATAAGTGACCCTATAAATTAGGAAAATTAATGTTGGTATATCCAGTTTAAGCCATACTATAATACTAAAAATCAAGGATAAGATACAATGGAACCTTACTTTCACCTGAAGGGCAGCTTCAAAACAAGCGCCAGCGCCGCAGCCGCCAGCGCCGACGTCGAAAAGTTCATCGAAGAAGCAAAAGCAACCATCCTGCAAAAAGGCGTCCCGTCAGGCAGGGGCGCTAAAATAATCGGATGGGACATCAGGGATAACACCATCTTCTTCGACATCGAGTCAGACCGCTACCTGCGAGCCCACGATGCGTTCATACGCCTCCGCAAACCCCTGGCAGGCGTGCTTGGCAAAGTGTACAAAATCGGAATAAGAGGCGCTGAAGTGGAAGAATTCATTGTGAAGTTGCCCTCAGAGCAGGGGCTGCGCCAGCAGAAAATACCATATGTCAAGTCGATAGGGTTCGAAGATGGCATGATTACACTCTCACTTGAAGTCGGGGAAGCGCAGCTTGAAAACAAGGTCCCAGACAGGATAATCTCACTCATCGAGGATAAAATCGCAGCTCAAAGCTTCGGCGGCAAAGCCGAGCACTGGAGCTTGCTGTGGGAAAGCCCCAAAAAGGAAATGACATTCAAAGGCGACCCAACAGTTGAAGCGGAAAAGCGCGGATGGATTAAGCGTGCTGTTGGCCGCGGGCAGTGGATACATGGCCCCCAGATGACTCGCATTTTCAGGACGTTTGAACAGATAGTGCTTGAAGAAGTCATTAAACCTCTTGGCTATGTTGAAATGATATTCCCAAAGCTTGTTCCCTGGGACGTGTGGAAACATTCCGGGCATGCAAAAGGTGTATATCCAGAAATCTACTACGTGTGCCCTCCCAAGACAAGAGACCCTGCATTCTGGGAAGAGGTAATAGACAATTATAAAGTCACACTTGAAGTCCCGATTGACCTCATTGCAGAAAAAATCGATAAGCCTCTCGGTGGCATGTGTTATGCACAGTGCCCCTCATTCTGGCCTTTCATGCAGGGAAAAACGGTTTCGGATGAATCTTTCCCGGTAAAAGTGTTTGACCGCTCAGGCACATCGCACAGATACGAGAGCGGCGGCATACATGGCATGGAACGGGTAGATGAATTCCACAGGATAGAACTCTTATTCATAGGCACGCCCGAACAGGTGCTTGAGCATTCAAAACAGATGCAGGAGTGCTACAAGCATGTCTTTAATGATATTCTTGACCTTGAATGGAGAATGGCATGGGTAACGCCATGGTTCATGGCACAGGAAGGACTCACGGGACTTGCTGGGCAAACCGGTGTTGGAACAATAGATTTTGAGGCGCCGCTGCCGTACCGCGGGAAGGACGGGGAATGGCTTGAGTTCCAGAACCTGAGTGTAAATGGCGATAAGTATCCCAAAGGCTTTAACGTGAAGCTGCAGTCGGGAAAAGATGTCTGGAGCGGCTGTTCGGGCATCGGGCTTGAGAGATGGGCGAGCACGTTCTTTGCCCAGAAAGGGTATGAACCGAATGATTGGCCTGATGCGTTCAGGGAGAAGGTTGGAGAGATGCCGAAGGGGATAAGGTTTATGTGAAAACAAAACCTTTCAAACATCCTCAAATGGTCTTAGTCAAATGCGGCACAAAAACATGCTCCAGGGGCTAAGAGTTATTTTCCACAAATTTCCTTTATCATCTCATCTGTCTCATTAATAAGTTCTAAGTGCCCAAGACTCTCAAAAATTTTTCTGGCTTTTTTTAAATGATCGCAGGCTTCAGTGGCATATACGACATAGGCAAGATTTCTTCTGACAATGGCTTCCCAGAACTTCGCATTTAACTTTTCAGCTAAGTCAAGGGCAAGATCAAAATTTTTAATACTTTCTGAGGGTTCTGGTTCTCTCATGATTTGCCATTTTAGTTGGTAATCCAAGCCTAATTTAATATATATTATTATGGCTCCAAAACTGTCACTTTCACTTGATTTTAAATCAAGTTCAGAATATTTAATGCATTTACTTAAATTTATTATTTCATCATCCTTTCTACCGATATTGAAGTTGTATTGCGCCAGAATAAAATATGAATTAGCTAAATCAGAAAATCCGATTAGTTCATCAATTTCTTCTTCTTTATTTACTTTTTTAAGCTCGTTATAAATGTTAAAAAATTTTTTAATTTTTCTGTATGCTATTTTTTCATCAAAAGTATAATATGCTAAAGCCCCAAGCGATAGAGCTCTTAAATGATTTAAAATCAAGGTATCTTTTTTATCCGAGATTTCTTCGGCTTCATTAGCTAAATTTATAGCATCCTTTGATTTGTTTAATTGAAAATTAACATGACCTAACCCAATTAAAGCCTCAACCTTTCCTTCTATAAACTTATCTTGTTGGTCGGATTCATTTAATAATTTGTTAAAACTATCGATACATTCTTTAAAATTATAATAGGCTTTTTCCATTTCACCTTTTTTATAATTTTCCCAGCCTTCATCTATCTTTTCATCTAATTTGTCAATGGATATATTCGCAATCGAAATTTTAGAAAGATATTCTTTTAACTCTCCCTTCCCAATAAATTCGTTTACTTTAGGCGTTTTTTCTCTTTCATTCTCGTAAAGTTTTATGATTTTTTCATCAAGATTAACCCCATTTGACCAAAGATACGAAAAAAAGTCAACTGCATCCTTTATTGATTGTTCTTTCATGGCACCAGTTAAAATGGCATTTGCTTCGAAATTTGATGATAATCCACCTTCACTTAAATTGGAAGACCCTATAATTATGCTGGCATTATCTTTATTTTCAAAAATATACATTTTTGGATGAAAATTTTCATTAAATGATATTTTGCAATTCACATTCATCTCAAGTAATTTTTTTAGTGCCTCAGGTTCTGTAAAATAAAAATTAAATCCTGTGATGATTGAAATCGTACCATTGTTTTTTAGACATTCTTTCATAGCACCCTCAAGTCTTTCAATGCCACTATTTTTTAAAAATGCTACTGCTATTGATACTTTATCACTTTGTTTCAATAAATATTGTATTTCATCTTCGATATTCTTTAAAGGTACACCTAAGAACTCTATTTTCATATTTTACACCGTTAAACCAATAATTTAGTTAGAGATAAACTTTCTGGAATCTTTTGGTATTCCATATCGAAAGTATAATACTCCATGGAAGTAATTTTAACACACAATGGCGAAGGACTCAATCGGTGTAATATTCGGGAAAACAAGCTCCTTGAATTTCAAGTTCGCGGTTTCTGACAGCCTGGCAACCAAAAGGTCGGATTACATCAAGGTCTGGCATGAATCCGATGGCTGGACACTGGCGCAGGTCTCATCCATCACCCGTTCAAACGAGGATTTTTCAATGGAAGAAGCCATGGATGCCGCCGAAGGTTCAACCAAAATCAACGATATGGATGAACAGATTCTTGCGGAGGCAACGGTAATAGGAGTGAGGGACAAGGAAGGAGTCCTCAGGGTACCAAAATCCCCGTTCAGCCCCGGCGACAAGGTCTTCAAAGCCGATGAACTGCTCATTAAACAAACACTGGGTCTCATGCGCGGGGATGTGTATATCGGGCTTCTTGACGGGCAGGATGTCCATGTCAATCTCGACGCCAACAATCTCGTGCAGAAGCATTGCAGCATCCTTGCAAAGACCGGCGCAGGAAAATCCTATACTGGCGGGGTCATACTTGAAGAACTGCTCGATAAGAACGTACCGCTTTTGATAATAGACCCGCACGGTGAATACGCCACTTTGAAATTCCCGAATGAAGATAAACCCGCATCCTTTGAGCGTTACGGCATAACACCAAAAGGTTATGCGACGCAAATAACTGTTTACACCCCTGCGAGTAAGCTGTTAAACCCTGCCGCTGATGCTCTTTTCAGGTTGAACGGCATAAATCTTGGCATAAAAGAATTTACCCAGCTTTTTTCGGAAGACAGGTCGCAGAACGAGACAGGCATACTCTTTGAGGCTGCTTCAAAACTCAAAGCTGAAAAAGAGAGATATACCATCGACGATATCATTTTTGAAGTGGGGCAGAATAAAAGCAAGGTCAAATGGAACGTAATCAACAAGCTTGAATCGCTGAGAGAGACCGGAATATTATCAGATAAAGCCACTTCAATCAACGAACTGGTGCAGGAAGGCAGGGCTTCAATTATCGATATGAAAGGAGTTAACCCCGACCTTCAGGCAATGATTGTTGCCAAACTTTGCACTGATATTTTCGAGGCACGGAAACTCAATACCATTCCTCCGTGCATGCTTGTAATAGAGGAAGCGCACAATTTCTGTCCAGAGAAGGGATTTGAGAGGACGGTGAGCACGGATATTCTTCGCACAATCGCTTCAGAAGGGCGAAAATTCGGTCTTGGGCTTATGGTAGTTTCACAGCGTCCTGCCCGCATAGATAAGAACATCCTGTCGCAGTGCAATACCCAGATAATAATGAAAGTGACAAATCCCAACGACTTGAAAGCCATCAGTAAAGGTCTTGAAGGCATAAGCT
>JAHFDG010000115.1 GCA_023249105.1 Candidatus Methanoperedens sp. | reverse complement strand
TACTTCGCATGGAATTTTCCACTGTCAGTGAATGTACCTATGATACTTGCCTCTACATCTCTTGTTTTAGCGAGGCTCAAAAAATCATCAATTTTATCAGGCGAAACAGCAAGCGTCATTCTTTCCTGCGACTCGGAAAGCAGTATTTCCCAGGGGTCAAGTCCCGGATATTTCAGGGGGCATTTCTCAAGCTCGATTAGGCATCCCCCGCTAAGCTGCGCCATCTCGCCTACCGATGAAGACAATCCGCCCGCGCCGTCATCCGTGATGGCGTTATACAGCCCCAAATCCCGCGCTTCAAGCAGGAAGTCAAGCATCTTTTTCTGGGTTATGGGGTCGCCTATCTGGACTGCTGTTACAGGTGAATTCTCATCAAGTTCAAGCGAGGAAAATGTGGCGCCGTGTATGCCGTCTTTCCCGATTCTGCCGCCTGTCATCACTATCAGGTCGCCGGCATTGATTTCTTTAATGTGGGAAGGCTTGCCGTTTATTATTGAGGGCATTATCCCGCCAGTCCCGCAGTACACAAGGGGTTTTCCAAGATACCGCTCATCAAAAACGATGCAGCCATTCACTGTGGGGATACCGCTCTTGTTCCCCCCGTGCTCCACGCCGCGCCTCACCCCTTCGAAAATCCTTTTGGGGTGCAGAAGCCGCGGCGGTAATTCCCTGTCATAGAAGGGCGATGCAAAACAGAAAACATCGGTATTGAAAATCAATCGCGCCCCCATGCCAGTGCCCAGGGGGTCGCGGTTCACGCCTACGATACCAGTGATAGCGCCGCCGTACGGGTCAAGGGCGGAGGGCGTGTTGTGCGTTTCCACCTTCATCACGAGGTTATAATCGTCATTGAATTTGATAACGCCGGCGTTATCTGTAAAAACCGAGACAAGCCAGGGTTTATTGATTTCTTTTGTTGAGCGCTTTATGAACGTATTGAAAAGTGAGTTTATTACCTTCGTGCCTTTTTCATCAGTATAGGTTATCTGGCTATTGAAAATCTTGTGCTTGCAGTGTTCAGACCATGTTTGTGCAAGCACCTCGATTTCCACATCGGTGGGAAGGGAAAGCCCGATATCTTCCCGAACTTTTCTGACACCAGCCTCGGTGAAATATTTCCGGATTGTTTTCATCTCTGCAAGGTTCAGGGCAAGAAGCCTCTGGACGCTTATTTCTTTTAATTGTTTGTCGCTGACATCCAGAGCAATTTCAAGTACAGATGGCTTATGCTTACCCTTTACAACAGGAAGCGCAAGATGCACTCCTTTTTCTTTGTCCCATTCCCTGGTGCTTATAATTTCCCACTTTTCTATGAGGGAGTTGGCAAGAAGCCCGCCTGCAATTTTATCGACATCCTGTTTTGTGAGGTCGCCTGTGATAAGATACTGTCTTGAAAAATAGACCCCGCGCAATACGGCGCCCAGTATGTCCTCTGAGGCTTTTTTGGCGGTTGCGCCGACATTGTCGGTCACGCCGGGCTTGAATCCCACTTCTATAAGCCATGAAAAATCCTCAGCAAGCGGTTTTGAGGAGAAGACCTGGATTACTGGGTCGGCAAATAATTTTTCACCGAGCAGAGCCAGTTCCTTTCCTGAAAAGTCTGCGTCAAAGGTATAAACTTCGATAGTCCTGACAGAATCCACGTTAATATGCAGGTCTTCGACTATCCTTTTTTTGACACCTTCGCCCAATGCGTCTTTCATTCCTTTTTTAAAACCGACTTCGATTCGGCTGGTCATTATTTGTTCCTTTTTGGTGACCCTGGTTCTATTGGGTTCATCAAACGAGGTATATTACGAAGATGATGATATAAAATAATATGTAATTGGAGGGGGGATTCGATTTGGGTTGGCAAATTGAAACGATCCTAAAAAATGAATATTATAAAAAATTATATGCAGTTTTTCAATAATATCAAAAAAATCCTATTTCGAGCATATGATATAAAAACCCTCGTCACTACTCCCGAATGAATTCGGGGGGCATCCTGTGGATGCTAGAGGGTTAGGGATATGGAAGGTTACTGGAGTTTTTTCTTTTTTTGGATTCTTTCTAAAGCCTCTTCCGCAGCTTTCCGAACTTCACCATCTTTATCCTTTGAAGCCTGTATAATGGGTTCTATTGCCCTTTCACCTCCAATCTTTTCGAGAGCTTCTACCACTTTCTTTCGAACATTATTATTATCATCCTTCAAAGTTTCAATAAGTTGTTCTACTGCTCTTGCATCTTCTATTTTTTCAATAGCCCTTGCAGCATACTTTCGAACTTTCTTATCTTCATCTTTCAGAGCCTGAATAAGGGGTTCTATCGCCATTGCATCTCCTATATCTCCAAGAGCCCTTGCAGCATACCTTCGAACTTTCTTATCTTCATCTTTCAGAGCCTGAATGAGAGGTTCTACTATATCATCTGTGAGCTCCCAGCATAGTTTATCGAGAGCCTCTGCTGCTTTCCTTCGAACACCGCTATTTCTATCCTTTAAATCATCAATAAAAGGAACAACTGTAATTTTACCTACTTTTACAATTTCTTTCACTTTCTCCCATTCTTCCAATTTTCCATGTTCTATCATAACTTTTATTAACTGGATAATTTTCTGCGATGGTTCTCCTTCTGCAGATACCCATTTTAAAGCATCTGTAATTTCTTTTTCTGATACTTCCATCAGTTTTTTTTGGGTTTTTAATTTCCACATAAATGGAAATAAAAACTCATTTTCTAAAACTTTTTGTCTGTCTATTATTTTTGAAGTCGAAACAAAAGCTAATCTCAGGTTATCTTCATTGGGTTTGCTGAGAGCGTATAGTACCAAGTGCCTAAGAGCATTCTTTTTAGAAACATTATCCAAAATCTCATCTATTGATTCACTAATAATTTCAAGTGTATTTTCTTTTCCAGGCTCTTCAAGTATACGAATAGCTTTTTCAATTTTCCCAGTCTTTATGCAACTCATTACGAAGGAAAGCACAACATCTCCTCCGTGATCTGGAAACATGTCAGACAGACGCTCTATTAAGTTAACACGAGCGGATGCTTTTTGAGCAGCTTTAAGTGCATCTTGTTTAACTGAATCGGCTGTCTCACCAGGATTTCCCCACGTAGAAACATAACTCTCAACATAACCCGAAGATGAAACTAATTCTGCAAAGTCGCTGATAGATATGCCACCGACTATCATATACGCATGATTAAGACTTGCTTTCGCTTCTTGAATGTATCCCAAGTTCGCTTGTATCTCTGCGATCCTGCACAACTCTTTCGCATATTCTCTCTTTCTTACCCCGTGATCACATCTTCTAATATTTTCTGAAGAAGCCAGACCAACATATCCTCCAAGACCGTGATATCCTCCAAGACCACGCTCTACAGTCCTTGTCGAATTACATTGAATTTCATCAGTCTTTTCTAGACTTAACAATCTGGAGACCTCATCATTTAATATCTTTTTCACCCATTCAGTACCCTTCGTTTTTGCACATATTTTAGAAAGATGAAGAATGTTAGAAAGATGAAGAAAACTACTATCTGGCACATTCTTTATCGCATCCTCGCAATACCCGAACTTTGCTTGAACAAGAGCAACATCAAAGTTCCCAACTCCTGCTCGTTCAGAAGCTTCATGCAAGATTTTTGCGGCCTGTTCATGATTACCTACTTCAAAGTACACTTCAGAAATATCGAGCAGTTGTGAGACTTCTTTGGTTTGTATATCTTTCACAAGTTCAAGAGCTTGGCTAGCGTATCCAGCCTTCGCCAATATTTTTGCGAGATCTAATTTATTTATTAAACCTTTATTAACAGGCTGTCCTAAATCTAACTCCAATGAATCAATATCAGCAAAAATTTGACATTTTATTTTTAATTCCAGTTAAAAAAATTAATCATGCTCCCATTTCCACTCAAAAATGATTTTTTATC
>JAHFDG010000005.1 GCA_023249105.1 Candidatus Methanoperedens sp. | reverse complement strand
CAGGAGACAATTTTTCATACCTTTTTGCTATAGCTTCCATACTTTCCATAGTATAGACTATAGATATTATGCTATAAATATTATATGATAAATAGTCAAGTTATTTAATTACAATCCCTAATTTGAATGGAACAAAAAACAAAGTAACCATTGAAAGTTTAAAAGAGATTGGTTTTAACCAACAATTTTTAGAGAATAATGTTGTTTTTATAGGTGCTAAAGAATTTGAAGATGTTTTTCCAAATAATGTAATATGCAGATGTCTAAATAAATATTGGCCTAAAATCAATAATGAAGTTTGGACTGAAGAAGAGATTGAACCATTAAGATCTCATGAAAAATTTTCTGAATCTTTAATAAAAAAAGTTGCCGAATATAAAGCTGAATCAAACGCTGATATAGATTTCCTGAGAAAACCTGAATTTGGACTAAAAATTGCTGATGTAATGGAAGAACAGGAAATTCGAGAAATAGAGGCACTAAATAATCTATTCACTAGAGTCAATGAAATAATTAGATGATTGATTTTGCAAAATTGCTGAAGCATTTAATCTGCGTTCATCTGCGGTTTCATTTTTTGCGGAAGCGCCCGATATTAATTGTGCTGAATTTATAAAAATTAAAGCGCCTCATGGGATTTCAGCCCCCCTCCCATCACGCAAACACACGGCGCCGCCAAACGAGCGCGGGGATGGGGGCTCTAATTACTTTCACCGCGCTTATCGAATTATTATATACCTAAAGTGCATCATAAGTCAGAGTTATCCCATGGACATCAAGCTAATAAAACAAAGCATCATAACTGATAATTATGAAATGTCCCAGCATGCTCTTGAGAGGGCTTTGGAACGCGATATATGGAAAGAAGATATCGAACATGCAATAATTCATGGTGAAATCATTGAAGAATACGAAGATGATAAACCATACCCTTCATGTCTAATATACGGAAAAGATAAGAAAGGTACACCGATTCATGTAGTTTGTGCCTTTTCACCAATTATCAGGATAATAACTATTTATAGTCCCCAGGAAGATAAATGGATTGACTACAAAAGGAGAAAATAATGGAAGAGAAATGCCAGTTCTGCGGCGGCGCCGTAAAGGAACAAACCGTGAACCTTGACCTCTGGAAAAAGGAAAAGCTGTATGTTATCAAGAATGTGCCGGCGAAAGTATGTGAACAGTGCGGTGAAAAGTATTTTTCTTCAAAAATTTATGGTATAATCGACAGGCTTCTAAAAGAGAGATCCAAACCGGATGATACTATGGTTGTACCCGTTTTGTCTTTAAAGAAGTTTGTTGAAGAAGCCGGTGCTATTAGTTAAATTAATTCGGTTTTTGGCTTTGCGTCTCTGCGGTTAAATTTTCTTTGTAAAAGCGCCGCAAATTAATCGTGCTTAATTTATAAAAGTAGGGCGCATCATAGAATTTCAGCCCCCTCCATTCCTGCTAATGCCTCGCCCCCTCCCATCCCGCAAATATATGGCGCTGCCAAACGAGCACGGGGGGATGGGGACGCCTCGGATGAAAATACACTGCTTGGAATCTTGAGAGATGATTATATTTAGATAAAAAACATATAATAACTACCATGAGAACATTCCTTGTATCCATTCAGAAGGAAGATAAATTTTTTGTTGCAAGATGCCCAGAGCTTGGAGTAACCTCGCAGGGAGAAACCCTTGAAGAAGCTCAGGCAAACATCAAGGAGGCCATCGAACTCTATATCGAAAGTTTCGGTGAAGACCTGCCTCGTGAAACCTCAAAACCTTTCTGGACAACAGTTGAAGTAGCTTATGCCTAAACTGCCTGTAGTTTCTGGTAAAGAACTTGTCTCTGCATTAAAAAAGGCAGGATTTGTGGAAGTTCGTCAAAAAGGCAGTCACGTTTCTCTTCAAAAAGTCACGCCTGAAATAACCTATAAAACGGTTGTTCCACTGCATCGGGAACTTGCAAAAGGGACACTTCTTGATATTCTTCATCAAGCCGGTTTGAGCAGGGAAGACTTGCTCGAATTGCTTTAATGCATGAAGCACTCTTCTGCGCTCTTAAAATCCCAGCCCCCCTCAAATCTCGCTGACATTTCGCCCTCTTCCCTCACGCAAACACACGGCGCCGGTAAGCGAGCGCGAGGATGGGGACGCCTCGGATATACAAAAGGAGCGTCAATGGAAACGAACACGGATGGCACAGATTCAACGGATATTCACGGATTTGTTTATCTGTGCGAATCCGTGTTATCCGTAAAATCCGTGTTCTATTGCCGTTTCGCCTTTTCAAAAGTACCGAAGCATTAAATCTGCGTTCATCAGCGTTCATCAGCGGTTTTTTATGTAATTTACCAACATCTTTTTTTAGAAAGTGCCAAAAAATTTATCGTTACTTAATTATAAAAGTCAGGCGCATCATGGGATTCCAGCCCCCTCAATTCCTGCTAAAGCCTTGCCCCCTCCCATCCCGCAATCACACGGCGCCGACAGACGAGCGCGGGGGACGGGGGCGCGCCTCTTTTTTCTGAAAAAAATTGGTTGATTATAATGATTTCTGAAATGAACTGTCTATGAAATCCTTATGTTGCTTTGACCAGACTTTATTTGGCGTCGCTTTAATCCATTCAACATATCTATCAATAAAATCCAATCGTTCCTTGAAATTGGTTTCTTTTTCTTTTTTTAGTTCTTCTATATCAACTTTCATCGAAGCCTCCAAGATACTTTTCAACTTTATTATCAGATATCTTGAGCTTGCCTAAAAACATTTTCAGCATTACGTTATCCAGATTATCTTTAAAGAGCTTGAACAGGAACCTGGCATCTTCAATATCCTTTTCTGATCCCAGGAATAGCTTGTATGGTATCTGTAATTCAAGTGGAGATAGATATAATGACCTGTCGGCAAGCTTCACATGCTTTCTATGTTCAAGGGAGTGCCTGTCAAGGTCATTTTTTACAAATTTGAGTTCGATGTTAGGAATAAAACTTCCTTTTTTTGCCAATCGAATAGCATGATGATTTCCCAGATAATCGTCATAAGCCTCGTAAGAATTACCTGTATTGAGGCATTCGTAGTTCTGCTCTATTTCTGACCAGAATTTCAGGAATTTTTCAAAGGATATGTGTTCAATTAAAATATCCACATCTTCGCTTATCCTGCTTCGTCCAAAAAGAATAGCGACATACCCTGAAACAATGACATATTTTATATTGTTCTTTACCAGATTTTCTGTAAAATCCAGAACAAAACTGTCCAGTAAAGAGAACTCCCTGCTAAAGATTATTTTATCATTTATGAATTCAATTTCCATTTATTCTTCCATAACCTGCTCTTTTGCCTATTTTATAGATTTATTCACATCTCTGCTTTAAATGCTTTGTCCAGCACCGCCGGCATGTTAATGATTTTGTTTATTATCTCTTTCTCTTTATCTTAAATCTGTGCAAATCTTTATACTTTTTGCTTAGTTCATGCATTTTCAATTGGTCTGATAGAGAAGTTGTTCGATATTTTAGAAGCGCCGATGCAATAAATCTGCGTTTATCCGCGTTCGTATATACACCTTTCTTGCAGGAACAATTTAAAACGTTCTTGTCTCCTACATAAAAGTAGGTCGAGAGGGTAACAAACATTGCGTTTGGGATCCGTTCCCGTAGATAAACCTGTTACCCTCTCATCCTTTTACCTACACGAATGAGTACGTTTTGGACATATATAAATGTACCACATATAACTCGCGAACTTGTGTTCAAAAGGAATGCAGTAGGGGCATAACCCTCTCGACCTGACTATTAAACAAAAAAATAAGAAAGGAATTGTTACGAAATAACTTGATTATTTACCCACTATTTTTGGGCAAATGGTATAATTCCATTCGCCATGGAAATCATCCTTTAGAATTTTGACATCAGATAGCTCTTCATCGGAGA
>JAHFDG010000019.1:59572-62101 GCA_023249105.1 Candidatus Methanoperedens sp. | reverse complement strand
TAGACTGCTTGAAAATGATAGATGAACCGAATGAGTGGGCAGAGATACCTTCATGAATTGAAAAACCGAACAGAAGAAAGTTACGGAAGAAGTTGCTTAGAAATTGAAAACTGAAATGAAAGCATTATTTAATTTTACAAGAAATTTGGTACTGAAAGGTGCCAGATCGCTGTAATTCCTGCCATCGGGAATTGCACTGTGTCCTCCCTGGACAGTAAACTAGCCCTGCATGTAAAGATAAATGTGCAGGGCATTTTTTAACTCCTGTAGTTCAGTGGCAGAACGAGCCGCTCATAACGGTTATGTCGAAGGTTCGATTCCTTCCGGGAGTACCAATCTACGCAGTAATCTAAAAAAATTAATTGATTTAAGATCAAAATTACTATTTAATGAGTAAGGTAGGGATAACTTAAATTAAATGAACAGCTAAGCTCTACGTGTAACCCAGCAAAATATAAAAGAAATATGAAGCGGTATCATGGTTGAGCGCGTCAAGGTTCAAGAGAAGAGAAAAGCCGGCAGACCTAAGGGCAGCAGGACGAAGGTTCCCGTCAGTTCTCACATCGAGCTGTCTAGTCTGGCTCGGATGTATACCAAAGAAGCAATATACACGATTGTTGAGGTCATGAGGAATTCTCGTAAAGGAGAACTCAGGCTAGCAGCAGCGAATGCATTACTAGACAGGTCTCATGGTAAACCGAGTGCCGCTCTCCAGCTTAAACCTAATGACCTCCAAGAGGCTGAAGGATTCTTCGAAGTTAGATTTTACGCCCCCTCCGCGTCCGTTGATGACTTCAGTAATGGCAAAGAAGTCATCGACGTTCGATCTGCCGATCAAGTTCCATTCACTATTTCGACCTAGTCGTTATAAAGCGTGGTGGGGTGGGCGAGGTGGAGCAAAGTCTCATTCCTTCGCAAAAGCTTTACTTATCAAAGGCCGGCAAAAGACTTTACGAATACTTTGTACGCGTGAAGTGCAAAATTCAATCAAGGATAGCGTAAAGCGATTACTTGATGATGAAATAAAGAAATCTAACTTAGTAGATTTTTACACCTCAACGGAAACTGAGATAAGAGGTAAGAACGGAACCTTATTTCTGTTTGCGGGTTTGAGGTATGACGCCAATGCTATTCGAAGTTTAGAAGGTATAGATATTGCTTGGGTTGAAGAAGCTAACACAGTCAGTCAGCGGAGTTTAGACACATTACTGCCTACTATACGTAAAGAAGATTCTGAAATATGGTTTTCATGGAATCCCAAACTACCTAGTGACCCTGTTGACAAGATGTTTAGAGGTGGTAACCCGCCTCCTAATAGCATCATACAAGAAGTTCATTACTTTGATAATCCTTGGTTTCCTAAAGTTCTTAGGGACACCATGGAGTGGGACAGATTACGCGATCCTGACAAATACGCGCATGTGTGGCGCGGTGCTTATCTTATTAATTCGGAATCGAGAGTATTCAAGAATTGGAGAGTGGAGAACTTTATAACTCCCGAAGGTGCTAGGTTTTACTTTGGAGCAGATTGGGGGTTCGCGGTGGATCCTTCAGTACTTATCAGGTGCTTTATTGAGGGGCGTAATCTTTACGTAGATCAAGAAGTCTTTAAGGTGGGGTGCGAGATTGATGCTTTACCTGCCTTATTCAAGCAAGTACCTGAGTCGACGGAATGGGTAATAAGAGCGGATAGTTCGAGGCCGGAAACAATCAGTTATATGCAGAGGCATGGTTTTCCGAGGATGGAGGCTGCCAAGAAAGGTCCTAATTCAATTAAAGATGGTGTAGAATTTATTAAAAGTTATGACGTAATCATCCATCCTTCTTGTGAAGGTACCATAGATGAGTTTACACTTTATAGTTATGAAGTTGACAAGTTGACAGATGAAGTTCTTCCTAAGTTGCAAGACAAAAAGAATCATAGAATAGACAGTATTCGTTATGCTCTTGAAAAGGTCAGGTTAGAGTCGCGCATGGATGATGGTTTTGCCGGACCTATCATTCTAGAAGAGGATTGAGTAATATGGTGACAGTGTTTCAAATTAAATTAGCTGAAATGCGAATAGCAACTCTCCAAGTTGCTGCGCAGAGAACGCCTGCAGCAGAAAGTTTAGATCAAGTTATGCAGAATGCGCATATTCTTTTTCACTTTGTGGGATTGCCTTGCAACTTGCACGAAGATTTAAACTCGTTGCTTTACTCTCAAACCCAAGGTAACGCGTAATGGCTAATATCTTCCAGCGCGCATTAGGGCAACTAATTGGTTTACCGGTTACGCCAACAAGTCCTTATGAAGAAAAGGGCGCGTCAGGTACAGCGATCTTTGGCGGTTACATCCAAACCAATGAACGTAATGCGAAGTTAACGGGCATTCAGCGATGGGCCACTGCTGCTGATATTTTAGCAAATATATCCATCGTTGCCGCTGGTACAAGGTATTTCCTGAATCTGGTATCAAGACCTAAGTGGAGTGTAGAGAGCGTTGATGATTCTTCCGAAGCCTTAAAATATGTTGAGCTTCTTGAAGAG
>JAHFDG010000019.1:8922-59472 GCA_023249105.1 Candidatus Methanoperedens sp. | reverse complement strand
CTGCAATATCTTGATCTAGCGATTAAGCGCATCAATCGTGAAATGGCATTCATCATCGGCGTTGAGGGTATTCTGCTAGGCAGTGATGGCACAGGCTCTTTGGCCATGTCTAAGGACAAGACCAACAATCTGTATCTGCAAGCTGAAGCCACATTGAACGACATGCGTGAGATGATGCAGAAGGACTTCATTGATCCTATCTGGATGATGAACGGCTGGCCTAATGAGTATAAGCCTAGGTTCAAGACTGAAGCAATTTCATTCAAGGATGTGGCAGAAATAACAGCAGCTCTGCGCGACATGGCTACGGCTGGTGCGGTATTGGCACCTGATGATGAAGCAATTGATGATGTGCGCGACTTGTTGGGTATATCTAAGAAACCAGAAATTGACCCAGCCATGCAAGGCATGTTACCGCAGATTGGCGATGGACACTTAGTGGAGGTTTGACATGTCATATTCAGTAACTATCGGGGCAGTGACTTATGATGTTTACGCTAGTAATCAGATTGCTGATGATTATATGGCTGCTCAAATATCTAGCGCAGGAACTGCGTGGCGTGCTGCAGCAGAGACTGACCAAAATCGCGCATTGGTTTCGGCGACAAGACTGATCGATCGCCAGACATGGCAGGGCACACGCGACGATCAATATTTTCCGTTGGCATTTCCGCGTTCAGGATTGATTGATCCTGATGGTGTTGCTGTTGATCCTTATTCAGTTCCGCAGCGTGTCATTGATGCATGCTGTGAGCTTGCCGCTTCATTGCTGGACGGCAGCACAGCGCAGGATCAATCATCGACAGAGAGCTTGACACAGAGCCTGTCTGCGGGTTCGGTTTCGATTTCTTATTTTAGGTCGGCAGAACAGACCTCAGGCAGATTCCCGCAGCCTGTCCAGGAGTTGATAGGCTTATGGCTGACGGGCAGCACGATCTCGCTGGTTGGCAGTTCTACGGGCACTGATGAACAGTCAGCTTTCAGCGAATCTTATGATTTCTTTCCGACTGCTACTTAAACTATGGTGAGCAGAGTATGATTGAACATGTTTGTTCAAGATAAGACAATGATGCAGGCGATTAATCGTTCGTACACAGGCTTTAGATTAGGTTCTGGTGGTCTTATAGTAGTAGAGAGGTTGAGCTCGTGAACGCCCAAGCAGTCATAAGACTTCTAGGAAGGCCTGCATATAAGCGTGATGCTTTTGTTTCCGGTTTTGAGAAGCTCGGCTATAAAGTTTTAGTTGATGGTTTGCCGAAGAAAATCAATCCGGAAGATGTGCTTGTAATCTGGAATCGTAACACTCCGCAGGAGAGCTTGGCTGAGAAGTTTGAACAAGCAGGTGCGACAGTCATTGTTGCCGAAAATGGCTATATAGGTTTAGACAAGGGTGGTGAGAAGCTCATAGCCTTAGCCAAGAATCACCACAATGGGCTCGGAGATTGGAACTACAAAAATGAGCCTGCAAGAAAATTAGAGATAAAGCCTTGGCGTAAGCCGGGAGACAATATTGTGATTCTTGCACAGAGAGGGATAGGTGAAAGAGGTGTCGCTCAACCACAAGGCTGGGAATTCACAATGTTGCGTTATTTTGAGAAAGTCAGCAAGCGAAAGATCATAATTAAATCACACCCAGGAGCAGTTAAGCAGAATCTTGAGCCTTACCTTGAGAATTGTTGGGCAGCAGTAACTTGGGGCAGCGGAGCAGCCATTAAGGCTTTAGCTTATGGAGTGCCCGTATTCTATCAACTCAAAGGTTGGATAGGAGGAGCGGCGGCGTCATTTTCCAAAGATATTGAGAATCCTTTGTACAGTGAAAGAGAAGAGATGTTTAATAAATTGAGTTGGGCTCAATGGGAAGTTGATCGGATAGCTAGCGGCGAAGCCTTGTCATTTCTTATGGTTGGCAAGTAATGCGCGTTGCAGTTTACTACCAAGACACAAATCGCAGATCTAAGATCATAGCTCAGGCTTTTGCTGGCGGCATTTTGCGTTGCGGAGACAGCTGCATTATAAAGTCGATGACAGCGTATGCTGGCGTTGAAGCTGATGTGGCAGTTTTCTACGGCACACTTTTACAACCAATGAAAGATTACTTAGCGGCAGGTAAGCATTACGTTTACATTGATTTGGGTTACTGGGGCAGGCTTTCTGATGGTAAATTTAACGGTTACCATAAGGTGTCAGTTGACTCAAGACACCCAACGGAATATTTCCAGAAGACCAAGCATGACGAAAAAAGAATTTCAGCATTTGGCAAGCTGAAGATGAAGCCTTGGCGTAAATCAGGAGGGCATATTCTTCTGGCGGGAATGAGCGCCAAGGCTTGCGCTGCTGAGGGATTTAAACCTGAGCAATGGGAACGTAATATCATTAACTTGGTGAGGCGCCAAACAGACAGACCTATAATTTATAGGCCCAAGCCGAATTGGCCAGATTATACCATCTTAAAGGGTTGTAAATTTGACAAGAATTCAGACCTGTTAAAATCATTTGAAAACTGTCATGCGGTAGTGACGCACCACAGCAACGTTGCAGTTGACGGAATTGTTGCAGGCATTCCGGCATTTTCTTGGCAGGGTGTTGCCAAACCGCAAACTTTACGCGACATAAACTTTATAGAGAGACCTTTGATGCGTGATGATCGCGAACAGTGGATGCGTGATATTTCTTACTGTCAATGGAATGTGGATGAAATGGCTGCAGGAAAGCCTTGGCAGCATTTGAAGGATGAAGGTCTAATCTGAAAGGAGAGGCTGGCATGGGGTGGATATTATTTGCTTGCTGCGCAGCACTTTGGTGGTACACAAGTGCTGTCCATCTTGATGATGACGACGACGCAGGTTATGGTTACTGATGATTTTGGAGATTGATCGTGAAGGTAGTTAGTTACTGCAGTGATAAACCACGTGAGCACTTGATTGCTCAAGCCATGAAGCTTGGCATTGAAGCGCACGGATCAACATTCGAGATGCGCCGGACTGCGGATTATGGCGAGGACGATGAAGGCAATGACAGATGTTGGCCCGGACCTGACCCAGAGACTGACGTCGCAGTTGTCTTTGGAGTTAAGGGCATTAGTCGCCAGTTAATCAAAGATCATCGCGCTATGGGCAAGCACACGATATTTCTTGACAAGGGTTTTACGCGCGAGAAAGGTGAGAACTCGCACACAAAATATACGCGTGTTGCTGTGAACGCAACTTCACCTGCAAGTTATATGATGAAAAGAAAACACGACTCCAAGAGAGCGCAGGAACTGAAAATAAATCTTGAGAAACGTAAAAACCCTGACAGCGGCCACATATTATTCTGCGGATCATCTCAGAAGTACCACGACTTCCACGGGCTAGGAGATTCCACAGCATATGCTGAAAAGGTTTTTCGCAGCTTGCGCAAACACACTGACAGACAGATAGTTTACCGCCCTAAGCCATCTTGGAAAGGTGCAACCTACATCAAAGGAACCAGCTTCAGCCCCAGTACAAGTTCAATTGCTGAAGCTCTCAAAGGGTGTTACTGCGTCATTACGCATGGATCAACAGCTGCGATGGACGCTATAATTTCTGGCATCCCAGCAATAGTGCTCGGCGAAGGTATTGCTTCGCCTGTTTCGTCTAATCAGCTGGAATCAATCATTAAGCCTTTCTGGCCAAGCGAAGATGAGCGGATGAGGTGGATTAACGCCATGTCTTATTGCCAATGGACATTGGATGAATTTAGATCAGGCGAAGCATGGAAGTATATAAAGGGTTTGATGTAGATGAAAATAGCTTATTGGTTAAGACATCAAACGAGCCAGAAACAGATCAACATAATGAAGCAGATCGTTGCTGGTTGCAACTATAACATCAAGACCGTTACTAATCCTGTCGCAGCAGACAGTTATGACACCTTGGTGATGGTTGGCATTGGAGGCTTTAGTCGTCAAATTTATGATGAATGGTTGGCTGCTGGCAAGAATGTCATCTTTATAGATAAAGGCTATACACGTGGTGAATATTTGAGAGTTTCGATTAATTCATTTCAGCCTTTGGCTTACTTTCAGAATCATAAAATGCCTTCTGACAGATTTGATAAATTGAAGTTACAAATTAAACCTTACAAGCCAGCTCATCTTTCGCAATCTATTCTTTTTGACGGAGCTTCGAACAAGTATTGTGTTTGGCATGGCCTACCTCATTATCATGAATGGGGAATTGAAATAGTAAAGAAGATAAAAGAGCATTCCGCTTTGCCGATAATTTATCGACCAAGACCTTCTCATAACGAGGAGAGAGAAATTCCCGGCACTATACTTTCTATTAACAGGGAGTTGGAGCATGACTTTGAACGAGCGAGTATTGTTGTTAGTCACGGCGGTAACATCGGTTTTGATTCAGTTCTGGCTGGGATTCCACATTTTGCAATTGATGAAACAATTGCTAAGCCTGTGAGCAATGCTGATTGGGAGACAATAGACAATCCAATGATGGTTCCCGACAAGGTTCGCCACCAATTCCTTTGCGATGTTGCTTACTGCCAGTGGAAGCCTTCTGAGTTTGCTTCTGGCGAAGCTTGGAAGTATGTATTTGATGTGCTCGACGAGATCAAGGCAGGAGCAGCATGATGGATAAGTTCGCACCCATTAAAATCGCTGATGGGGTAGACGTTTTCGATCCGAACAACTGGATTGATGATCCCGACTTTGTTTATCGCTTGACTTGCGGTAACAGTCATGTTGAGGCTTTGGTTGATTATGAGGATTATGTTTATTTTACAAAATGGAAGTGGCGTTCTAAGATCTCTAAGGGCGGCAAGAAAATATATGTTTATCGTTCATTGACTGCTATGGAAAATGGCTATCGAAAGGACACTTCACTTTACCTGCACAAGGCAATTCAAGAAAGAACAGGAATCAGCAAGCCTTCCTTAGAGTATAATATCGTAGATCACCGCAATGGTGATAGTCTTGACTGTCGTAGGAAGAATCTCAGATGGGCCACACCTTCGATGAACAGGAATAACATCAACGGCTTGTATCCTTATGATCTGCTAGAAGATCAGCAAGTGACGTAAACTTAATAGAAAGGGAATACCATGATCTTCGTCGGTTGGATTTTATTTTCTTTGATTGTTGGCTTTATTGCTAGCAGCTATTGTCGTAGTGGGGGAAGGTGGTTTGTTCTCTCGCTTATGATCTCGCCTTTACTTGCAGGACTTTTTCTTTTGCTTGCAGGTCGTAGCCATCTACCTTTAGAAGACGTACACAGTCTTTAAAGAAAGGATTGATCCTTATTGGAGAATAAGAATGGAATTTGAAGTAGACTTGCCAGAGCATTTACAAACAACAGCTTTACTTGCTAGAAGAGAAAGGGCCAGAGTTGAGGCTAAATATATTGCACCCTGGATAAAGCCATCAGCGCACGGTATCAATAATGTTCTAGACATAGGTTGTGGAGCAGCAATCACCTCGATCATGTTGGCTCGAGAATTGAAATTTGACAGGCTATTGCTGATGGATGGTCAGCAAGGTTTATACACCAATGGCTATAAGCTTGACACAAAAGCTTGGGAAGATACTAATCGCGCACGAGCAGTAGCTGAGTTGAATTTAAATAGCACTGCGTGGTCAATAGTTGAACCCGATCAGGAATTTAGAGGATCATTTACATTTATTATGTCTCTTATCTCTTGGTGCCATCATTATCCTGTTGAAGTTTATTTGCCTATGGTGAAGGCTTCTTTAATTCCTGGAGGCAGACTTGTGGTTGATATTCGTAAGACAGCTAGAGTTGAGAATGGTTTGACTAAGTTGCTAAATTCAGGATTTATAAGGTTGGCAATTTTAGACGAAACCAAGAAATGCACTCGTTACGTATTGGAGAGAAACTAAGATGGATTACGCAAAAGTCTACGGCACAATGCACGAAAACAACCCGAAGCACTTCCCAGGCTACACTTCAAAACGATACAAAGAAGTTATAAAAGAATTGGTCTTTGATCATGAGCCCAAACGCATCATTGATTATGGTTGTGGCAAGGGATACCAATACCTCGGCTTGAGGATTCATGATGTCTGGGGAGGGTTGCTGCCACATTGTTATGATCCCGCAGTCAGACAGCTCAATGTTCGGCCGGAAGGGACTTTTCAAGGATTGATCTGCACCGATGTTCTTGAGCACATCGAGGAGAAAGACCTCGCTGCTGTTGTCGCTGACATGTTAAGTTTTCTTGAGCCAGAAGGCTCGTTTGCTTTCATTTCAGTTTCTTGCATCCCTGCGAAAAACAAGAAACTTCCTGATGGTAGGAATGTCCATGTAACGATTAGGCCACCTGAATGGTGGCGTAATTTCTTTTCGGTCGCCAAGGATAATTTTTCCGGAAGCAACTTAACTCTTAAATATGCTTGCGAGACTGATACCGATATTGTTTACGGGTTGGTTTAATGCGAATATTGATCAGGGGTGCAGGTTGGTATGGCTGTCACTTAGGATTAGCATTGCTGGATGCTGGTTATGAAGTGGTGGTACATGAGCTCAGACCTGACATCTTTCTAGGAGCTTCAGGAAATAACCCGGCTAGGCTACATTCTGGATTTCATTATCCAAGGTCTTCGCTTACGCAAGAATCATGCACAGAGAACCAAGACAATTTTCTAAGGTCTTATGGATTTCTTGCAAATGAAGTTAAGACAAATCTTTATGCTGTGTCAGAGTTTGGATCACTGCTGGATTTTGGAGCGTATAAAAAATGTATTCAAAAGACTACAGCCTGGGAAGAAGCCAATCCTAGCTATCATGGACTCAGGAATGTCGAGGGTGCAGTTCTAGTCCAAGAACGTCACATAGTAATAGAAAAAGCTAGAGAGTTTTTCAGACAAGCCTTGAAAGATAATCTTTTATTTGGACCTCAAACTCATCAAGATTATTCAGAAAGTGATTATGATTGGGTGATAGATTGCACCTTCAGTCAGACTACAGCAACCCCAGCCAAAGTAATTGACAGATATGAGCCTTGTTTAACTGTTCTTCTTCGCATGGACACAAGTCGTGCCATAACAATCATGGACGGCCCATTTCCTTCGTTATATCCTTGGAATGAAGAGCTTGGAATTTGCAGCTTAACTAGCGCTCTATACACTCCACTGAGTAAGTTCTGTAAAAGTTACCACGAGGCGTCAGTTCTTTTAGCAGGAACTTCAAAAAATAAGTTGATGGTTCGTGCCAAGAGTATGTTTAGACAGATGGCTTATTACTACCCGGAAATTGAAGAATCAGAAGTTTTTATGAATGATGACTTAAAGACTTCAATTCGCGCTATGCCTTCAAGTGCAGCCGATGCCAGAATATGCAGAGTGGTAAAAACAGGACCAAAATCTATGGTTGTTCTGGCAGGCAAAATTGATGCAATCTTCCACGCTGAAAAACAAGTAAAGGAGATCATGTCAAGATGACAACAGTAATCTTAGGTGCCCACAGCCAGATAGCACAAGAGTTTAAAAAACTAGTTCCAGAAGCAAAGGAATTGGTGCGCGGACAGTTGAATTTTGTCGATCAAAAAGCTGACAAATATTTAATATGCAGCGGCTTCCTTAGAGGAGAATTGCTAGACAAACAATCTCCAGAAGAAGTGATTGAATCATTCATGGCCAATTATGTAAAGGTTGTAAATTATTGTAACGCAGTGTTTTCTGAAAACTTACACGCAAGGATATGTGTGATAGGTAGCGAGAGCGGCTACAATGGTTCTTACGACATGGCTTACGCAGGAGCTAAGGCTGCACTTCATATGTATATAGAAACAAAGAAGCTGAGCTCTGAGCAGCAGCTTGTTTGCGTTTCCCCAGGGATAATTGAAGACGCAGGCATGACTACTCGCAGAAAAGACATTGAAAATTTAGCCAACATAAGAAAATTACACCCAAAAGGAAGATTCATAGAATCAATCGAGGTGGCCAAGTTGGCACATTTCCTTTTATATCAAGACAGAGGCTTTATATCAAATACAGTAATAAGGATGCATGGAGGTAAACGCTAATGCGGATAGTTGTCTGTTCTGGATTTAGTCCCGCAGGTTATCAACAATACGGCAAGGAGTTTCTAAGCTCATTCGACAGATTCTGGCCTAAGGAAGTTGAACTTTTAGTTTATTGTGAAGAGGAAGTAGAAGTTCCCCGTAATGGTTTTATGAAGTTGAGCAGTTGCTGGGGAGTTGATGATTTTATTCGCAAGTACAATGACAATCCCGAAGCAAATGGCCGTAAACAGACAGACAGAACTATAAACTGGAAGCCAAAGGATACAATGAAAGGTTACAGCTACAAATATGACGCTGTAAAATTCAGCAGGCAATGTTTTATACCTGAACATGCTTCGTTTGAAGCACAGCTGCTCGATGATGATATATTGGTATGGCTTGATGCTGACGTAATGACATTTAAAAAGGTTCCGGAAAGATTCATTCAATCTTTACTTGGAGACAATGATCTTTGTTATCTTGGTCGAACAAACAATCATTCCGAGATTGGATTCTGGGCTGTGAAGATGGGTAGGTATACACGCAAATTCTTAAGGACATTTGCCCACGTCTATCGTTCAAGTGATGTTTTTAATTTTGATGAGTGGCATAGTGCATTCATATTTGATAAGTGCAAGGAAGCTGTCGCTCCAAACTTGAAGATCAAAAATCTAACTCCAAACGGTTCAGGCCACGTTTGGTTTCAATCACCGTTGGCGCAATTTACAGATCATCTTAAAGGTAACGCAAGAAAAAATCTAGGAAGAAGTTCTGAGAGGAGATAACTCATGTCTTGGACTAAAGAGGAAGTTCTAGCACTTGAGCAATTTGCCAATGCTGGATTGACAGCTACAGAAATAGCAATTAATTTATCAACACATACAAAATGCATAACAAGAAATGCAGTCATAGGTAAACTTAAACGGATAGGTGTTCCGTTGCAGAGCATTCATATGCAGATTAGATCTCCAGATTCACGCGCCAGAGACTTTTTGAGTCGCAAGAGGATGTGGCGTGAGAAGTTAGAAAATTCAGACAAAGTAAAAAGGATTTCAGCTAAGTTGATAGAGCGCAAAGCAAAGGAGTTTTTATATAAGCCTTTCGTTCCTGATGGTGATGATTTTCAAAAAGGAACGTACGGAATATTGGACATCCCAAATTTTAGATGCAGGTATCCAGTTTCTGCTGAAGGAAGCCCATTTAGATTCTGTGGAAAGTCTTTTGACATTTCTGAAAGACATTGGTGGTGTGATGAACACAAACTTATTGTTTTTCGTAAATTTGACATCACTGCAAAAAAGAAAAATACCTAGTTAAATTTTTTTCTTGATTTATTGATGATAATCTATATTACTTAATTAGCGTCGTAGTTTTTCCTTGGAGTCGTCGTAAACTTAACCTTAAGCGTTAATCGCTTAAGGTATTTTTTTGGGCATTACATGCAATCTATATGGCTAGGTTACGACTCTCGTGAAGTCGATGCTTTCGTCGTTGCGACAGAAAGTTTAAAAAAACACAACGCTACAAACATACCAGTTAAAGGTATTCTGCTGAGTGATCAAATCAAATTAAAGAATTACAAAAGACCTTACAGAAAGATTGTCGGTAGTCTTTTTGATGAGATCAGTCAAGCTGCTATGTCAACTGAGTTTGCCTTGACAAGGTTCTTGACACCAACCTTAGCCAAGGCGGGTTGGGCTTTGTTTTGTGACTGTGATGTCATGTTCCGCAGCGAAATAAGTGAATTATTCAGTTTGGCGGATGATCGTTATGCTGTGCAGGTGGTAAAACATCGCCACATTCCTAAAGAAAGTGTAAAGATGGATAACCAGCCTCAGCAGCCTTATCCGAGAAAGAACTGGTCAAGTGTCGTGTTATTTAATTGTGACCACCTATCAAATAAGAAATTGACTTTGGACTTGATCAACAGCAAGCGTGGAGCTGAACTTCATGCATTCTGCTGGCTGGAGGATCATGAAATAGGCGAGTTGAATCCTGAATGGAATTATCTAGAAGGTTACTCAACAGAGGAGATTGACCCTAAAATAGTACATTTCACCTTAGGCACCCCTTTGATGCCTGGATGTTACAACTCACCTCATGCTTCTGAATGGTTGGAGAATTTGCACAATTGGGCCAGAGGTTAGCAATAGTTCTTGGTGGGGCTATTAGCCTCCACGATGACATTCGTAAGGCCAGAGAGTTTTGTGATGATCCTTTGATTATCGCAGTTAATGACGCCGGGTTTGATTATGAATGGAAAGTTGACCACTGGGTATCTATGCATCCTTTCTTGCTTGAGCGATTGGTAAAGCAGAGAGAGAAAAGAGGATTTCAACCAGCTGGCAAACTGTGGGCGCCAAGACACATAAGCACACCCGAAGGTGTGGAGTTCGGAAGAGTTTCAAGTTGGGGAGGTTCAAGCGGATTGTTAGCTGTCACATTAGCTTTTGATTTGAAGGTTGAAAAGGTTATTCTCTGCGGCATACCTATGTCTCCAGAAGGTGCACATTATTTCGCACCAAAGAGACCCTGGAATGACGCTGTTCAATACAAGGCTGCATGGTCAAGGAATTTCGACAGAATGAATGGTCATGTGAAAAGTTTCTCAGGCTGGACAGCTCAATTGCTTGGAATGCCTACAAAGGATTGGGCAGATGCCTAGCGCAGACACACGTCGCATTTTAAGATTGATTGATTCTCAAAGTGCTGCGATCAAACGATCATTTATGGGATTTATTTCATCTGTTACCGATGACAAATTAATGGCCCAAGTAAGAAGCTTGCTGGAAAGAAGGGACATAGAAGGTGCATTGTCGATTGTTGATTCACATGTAGTGAGGTTGGGCTCTATTCTGCCGGCAACCTTTAATGCAGTTGGGCAAGCTGAGGTTGCTGCGCTAGCTGCAAACCTGGCTTCAAGAGTGGGTGGCACAGCTATTAGCTGGGATCCTACACACCCGCGTGCTGCCGAATTAATGCGTAACAACAGGCTTAATTTCATAAGGCAGTTCACTAATGAGCAAAGGTCTGTGACAAGAGAAGCTTTGCAGAATGGTTACGCTGAAGGGCTTGGCTCAAAGGCTATAGCGAACACTTTCAGGGGTAGCATCGGCTTAACTCGCGCCCAAAGCAAAGCAGTTGATAATTATCGTCGCTCTTTGAATGAAGGCAGTATGGATGCCTTATCAAGGGGTTTACGAGATCGCCGTTCAGACCCAAAGGTCACAAGATTGTTTTCAGACGGACAAAGTTTGACACCTGAGCAGATAGAAACAATGGTTGAACGCTACCGCTTAAACTACATCAGGTTCCGGGCAGAGACAATAGCTAGGACTGAAGGTGTGAAAGTTACAAGCATGGCCAGGCAAGAGGCATTGTCGCAGTCAGTTGAAGACCTTGAGATACCTGTTGAGAGATTGACAAGAATCTGGAACTCTACAGTTGATGCTCGTACGAGAGACAGCCATGCCGTTATGAATGGCCAAGAGGTCGGATTTAATGAGCCTTTTGTTTCTGGTGATGGAAATTACTTGATGTATCCTGGTGATCCTGCTGCACCCATCGAAGAAATTGCAAATTGCCGTTGCACTGTCAGCAATAGCATTGCTCCTCCAGCTTGAGGAATTTACAATCAAAATGAAGCAAGCTGTAAAAATTAAAAAGACAGATCCTAAATCCCTTTATGTCAGTCGTAAAGTGATCAATGCTGCTGAGATTCACTCATGGGCTGAGGACCAAGGTTTTGAGAATATCGTCCCGGAAGAAAAGATGCATGTGACTATTGTCGCAAGTAAAGCTCCAATTGATTGGATGAAGCTAGGCAATGCTGACGAATGGAACAGCGAAGAAGAATTCAAAGTTCCAGAAGGTGGTCCAAGGATCGTTTGTGCTTTAGGCGACAACAAAGCTCCAGTGTTAATGTTTGGTAGCTCTAAACTGTCATGGCGAAATGAAGAAGCATTAAGGCTTGGAGCTTCTTGGGATTTTAACGAGTACCAGCCACACATCACTGTCTCTTATGAACCGACAAAGATAGATCTAGATGATATTGAACCTTTTACAGGAGAAATTATTCTTGGTCCCGAAATGTTTGAGGAGTTCGATCAGGATTGGGTTGATACAAATATAAGGAAGCTTGAGGTCGTGAAACCTGAAGAATATTCAAATAGTTTTAATATCATCAAGTTAGATGATGAAGCTCGAATGGTTTATGGTTGGGCTTCTGTGATCAAAGAGAATGGCATCGATGTTATCGACACGCAAGGCGACATCATAAAATCTGAAGAACTCATACAAGCATCAACAGAATTTATGAAGAGTGCGCGAATGAGTTTAGCGATGCACAAAGGCGGATCGATCGGGCAAGTCATTCATTCATTCCCTCTGGTTGGAGATTTGATGAAAAGCTTAGGGGTTGAGTCTGAAAAGGAAGGCTGGATAGTCGGTGTCAGTATTAATGATGCTGGAGTTTGGAATCAAGTCAAGTCCGGTGAACTTAAAGCATTCAGCATAGGTGCAACTGCCGTCAGGGAGCCTGTTTGATCATGGCGACAAATCTTGTAAGACTGAAGCTGCATGAGCTTTCGCTAGTTGATAGTCCCGCCAACAAGTCTGCAAAAGTGACTATCTTTAAACGTCTTGACGATCAAGACAAATCAGAACCTAAAGAGGAGAACAACATGACTGAAGCTGAAGTAAAAAAGGCAGTTGATGCTGCTATCGAAGAAACTCTCACAAAGCAGAAAGAGCTTGACGCTAAGATTGAAGCCTTGACTAAGGAAAACAATGTTTTGAAATTGCGTGCCGAGATGACCGCCGAGGAAAAGCAGTTTTCCAAAGAGTCGAAGATGACTCCCGAGGAAGAAGCAGCATTCATGGCAGATGAGGAAAAGAAGAAAAAGGAAAAGATGGCCAGCTTCCTCTCCAAGCGCCAGAGTGACGAAAGCCTTGAAGTCGACGGAATGGTGATTAAAAAGTCTGAAGTTGGAGAGGCTTCTTTCCACGTCATGAAGTCGCAGCAAGAAGCTCTCAAGAAAGCTCAGGATGATAACGAAACTGTTCGCCTTGAAAAAAGAGCCTTTGAAGAATTTCCGAATGTTGCGGGAACTTCCGCCGAAAAAGCAAAAGTACTCAAAGCTCTTGCCTCAGCGCCGAAAGAAGTTCAGGCTATCGCTGATGCGATTTTCAAATCAGCCAATGACATGGCTTCAAAAGCCTTTACAAACCTTGGTCACAAAAAGATCGACGCTGTTGCAAAAACCAGCTCCGACTTCAACACCAAGGTCTCAGAGATCATGAAGCGTGACAATTCAACCAGGACTCAGGCCATGGAGAAGGCGCGCGAAGAATCCCCTGAAGCATTTAAAGCTCTGCAAGAAGCAGCAGCTTAATCAGACTCAATCTAAATAAGGAGACATGAAATGTCAGTAACTCGTTCAGACAGCGCCTTCCGGGATGCGCGCCCTAGCGGCGCAAGCCTTGTTGGCAAGGAACTCTATTTGGCTAAGCGTGATTCCAACGGGAATTTTGTTTTGGCGGGATCCGGTGACATCGTTGCTGGAATTATCTACGAAGGCAAGGACACAACCTACTGGTCTACGGTGGTTACTGGCGGCTTGTTTAAGGTTGTCGCAGGCGAAGCGTTAACCGAAGGTGTCAAGGTAGCAGCTGGGGCTGGCGGCACTGCAGTGGCAGGCACCACAAACAGCTTCGGAGTTACTAGGAATCAAGTCAGCTCGGGTGAAATCGTCGAAGTGATGATGGATCAGAGCTAATAACTAATTAGAAGGAGAAAAGTTCAATGCCCGAGAATATCCGTAAAGATGCAAATATCCAAGGCGCACTGCACGTCGATGGCTATTTGACTAACTACTCAGAAGCCTATATGCAGGACCCAAACGTGTTCATTTCGCCAACGTGCGCGTCAAACATTCCTGTGGCCAAGGAATCAGACAAGTATGTCAGATATCCTCGCGGGTACTTCTGGCGTGATGAAGCCGAAGTTCGCCCGCTCGGTGGTCGTCCTGCGCAAGTTGGTTATAAGGTTGACAGTGGGATATACCTGGCTGAAGAATGGGCGCTTGAGCATACCATCGATGACCGTCAGCGTGCTAACACGGACGCACCGATCAGGCTGGACGAGAATGGCACGCGCCTTTTGACCGGCAAGCAGATGATTCGTCAAGACAGGATTTGGGCCACCAAGTTCTTCAAGACTGGCGTTTGGACTAGGGACGTTGCAGGTGGTGCTGATTTCACGCAGTTTGACAATGCTGCGAGCAACCCTATCGCCACAATCGACCAGTGGAAGGAAGTCATGGCTGAGAACACAGGATTCATGCCTAATACGCTGATCCTTGGTTCTGAAGTTAAAAAGGCGTTGCGTTCAAATCCTGACGTGCGTGATGCCATCAAGTACACAGGTATTGGTGTTGCGGACAATGCGAAGTTAGCTGAACTTTTCGACATTGAAAATGTTCGGGTTGCGCGCTCAGTTTACAACACAGCGCTTGAAGGTGCTACTGATTCAATTCAGTTCATCGTCAACAAATCAGCGATGTTACTTTGTTACATTGCGCCGAATCCAGGCCTTGACACACCTACTGCTATTGCAAGGTTCTCTTGGACAGGATTGATCCCCGGAGCAACCAATCAATTTGGTGGGGTGATTTCTAGGGGTCGTGATGATCGAGCCTATAGCGATTGGCTGCACAGCCGCAATGCTTTCGATATGCAAGCGGTTTCAACTGACCTTGGCATTTTCTTCAGTGCTGCGGTACAGGCTTTCTCGAACTAACCATTGAATAAGGAATAATAAAATGGTTGCAAAACTAAAGAATGCGCTGAGGGAACCGCCTCCTGCGCATTCTTTAAGAAAAGATGAAATTGACATCGATGGAAATTTTATTGCTGCTAAAGATTTTCTTTGTGGAGATATTCAATACCAGAATGGTGATGACTTTGTCAGGACAAGCGTAACTACAAGAACTTTACGTCAATTGTATGATCAGAATTTTATCACCCATAAGCTAAGGCTAAGACCTGTCAGGTCTAGGAAGACCAAAGAGGATTGACTGTTGGCTGGAATCTTAGATCAAGTCGCCAAGCAAATATTTAACGGCTTTAAGGGCAAGCTTAAAGCTGCAACACTCAGGCGTTCAACATCAGGGGCGACACTTGATGTTCTTGGAGACCCTAGCAGTGTTACAGTTACGACTTACATCTGTGAAGGATTTACAGATAACTTTTCGGCATTTTATGCAGCACAATCTGGCATTCCTTTAACAGACATTCAGTGGAATGTTTTTGCTTCAAGTCTGCCTGCAGGAATAAAGCCTCAAAAGGATGATCAAATTTTATACGGCACACAGTGGTATCAGATCAGAATAGTTGAGACAGACCCGGCAACTGCTTTATGGAGCGGTGCGGCATTTGAAATAGAGGAGCCTGTCTGATGGTGGTAAGCTGGTCAGGTAAGGACGTACTAAGTAAAATAACTAATGCTGCAAACATTGGTGTTTTCAGAGGCACTGAGCAGGTTCTTGCAACAGCTGTTAAGTCTATTCATAATCCGCCAAAGACAGGCCACATCTACAAGCGCAGAGGGGTTGTCCACCAAGCCTCAGCGCCAGGAGAAGCTCCTGCAACAGACACAGGCAGGCTCGCACAAAGTGGCAGGACTGAATATGACAGAAAGAAAATTCTGGGTCGTGTAATTTTCTCAACAAATTATGCGCGAGAATTGGAATATGGCACACAGAAAATTGAACCGAGACCTTATGCTAGACCAGCATTGGCAGTTAATAAGGATTTTATCCAACAAGCAGTTAAGGAAGAGATAATAGCTTCTTTGGCTTCATTCAAATAGGAGAACTAAACTATGTCTAACTATGCAGCAACCGGACAACTAGCAGCGGTAAGCACTGCCTACAAAACAGCTTTGCGCGTTACAGGCGGTACAGGAGGCAGGACAAGGCTATTCGATCTTCTGATTGGCGCTAGCGGCACCCCTGCTGATAACGCTTTGACTTGGGCTTTGATGCGACATACAGCAGCACCGACAGACACTGCAGTAACTCCAACACCGCTTGATCCGGCTGATGTTGCTGCTCGCGCTGCAGCTGGCGAAAATGCTTCGGCAGAAGGCACCGTAACTGCTGGCAGTGAGCTTCTTGAGCTGCCCATCAACCAGCGAGCCTCTTACCGCTGGGTGGCATCTCCTGGAGGAGAACTAGTAATTCCTGCAACAGCCTCCAATGGCATCAGCGGACGAGTTAAAAGTGCAGCTTACACAGGCGCTGCCGAAGCAACGATCCAATTCAACGAGTAGTTCTATGCGTAAGCCTCAAGGGTATCTGGTTGGGACAAGCCTTGACGGGCTTGTTTCAGAAGCTGATACCTTCACCTGCTCTCACTGCCAGAAGATTGTCATCGTTAAGCCGATGTGCGATCCTGCAGATATAGGGGGAAGGTGTGGAATGTGTGATAGCCTCATATGTCAGAACTGTGTAGGTCATGAATGTATCCCTTGGGAAGAAAAGATGAAGCAGTTGGAAGCCAGCTATGAAGCTCGCAGATCTTATGGATTGATATAACTAGCTGCAATGACGGAGTTGAATGATGATTCACAAATCTCCAGACCCAACCAGCAGCACCAATCGTGGGCTGGTAGGTTACAGGATGTTCCATAGCGAAAAGCCGGATTGCTGCTTTCACGGCCATTTTGCGGACATGCTTATGTGGGGGCGTCCGCTGACAATCACAGAGATTGAGCGGATTCATAAAGATGAAAAAGCCGTTGCCATGCAACCAGCCGTAAAGATGGGGCATTAATGCCAAGACTGAGAACAATCGACAACAGGAGGAATTATTAATGGCGACATGTATGCAGCTTGCCGGTCTGCTGGACAACGGAAATCTCAGGGATAAGGCCGTGGGCGCGTGTCTGGTGGTTGCCGAGAATGTTCGCGCCGAATCCCCCGGAACGGCCGCAAGGCGGGCATGGGCGAAGGGCGTTATAATGGACCCCACAGCCGCCGGGCAGCAAATGCTCGCAGTGATAGTCGCCAAGAACAATTCTCTTGCGAACACCAGCATCTCCGGGATTTCCGACGCGGACATGGTGACTTCGATTACCGCGTTCGTAGACATTATGACGGGGATATAAATGGGCGATATTACATACGGCACACGCCCCGGCGCGGTGGCGCTGTTAACGACCGAGCTTAACAGTCTGGCCACTGCGACGTTTACGGGGTTCGGGCCGGTAATCACTCCGGGCAGCACCACCAACCTGACTATTCGGGCATTGCGCGGGGACCTGCTTTTCAAGCTGGCCAGCAGTTCGCTGGCGCTGACCACCAGTTCCTTTGTGTCGGTTTATTTTGTCCCGGCTTTTGACGCCACAAACTACCCCAAACTGTCAGGCAATAACCTTGCCGAGGTGAACTATTTTGTCGGCAACATCCAGTTTTACCCGGCGACACTGAGCGCCGAAGTGATTTACGAAGGCTTGCAGGGTGTCCCGATCCCCAATGTGCCGTTCAAAACGGTCCTGAAAAGCAGCCTTGGCGTGACGATGCCCGCAAGCGGCAACACGCTTGGTCTGTATCCGCAAATGGAGGCAGTTCCCTGATGGCTGACGGTTTTGTCCGCTCTGGCTTACTACGTCCTGACTGGACCAACAATATCAATACTGGTCTTGCGGGATGGTGGGCGCTGCGCGAGGGCTGCGGCGATAAAGCGAGCGACATTTCCGGCAAGGGTAATACGGGCATCCTGACGAACGGGCCGACATGGCAAGATGGCGGGCTTAGGTTTGACGGCACGGATGACCATGTGCTGCGAACCGTTGCCAATTTTCGGTCCGGCGATAACGTAGGCTCCATCACGGTCAGATTTAAGAGCGCTTCCACCGCCACTGCCTTGTCATTAGTCGCGTCAGCAGATGCGGCGACCGCAAACGATTACATGTTTTTTGGCATAAACATTGCCGGGGCTGTAGGCTCTGTTTACGTTCAGACAAATACCGCTGGCGTTAACAATCAGGTGAGAACAACAGCGCAAACTTTTAATGACGGTGTAACGCATACCGCAGTCCTAACCTCGAATGGTTCGGCATGGCAGATTATAGTCGATGGGGTGAATCAATCTCTGACAGTCGTAGGCGGGTCTAACAATGGAACATGGTTTTCCGACATTGCAAACCGGGATAACTTCACTATTGGAAATTTAATCCGCTCGTCTGCAATTGCGCACTTTGCCGGGGCCATTTCGGGTGTAAGAGTGTTTAACCGCACATTGACCGTTCTGGAGGCGCAACAGCTTCACCAGAACCCGAATATCGGTCTGTGGACGCCCGATTATACGCGGCATTATGTTGCGGCTGCTGCGGGCGGCGCGTGGAATTCTTTGCCTTATCAAGAATTAAGTAACCCTCTAATATTACCTAAACATGTATCAGTGGCTTATTGAACATGAAGAACTTATTTCAATATCCAGGCAAAGTTGAGCCAGTCTTTAGTGGGCCGGAGACACCGCAGCTTGACAAGTGGTTCAGTTTATTATCAGAGCCGAGCAGATCAATTAAAAGCCTTGCCATGGCTGTTGTGTTGGCAGCTAGTGGAAATTTCTTTGTTACTCCTACGAGTGCTCCTGCAGAAACAGTTACAGTTGATAAATACTACCAAGATCTGTACAAGCCGACTTTTAGGAAAGAACTTACCAATCACAATGGAAGTTCTTTTTCGATCGACCCTGCCAGCCTTTTAAATCCTGAAGCACCTCAGCTTGATAAATGGTACCAGGATTTTAGCAGACCTCTATTAAAAGGGTTAGAGCTCAGCTCTGCTCTTAAATTTAGCTTTACAATTATCCCTGCCACACCTTTACCTTCTGAGCAGACCCAACTTGACAAATGGTACCAAGAGCTTTCTAGCACAGTTAAAACAAGAAGTGGTCTATCAAGTGCTTCTAAATTTAACTTCTCAATGGATTTTGGCAATTTAACAACACCAGAAATTCCCCAACTTGACAAGTGGTACTCTGAATTATCAAAGCCGCAATTAGAATCTAGGAGATTGAGTGAAAGCCAGCGAGATCATTATGCATTTGACCTAAAGCAGCCTGTCGCTCCATTTGGGGGATGGTTCAATTCATTATCAGCCCCTGTTTACAGAGTCAAACATTTTGATCCACCTGCACAACTATTTCAGAAGGATTTTATTCCTGAGGCGACACAACTTGACAAGTGGTTCGTTTCGCTCGAACTTCCACTGAGGGCAAAACCAAGCTATTCTATTTACAATTCGGCATTTAATTTTTCAACAAAGCCGACAACTCAGTTATTAAATTTAAGCAAAACGATAAGAGATGCAATTCTAGCAGACTCACAAATTGTAGCCTTATTAGGTTCTTGGCAAGGTGTTGCAAGTGTGCACACTCGCAGGCCAGCACCTAGTGAAGCTGATATGCCGATGATTATGATTTCCGGTGACATAAGTACAACAGACGAAGACAGCTTAACCTCATACCGTCCTGTAGTTGTTAAGGATGTTATCTGTTACGGAGATCAACCGTTAAGTTACAGAGATGTCGAAGAAGTGGGTGCATTGATGAGGGCGCTGTTTCATCGCAAACGTCATTTGCTTTCTATCGATGGTTGGCACATAATTGATGTAATAGTTGAAGGGCCATTTGTTGCACCGACCGATGATGACAAAACTTGCGCAAGAGGTGTCACTCTCACAATAAGACTTTTAGATTTGAGGTCTGTATAATGAGTTTCCTTTCAGACGCAATAAGCAGTATAAGGTCTTTGATCCTGAATGAATCGGAGATAGTTTCAAGGCTGGCTGTTTGGAACGGAGTTGCGAGCGTACATACAAGATCACCTTTGCCGGATGATTCAACTTTCCCATTGATTTCTGTAGGTCCAACAAAAATTGGACAAAATGATAATAGTTTGAATTCGAACAGGACATTGATAGTTTCAAATTTATATTGCGATGGATATAATCCTGAGCATTACAGGACAACAGAAGAGGTTGGATATCTTATGAAAGATTTATTTCACAGAAACGAATCATTCGAAATTCCGGGTTATTCGACAATTGGTTTAGTTGCTCAAGGTCCTAGTATTGCTTCATCTGAAGATGAAACGATATGCGGGAAGTTAGTTACTCTTAGCATTCGTTTACTAAAGACCGGAATTTAAGTTTCTGGTTGCAACAGCTTAAAAACAGGAGACTCAAATGGCTGTTAACTCTGCAAATGGTTCAAGGTTCTCAATCGGCACCACACTGGCTTGCGCCAACTTGACTGACTACCAAAGCGATGTCTATACTGCAGTAGGTGAAGTGGAAGATCTCGGCGAGTTCGGCGACGAATCCGCTGAAATTGTTTTCACTTCACTTTCTGATGGTCGCGTCAGGAAGTTCAAAGGTCCTCGCAATGCAGGCACAGTTAACGTGACGTGCGGCGACGACCCAAACAACTCAGGTCAAGATGCTATGGTTGTGGCAGAAGCTTCAACGTTGGATTACAATTTCAGAATTGAATTCAATGATGCTCCGACCATCTCAGGCACACCTTCTGTGCACTATTTTTCCGGCAAGGTGATGTCCAAGAAGTACAACGTCGGCAATGCTTCGAACATCATCAAACGCATGTTCGCTGTCGGCATCAATTCTGCAGTATTCAGTGTTGATGCTTCCTAACTAACAATCAATGAAAAGGAATAACAAAATGACCATCAATTCAAACCCCGGAAGCGGGGATGTTCTGATCAAGCTGCAAGAAGAGGAGTTTACTCTCAAATGCAGCTTGCAGGCAGCTATGGCTCTGTCGGCAGCTGACGGAGGCATCATCAGACTTACCAATCGTGTTCGTGATTTTGATGTTGGAGTTTACATCACAATCATTTCGATCGGGCTAGGCAAGAACAAGCCCAAGGATGTGGCTGAGCGTGTTTACTCAAATGGCATGTTGGAGTTACAAGTTCCATTGATTCATTATCTGACAAATCTCGCGAATGGTGGCAAGCCATTTGAAGACCCAGCCGATGAAGAAGAGAAAAAAACAAACCCTTTAGTGTAAAGTCTTCCCCGGCTGATTTTTACAGGCAGTTATTCAAACAGGCCTGTGGTTGGTTAGGGTGGACAGAAGAGCAGGCTTTAGATTCTGATGTTATCGCTATCCAGCTAGCCATGGAAGGACGAGTTGACATGATTCAAGCAGCCTTTTTTCCTGGCCAGAAGAAAAAATCTAAGGTTGATATCGCAACCAAGTGGAAGATGTTTGCTCATGACCATAATCTTACATTCAATGGTAAGAAGTAATGACTGAAGCTGCAGGTTCAGTAATTGTCGAAATTGGGGGTGATAGTGGCCCACTTGAGGCTAAACTCGCCCAGATCAAGACTTTACTTGACAAGTTTGATAAGTCGGCAAACCGCTCAACTGCTCCGCTAGGTGGTGTAGGCACCAATTCCCAGAAGGCGGCGGCGGGAGTGGCAGCACTCAATGCTGCCGCCAATAATGTTCAGGCTTCTTTGCACGGAATGAATTCCAGGCTTGGTGTTGCAGGTTCAGCTCTGGAAGCTTTAGGAACTAAGGGTGTTGCAGCAGGCGCTGCAATTGTTGCTGTAGGTATCGCAATCAAGGCCTCAGTAGCTGCGTTCGCTGAAGCTGAAAAGGTGCAGTTGCGTCTTGGTGCGGTATTGAAAGCTACAGGTGAATCTGCAGGACTTACCAAGCAGCAAATTTTAGATTACTCCAGCGCCTTGCAGGATAGCTTAAAAATCAATGATGAAAAAATTGTTGAAGCTTCAACCATCTTAGCTACATTCAGGGCAGTTTCCGGAGACACATTCAAAGAAGCAATCAGTTTAGCTGGAGATCTTTCTTCTGTTTTCGGGAGCGATATTTCTTCATCTGCAAGACAAATGGGTTTGGCTCTGCAAGACCCATTGACAGGCATGGGAGCGTTACGACGCGCAGGTGTTACATTCACCGCCACCCAGAAAGAAATGGTCAAGCAGATGCTAGCTGTCGGCAATACTGCCGGAGCCCAACGGATCGTGCTTGATGAACTTCAGCGTCAGGTAGGTGGAGTTGGAGCTACAGCAGCATCCGGACTTTCAGGCTCTATGGATGGGTTGGTGAATCAGTGGGACGATTTTCTAGAAGCTTTAGGCAAAACTCCTGCGATAGTTAGGGCTGTCGGTGGAGCCTTTGGTTGGTTGTCGGGATTTTTAAAAACAGTCTCCTCTGCTATTGCTCCAACCATCGAAGAGCAGATCGATCAGCTTCAGAAGAGGGTTGATAATCTAAAAACTACACCTAGCTTCTTTCAACCTTCAGACAAGAAAAAGAAAGAGCTCGAAGAACAATTGGCAAACCTAAAAGGTATGCAACTTCTTCTAAAACGTCAAGAGCAAATCAACAGAGATCGCGCAGCAGCTGGTGCAGAAGAAGCTAAGGCCCAAGCTGAAGAGGACCGATTGGCGGGCATTGCACTTGACATGAAGCCTTATATAGAGAAGGCCAAAGGACTGCTTGATGTGGCACGAGCCTTCGCCATCTCTGAAGAAGCAGGAAACAAAGCCACATTAGCGATGGCAGCTCACACAGAAGCTCTCTCAAAAGCAAGCCTTAGCGAGAAAGAGCTACTTGCTATCATGACCGAGAGTGCTGCTGCTGAAAATGCAGCAAGGGTGTCTCAAGAAACTGATGCTTTGCAGGATCGTGTCAAGGAGGCTGAAAAACTTCTAATCGCTTCGCGTCAGGGGATTGACGCTAGTCAGGATGCTTCGGCAGCCCTAGAGATCGAAACCTTCAAGCGCAAGGCTCTGCTAGGAGCTACGGCAGCAACGATAGAGCAGATCAACGCTGAAGTTGCTGCCTACTCAGAAGCAACGATGAAGCTGCTAGAGCACAACAGAGCGATGGAAGAGGAAAAGCGTATTCGCGACGCTAATTCTAACCTATCCATTGAAAAGATGCGCACAGCCTTAGCGATCGAGACTGATCCAGAAAGAGTTAATGCAGGTAGGTTGGCCATAGAACGCCAGCTGAAAATAAATCAATTGATGGAGCAGTATGGCAATCTTACTGCTGCTGCTGCAGTTGAAGAACTCAAGTTGTTTGACAAGACCCAAGAGCTGAAAGAGATTCAACGCTTCTGGGACGAAGTTAAGCGTAAAGCTGAAGACATCTCCAACGACATATCTGGGTTCTTAGTTGATGGTTTGGTAAATGCTGCAGAAGGCGGCAAAAGCACCTTCGACGATATGTTTGATGCGGCGCTTGCCAGCGGCAAAAGGTTTGTTGCAAGGCTAGCTGTTGAAATTCTTAAGCAGAAATTTATCCTCCCGATAACAACAGCGATAGTTGGCAGCACATCAAGTCTATTTGGGATTGCAGGTGGGGGTAGTGCAAGTTCGGGCGGTGGCGGAGGAAGCTCAGCAATGGCAGGAGCTAATCTTGGAGCCTCCGCACTTGGTGTTGCTGCTGGCCCAAGCGCGATGCTTTCAAATAGCATCATTAACTTCGGCTTGAGCTCTGGAGCCTTTGGTGTTGGTACAGGGCAGGCGATTGCTGCTGCGGTACCTTATGTTGGCGCGTTTGTAGCCGCTGTTGGCCTTGCAAAATCAATCGGGCTTTTCGATAAAAAGTCGGTGGGCGCGAATGCCAGCGGATTCATTAGTGAATCAGGCGGACAGTTTTCTATCGGCGGCATCGGTGAGGACAGAAATAAAGGTGCGTCCCAGCTGGCGACAGTGCAAGGCATTCTTGATGGTACGCTAGGCGTACTTAATAACTTCATTAAGGCAGCAGGCTTGCTTGACAAGCAGGTAGGTGATGGTGTCCGCGAGGCAGTTCAGCTATTCGCAAGCGGCAAGGATCCAATTAACACTTCTGTTGAGTCTTTGGCCAAGTCTCTTGTGCCTTACATCGAAGGCTTGACCGAAGCTCAACGTGCTACGATCGGTGCATCGACAAGTCTTGATGGATTTACAACTGTTCTAAATGAAATAATTGAAGCAAATAGGTTTCCTTTAGAGATCGCAGCCCAGCGCAAGCAGCTTGAAGACCCGAGAGGCTTCGCTATTGATGAGCTTGAAAATTTCCGCAATACCAGCATAGCCTTTGCACAGACATTAGATAACAACGCCCAAGTGCTGGCGGACATCGAAGCCATATATAGATTCAAGCTTAAAGCCATCAATGAGCAGTTTTCTGAATTTATTGATGTGTTTGCAACGCTTGTTGAAAATCACAAAGGGGCTTTGCTCGCAGTCGATGCCGCTGCAGCAGTTTTATTCAAGGCGATAGACAAACAAAGAGATTCAATTTCTGAGGCTTACCAGAAGAAGGTAAATGAAACTCAGAAATCTATAAAATCAATAACCGACAGCGTTTCCAAGTTAACATCACTGTCTGGCACACTCAAATCTGCTTTGAGTTTCTTCAATTCTCAAGAGCCTCTGACTACCTCATCAAGAGGAGGTGCGCAAGCTACCATAAGAGACATGCTTGAGGCTGCACGCAGTGGCGGCACGATGCCCGACCAGGAAAAGCTGGTTGATGCAATTGAAACTCTTAAGCGTCCAAGCGAGGATTTATTTAAAACTTTTCAGGATTACCAGCTGGATTTTGCAAGAACGAAAAATGATATTTCTGAACTATCTGACAGAGCCTCTTGGCAACTGAACAGTGCGGAAAGGCAACTTGAAACTCTTAATGCAATGGCAGCTCAAGATCAACTGGCTTATGATGGACAGATTAAGGCATTGGATGATCAAGTTGCACTAGCACAGCAGCAGATCGAAGAAATAAAAGGCACGACAATTGCAGTAATGTCTGTCGAACAGGCTATTAAGAACTTGGCTGCAGCTTCAAATTCAGCGCGTCAATCTGGAGGTAGTGTTAGTGCAATAACTAAACCTGTGGCAGAACTTTATCAAAACCTTTTAGGGCGTGAGCCGGATAAGGCGGGTGAGGCGTTTTATAACAACGAGATTGCGCGTGGGGCAGCGACCACAAAGGATGTCGCCATATCGATGGTCTCTTCGCCGGAATTTTTAGCTTCTAACCCAACGGTTGAAAGTTTGTATCAAATTCTGCTAGGTCGCGCACCAGATGCAGATGGTCTTGCATACTGGAAGGCTGCTGAATCTGCTGGCATGAGTCTCGGCGAGATCGCGGCGAATTTTGTCCGCGATACAGAATATAGCAATATAGCTGCAATCAGAGGTTACGCTTCTGGGGGTGTTCACGCAGGAGGTTACAGAAAGGTTGGTGAAGGTTTTCGTCCAGAGATTGAATGGACACCTCCAAGCCTGATCATAAGTAGCACAAACTCTAAGCAAATGGTCGATAACTCAGGGGTAATTGCTGCCATCATGAGCCTCAGTAATGAGATGTCGAATTTGCAGCAATCGATCGATGTGACAGCACGCTCAACAAAACGCACTTCAGACTTATTGATAAGGGTTACAAGGGATGGCGAATCCCTTTTAACAACGGCGGCATAATGAAAACTATAATCCCGGTTGATATCACAGAAAGCTTGATCACAAGCACAACGCTCACAAAGACTTACCCGACAACTGTCTGGAGTAGTGGCAGCACTTATGCACTGAATGATATTGTTTACATTGCAGGCGCTAATCTTTTAAGGACAGCTTATAAATCTTTGCAAGGTAGCAATTTGAATCACGCACCTGCCACTGAAACTGCTTGGTGGATTAACATCGGTAAGGTCTATCCGCTGTATGCCGCCGGTACAACTTACGCAGCAAATGACATTGTTGAACAGGCTAGCACATATCTGCTTTTTAAATCAGTTGTTGGTTCAAACTTAGGTAATCCTCTAACTGACACCACTAAGTGGGTGGCGGCAGGAATATCAAATTATTGGGCGATGTTTTATACGCTTAGCAACGCTCAAAGTGAAGTTGGAAGTCCGTTTGTTTTAACCTTGACGCCTGGAGTCAGAATCAACTCTTTAGGTATTGTAGGGGTCGAGGCTAATTCAATAGCAATAGATATAACCAGTTCAGCCGTCAATGTCTATTCAGAGACGATCAATCTGGACACGAGGGAAGTACTAGATTGGTATGATTATTTCTTTGAACCTTTCTCTACCTTGTCACGCATTGTGCGCTTTGAACTCCCACCCTACGTCAATGGAGTGTTGACAGTTACGCTTTCGAGCACGCAAGGTCTAATTAAATCAGGTACGATCATCATTGGGGCAGCATTAAATCTAGGCGAAGCTCAATTGACAGCTGAGAATGATGCACTCAACTTTTCTACGATCACAAGGAATTTTGAAGGAGACATAAATACCTTAACTCAGAGACGCAGCGTTCCTAAAACAAACCAGATTACCTTTTTCAATAAAACTCTTTTAAATAAAATTAGAAACGCCAGAGAGGTTTTGAATGCTGTTCCAACCATCTGGTCAGGACTTGATGACTCAGAGACTAATGATTATTTTGAAAGTTTTCTGCTCTGCGGGATATACAAAAGATTTTCTATCAACGCGGACAATCCAGATCATGCCACAGCTTCACTAGAGATCGAGGAAATTTAAGATGCCAATTTCAACCCTGCCTCCAGCTCCGAATCCCAACAATCCGTCAACATTTGCTGAAACAGCTGATACATTTATTGCAGCACTACCAACTTTCGTGAACGAGGCGAACGCTCTCGCCGCATTGCTGAACGCGGGCGCGGGTATGGGCGCTTACTCCATGCCCTACACGTTCTCTACCACCACCACGGATGCAGACCCCGGCAATGGCGTATTGCGGCTTAACCAGGCCACGCAGAATTTGGCGACTGTTATCCGCGCCGATTTGCTGGATTCGGCGGGCGCGACGCAAACGGCGGTGCTGGACACGTTTGACGATACAGCCGGGACCATCAAAGGCTATATCCGGCTGGTGAAGACAAGCGACAGCACCAAGTGGCTGCTCTTCAGCGTGTCCGCCGTGGCGACGCCAGCGGGATACCGCAATATCACCGTGGCGAATATAGGTTCCAGCGCCGCCAGCCCGTTCGCCAATTCCGACGCTATCATGCTGTATTTCACGCCGCTGAATGTGGTGAATAATTCGGTCGGCGATCATGAGGTCACCGTTCATACCGGCAACGGCTACGGCAGTACCAATAGCAGAATCCGGCGTTTCACAACTGCGCTCGTTAATACCGGCACAGCAATTACCTACGCCGACAGTGCCACGCTGGGCGCGACATTCACCATAAATGAAAACGGCATTTACGCCATGACGCTCCAGGAAGTGGGAGCCTCCACCACCCGAATGGGGTTATCGCGCAATTCTACACAGCTAAGCACCAGTATTGTAAGCATCGCAGTTGCGGAGAGGCTGGCCTTTTCTGAGGCTTTAAACCCCTATGAAAGTCTCTCACACACAAGGCGACTGACAGCTGGCGACGTAATCCGAGTTCATAATGGAGAGTCCTTGCCATCCAACACGACTGATCTGGTCAAGTTCACCATTCAAAAAATAGGCTTTTAAGAATGACCGCTGAAAAACAGATCGCGCAATTATATATCGGATATTTCAATCGCGCCCCGGATCGCGAAGGCCTGAACTACTGGGTTGCCGCATTTAATGCAGGTTTTGGGCTTGTTAACGTTGCTGAAAGTTTTTTCGTGCAACCGGAAGCTGTGGCGATCTATGGCGGGCTGGGCAGGGGGCCGCTGATTGACATGATTTACGCCAACCTTTTCCGGCGCGCGCCCGACGCAGCAGGCAAAGATTACTGGATGAACAACGGCCAGCCCGTGGGCCGGATGATCGTCGATATTATCAGCGGCGCCCAGGGCGGCGACCTGCATCTGCTGGAACTGCTTACCGGCGCGGCGGGCGCATGGATGGCAAGCTATCCGCAGCCGTTCGACATGGCGCATGCGCGATTGGCCCTCAGCACGGTGCTGAACTGGAACACGCCCGCTGGCGCGAACGTCACTATCAAGTCGCCGGAACTACTGCCCTATGAGAATATTCTTGTCCCGGCGATCAAGCGCGCATGGCTGCAATGGGGTTTGCAGGGAGGCTACGAGATTGAACTATATTATACGCCCGATCCTCCGGGAACAAACCTTATCGCGGGTGCGCTGCCCTACTGTGAGCTTCATACAGGCGAATCCGGCGTTGAATATGAAGCGCAAACCGGCTTCGATCCAAATGGTATGCTCGCTGACGGGCGCATATATATCAAGTGGGCAGATATTCAGGATATGCTTAACCGCTTTGATCTGGAGAGCATGTTCGCGCATGAGCTTGGACATTTCTTCTTTAGGCTGGATTTTACTGGGCTAGGCAACAGCTTCACCCGGCTGATGGATTTTTCTGGCGGCCAGCGCGTTCTGACCGGGCCGCATATCCTCGCGGCCTACGGTGGCGCAATCCCGCTTTACACGGACGCAAACAACTACCCCTTGCCGCATGTGGCCGATGACCGGATGCTGATGTATCCGTGGCACACGCCAGGTAGGCGCGTGACGGTGTGGGATAAAGCTGTTTTGTTAGATATGGGGGTGACAGTCAATGGCTGAGGAACCCATGACTGTGCGCGAGGTCAACCAGGAGGTCAAACACCTTTCGGACACCACAGGGCTGCGCCTGGACGGGCTTGCGTCAGAAATGCGCACACTGGCGCGATCACAGGAGCGCGCGGAAGCTGCTCTGGTTGAGCATGGGAAAACGTCTCAGGCGATGGCCGAGCGATTTAACACACGAAGCCACGAACGCATGGACAAAATGCAGCACAGCATTGAAGCTTTTAAGGATGATGTCGAAAAATCAATTGCCGCCGTGAAGGACGATTTTTCGAAAAAACTTAACGGGATGATTTTTTCCACCGGCGGCGCAGTAATAACCAGCCTCGCCGTACTGGCGCTCGCGCTGTTCAATGGATGGTTGAAGGTGGTGTCGGAATAATGCTTCATCTTGTTGCAAACTGGAAAATCATCATTCGTCGCGCATGGTCCATCAGACTAATGCTGTTAGCAGGACTGCTGTCTGGAATTGAAGTTGCGTTACCATTTTTTGCTGATGGCTTTCCAAAGGGCATTGCGGCAGGACTATCTCTTGCAGTTACTTTTGCTGCGCTGATTTCACGCCTTATCGCCCAACAGGGAATCCCCAATGCCGATTAAATTATCAAGGAAGAGTCTAACAGCAATCGTCATTAGCGCCTCTGCGCTCGTTAGCATAGCTTCCTACGAAGGCTATCGCGAATATGCCTACACGCCTGTAGCTGGGGACGTTAACACCATAGGCTTCGGCTCAACTGAAGGTGTTAAGTCGGGTGACAAAACGACCCCGACAGATGCTTTGGTGCGGGCATTAAACGACCTTGAGAAGTTTGATTCAAAGCTGAAAACTTGCGTCAAAGTGCCTCTGCACCAACATGAGTATGACGCCTACCTTTCCCTTTCCTATAATATCGGCAACAAGGCTTTCTGCAGCTCAACTCTTGTAAAAGAATTGAACCAAGAAAACTATGGTGAAGCTTGTAAGCAGATACTGAGGTGGGATAAGTTCAAGGGCAAGCCTCTTCCAGGCTTGACAAAACGTCGTAACGCCGAATACAAAACCTGCATCGGAGAATGAATTGTTTGGGATCTTCAGCAAACCTTTATTTCTAGTCATTTTGTTTGGTGCGGGACTATTGTCAGGTGGTTACTCGGGCTACAGATTGAATGATAACATCTGGGTGGCTAAAACAGAGAAACTCAAGAATGAAGCTGCAACAGAATTGCAGAAAGCTACAGAAGCAGTAATAGTGCAAGAGCGAAAGAACGCTGAACTGGCAACCAAGATAGGAGTTCTCCATGCAAAATCACAGAAAGAAATACGTGCTACACTTGACGAAAATCGTAGGCTTGTCGCTGCTATTGGCGGGTTGCGCGACCAAGGACGTAGGAAAGCTGGTGGTGGCTCCATGCGCACAACCGCCCCAGCCTCCAGCCCTGTTGCTGGAAGCTCCTCCGGAACCGACATTTCAACAGAGAGTGGCAAAGTTCTTTCACCTGAACTGAGTGAATTCATTCTCAGGCTGGCATATGATGCTGATGAAGCAGCTATTTACGCCAAGGCTTGCCACGAGTGGATTTTAAAACATTAGTTCGATGATCTAGCTTTGAAGTACAATTGAAGAGCCTCTATGATCTTGTTTTGGACCTCTGTTTGTTTGGTGGCCCACGCATAAAGATTTTTAATTTCAACTTCAAGTTTTTCTAATCTGTGCTCAATAGAATCGTCTTTTGTGGCCACTTTCATTTTACCAGACAATGACGAAAAATCTGATCTTTCTGAAGATGTTGGTTTAACTTTAATTGTCATTTGTTTACTGATCCACCTCCCATTCTCCGCACCAGTAATGTGGTTGTACAGCAGGAAAGCTGCTGTCAGGCCTGTAAGCGACCGGAGGCAAATTATGGTCCGGCCAAAGAACCATTTGTGGAGGAAAGCGATGACATTCACCATCACTGAAATATTTACACTCGCGACATCCGCGTCCGTTTGCAAATATCTTATTCATTTCGTTTCACTCCTTTGCAGATTGTCAATGTCGGTTCTCTCGATCACCTCACTCATTAGGGATCCATAGTTAGGTTTGTTTGACGCTATCCGTTCGACCATCTCGCGCCTTGATTTGTCCAGAAGCTCAAGCGCATGACGCATACCATCCGCATACCCTGACTGGTAAGCATTAATGACCGCGCGGTTAACTTCGACTGGGGGGTGTCGCTTGCGCCGTGACCCATGGTTGGTTCAATCATGCGGACGGTCCTTCCATGAAGCCATCCATGCGTTCCATCCCCTGGCGGCGTCTTCTTCCGATGGAGACCCCACTCTGCGGGGGCAAAAACTACAAGACACCCATTTTTGGGCCGCGCCAAGCAACATCCGCTCAGCCGCTTTCCAGTGATCATCGTCTAGTACTCTGGCAAGATACTCACCCAGACGGCGGAGTGGTTCGGGGGCGCTGTCTATTGCCTCCTTTATGAAGCCCTCTGCTTCCTCGTGTGATTCAGCGGCTTCGCCTCGACCAGCTTCTCGCCCCATGCGATATGCCTCGCGCAACCCGATCTCGATTGCGATTAGCCCTTCTCTGGAACCTAGGTCGCAGATGGGAATACTATGAGCGAGCGATCGTGCCTGTTCGTAAAATTGGTTTATGCTTTTTTCCATATCACTCACTGTGCATCCTCCCCACCAGCCGTTGCGCCGTTTCATCCATTTTCAAGGCTATACCAGCCATCACTAACAGCGGGATTTCGCCAGCCATGTTTTCGTGCAAAAAACAGTGGTCATAATGGGTGTCCCTTAGCTTGCCTGAAATTTCATAGTATGCAGCCGCGCTAATTTCCATTGTGACGTAAGTATGCGTTGTTCTCATTCTTTCCCCCTTTGCAGCGGGCCCATGCCGCCCAGCTTTTCAATGATATTCAGCGCATCAAGCACCGCTTTGTTGTATACGTTGCCCGCCAGATCGCCCGGCGAGACATACCCGCCTTGAGCGTTTATCAGGTGCCAAGCATCATCCAGCGCGGTTTCCTGGCCATGGCTATAAACCCTTTCAAGCGCATCGCCAATGACTGACTGATAAAATTCCTCTCTGGTCATTGGCATTATTTTATTCTCCTTGTTTTATTGATCAAGAACCCACACTCCATTGCTTCCAACCACCCATCGGTAGTTAAACAACTTCAGAAATGATACTGTGCTTTCTAGCAGGAGAACTGAAAACAATCCACCAGTAGCATTATCAAACAGCTCATAATGCAGTGGTGACAGCAGTGTGGCTGAGCATTTCAGAGTTATGCTCTTTGGTAAGATTGAGGGATTTTTCATGATCTTCTTTCTCCTATCTTATTGCATAGCCCTTATGGGCCAGTTTGAATGTCAACTCTAAAAGCTCTTGTTCCGGAACCTTATAGCAAAGGGTCGGTTTGCCTACAGCCATTACCAAGTTTGCAGTTCCAAAATTGAAACTAGAATGTTCAGCAGAGGCGGGTTTGTTTACATCGTGATGATTTTCAACTGTCTGCAAAGGATCAGATTCATATTTAGCTGTGATCAGTTTTTTGCTTCTGCGGACCAGATCCTTGTGAGCCGGAAGAACATTTGGCAGCATAAGCTTAAATCCGCTTTTACCGGCATCGGGTATCAAAAAATCTTCCTTATCGAAAGTTATCAACCCATGCTTTGGGTAGGCTGCCATTAGCCAAGGTTGTCTGAATGAGGCGCGGTACATCTTGCTACCCCTGCTCTTGACAAGTAGCATGCCTTTGTGTACAGGCTCTATTAAAATTACATTTCCTTGCAAAGAAATTTGGCAGCGTTGGCCGGGGAATGCAATTGCTGCCTCTTCATCAAGGCTTAGATTGATTCCTGAACTGGTGCTAGATATTAAAACTTTCATGTTCTTCTCCTAACGTTTGAGGACATCACATATTTCAAAACATCACACTTTAATTTCTGTCGAAACGGTCGCAGCTGCCAAAACCCGGACACCGGCCTTTTTTGCGCGCCGGATCATGTCTTCTGTCCCCTTTCCACCTGGGAACGCCACCACCATATCGGGCTTGCCTTCGTCCAGCATTAACTGATTTCGTATCGGCCCGGCAGCTTTACTGTGGGCGGCCCAGTCAGCGGGATATACTTTTGCTGCGCAGCCAAGTTCGGCGGCGATTTCACCGGCGAGAGTGTCAGCACCGGGCGCGCCACCGTGCATAATGGTGTCGGTATCGGGGTTGAACAGCGCATGTATGACGTTGCGCATCCGGGCTTTATCGGCATAGTTCCGGCCACCGCATATGAGGATACGCCTCATATCAGTCGGCCCGCAAGGTGGGGTGATATATGCGATTTATCGGATCGCTATAATAACAAGCAAGTGCGCTTTCTGCAATCTGGCTATGGGGTAGATGTTTCAGCCTGTCCGCGATAATACGGCGATATTTCTGCCTTTCCATGACGGCAAGCATCCAGCTTATACGCTCGATAAGGCGCGGAGTCATACCATCCACCACAGATACACCTGACAGACAATCCCGGCCAGCAGGAGCAGGCATATGAAATCGCGTATCATTTCCACGTCCTGTTTTCCTGAGAGACGCCAAAAACATAATACATGCCCGTAATCCCGCCGCCATTTTCAGCAATAGCAACCTTGCCCGTCTCAGTGGAAATCATCGTTATAATACAGCCTCTAGTATTCATAAGTTCATTGGCAGCATTGCAGGCGGCCTCGGCTGCATCAAAACTCAGGCTGTAAGACCAGCGCCGGTCCCCGGCACCCTCCACATTCATAAAAATCATTTCAACCTCTCCAGATATTCGATGCGCGCCAGCAGGGCCTTCATATCGGCGGACTGAGCGCCCCAGCCGGGCATTTTCGATAGCGTCAGGTGCAACCTTGTGATTAAAACGTGCAGTTCCTGTGGTGTAAGTTCAACGGTAATCATTGGGTTTCCTCCATAACTTGTCTAAACCTTATGGCTCGTCCCGGTCATTCTCGCTGGCTTTTATGATGAAGTCCGCGAGAGCCAGCTTTTCGTCCGCCTTTCCCCAGAGTGCGGCGATCTTCCGCCCGTTGCGGTCAATGAGATAAACATGGCCGTTGCCCAGCGGCTGATCGAGTGCGGCGGTGGTCATAAACTGATATGGGCCGGGCGGAAGGTGATCGCTCATTGTCTGCTCCCCATGGTCAGTCGTTTCTGGATGATGGCGAACAGCGCTTTGCCAAACTCGTCCGCTTCGATGCAGTTGAGCAGCAGTATCGCGTTGCGGAGTTCAGAAGCGGTCATGGTCAATACCCCGCCGCTTCAAGATCGTCAGCTAACTGGCGCATATCAGCCGTGAATGCGACGGAGTCTGTTCGGTAAGGCGTGATTTCCCTGTTGCGCGCTCCGTGGCCCCACTTTGATAAATCTTGCCCAAGCTGGTCAAGCGCCCTGCAAACCAACCCATCGTGAAAATCATCCAGAGCCTTTATCTTTTGACGATCGGGAAAATGATGTGGATAGAGTTCGGCTGTAGGCCGCGCATTGAGAGATTTCGCCATAACAGCGCCGGCCAGGCAGACCTGGCACACACCATCATCTCGCGGCTTATGCCATTCGTACATTTCGATGCTGTAATTTGGATCAGCCGCGCATAGCGCCAGATCATTCAGCGCGAGACGGATTAATTCGGATGGTTTATCGGGTAGGTTCATTGTTCCTCTCCTGTCTGTTTTCGCTTGCTCATCAGTGCGGATTTGCGAGGTCCGCAGACCGGCCTAGGGCCGGTTTCGCTTTACTGTATCCTCAGCAGCAATAATCATATGCCCACTTCTGAAATACGTTTTCCTCGGTAGCGGTACGCCTCGCTTCGTTCTCTGTAGTAAATGGGCCAATCCAGCCCGCATCCGGTTCCACTTCGCATTGCGCCCACCATCCGGGATCTTGCTCAGGTGCGTCGATCTGGGGGGCTTCTTCGATCCAGACTGCTTCTATAGGCTCCCCGCCCAGGTCAATCCCGCAAAATGCGTGACGATAGCCGTACTTTGTCCGCGCCATTGTTGTTTCTCCTGTCTGTTTTCGCTTGCTCATCAGCGCCAGCTTGCGAGACTGGCGGACCGGCCTTCTCAGGCCGGTTTCGCTTTTGATCTTAGTGCTTCTTTTTGGCGTCAATAATCCGAAATTGAGAGCAGCATTCTTCAGAGCAGAAAACATTTTCGTCCCAAGGGTCGGAATTGTTATGCTCTTCGTAAAACCAATCCTTATCATTTAGCGAAAGTTCAGCTTCACAATGGCTGCAAAAGACGACTTCATTTGACATTTTATCTTCTCCTTGGTTGGTTTCTTGTCTACACTATTAATATAATAGCCGTAATGAATAATTCAAGAGATTATTTTGATGATCTCTAAATTAATTTTACCACGGATGCAGCTTAAAGTTTATTTGGTTCTTTCAAAACAACTTCAAGCCCTACAACCATTAATCGCGAAGCTAGCGCAGAAGGGCTCATCCGAGCCATAAAGGCATTCATTGTCAGTTCAGACTCACTTTTACCTAAACCTTCACAACCCGACTCAATAAACACTTTTTTAACTCTTTGATTCTTTTCTACAGCAGATGTGGGGGCAGCTCTCTCTCTTAAGTCAGAAGCCAGCTGCGTCAGCTTCGTAAAACTCTCTTCCGGAATAGAAATGAGTACATTTTTATTAGACATGGATTAATCCTTCGTGCACGGTTGTTAGCGAGTCTGCCTATGATTCTGCCTTAAGGTTCTTTAAACTTCGTCTCGCCTGCAGCTTCAAGGCTCTTGAGCAGCTTTTTAGGGTTCTTGATCAAAGCTTTGAAAAGATCATTTCCTTGAGCGTGATGATCCAGAATGATCTGATCAAATGTCCCCTTGACAATTAAATCATACTGATAGACATTCTTTATCTGACCTTTCCGCCAGCACCTCTTCTCAGACTGCGCTCGACTGATGACTCCTACAGGTGATTCATAATAGAATTGGTAATTAGCAACCTGTAAGTTTAGGCCGAAAGAACCTACCATATGGTTGATGATCAAACATTGATATTTAGGGTCATTGTTGAAACTATCCATTATTTTCTTGATGTCCGTTGAACCAGACCACAATCTTCCGTATTTTATCTTTAGAGATTTCATAGCTTGCTCCAGCATTTCTCCTGAAGCATTAAACTCATGGAAGATTATAAATTTACAGCTCTTTGGGATATCTTCAATCAACTCTTTTAATCTATCAAGTTTAGGATTGTGTTTGAACTTGATTATGACCTTTTCAGATAATTCTTCATGAGAAAGACTCATGAATCCGGAAGAGATCTGTCTCATTCTTATGAATGCGTTGTTTACTTGTTTTGAATCGCCTGCTGATTTCTTGATAAGTTCTACTTGATTGCGCAAGTAAGTTAAGCTTTCTAAAGGTAGAGGTACCCTTTCGATTGACTTTACGCGCTTAGGCAGCGTTCTGTCATCATCAGATTCGAAAGTTATAGAACGGTGCTTCAAGCAGCGTGCTAAAGCTTCTTGGCCGCCCTGTTTTAATTTGTATTCGTAGCCTCCCCAATACCCTCTTTTAGAATCAAAGAACGCAGCTCGGAATAAACCTAGCGTTTCGCCTAAACTCTCACCCAAGTCAGCGATGTAATGCTGCGTCCAGAGCACTTGAGGATCACGACCTAAAGGTCTGCCTGCCAGTATGTAAGTGCTTTGCGCCTTTTTTGAAATTCTTGAACAAACCTTAAATGTCAATGAATTAAAAGTGAACGCTTTCGTGGACTCATCTAAAATTAAGCAATAATCGCCTTTAGTGAGAATCTGAAGCTGCTCTATAGAGATTTTAAGTTTTCTCTTTTTTGAGTTTTTCACTTCTTGGTACGCACTGACCAAATGGATGAGAGAAGTGTAAGAAACGATTAAAAGACCTTCCGAGAAGGTGTTCAGTCTTTTTTGTTTTTCGACACCGCTTCCTTTAGGTATAATAGTAAAAGGTACGTCAAATCCCCACTCTTTGATTTGGTCTGCCCATCCATAAAGAGAAGCTTCTGAATAAACCACTATAATAGCTTTAGTGATTTTTTTCCGCCGCCATAAATGATTAAGGAGTTCTAAGCTTATTCGAGTTTTTCCTAGACCAAGATCTAACCAGAAAGCAAAACGTGGATAGGCGATACCTAAAAGCACTGAAACTTTCTGAGGAAAGTCCAAAGGTCTTGCGTCTAGTGGTTGGAAAGAGCTCTCAGCGAGTAACTTGTCGAGAGATGATTCTGATTCCTCTTTTAACCATGAGTGATCATCTCTCGACTTGTTCAAGAACTCTTTAACTGCTTTTGGATGCAACATCACGCATTCTCGGAATCTTTCTTTTTAAATTCCCAGATCCAAACTTGGGCTGAGGTTTTTTTAATACCAGCTTCAACAGCTTTAGCTATCGCCGCTGCTTGATCATGCTGATCGTAAAGCTTACGCATTAATTCTGCTTTGGAACCCGGTTTGTGTCCTTTATAACCTTTACCTGATTGAACAGGTTCAGGTGCGGTGATTTGATCTGCTTGCTTTTTGAGAACTTCCTTGCTAGCAGCTTGTGCTCCTCCCTCCTTCTGTTTTGTTGCGGGTGTTACTTTTTTCTCAATTTCTTCGGAAAAAAGAGGCACACCCTTCTTAGCAGCGTGCGCGTTCAATGCTTTGTTGACCCACATTTGCGCGGCTTCAGACAGAGATTCCCACACATCGTCATCCTTTTCACAAAGATCATCGATGTCAGTTGCTAGCTTAAAGAACTGTGACGCCTTAGTAAAAGGCTCCAAATCCTTCTTTTTGCGACCAAGCGTCTTGCTCAGCTCTATTTGTATAGGGTGGAGTGTTTCGTGTGGTTGTGCTGTTGTTGTCATTGCTTGTCTCCTTGGTTGTGTCGATGTGACACCATTAATATAATAGCCGTAATGAATAATTCAAGAGGTTGATTAAAAATGAGGATAAGCGCTTTTGCAGTTTGGTGTTTCCCACACAATTATTTGATGCAGACGAGCTCGCCCTTCTGAACGGTGGTTGACAAAACTCAAAAGCCTGTAATACCAGAGAGCTGCTAAGTTTTCCGCTGTGGGTGTACTCTCTATCAAACAGAGCTTAGCAGGTACGCCGGAAGTCTTTCCGGAATCTTCTACTAGCGTAATAAGGCCGCGTGGGTTAGTAACTAACGGATGGTCATCACAGACATGAAAATCTCCTGAACGCATTAAAATTTCAACCAGAGGGTCATTCTGCTGTAATGTTGTAGCATGGTCAAAGTAGGCGTCAATTAGATCCATCATACCTTCTTTGATAAAGCCAAAATCAAGGGTCATTCCGGTTTGTTCTCCCGAATCCGCAAGTGGTCCTTTGATTACAGCTTCAATTTTATAGCGATGGCCGTGCAGTTTGTTGCACTTACTTCCGTGCTGCGGCACTCTATGCGCCATGTCAATTCCTATTTCACGTGTTGAGAGATATTCCATGATTTCTCCTAAGTGAGCTGAGATTTTAGTAAGTGTTCCAAGTCATACTCACGAGGATCAATTCCAAGTAGTCTGCAGTAATACTCGTTATTGGTTTCACGCTCCTTGTCTTGTTTAAGTAGCCTTGGGGGTTTGGATGCATCTGATAAAGTTAAGTTGATGAAATTCTGCAAGTACCAAGGTAGCTTGCTTATTAGCGAAAGAAGCTCGCCTGCGTTGAAGTCGATCAAAGAAGCTTCTTTGCTCTCTTCTTCTTCATAAACCTGCTGCTGCTTGGTTCTAGCAGAGGCTAGATCGTGTATTTGATTCTGGAAAGTAGTTTTAAACAAAGACATGAAGTGTGAAGCTGTTTCAACATGTCCATACTTATTTTTACAAATAGCAAAACACACGTAACCTTCTTGAACCAAATCATCGTAGTCGTAAAGAGGTTGAACCCTCCACAGGTGCTTACGCGCTTGGTTGGAGATATAACCTTTAATTCCGTCATCCAACATGCTAGGAACGGGTTTAGCCTTTCTCGCCATCTTACTCTCCTTTAATTATTATTGATTCACCATTAATTTATAATGCATCTATTTTGATAATAAAAGAGAAAAATAATGGAGTACAGCTTTTTTCTCCATTTCTCCAGGATCTTTCCATGGTTGAGGTAGCTGACTAGTTTTAATTTCTAACCACGCAAGTTTCTGAATCAAGGCAACAGCATCCATCTCTGTCCCGCGATCCAGCAGCAGAAAACACTCCTCAAATTGTCCTCTAATCTGTGAAAGTTTATTTATCTGCGCCGCACTGATTGTTTTTCCGAAGAGGCACGTTGCTCTGATTCCTGAGGGTTCTCCAAAATAATCAAGTCTAAGAGCATCAAAAGGACCTTCACAAATAAGTAAAACTTTTTCGTCTCTTTGAAATTTATCAAAGTTAAGTAAGCAGTCTGTAATAGGCAATAAGGCTTGAGGCAAGCCGGTAACTTTTGAATTCTCTAAAGAATGACTTAAGGTTTTATATTTAGGAATCACTGAGCCCACATGCCTGCCGGTAAATGTCACTAGACCTTGCTTTTCGAAGACAGGTACAATTACCCTGTAAGAGAATAAATCGTGCGTTGAGCAGTGCAGCTGATAGTTTACACATAATTGTAATGCTTCTTTTCGTGAGTAAAGTCTAGATTCTAGATAATGAAGGAAAGGAGCACACGCCGCTTTGTCTCTGATAAGTTTGAAGTTTTGTGGAAAAGATAAAGAATTGTTAACTTCAACATTTTGTTTAGGGCCTAGCAAAGCGCTAACCTCTTTCAGCAGCATGCCGGAAGGCAAGAGAAGTGCTTGGTTCTGCGAGTCAGCTATTAATTTAGCGTCCTCCCAAGAACACTTCAACAACCTTTGTACTAATTTAACAGGGCTGATTCCTCGGTGACTTGTGTTTTTCCAGCAGCCCCAACCTTTATTGCTGAGTGAAATTCCTAAGTGAAAACCTTGATCTGCTTCGCCGCAGAACACGCATTTGACGTAGACATTACCTTTGGCTGTGCTAGGTCCTTTTTCAACATAATCGATTTTATTCTTCTTAAGAAATTTAATCCAATCCATGCCTTCTTCCTCCCTGGAAATTAGTCATACTGAAACCTCTGTATGTATGAAGATTGCAACGAACATCACATCACCTTCTCTTGGGAGAACTCCAATGGCGAGAGAGGGCTAAACGACCTACCATGGGCGGTAACCAAAAGTCAACGGCAGAGCTAACTTCAGGAGCCGGGTTACGAACTTCTTGCGAAGTTTGAAGAGACTGAAGAGTGTCGAAACCTTGACGGTAACGTAAGGGACATAGCTCTCACTTAAGTGAATCTCTTTACTAGAGATAACTTAGGCGGGATAGCTATGTCTCATCCTCTCTAGTAACACGTAAATAATTACATGATACACGTAACACGTAAATAAGGTATGAAAGTAAATGAAGGTAAATTATCTGGAACGTGTTACTCAAAATCTTTCTAAGTTATCGCAGAAGGAATTAATTCAAGTTAAAGCGCATGTTCATTTACTGCTTGAAGAACATTCCTTTAAAAGTGATGATTGGTTGCTTCAGGGTTATAGATTCGTTTGTAAACGCTCAGGGGTTAAAACATCTTATTCCACGAAAGATGAATCTTATCATATTTATAAGAACACTTCTGAATCTGTTAAGCAAGTATTTTTGAATGCTATCGCTGATGAAGGTTTTATAAATGAAATTCAATTACTAGCGCTAGGGAGAACTTTAAGTAAAGCGTTAAGTGAGTTCTGTTCCTCAGAATTTAATTTACCTCTTTCGATGAATGTATTATTATCAAGAACGCCGCTGCTCATTCAAGCTTTTGAAAGATCGTTTCCGGGTTATTTGGAATCAAAGATTCTTTTAAAGTGGGTATGTGCAAAAGTCGATTAGGTTTAACACTTAACTGTTAGGAGTTTTCAATGATTACGCAGAATCAAGACACCAACGCTCACGTGGGTCAGTATCTAAGCTTTCCTGATCACGCTTTATTGGTCACAAGCATCTTTAGCACCATCCAAGGTGAAGGACCGTTTGCAGGTACTCCTGCTACTTTCATCAGGTTAGCTGGGTGTAATCGCGGACGTAAAATAGGCATGGGCTGCTCATTCTGTGACACTAACTTCAAGATAAATGAAGGTACACTCATGACCTTCGATTATATTGAAAGACAAGTAGAAAAGCTTGCGTCTGCACCTTTGTTGGTCATTACAGGAGGTGAGCCTTTCCTTCAAAAAAATGTAGTAGGTTTTTTGAAGAGGGTGTTAGGAGCAGGTTTACATGGGATTAAGAATATTCAAATTGAGAGTAATGGAGACTGTGGTCCTGAAGAACTTCTAACATTGAATCAAGACATCAACGCTTCAAAGATGGGATTCACAATCGTTATTAGTCCTAAAGCTGAAAAGACATTCAGGCCTATACACAAGAATCTCAAAGATATGCCATCAGTTTTTAAATTTCTAATCAGCGGAGATGAGAGTAGTCCTTATTTCAACATCCCTTACGATTATTTAGGGACTTATAATCATCTACCTAAGGTTTACTTGTCTCCTCTTACCGCTTATAACAGGCCCGTGTCTCCCGGCGAAATTGCTGACGCCTGGACTCCGGGATTGATTAATGTAGAAGAAACGCGTAGAAATTATAAAAGGGCTATCAAACTTTGCTTTGAGTATAATTTTCAACTAAGTCTTCAAACGCATCTGTTTTTAGGGGTTGAATAAATCTTGGACAAGTTAACGACTACACTCCAAGAGAGCATCTTGACTCTTCTTTGCGTTAACGACAAAGAGGGTCAGATTGCTGCAGGCTTGCTCAAAAGTGATTATTTTGACACAGTCTATTCTGGAATTGTTCAGAAGGTTCTAACATACCGAAAAACCTACAACAAAGCTCCAGGAATCTCACACATTGATGATGTCTTTGATGATGTTCTTAGCGACACGAGTCACGCTGAATATCCTTTGTATTCGCAAGTCGTCCAAGGCGTTCTGGTTAATGGAGAATCGCTTAATCCTAGTTACGTACTTTCTAGGGTTTCGGAGTTTGTTAGAGGTCAGCAGCTTAAGCAAGCGGTTCTTGCAGCAGCTGATAGGTATTCCTTTGGGGGAGACAGACTTGTCCCCGACATTGAGAAGATATTTCTAGACGCTCTCAAGAACGAAGTGCAGTCGATTGACAGTGGAATATTTCTGAATGACCGTACAAGGAGTCTCAACTTCTTAAATCAACAAACACAAGCCTACTCTCTCGCTATTCCTGAATTAGACAGAAAAGATGTAGGACTCACACCTAAAGAGTTGATGGTCTTCATCGCACCTAAAGGTTCGGGCAAGAGCTGGTTCTGCATCCATGCTGCAAAAATGGCGTTGCTCCAGCGCGCTAATGTCGTTCATATTACTTTAGAAATGAGCGAAGACCGCGCGGTTCAGCGATATTATCAGAGTTTGTTCGCAGTTTCAAAACGAGACGAAAAAATAGAACAATATTTATTTGAGTTAGACGAATTAGAGCGTATTTGCGGTTTCGTCAAGAAGACGCGAAAGCCTTTGTTGACTTTTGATCAACCCGACATTATTTTGAAGCTCTCAAAAAAGATAGGTGACTGGGGGACAAGGTTCGGCAGGATTGTTGTAAAACAATTCCCCACCAAGTCGCTAACTGTCTCTCAATTACGTGCTTATTTGGACATGCTTGAAGTTTCACATAAGTTCATTCCTCATATATTGATCGTTGATTATCCTGATTTGATGTGGACAGATCCTGCTAATCAGCGAATTAGCGTTGGGCGTGTATTTGAAGAACTTCGAGGGTTAGGCGTTGAAAGAAATCTAGCAGTTTTGGCGCCCACACAAGCAAATAGGGCGGGCATTGAATCAGGGAAGGTTACAGGAGTTCATGTAGCTGAAGACATCTCTAAATTAAATACTGCCGATCAAGTGCTGACTTATAGTCAAACAAAGCTTGAAAAGGAGAAAGGGCTTGCGCGTATTTATGTTGAGAAGTCGAGAAATGATGAGGACAAGTTCACTGTTATTATTTCACAACATTACGGCACCGGGCAATTTGCTTTAAGTAGCGCTCGTATGTATTCAAACTATTTCGATCAATTGAAGAATAGCTTTGGTGAGGGAGAAGAATAATCTATGCAAGAAATTATTTACAAGCTGCTCAGTAACATAGTTGATGATCCCGACAGAGAAGGCTTAAAAGAAACTCCCCGCCGCGTGTCTGAAGCTTATAAGTTTTGGACCGGCGGGTATGCGGAAGATCCCGCTGCGGTTTTAAAAGTCTTTGAGGATGGTGCTAGCGACTATGATCAATTAGTGTTCCAGGGAGGCATTCCTATTTATTCCTTGTGCGAGCATCATCTTGTGCCTTTCTTTGGAGTGGTGCATATCGGTTATATTTCTCAAGGGAAGATTGTCGGATTGTCGAAATTGTCTAGATTGGTTGATGTCTTTGCGCGCCGATTACAGGTTCAAGAGAGGCTCACTTCACAAATTGTTGAAGTCCTTGAAGCTGAACTGAAGCCTTTGGGTGTTGGGGTTGTGGTTAGGTGCCGTCATTTGTGCATGGAGTCTCGGGGAGTGCAAAAGTCAGGTACTATTACTTACACGTCAGCGCTTAAAGGTGAATTCAAAGACAGCGATTCAGCGCGAGCTGAATTCATGAGACTTGTCTCTCTTGCTGATTCTCATTCAGGGTCGATCTGATGGATAAAGTGGTTAATCTTTTCATGGATAGTGGAGCTTATTCCGCGTGGACGCGAGGATCTTCTATTGATATTGGAGAATACATTGAGTTTCTTCAAAATCGTTTACCTTACCTTGAAGCTTACTTCAACCTGGATGTTATTGGGGGCGAAAGAGGTGCTCGACGAACAGCTGAGACGCTAGAGTACGCAGCTAACAAATCTTATGAAAATTTAAAATTGATGAAGAATGAAGGGCTTCAACCTATCCCTGTGTTTCATCAGCAGGAGCGTTGGTATCATCTAGAAAGGATGATTGCAGAAGACAATCCTTACATAGCCCTCTCACCTTACGAAGATATTTCAAAACCCGAGCAAGCCGCTTGGTTTGATAAAGCATTTTCAATGCTTGTAGATAGTGAAGGTGTCTTGAAGGTCAAAGTACATGGCTTGGGGGTCAGTGGTTTTTCAGTCTTGAAGAAATATCCTTGGACGACTACAGATGCAACTAGTTATATGCTTTTCGCTGCTTATGGATTTATATGGATGCCCAGGCGTGAGCGCGGTGAGTTTCAGTACAATAAACCGCCGTTGTCGATTTATGTGGCTTCACCAAGAGAAGGTAAAACGAATAAAAGTACCGCACCTTATGCTTATTCTAAAATGAAAGGTCTAGAGAAAGCTTTGGTTGAGGATTACTTAAAAAGTGTTGGATCCTCTATTCAAGAGTGCCAAGAATCTTGGGAGTCTCGTGTATTTGTTTGTATAAATTACATGCTTAAGTTTGAAGCCACTTTTGAATCTCCTATTTACTTGCCATCAAGGATGATTGCATGAAGTTCGTATTTGCCACTAACTTGTCAAATAAGACTGCTGCCCGTGCACTTAAACGTGCGCAAGCGAGCTACAGGCTCGTTAGTTACTTTGAAGCTCACAAAACAACTAAGAAGCAAGTTAAGGCTTACGTTTGTGAGGGTGAGGTTATTTCTAGAAAGAAGACAAAGAAGGGAGATTCTTGAAAATGAAGCTTGAACGTGTTGAATTGTTAGAAGCGTTGAAAAAAGTAAAACCCGCCATTGCTGTTAGAGAATTGCTTGAGGAATTGACGTTAGTATGGTTTGGCGAAGGTAAGCTGACTGCTTACAATGATGCTGACATAGGCATTCAAGTAGACTTTGTGTCAGAATTTCGAGGCGGTATCAAAGGTAATCTTTTGATATCACTTCTTGAAGCTTCTCGTGCTAAGCAAGTTCAAGTTGAGTTAGGTGAAGATGATGAAGTTTTGTTTAAGCTAGGGGGTACAAAGTTTAAGACGAATTTGTTTCCGATTGAAAAGGCATTGTGGGATTTTCCCGAAGAAAGTTCTAAGCAACAAATGCAGCTTACTCCCGAAATTCTTGATGCTTTCTCGGCTGTATTGACTAGTCGAGGAGTAGATCTGTCATCACCTGAGCAGGTGGGTGTGTCCTTTCGTAAAGAAGGAGATCAGCTTTGTTTGTACACCACCGACAGGAAGACGATTACGCAGGTTAGTTTGAGTCTGCCCTCTTCTTATAAAGTTAAGGCGAGCAGCTTAATTCTTTCTTTCGGTTTCATTGAGCAAGTTCTGAAATTGTGCCGTGAGAAAGGGCAGATTACTATTTTTGATGATTACGCTGTGGCTTTCGCGCCTGGTGTTAAGATCTATACCAAAGTCCTGCATGCAGAAGCGCCTCTTGATTATGAATCGCTTGTTCATAAAACTCAGCAGAAGTCTGGTGCGTATTTTGAAATACCATCGAAGCTTCGCCTTGCACTTGAACGTGCTTTAATTCTCTTGCAGAAAGATGAAGAAACTGCATTAATGACTATTTCTCAAGGGAAGATGGTTGTGCAAGTTGCGTCAAACTTCGGCAAGTTAGATGATCGTATGAGTATTGAATGTGAGGATGAGTTTAAGTTAGGATTTAGTCCTTCTTTGCTCAAGCGCGCTTTGCCTTTTACTAATTTGATGGCCATTTCAGACACGACAATAGTTTTGAAGGGTCCTAATGACTTTTTGTATCTGCTAGCAGGCGCGTCGAAGTAGGGAGTTGGCTATTGGGATTTTTTAACACATCTAAAATGCCTGCACAAGCGTTGCCTACAGCATTACTTCATAAAATGGAGTGCAAGGCTTGTCCTTTAAACAAGGTGGGTGTTGCAGTTAACGCTCATATCGCTCCTCAAGGTTCGGCAGCGCCTTTAGTTTATATTTTGGGTTCAGCGCCTGACAGCTCTGCGGATCATAAAGGCTTGCCTTTTTCTGGAGCAGTTGCTTCTTTTATAAATCAGAACATTCCAAAAGAGTATAAAAACCTTGTTAGGTTTAATAATGTGGTAAGAACTCGTCCTCCTAAAGGTCGAAAGGTTCAGCAAATCGAGATTGAGTGCTGCAGGCCGAGCGTAGCCAAAGATATTGAAGCTTCAAAACCTTACGCAATTATAGGTTTAGGCGCCGAACCTTTATCCTGGTTGATGGGTCAAGTCGGGATCACAGAGTGGCGGGGGCGTCGTATTCCTGTTAAAATTAAGTCTCATGTTTGTTGGTTCTATCCAACGCTAGATCCTTTGACGTTGGGTGAATTTTATCAAGGAGGCTCCGGCGTCAGTTCTGAAGACCAACGCGCTTTGCAGTTTGATTTTAAGAAGGTTTTCTTTGACTTGAAAGAAGGTCTGCCTGCTTCTGTGCATGACACTTCCAAATTAGGTCAAGACATTGTCATAATTAAAGGCGATGAATTTTCTGCGATTGAAAAGGTTCGAGCTTTTTTTGAAAGTGCTAAATCTCAGAAAGTTGTCGGAATTGATTACGAGACCAACCGATTGCGCCCTTACAATGAAGGTTCAAAAATACTCAGCGCGGGTGTGTGGGCAGAGACTTCGGGCATGGCTATCGCTTTTGATCATCCTCAAGCAGGGTGGTCTCGCAAGGATCGAAAAGAATTAGACAAGCTTTGGATTAGTTTCTTGAAAGAATGTAAAGGTTCAAAAGCTGTACATAATTTAGCTTTTGAAATGGAGTGGTCAGCTCAAATATATGATGATTGGAGTCTTCTCTCTGCAGGTCGCTGGGATTGCACCATGGTTCAAGCAGCTGTGTTAGACGAAAGGGTTATTAAAAGAGCAGAGGGTCCTTTGTCTTTAGCCTTTTTGACCCAGCAGTATTTTGGTTTCAACATTAAGCAAGTCTCAGCAGTCAACAGAAAAGACTTAGAGAATTGTGAAATTTCTGAAGTCTTGAGGTACAATGGAATTGACGCTAAGTATCACGCGCTGCTTTATAAAGAGCAGCGTGCAAGATTAAAATCTGAAAAATTAACCAAAGTCTATAATGAAACGGTGAGGAGAACTCCTGCACTCGTTAAATCCCAGATCAAGGGTTTGTTGATTGATTTGAAAGTCAATCGCCAATTGCGCAAGAAGCACGTGAAAGAATCAGAGCAAGCGATTAATTCTATTCAAAATTCTAAAGAGGTTCAGCTATTTAAATCTCTCAAAAGATCAGCCTTTAATCCTTTGTCTAATTATGATTTGACAGTTTTGTTTAGAGATATTTTGAAGCGTCCAGAAGGTAGACGAGACAAAGGTTCGGGTTATTCTGTAGATGAAACCACTTTATTGCAGATTGGGGGCGAGTTTTGTGGTGCGTTGCTGAACTATCGAAAGGCTCAGAAATTGATATCCACTTATATAGAGCCTTACGCAAACGTGTATCAAGACAATCGCATTCACCCTGTGTTCAATTCAGTGTATGCAGAAACGGGACGCTTGTCCGCCGAAAGTCCTAATGTCCAAAATATTCCTAAGCGGTCTGTTGCTGGGCGTGAAATCAGGCGACAGCTGGTTGCAGACGAAGGTTGTGTTATTGTCGCCGCTGATTATGGGCAGCTAGAGGCTCGGGTTGCAGCCATGGCTTCTCGTGATAAGATCTTTACCAGAGCACTTTGGGAAGGATTTGACATTCATGGCGATTGGGCTCGAAGAATTGCGTTAACATATCCTCAAGTTGTTGGAGGCAAATCAGGTCTTGAAGATAAGCAGAAGATGAAAGATTTTAGAACAGTCATCAAGAACAAGTGGACGTTTCCCTTAATATTTGGAGCTTCAACTTCGAGCGTGGCAGGGTATTTAGGAGTTCCCGAAAACATTACGCAATTATGCATCGATCAGTTCTGGAGGGAGTTTCCTGGGTTAGAGGCGTGGCAGACGTCCATGATACAGTTTTATAGGCGTAATGGGTATTGCGAAACGCTGACGGGTCGGCGGCGACGTGCGCCTCTTTCACGAAATAGAATATTGAATTCGCCCATACAAGGAACTGCTGCTGAGATAGTGATGGATGCCATGGCACGATTGTCTGAGAAAGAAGAATTTTCCTTACAGCCTAATATTCAAATTCATGATGATCTCACGTTTATCATTCCTAAGTCCAAGTTGGATTACTGCTTAGAAATTATCGTCACGGAGATGCTTACGTTTGAGTATGATTTCATCAATTGCCCTATGGTGGTTGAAGTTTCTGTAGGTAAGAATATGGCTGAAATGGAAGAAGTGCTGGTCGCTTCTTCAGACAAATGGTGAATTAATGTCTGAAGCTTTATACATTAAGTATCGACCTTCATCATTTAAGGAGGTGGTCGGTCAAGAACTTGTTGTCAAATCTTTAAGGAATGTTCTTAAGACAGGTAGTAATAGAACTTTTCTCTTCCACGGACCGAGTGGAACGGGTAAGACGACTTTAGCTAGAATCGCTGCTCAAGTCGTAGGCTGCGATTCTTCTGAATTAAGAGAGTATGACGCTGCTACGAACACAGGAATTGACTCTATGAGAGTCATCACTGAAGGTTTGAGTTATAAACCTTTCTCAAACTCTAAAAGGGTTATTATCATTGACGAGGCTCAGGCCATATCTAAAGCAGGCTTTCAATCACTTCTTAAATCGCTGGAGGAGCCTCCCGAATGGGTTTATTGGTTTCTATGCACAACCGACCCTGTAAAAATACCTAACAACATTAAAACGCGCTGCACCTCTTATGAGTTGAAGCCCGTTTCTAGTTCTGTGATGCAGGATTGGTTGCTAGAAATCTGTCAGAAAGAGGGATTAGATGTTCCCGGGCCTATTGTAGATTTGTGCAGTAAGCAGGCGGGAGGGTCGCCCAGGCAGGCTCTAGTTAATCTAGGTATGTGTCAGTCTTTAAAAGATCGAAGTCAAGCAGCGCAGTTATTAAAGACATCTTTAGAGTCTGATGATATCATAGAGCTGGCTCGAGCATTGGTTTCAGGCAAGTCTTGGGCGATTGTTCAGCCGCTTCTTGCAGGGTTAAGTGAAGCTAATGTTGAATCCAGTCGTCAAGTCGTCAGGGCCTACGTAACCAAAGTAATTCTCACGTCAAATAATCAGAAGCTGGTAGGTAAGTGTTTAGAGATATTAGATGTATTTTCTGAGCCTTTTCATCCTCAAGATGGAGTTTCACCTCTAGTCCTTGCTTGCGGTAAACTTTGCTTAGAGTATGTTTAATATAACCAACGGAGGATTCAATGAAAGATCGTGATTTACATTTACAGAGTTTGAAAAACAGATTACTTATCGATAAGTACGACTTAGATGAAGAATTAGTGTCGCAGCCTAGTGAGTATTGGAAAGTCAGCGACTTAGTTGCCAAAGCCATTAATCTGCGTGATACTCAGAAGAATTTGATAGATGAAGTTTCTTCTGAAATCGATGCAAGTATTCGAGCACAAGTTCTTGAATCAGGAGAGAAGCTGACTGAAACAGCTTTGAAGAACCGTGTGGATGCTTCTCCTAAGTTGATGAAGTTGAGGCGTGCTTATTTGCAATTGAAGTTAGAAGCTGATGAATACGCAGCTTTGAAAGAAGCTTACGCCCAGCGTGCTTATGTCTTGAAGGATTTAGTATCTCTTTTTACGTCAGGTTATTTTCAGACTTCTTCTGTTCAAGGTACGCAAGGCTCTTTGAGCGACGCCACTGCTGAAATTGTCAAAAAGAAGCAGGGTGAGCTTAGGAGAGGTAAAGGAGGATAGCGTGGATTACTTGATTTATGGGTTTTTGTTTTTCTTGTCTGTCGTCGCTTTAGCTTGGGCGGGGAAGGTTGTTGGATACTACGTGGGTGAAGGTTTCTTTCAAAGTAAACGAGAGCACTTCATCAAAACAGTTGATGCTTACAAAGAAGGAGAAGAGTGATGGCTAAAGTTAAGGGTAGGTTTGTTTACAAAAGTCGCACAGCAGAAGGTGTTTCTGCTAGAGCTAAGCAGTCTGGCGGTGCTTATGATTCTTACGTTGATTCTAGGGTCACTATTGTGACACCAAAAGAGGGCGAAAATATTTATCGGATCATGCCTCCCACTTGGGACTTAGATCAATTCGGAAACCATTGGGGCATTGAGGTGTGGTTGCACCATGGTATTGGACCGGACAAGAGTTCTTACCTTTGTTTGAAGAAGATGAAAGGAGAAGATTGCGTCATCTGCAAGATGCGCGATGAGCTTGCGGTTGAAGGTGATGCTGATTCAGCTTCTCAGCTAAAGCCTTCCAAGCGCCTAGTTGCGTGGATCATTAACCGTGCAGATGAAAAGCAAGGTCCTTGTATTTGGGCGCTGCCTTGGACCATTGATAAGGAGATTGCTAATCGTTCTTTGAATAAGAAGACTGACCAAGTGATTTTGATTGATCACCCTGACGAAGGTTTTGATGTATCTTTCGTTCGTGAAGGTGCAGGCATTAAAACCAAATATATTGCAGTTGAAGTTTCTCGAGAGCCTTCTCCTATCAGCGAAATTCCTGAACAGCAGGCTAAGTGGTTGGACTTTGTGGTAGCCAATCCTGTGCCTGATATTCTCAATTACTTTGATAATGAATATATGGAAGGTGTGCTTCTAGGCAAGAATTCGAGGCGCCCGGCTCCCGGAGATGCTGATGTTGATGAAGAAGATTATGATGACGAACCCGTCACGAAGCGTTTGAAGAAGGCTTCTAAAGCCTTCGAAGAGGGCGAAGACGAAGACGAAGACGTGGACGAGCCCGTTAAGAAGCCTTTGAAGAAGGCTTCTAAAGCTGTCGAAGAAGATGAAGACGAGGACGAGGACGAGCCCGTTAAGAAGCCTTTGAAGAAGGCTTCTAAAGCTGTCGAAGAAGATGAAGACGAGGACGAGGACGAGCCCGTTAAGAAGCCTTTGAAGAAGGCTTCTAAAGCTGTCGAAGAAGATGAAGACGAGGA
>JAHFDG010000019.1:0-8912 GCA_023249105.1 Candidatus Methanoperedens sp. | reverse complement strand
GACGAGCCCGTTAAGAAGCCTTTGAAGAAGGCTTCTAAAGCTGTCGAAGAAGATGAAGACGAGGATGAAGACGAGGACGAAGACGATGCCGTAGCAGCTCGTAAAAGTATTGAGAGGTTGAAGCAGAAGAGGGGCATAAAGTAGTTGGAAAGGTTTAAACCCGAAGAGGATGAAGTGGTCGGGCGTTACATGAAAACGCCCGATTCTTCTAGCTTGAGACTCTTTACTTCAGGGTGCACGAGGTTAGACCTCGTTCTAGGAGGGGGCTGGCCTTTAGGTCGGATGTCAAATATAATTGGAGACAAGTCTACAGGTAAGAGCCTGCTCGCCATCGAAGCGGCCGCCAATTTTGCCCAATGTTTCCCGACAGGTGATATTTGGTATAGAGAGGTAGAAGCAGCCTTTGATCAGCCTTACGCTGCGGGTTTAGGTATGCCTGTAGAGAGGATCGATTTTGGGGTAAAGAAGTTTGACACCATTGAGGATATTTTTGAAGATTTGCATGAGAAGATTGCAGAAGCAAAAAAGTCTAAACAGGTGGGCTTATACATGGTCGACTCGCTCGATGCTCTTTCTGACAGGGCCGAGATGGCTCGAGCAATTGACGAAGGCTCTTATAATTTAACCAAGCAGAAGAAGTTAGGTGAACTCTTTCGGAAGTTGATTCGTGATTTAGAATCAACGTCTATCGCGCTCATTATCATTTCGCAAGTTAGAGATAAAATAGGCATCACGTTTGGACGGCAGACTACGCGTTCGGGCGGTAAAGCTATGGACTTTTATGCCTCATTGATTGTTTACCTTTCACACGTTGCAACCTTGACAAGGACTATTAAAGGCGAGGTCAGGGCCACAGGGATAAGAGTCAGGGCTAAGTGCGACAAGAACAAGATCAGTCTGCCTTTTCGAGAATGTGATTTCGTTATAAGATTTGGCTACGGCATTGATAACTTGCAATCAAATTTAGAGTGGTTGGAGTCTTGCGGGCAGCTGGCTCAGTTTGAGATTCCCAAAGGCTCTATTCAGAAGGTCTTAAAAACGTGGGACAAGGCTTCTGAAGAAGATTACTTAGAGTTTAACAAAAGTGTTGATGACGCTGTAAGGAAGCATTGGTTTAAAATCGAAGAAGACTTTAAGCCGTCTAGGCAGAAGTATAAAGGTATGATTGAATGAAGGCGGGTTCAGGCAAGGCTAAAGGTGCTGAGTTTGAGAGGTTTGTTTGTGAAAAGCTTTCTTTATGGGTTAGTCACGAAAAAAGAACTGATCTATTTTGGCGATCAGCTATGTCTGGTGGCAGGGCTACAGTGAAGTTTAAGAAGGGCGGACATAATGACACTCAAGCAGGTGATATTACCGCTCTAGCTGAAGAATCTTTCATCCTCTCTTCGTGTTTCTCTGTAGAGTGTAAGTTCTACGCTGATTTGAACTTTCAGCAAGGGTTGTTCAAAGGTACCGGTAACATTGCTAATTTTTGGAGGGGTCACGCAGCTCTGAGCACTAAAGCGGGAAAACTGCCTTTACTCATTGCTAAGCAGAACCGTTTGCCTGTTGTATGTATTACCGACCTCAAAGGTTCAGAGGTTTTAAATGAATTTACTAAACCATTTTTAGCCTCAAGTTTAATTGACATTGATTCAACTTGCGCGTTCTTTTGGTTTAGTAATTTATTAGCGTCTAGATACAATCCAAGGCCATTTCAAAGATGATTATGATTACATCAGATTTGCACATCACAGACAAGCCTTTGGATGAGTATCGCTGGGGCATATTCCAGTGGCTTAAGCAGCAGTTAGATCATTCTGTAGATGAAGTTGACACTGTGTTTATCTTGGGTGATTTGACTGACGCTAAAGACAAGCATAATTCAGAGCTAGTAAACAGATTGGTAGGAGAGTTGAAGTCTCTTTCAGAAGCTGCGCAAGTTTATATTTTAAAGGGTAACCATGATTACATTGAAGAGACTTTACCCTTCTTCAATTTCTTATCACAAGTAGGGTCAAATATTAAGTTTATTGCTCAGCCCGAAAAGCTAAATGTCGAAGGGTTCGGGGTTTTGTGTCTGCCAAGTTCTAGAAATTATCAAACAGACTGGCAAGACTTTGATTTTTCAAAGTTTGATTTAATTTTCACTCATCAAACTTATGAAGGCAGCGTGGCCGAGAATGGATCACTTCTCCCAGGCATTCCACCTGCTTACTTTAAAGGGTTTGAGGGTAAAGTTATCAGCGGAGATATTCATGTTCCTCAAAAGGTTTCAAATAACATTCAATATGTAGGTGCTCCTTACCGGATTAGGTTTGGCGATTCATTTGATCCTCGAGTATTGATGATAGCTGAAGGTAAAATTAAGTCGCGTAAGGTTCCTTTTATGAGGCGACAGGTTTTCAACATTAAAGGCGTGGTTGATGATGATTTTTTGAATGAGTGGAATCAAGCTTTGTTTAAAGATCTCATTAATGAGGGAGATCAAGTCAAGGTTAGAGTCACTCTCAAAAGGAGTGACTTTGATAAATGGCCTACCTTGAAAAAGACGTTAAGGCAGCACGCCCAAGAACAAGGCTGGGTGCTGTGTGGTTTAGAATTGATTATGGATAAAGCAGACACATCATCTTCAGAGCAATCTAAGATTAGTTCAGCTAAGACTTCAAAGAACAGAATAGAAGTTTATGCTAAACTGAAGAAGCTTGATGTTAAGTTAGGTCTTGAATTTTTACAAGCGGGTCAAAATGTTTGATTTACAATTTGAAAGACTCGTGCTGCAAGACTTCAAAAACTATAAAGGTTCGCACCACTTAGCATTAAACAGGAAGCCTGGTGTTTACTTTGTTAAAGGTGAGAATCATCTTTATCCTGATCTAGGCGGAAATGGAGCAGGTAAATCTACACTCTGGGATGCGATGACTTGGTGTCTTTGGGGTCAGACCAATAGGGATTCAAGGCCTGCCGATTCAATACATTCGTGGGGTAAGTCTAAGCCTGCTACGCAAGTTTCAGTCTTTCTCAAAGTCAAAGGTGAGTCTGTTGAAATCAGACGCCAGCGTAAACCTAACCTGCTAACTATTGTTCAAGGTTCAAGTGAGCGCGTTGTTGAGCAGAATGAAGTAAGCAAGCTTCTAGGTTTTAATGATGCCGCCTTTTCAAAAGCTGTCATCATAGGTCAGTTTGGAAATATGTTTCTTGACTTGAAGCCTGAGCAGCAGTCTTTCTTGTTCAACGATATTCTCAGATTAGATGAGTGGGTTAAGGCTTCGTCAGCTGCTTCAGAAAAGTCAAAGTCTTTACGTTCAACTCAGGAAGCATTGGCGGTTGATTTGAGGGTGGCTTTGTCTCTGGTTGAGTGTTCGCAGGCTGACCTTGATTCTTATAAGAGTGACAGCAATGGCTGGAGTAAAGTTCAAGCTGCTGAACAAAGTAAGCTTAAGTCTCAGTATGATGAAGAAAATAAGAATTACTCACAATTGCTTAAAGCGAAAGGCGAGTTGTTGCCTTTGAGCGACTGTCCTCAAAGCACAGCAAAAATTGAAGTTTTAGATAAAGAGCTTGCTGAAGTTAATAAAACGCTTTACGGAGTAATCCATGACACCAAAGCAGCAAAGCAGAAGCAGGAGTCTTTAAAAGCTGCTGCCGTTCGATTGAATGATAAGAAAGAGTGTCAAACGTGTGGCCAGCCTTTAGTAGATGTAAAGTTGTTGAAGAAGTTGCTTAAAGAGTCCGAAGACAGTCTCGCTCAAGTGAGTTCGCTGTTGGTGAATAAATCAGCCGTTCAAGCTAAGTTAGAGAAGAGTGCAAAAAAGATTATGCTGTCGCTAGCTGACGAAAAGACTAAGGAGTCGGCAGCGCGTAAAGTTCATGAACAGTCTCAAGCTGCCCACCTTAAGCAAGACGCTTTAATAGAGCAGAGCTCTGCTACTCTTGATTTTCTGAAGATGTCTTTAAAGAGTAAAGCAGCAGAAGTTAATCCTTTTGTTTCTTTGATTGAGAAGAAAGACAAGATTTTAGCTGAAACTAAAGTTAAGGTTAAAGATTTAACCGCCGAGCTGAACAAGACAGAGGGCTTGGTTCATCAAGTTAAAGCTTGGAGTGAGGGTTTCAAAGAAATTAGATTGGCTATTATTGATGAAGTTCTTAGCGAACTTGAATATGCAGTTGCTGCTAACGCAGAAGCATTAGGTCTAGCTGATTGGAAGATAGAGTTTAACACTCAAAAAGAGTTAACGAGCGGTTCAATGGCGGCAGGCTTTTCTGTTCTGCTGTATCCTCCGGATTCTGACAAGCCTATCAAATGGGAATCTTATAGCGGCGGAGAAGCGCAGCGTTGGCAGATTGCGACAGCTTTAGGGTTGAGTGAAGTTTTGCTATCTCGTGCAGGGCTTTCAGTTAACTTGCTGGTGCTTGATGAACCGACGAAGGGACTTTCTCCTGAGGGCGTTGAAGCGCTGCTCGAGTCTTTAAAGAATCGTGCAGAAAGTTTGTCGCAAGTCATTTTCTTCTGCGATCACCACTCGTTCGACAAAGGTGTGTTTTCAGGTCAAGTCTTGATTAGCAAGACTGCTGAAGGTTCGTTGATACAAAACCTATAATCCCTGATTAATCGTTCAGCAACAGGCGCTACAGACATGGCTGGGGGAAAGCCTTAGATTAAAATCTGAGGCTGGTTTATTCCCGTGAGTATGTTTATGAGAGACCATGAAAATTAATTTAGAGATCACCAAAATAATCTCTTGAATTATTCATTACGGCTATTATATTAATAGTGTAGACAAGAAACCAACCAAGGAGACAAGCAATGACTGCTAATCTGAGCGATCAATTCACGCGAGAAGAGAGACGCATTCTAAACGCTCGCCCGCCATTCGAAAAGGCAGACAAAGTTATTCTGAAAGCTCTTAGAATTCGTGAGAAAATTATCTGGGAAGAGAGGCTCGCCGCAGAAAATATACGCAAAAAACTAGAAGCGGCCGCACGAGGCCGGTATAGGTGAGAAAACGGAAAGAATTCTGAATAGCGAAACCGGCCTAAGGCCGGTCCGACAGTCTCGCAAGCTGGCGCTGATGAGCAAGCGAAATAAGGAGAAAGAAGATGGCACACGAAGTAGAGACAATGGCGTACACAAATAAAGTACCTTGGCACGGACTAGGGTTTTCTATTGACCAAGCCGAGGTTTCAGGGCCAGAGGGCGTTGAGAATATGCTCGAAGCTGCAAAGCTCAATTGGAATGTTACCACGGAACCGCTGTATAGAGTTTCAGGAGAGCAAGTCAGCGCTCAAGCGTTGGTGAGGGTTTCTGACAACCGCGTATTGAATGTCGTAGGTCCTTCTTACATTCCTACACAGAACCATGAAGCGTTTTCGTTTTTCAACGAGTTTGTTGAAGCAGGTGATGCTTACATAGAGACAGCAGGATCATTAAGAGGTGGAAGGTATGTTTGGGGGCTGGCAAATCTTGGTCAGTCTTTTAAGCTGGCAGGCGGCGATGAAGTGAAAGGTTACTTATTGGTCGGCTCTCCGCACGAGCAGGGTCGATCAGTCATCATGAAGTTCACACCTGTGAGAGTTGTATGCAACAATACATTGTCTTTCGCCCTAGCAGGAGATTCCAGCAAGACAAGTAAAGCAGGAGCAGCGACGCCTATTGCCCGACACACGCACCGCTCTGCTTTCAGCCCTGATGCTATAAGCAAAGCTAAAGAAACTTTAGGAATTGCGCGTGAGCAGCTGGATCAGTTTAAAGAGCAAGCAACGATCTTGCAGAAAAAGTCGGTTTCAACGCAAGACGCTATTGACGTGCTAGCGCCTATTTTTGCGCCCAATTTCATTGGCAAGATGGTAGAGGAATCAGCTTCTAAGAAGATAAGGCAGCTTCTGGATATCAACAGGTTTGCGCCTGGTGCGCAACCCGGTAACGCTTGGGGATTGCTCAACGCCGCTACTTACTATTTGGATCATTCGGCAGGCAGATCGCAAGACAATCGTTTGTCCTCTGCGTGGTTTGGCGATGGTGCTTCTCAGAAGCTCAAAGTTCTCAAAGTTCTTTTAGACGCGTAATACATTAGGGCGAGGACAATCCTCGCCCTAATTACGTTTAAGTTTAAAGTAAAGGTTTTGCCTGCTTAGTAGAGTATATATAATAGTGTTCAGCTTCAACTCAGGAGTACCAAGAATGTCACAATCACAAACCAGAGCGTTAGTCTTGTTTTCCGGCGGCCAAGATTCTACAACGTGTCTGGCGTGGGCCTTGCACAATTATGATTACGTAGAGACTGTTGGTTTTAACTACGGTCAGCGGCATGTTGCTGAATTAGAGTGCCGGACTAACATTCTAGGTCGGCTGCGGAATGAGTATTGCTACTCAGAGGAAAAGCTAGGTCAAGATCATATGCTTGATTTCCAGACGCTTTATCAAATCAGCGATACCGCGTTGACATCAGGTGCTGAGATCAAAATGACTGAGCGCGGCCTGCCCAGTACTTTCGTGCCCGGACGTAACCTGCTGTTCTTTACGCTTGCCTCAGCAATCGCTTATCGTCGAGGTTTTAGTGCGGTTATTGGCGGCATGTGCGAAACAGACTTTTCAGGTTATCCTGATTGCCGTCGTGATGTTTTGAATGATCTGCAAGCTGCTGTCTCTGGGGGAATGGACTATCCTATAGAATTTGTCACCCCGTTGATGTATAAAACCAAGGCAGAAACATGGAAGTTGGCTTTTGATTTAGAGGGAGGTGATTTTATTGAATTGATAAAGAACGACACGCATACATGCTACAAAGGCGACCGTTCTGCTCTGCACCTATGGGGCTACGGATGTGGCGAATGTCCTGCTTGCTTAATAAGGAAGGAAGGTTATGAACAGTATATCGCCGCTAGCAATTCAAAGTAAAGTCAAGCAACTAGCCAAGGAGGTTGCTGAGTACAACCCGGAAGTGCTTGTTATGATAATGACCGCCGCAGTTCCTTTTGCTTCAGATCTTTTGAAAGAGCTTAGCAAACTAGGAGTTGATTGCCGAGTGGGCTGGATGGACTGCCACAGAACAGGCAAGCACGACGCTTTCATTGTCAGCTCTTCGTTACCTTTCATTGAAGGCAGGCGGGTTCTTGTCGTAGATTGTATTTTTGATTCAGGCACGACAATGCGGAAGTGTGTCAGTTCATTACTCCACCACGAGTTGGCTGCTAAAGTGAAATCAGCTTGTCTCTTATGGAGAAATTGTGTAGGAGCAAGCAGCCGACCACATTTCTGGGGATTTAATTTAGAAGGTGCTCCAGGTTTTCTCGTAGGTTATGGGTTAGATGGCGAAGGAGGCTTCGGGCGTGGACGGAATTGGATTGAAGTCGCAGAATCGAAAAGAGTTGCTGTTCAAGGTTGAGTCGTCTTTACAGTTTGCTCATCGGTTTCAGAATTCTAGGGCTATTGACGCGCGGCGGTTAGGTTATACGTTGCAAAATTGGCGTAGCATCCTGAACCAAGCTTTAAAAGGGTGGGATAGGTTTTCTGAAATCAGAGAAAACTTAGGCAAGGATGATGCGCTTTTTAATCTTGAATTGAGAATTCTTCACGATGATTGTGAAAAGTTATTAGAAGTTTTTGCCGAATTAAATAAGTCAATAGAGATCAGGAGGATTGGAGCATTACGCCAGAAGAAAGTTTCTTGGACGAACATATTCAGCGAGTTCTTGGGAAGAGATCGAAAGACGTTGAAGGATGCTTATCATGAAACTCTTTTAAAGTTTTATTATGAAAATGAGATGCTTGTTGATGCAATTTTTCAGCAGGTAGAGTTAACTTTATCTTACAGAAAACCAAGGAGAGTGTGATGTCGAACGAGTCTGTTTTACTCCAACTAGGTAACACGGTTGCTGCTGCGATCTGCCCTGAAGATGCTGTTTTAGAAAGAGTAAGCGTGCAGTCTTCGGGTGGAAAGTTTGTTGCGCGTTTCACTTGCCCCGAGTTTACGTCGTTATGCCCAGTGACAGGGCAACCCGATTTCGCGCATATTGTTATTGATTACGAGCCTGATATATATCTACTTGAGTCTAAGTCGTTGAAGCTGTTTTTGCAGTCATTCCGGAATCACGGGGCTTTTCATGAATCTTGTACTACTATGATTGGTGATAGAATTTATACGACTGTGGAGCCTAAATGGATTCAGGTATCAGCCTTTTGGTATCCGAGAGGTGGTATACCTATTGATGTATTCTGGGTCAGGGGTGAGAAGTCACAAGGAGCTTACGTGCACCCTGTAGATGTACCTATGTTTAGGGGCAGAGGTTGAAGTAAAGGGGTGTAAGATGAAAACAAGATCACAGGCTGAAATCATTGAGATAGATGATTACACAGTGTTCAATGAAACCGACAAGGCTTACGGATTGTGGGACGGAAAGTCCACGAATAATCGGGGCGGAAAGAAGTTAGTTTGGATTCCGAAGAGTGTCTCTAGTTACGTTGATGGTGTTCTTCATTTACCTGAATGGCTGGCGATCAAAAGCGGACTTGTATGAAAAAGTATGGTGAGATGCCACCCGACTACGAGCCCAGCCAAGCAATGCTGGACGAGGTTGGATTGTATTTCGACGGAGACCTCGCCGAGATGCAAGAAGGTGGTAAACGCAAGCGCTCTAGATTGAGTCCGCTGTGGCTATTCTTGATCGCTTTTTGTTTGTTGGTATTATTTTTGATTGACCCTTCTTATGGGTTTCTTTTCATTTCCGGCGCTGTGATGAGTGCTGTTGGAGGTTTGATCTGGTGTTCCGCTATAATCAGGAAAGGGAAATAACCTTGGCTAGTCTTTTTAATATGCGTAAAGAAGCAACCCCAAAAGGTGCAATCTACATAGGCCGAGGAAGCAAATGGGGCAATCCATTTGTTGTAGGACCTGACGGAAGTCGCGATGATGTATGCGACAGATTTGAACGTG
>JAHFDG010000070.1 GCA_023249105.1 Candidatus Methanoperedens sp. | reverse complement strand
TGGATGAAACCATTTCTTGAAAAGGGATTGCCAAACGAAAGCTGCATACTGGAAATCAGTCCGTGCAGTTTGATGAGGAGAGGGAGGTTGTTAAGACCTCTCTTTTACTCTACCATCTGCGGTTTGTATTCTATGTGTAGCATGGCAGGCTTTGGTTTTGAGGAATGAGGATACTTCGGGAACGTATCGGCGCCGAGGGATTAATAATTATACTGTGATAAATATACCAATTTGCCCCCGCTCCTCCTGACACCCAGCGGAGCGCCTGCGGACAACTCACGAACAACCAACCGCCCCCCAACCATAAGCGCCACGTCTTCCCCTCCACAAGGAAACAAGCCCATCCCATCAGCGCGGGTGTGAGGAGTTCGGGTCTATGGGATTGTTGCTGCATCGGGAACATATCGGCGCCGGAGATTTAATATTTATAGAGTTATAAATATTCGGCGCAGTAGAAATACGCTATGAAAAGCGAGACTAAAAATCTGCGTTCATCCGCGTAAACCTTTATGAAAATTTTATCAAATAAGGGGTATGCGGAGCATACCCCAACACTGCGCAAGCCGGAGTTTCGGCTTATCTGCGGTTCAACCTTCATCCCAGAAGGTTGTATTTCAGAATCAGCGCGGCAAACAATATCGCCACTATATTCATCACTTTTATCAGGGGATTGATTGCAGGACCTGCCGTATCCTTTGTCGGGTCACCAACTGTATCGCCTACCACTGCGGCTGCATGCGTCGGGTTCTTGCTGCCGTCAGGCAGTCTCTTCCCGCCAAGGTTGCCTGATTCGATATATTTCTTGGCATTATCCCATGCCGCGCCTCCTGTTGTCATCATGAGAGCCAGCAGCAGGCCTGAGATTATCACGCCGATAAGCAAACCGCCAAGAGCAACAGGACCGAATATGAAGCCAACGAGCAGCGGTGACAGCACTGCAAGAAGCCCGGGTACAATCATTTCCTTCTGCGCCGCTATGGTAACAATATCCACACAGCGCCCGTAATCGGGCTTGGCTGTTCCTTCCATGATGCCCTTTATTTCCCTGAACTGCCGTCTTATCTCAGTAACTATGGTGGTGGCAGCCCTGCCTACAGCCCCCATAAGGAAGCTTGCGAACAGGAAAGGAATCATGCCGCCTATTAGCAATCCCACGAGAACCAGGGGGTTTGAGAGTTCAAGCGATAATGCCGGCTTCCCATCAGCCAGCAGGAGCTTGTTTACCTCGCTGCTGTATGCCGCATAAAGCGCAAGAGCGCCAAGTGCTGCCGAGCCGATAGCGTAACCTTTTGTGACCGCTTTTGTGGTATTCCCCACGGCATCGAGCGGGTCTGTGATATCCCTGACCTCCTTTGAAAGCTCGGCCATTTCGGCAATACCGCCTGCGTTGTCTGTTATCGGGCCGTAAGAATCAATCGCGATTATAATGCCTGTTACCGAGAGCATTGCTGCCGCTGCTATGGCAATCCCGTATAACCCAAGTGCTCCGCCGCCCATAACTGTGTATGAAATAAGGATTCCTGCGCAGATGACTATTACAGGTAAAGCAGTGCTCTGCAAGCCTACAGCAAGCCCTGTTATGATGTTTGTTCCAGGACCTGTAACCGAAGCGTTAGCAATGTCCTTTACCGGAGCATGTGTTGTTGCCGTGTAATACTCGGTAATGAGTATCATCGCAGTTGTAACGCCAAGACCCACAAGAGCGCTGATGAAAAGACCGATATCGCCGTTCATCAACCGCTGCGTGATTACATAGAATAAAACCAGCGATATAATTCCGGCTACGATGGCGCCTTTATACATCGCTCCCATTATATCGCCTGACTTTCCGAGCTTTACAAAGAAAGTCCCGATTATGGAGGCGATTATTGCTGCCGCGCCAAGCATTAAGGGATATAATACAGCATTAGGATATTTGTCGATAACAGTAACGCCGATAAGCATCGCGCCGAGCGCCGTAACGGCGTATGTCTCGAAAAGGTCAGCCGCCATTCCTGCGCAGTCGCCCACGTTGTCGCCCACATTGTCAGCAATGACGCCGGGATTGCGTGGGTCGTCCTCTGGTATCCCCGCTTCCACTTTCCCCACAAGGTCTGTGCCCACATCGGCTGCTTTTGTATAAATCCCGCCGCCAATCCTTGCGAAAAGACTGATGAGCGATGCGCCGAACCCGAAGCCTATGACTTTATCAACTGCGCCAACATTTCCTCCGAATGCGATATAAAGCCCGCTCACACCGAGGAGCGCAAGGCTTGCAACTGATATACCTGTGACTGCGCCGCCTTTGAACGCTACGTTGAGCGCTTGCTGCATTCCTTCTTTAGCAGCATTGGCGCAGCGCACGTTGCTGCGTACGGATATGTTCATGCCAAGATAGCCTGCTGCGGCGGACATAAGCGCGCCCAGAATAAATGCAATAGCAGTAGGCACATTAATTGCCCATGCGATTAAAACTGCAAGAATGACCGCTATAACTGCCACGGTCTTATACTGCCTGTTAAGATATGCCATTGCGCCTTCCTGTATAGCAGAGGCGATTTCTTTCATCTTGTCTGTTCCGGCATCCAGTTTTAGAATGTATAAAACCAGATATACCGCGAATAATAAACCCATAACGCCCGCAAGCGGGGCTGAATACAACAATGATTCCATAATTTCCTCCTGATGTGCCGCCCACTTGGTGCTAAGGATATATATTATTTACCTATTAAGCTCATAAACAAAAATATGAATTCCGACCTGCAATGCGCAAGAAGCATGATCGATGCGCTGGAAACTGATGCCGCCACAAAAGCCTCCATGCTCAGAGCATTCACGCGCAGGCTCGAACTTTTCGGCAGCAACATCCGTTTTTTCGTGGAGCCTTTTACTCCTGTTTCCCTGACAGGCACACGCTGCGCTCTTTCTTGCAAACACTGCAATTCACATTATCTTCGCCACATGCTGGATGGTTCTGTGGGAAAATTGCAGACCGAAACCGCAAAATTAGCCGATAAGGGCGCAAAAGGGATACTGTTAAGCGGAGGAAGCGCTGCTGATGGAAGCGTTCCTACGTATGAGCAATCGGGCGTAATCCAAAAAATCAAGCGCGATACAAAACTCAAAATCAGCGCGCATACAGGCATTGTGAACCGCTCGCAGGCGCACATCCTTTCAGATTATCTGGACATGGCGCTCATTGACGTTCTTGGCGATGGTGAAACCATACATGATGTGCTTGGCATCGATGCATGCGTGCAGGATTACGAGGAGTCGCTGCGGCATCTTTCCTCAGCCGGGATTCCGCTTGCACCGCATATCATTGTTGGCTTGCATAACGGTCAGTTAAAAGGAGAATTTAAAGCCCTTGAAATTGTCAAGAAATTCAATCCTGAAACAGTGGTGATAGTGATATTTATCCCGACAAAAGGAACTGCTCTGGAAGGCGCTCCTCCGCCCAAAATCCAGGATGTGGTCAAAGTAATCACGACCGCGCGGATGATGTTTGACGTACCGCTTTCGTTAAGCTGTGTGCGCCCGGGCGGGCGTTATCGCTCGGAGCTTGATAAATACGCAATCCTGGGCGGGATTGACAGGATAGCAGTGCCTTCGAGAAAGGCTTTTACAACAAGTAAGGAACTTGGATTGAATATCATAGAAATCCCGAAAATGTGCTGTTCCTATGGTGAGGAGTTTTCATGAAAATTGCTAACTTTTATCTTCTTCCGCAGCCTTACCCGCAAAACATCAGCGGCGCTGCTTAAATCAGTATCATAAAGGTCTTTTATTTTTGAGTTGTAAAGATAAGCGTAGATTTTCCTTATATCAGCCTCTATCCTTTCTCTGGAATCCGGATTTTCAGGCGATAGAGCCGCATAAAAATCATCCTGGTGTGTTATTATAAAATATCTCAACTCCTCTACATTTTTCATTTCAGGCAATAGCCGCAGAGCCCTGACAATAGGAGGACCTCTTGTTTTCCGCTGCTTTGGGCCGTCATGGAGATACAGGCCGAACAACGAATCATCGGTTTTTAAAATTGCGGTGAGCGTCATTGCCCCGGCCCCGCTGCATACTTCTACCTTTTCCCCAATAACCGAATAACCCATCCCGGATAATTGTTTCCCGGCGAATTGAAAGAGAGAGAGTTCATATTCCCGCTCAGGAATGCCCCAGTAATCGGTCATAGTAGCAAGCAGGTTTGGATAAATATTTATAGGTATCTTTCAAATGCATTAGAAAAGTATATGTAACAATCATTATAATTTAGTTAGTGGAGGTAAGTATGATGAAAAATTTTAAACTTCTATTTGTAAATGTGTTAATTTTTGTAATACTGGTAACCCCAGCGTTATCACAAAATGAGACAACAGCAAACCAAACAACAACGGCGCCTACGGTGGCAGCAACTACCGCAGCGCCCACAGCAACAGTAACGCCTACGGTGGTAGCCACTACTGCCGCGCCTACAGCCACCGCCGCAGCAACGGCAGGGAAATTCCGCGTTGGTCCGTCTGTTACGCTAAGACCGGTAACCGATGTGATAGAAACCAACCAGGATGGTATTGCAGAATTGTTTATGAACAACCCGTCTTTAAACGATGTGACGCTTAATGTGGATGTACGCATCAGTGTACCCAGCGGCATACATGTTTACGGTCAGAGTTTCGGAGAGGCGGCAGGTGCCGGAGTGGTAGCAGGTACGTTCAGTGTTCCACCGGGTACGTCAAGGACTATAGCAGTAGTTATAAAAGCAGATAAATCAGCAAGGATTGGTTCGCATACCCTTTCGTTCACAGGATTGTATTGGCCAGGCGATAATAAAGACCAGTTCCAGCCTTTGAGTCTTACATACCCTGTAACCGTCAAGGAACCGTCAAAGAATCCAGAGAGTGCTGAAGTTTCAAATCCCAAAGCTGTTCCGACAGGAGCAGAGACGCCCAAAGTACAAATACCCGGATTCGGCGCTGTACTGGCTATATTTGGTGTATTTGCAATTGCACGTCTGCTATCAAGGAAGGTATAGACACCGGGACCAAAAATAAATTCAGGCTGAACACGTTATTAGCTTGCTCAATATGGTAGAAAGGAGTCGTGAATAGTTATGGTTGCACGTCTGCTTTCAGGAAAAAAACAATGAAGAAAATAATTTTATTTTTTTTAATATTCATATTAGTAGTTAATAGCGCTTCAGCCTATACATTTACCAATATCGGAAGAGATTTTAAGATAGAATACCCGGGAGGCTGGACTTATACCGAAGAACCTGACGGTTCTGACCAGACTTTTACCAGCCAGACCGGGCGCGCATGGGTAAGAGTTGCTGTTGTGCCTTCCGATGGGATGACTCTTGACGATATAGTAGGTGAGAGAATAAGGTATCTCAACAGTCTGGGCATTTCCCCCTTCAGTGAAAAATATGTAACAATCAACGGTGTGGCTGACAAAGTCAAAGAATTGATGTTTTATGAAAATTATCAACAGAAAGAATATAAAGAAAGACAGATTCTCGCCCTCTCCGGAAATAAATATTATATTATAACGGCAGGAACGTTAACAAGTGATTATCCGTTTTATTCAGAGGATTTGGATAAGATTATCAATTCGTTTAATATAATACAACCTTCTCTATCCCCTACAACCACAGCCGCAGTTTCTACACCCGCGCCATCTACACCCGCGCCGCCGGAGGAGACGGATGAAATACTATCTTCTGACGTTGCCAGCATCGCACTTCACAGAGAAAAAACCAAGGTGGATGTTGGAGAAGAAGTTCTATTAAAATTGTCAATAGTCAATTATATTTCAAACATCAAGCCGATGGAAGTTCAGCTAATTATAGCGCCTCCTTCGGGAATGTCAGTTACTTCAACGGAATTTACCCAGAGCACTACGGGGCAATCTACTTCGAATTACACGCTTAACCCAGGTCAAAACAGGGATATTGAAATAAGATTAAAAGCCAATGAAATAGGCAATTTTAATGTGGAAGGAAGGGTAGTATATTATTTCGGGGAAAATAAAACATCTGCAGTGATAAAACCCTTTAAAAAGCCTATAACAGTAAAATCTGCGGGAGTGATACCCGTAGGAACGACTACTACACCGCCAGAACCGTCCGATGGTGGGTCTGTGGTTGTTGGAATCATAGCCATCATTGCGATTATTTTTACAGTATATGTAATTTTTAATAAGATAGCTAAAACATTTAAAAATAAATTAACAAAAGGTAAAGCCCCGACAGAAATCGAAGTTCATGCGCCAGAGGGCGAAATTTCGCAGCCCTCAGTCTCCGGGGAAGAACCGGCAAGAATTGAGCCAAAGATAAAAAAAGAATCCGCGTTTGAGGCTGAAAAACGAAAACAGCATAGCATTCTGCCGCCTGAGGATATCGATATTGACACAAGGACCTACCTGAGTTCCGGGGTCAATACCGCTATCTCAACTCTTGATGCTGAGATAGCAAACGCGCAAAGTGATGCGTTGCAGGTGCAGGGAGCAATAAAGAAAAACGAGGATGTACTTAGTAAACTCGGAACCAGGCTTGTAAATAATGAAATTTCAGACCAGACATATAATGATTTGAAAAATAAGTATATTAGAAAGATTTCCGAATCAAAAAGCAAACTTGCGGCTCTTGAAAGCGACGCAGCTAAACTGAAAAAAATCCGGTCATTCATCCATGAAAAAGGAAAATACTACATATAGGTTATAACTTGAGGTTGAAATTATGAAAACCAGATTGTTCACAATCTCAAGCTCTGTTAATAGAGGGGGGTAATCCAGCTAAAAATGCACATCCATCACAATTCAGGTTGATAATATGAACAGTAGAATAAATGTAATTCTAATTGTTTTTTTTATTTTCTTCGTTAACATAGCTATAGCTCCAGCCATTGAGCATAGTTATGTAACTCTTACTGTAACACCAGGAGAGGAACTAACCAGGACGACGAGTTTTACGGGGGCATATAAACGCTTATTTGCCACGGCTGAAGCTTCTGGCGCCGCTGTGTCGTGGGTCACGCCAAGACACATAGATTTCGGTCCAATCGATCCTGGAGACAGAATTGAACGGGAGTATACCATAAATGTTCCCAGGAATCAAAAACCCGGATACTATGAGTTAATATGGAAATTTAGCTGCAGATATACGGATGGAACTACCTGTACAGTCACAAGCGATACGGTGCTTCAAATTACTGTAAAGGCGATGCCCACTCCAACAGCAGTCACCGGGAATAAATATATCCCTCTTACCTTAACACAGGGAGAGGAACTTAGCGATTCTTTAGAGTTTAGTGCACCTTATGGTAGCTCATATGCCTGGGCTGATGCTTCGGGCGCGGCTGCATCATGGGTCACGCCAAGACACATAGATTTCGGTGTAGTTGACAAGGGCACGTCCACTTCGCGGTACTATACAATAAAGGTTCCAGAGAACCAATATCCTGGATACTATGAGTTGATCTGGACATGGGGCTGCAAATACGTCTCAGGAGAAACTTGCTCCGTTACGGGCGATACGGTGCTTCAAATTACAGTAAAGGCGAATCCAATGCCAACATTCACGAAGCCCAGACCTGTATATACGCCAATGTATACGCCAACGCCGGAAAGTTCAACTGCTCCAATAATTATTGGATTTATTTTTATTTTGGTATTATTTATTATCTGGATATCCATTGTCGCCTGGGTTGCCAGGGATGCTAATAAACGGGGAACAAGCGGAACCCTGTGGGGAATTTTAACATTTTTCTTAGGTTTAATTGGCTTGCTGGTATATCTTATAGCCCGGCCAAAAGGAAATCTTGTTTTGTGTGATTATTGCAGGAAAGAAAAATTAGAAAAATTAACCCAATGCCCACACTGCAAGACAGCCACAACATCTGCTCCAGGTCCAGCGCCGATGAGACCAAAACCGGTTTCGTATCCTGCCATTCCCCAAAAACCCCAAGTGGCTGTTGACGAATTAAAAAGGCTAAAAGAAAAGCTCAGTAAAATCAATGCGCTTCTTGATAAACTGGATGAGAGGCTTGCGCAGGGCGAGATAACCGAAGATAAATATAAGGAGTTATCCGAAAAATACAGAGATGAGGCTGATGGTCTTAAGAACCTGATAGCAGAAAAAGAGCTTCTGGATGAAGTTGGACTTAAAAACGGTTAAAGGAAGCAATAGTTGCACAAAAGGCTTTAGTAGAAAAAACTAAAAAAATCCATTCCTTCAAAGAAAAATACATCTAAGTGAGAATTATGGATGAACTAAAAGAGCTAAAGGAGAGGTGCAGTAAAATCAACTCGCTCCTTGATAAATTGGATGAAAGGCTTGCGCAGGGCGAGCTAAGCGAGGCTAAATATAAGGAGTTAGCTGAAAAATACAGAGCTGAGGCTGATAGTCTGAAAAATCAGATAGCAGAAAAAGAGCTTTTGCAGGATGTCGGACTTAAAGCCGAGGAGAAAGAAGAACCAATAGTCAAATATCCTGATGAAGAGCCTGAAAAACCGGTTTTTAAAGAGGGAGGGGTAAAATATTGTTCAAATTGCGGAGCTTTGATAGATGAAAGGGCAGAGATTTGTCCTAAATGCGGTGTAAGAGTTTCAGAGCCACCTGTCAGCAGAATTTCAATAATACCAGAGAAAAAAAGTGTTGCTCTTGCAGCCGTGTTAAGCTTTTTTATTCCGGGATTGGGTCAAATGTATTGTGGTAAAACGGCAAGGGGGGTGGGAATTTTGGTGCTTAGCATTCTGATGTTTTTATTTTTTGGATTTACCGCAGGTTCAGCAGGCGCAGCATCTTCAGCACCGGTAGTTCCATTTTTAATGTGGATTCTGGTTTACATATGGAACATTTATGATGCATATAAACTCGCTGGAAAAATAAATCGTGGAGAAGCTTACTGAGGATATGCTGCGGCAGAAAAGGTTGCATTCCACTTATGAACGAACTAAAAGAGCTAAAGGACAGGCTCAGTAAAATCAACTCGCTTCTTGACAAACTGGATGAAAGGCTTGTGGGGGGCGAGCTAAGTGAGGCTAAATATAAGGAGCTATCTGAAAAATACAGAAAAGAGGCGGATAATCTTAAAAATCAGATAACAGAAAAAGAGCTTTTGCAGGAAGTAGGTTTCAAAGTAGAAGAAAAGGAAGAGGTAATAGCCGGACATCCGGCAGAATCGCCGGAGAAAAGCTATCTTTCCAGAGTAATGCAGCGACTCAGGAATGAAGGGTTTGAATGTTATGAAAACGTTACCTACACCGATTATTTTTTTAAATTTGTCGCAAAAAAAAGTAGATTTGACTGGATCCTCGGACATGCAGAGGCTTTTTTTGTATTTGGGGAATTCTCTTCTATTGACACCCAATCCTTGAGAGAATTCTCAACGAAGTGCATTGAATATGCCAGGAAGACAAGGAGTTCTTCTACACTTACTACAATTCTCGTTTGTTTTCCCTGTGCCACCGTTAATAGCATAGATAGGGCGACATCCGAATATGTTCGGAATGAAGCGGGTCATTTCCACCAGGCGTTGTTCTCTGGAGGGGTACTGGAGATGCCGGTTGTCTATGTTTTGGATTCCGATACGATTTACTATTTTGAGAAGACCCCTTTTTATGGCTGGGCTGTTTGGGGCCGTTTAAGAGACATTATTAAAAGATTACTTGCTCCGTGATTATACGAACCTCGGCCTTGCAGACAACTTCACAGAAAGCGGATGTCTCTTGAACGGGAACCCGGAAACCTCATTCGATATCCTTTCATTCAATTCCCCGATTGTCATTTTAATATTCGCAGGCTTATTGGGCGATGATTCGCTCCTCACTGTAACTGTAAGATTGTCTCCTGCAACCTCTTCGTCCCCCACGACCGCCACATATGGAATCCACTCCTTCCCTGCATCACGTATTTTCTTGCCTACAGTCTCCTCGCGGTCATCGATGTCCACCCTCCAGTTCAAGTCGGAAGCGACTTTTTCCGCATATTCCGTATGCTTTTCCGCGACTGGAATTATGCGCACCTGCGTGGGTGAAAGCCATACCGGGAACATGGGAACGATGCCCTTCTCCGAGTTCATGTGCGCTTTTTCAAGCAGGGCATATATGCACCTCTCGATAGCGCCGCTGGGCGAGCAGTGGAGGATGAACGGTCTTTTTTCGGCGCCTGTTGAATCGATGTACTTTATGCCGTACCGTTCCGCATTCTCAACATCTATCTGCACAGTGGATAAAGCGCTGGCTTTGTCCATTGCATCCACATAATTGAACTCGAACTTCAACACGAAATAGAAAAACCTCTGGTCCCAGAGTTCTATCAAAACGGGCTTATTCACCGTCTTAACAAGGCCCACTATGAAATCCCTGTTCTCTTCATAGAAATCCCTTGTAAAGCGGATTGCCACTTCGTAATCATCAAGGCCAATGCCGATTTTTGAGAGAACATTTATGCACATATTGTACTGGTCGTTGAACTGTTCTACCGCCTCATTCATATCCTTGCACAGTGAATGCATGTCCGGCATCGTGAATGCGCGAAGCCGCCGCAACCCGACAAGTTCGCCGCTCTGTTCTTTCCTGAAGCTGTAACGGGTAAGTTCCACCATCCGAAGCGGGAGGTTCCTGTATGATATTGTCATGTCGTGGTTCATGAGGAACTGCCCGAAACATGCCGCAAACCGAAGGAATAGCTGCTTTTTGTCGGCTTCTATGGAATACTGCCGCGCCGGGAAGCGGTCAAGGTATTTCTTCAATGTGGGATGATTCATGTCATACATTAAAGGAGTTTCAACTTCCATCGCTCCTTTTTTTGCAGTTTCTTCAAGCACATAATTTTCAATAAGGCTTTTCATTAGCCGCCCTTTCGGGTAAAAGCGCATATTGCCGGAGTCAGAACCGGGTTCATAATCAGCAAGCTCAAGCCTTCTCATGAGTTCAACGTGCGGAGGTATTTTATCAACTGCGCGGCTTTTGTGAATCTCGTAATTCACGAATTTCTTGAGGTTATCATGCCCTGTAAAATCAAAATCCTCTGGTTTCAGCAATTCACCGTCCGGCGTTAAAATATGCCAGTAAGATACGGCTTTTGCCTCGGATTTCAATGCCTCGGAGACAACTTCTTCTTTCTCCTTTTCCTTTATTACAGTAACGCATTTCTCCACACCGCCTGCCCTTATTGTCCTTGAAAGCTCTGAAAGCGGGTGTCCCTTGCACTTTATGGTAAAGGATTTGTACCAGCCAAAAGGAGCGCGCTTTACTTCAAATGCGGCTTCTTTGAGCAATTCTTCAAGCTTTTTCAGTATTTCAATCGCCGTCTTCGGGGATGAGAGGCTTGAGCTGAGATGGGCGTAAGGGTACAGCATCACGCGGTTTGTCTTGACCTGCTCGGTGACTTTTCTTATTTCCTCTGCGGTCTGTCTGGCGGCATATTCGATATTGTCTTCATCGTTTTTCTCAACAGCCACAAAAACCGTAAGGGCTTCTTCCATTCTCCCCTTTTTGAGATTTTCATCTATTTTCTCAGCGACAGGCGTGCTTCGTTTGGTCTCGTATTCTATGAAATCGGAATGAATGAGTAGTATCTGCATGGTATCACTTTCTCGCATCTACACTGCAATTAAGCTTAAAGTTTTGTCGGTTTTTAGTTATCTGGACAGGATAACAGGATTTACATGATTAAAATCTATCCTGTCCATCCCGTTAATCCGGTCTGAAAAGTTCGCTGCCGCTCTCTTCCCCACCCGCCTATGAGATGTATATGCAGATGGAATATTATCTGCCCCGCGCCGCTGCCTACGTTTATTACAAGCTTATAGCCGCTGTCCCGTATTCCAAGAATCCCCGCAATTTCCTTTGCTTTGAGCATCATTTTCGAGATGATGGCGCTGTGCTGCTCTTCCAGGGCATTTACGCTTTCAATATGCGTAACCGGGACTATCAACACATGGACTGGCGCTGATGGTCTTATGTTGTGAAAAACCACCATATCCTCATCTTTATAAACAAAATCCGCAGGCGATTCACCATTGATGATTTTGCAGAAGATGCAATCGGTTGCCATATTTTCATCCGGTAAGCACTTTTTCAAGCATCTCAAACCTGCTCACCGCAAGCTCCTTGCTCGCTATGCGCCTGATTATGGCGCGCCCGGTATCGAAAACAATAATTTTCTCAACCGGGGAATTCGAGAGTATCAGCATCTCGTTGTCGGGCGTCACCTGCACCCCTTCAAAGTGTTTTTTTAGCTCCAGAAGAGCCTGCGGCGTTATTTTTATCGCTCCGAGTTCAGCCTCGCCGCTGAATAAATCCTCATCCGCCTTTGTAAAACACGGTTCAATGGTAATGATTTTCATAAAGCGAAACCTCGCTTTATGCGGTCCCGAGTCACGCCTCGGGAGGGCGTGTTCGGGTATGGTTTCACCATACCCGTCGTTTGAAAGCCGACACTTCGGCTTGCGCAGTGTTGGGGTATGCGCAGCATACCCCTCGTTTGATAAAACTTTCCTAAAGTTTTTTGATAAACCTTTCTTAAAGGTTTACGTATGGCTTCGCCATACGTGTCTGCGAAGTAAAGCGGCGCGACGGTTTTTGATAAAGCGTTCATAAAGTTTTTCATGGTTTTTAGAGAAGTGCCCCGACTTTATCCATTATCTCTTTTGCTATCTCATGCTTGGTGCCGCTGACTTTTTTAATCCCGTCATCGATAAGATAAACCTCATTTGTATCTGTGCCCATGCCGCCTGAAGACACATCGTTGGCCACAACCATGCTGAGCCGTGACGATTCCATCGAGCTGCGCGCACTCATTATTAGCTCGTCTTCAGTTACCCCTGTCTCAGCTTTAAAACCGATGATTTTTAGTTCAGGATATTTCAACCGCACCTGTTTTATGAGTTTAGGCGCAGGTTTCAGGGTCAGTGTTACTTCTTTATCGGATTTTATCTTATTTTTTGATGGTTTAACCGTGAAATCAGAAATTGCAGCAGCGCTGATAAGCAGGTCGTATCCTTTGCCCAATTCTTCAAGCACAGTCTCTGTCATATCCTGCGCGCTCTCCACATTGAACTCACAAATCCCCTGAATCCCGATGCAGCCCCTGTGAACAAGAGTAACATCAGCACCTCTCCTGAATGCCTCAAGCGCAAGCTCGATTCCTGTCTTCCCGGAGGCGCGGTTGGTCAGTATCCTTATGGGGTCAATGGCTTCGGCTGTCGCTCCGCCCGTAATCAGGATGCGTTTGCCTGCAAGGTTTTTGCTGCCAAGCGCCCTCTCAGCCCGCAGCACAATTTCTTCATTTGAGGCTATCTTCGCTGCGCCTTCTTCCAATATTGGATTTACGAACTCGACTCCCAGTTCTGTGAGTTTCCCAATATTTTCAATAACTATGGGATGGTCGTACATGGATTCATGCATCGCAGGGACTATCATTATCGGGATGCCTGAACCGAAAGCAGTTGTCGCAAAGGTCGTGACCGTCGTATCATCGATTCCGTGTGCGATTTTGCCAATCGTGTTAGCGGTGCACGGCGCAATCAAAAGAAGAGCCGCTCTTCCCCCGATGCCGCAGAATTCCACATGCTCTACGCTGCCTGTTATTTCTGTAATTACAGGATTGCCTGTGGCGTAGCGCATGGCTTCTGGATGTATGATTTTCTGCGCCGCCTGTGTCATGACAGCGTGTACGCCTGCGCCGTGCCTCCTGAGCTCCCGGGTAAGCTCGACGCACCGGACGGCGGCGATGCTGCCTGTGATTCCAAGGACGATGGTTTTGCCTTCGAGGGAGTTTGATGACTGGATTATTTGAGTGCTCATCACTTTCTTTTACAGTGTAAAAAGATAAGAATGTTTGTATTTGGGAAGGGCAAGGGTAAAGGAAAACAGCGCTGCAAGAACACGAAGGTAAAGGCGGAGAGGCGCAGACCCAAGAGGTGCCAGTGTCCGGGAGACCCTTGGTAGAGCCTCAGTATAGTAAACTACTTAAGATATTGAAATCAATCTTAATTTTGATGACAGGCTATGAATATCTCATGAAGACGTATCCGGAATGGTATACGGAGTCCCCCGTGATTACATGGGTAAAAATATTCCTGCTAATCGCGCTCTTTTTGGTAATACCCTATATTTATGTGAACTTCATAGAGGTGCGCCTTATAATTTTCTTGCAAAATGCCAGAGGAAAAATCTCTTTTAAGTATAGTGGGATATTGCAGAGAGTTAGACCGCACTAACGAATCATATTGCAGCCTGGCAAGGGGAAGGATAAAGGAAAACAGCGCTGCAAGAACCAAGGTAAGGCGCATAGAGAAAGTCCACGAAGGCAAGAAGCTAAAAGGACAGCAGGGCTTGAAATCAGTCGTATGCACGTCTAAAAGATTACATCAATTTGAATGATACAACGCATCAGAAACTGGCTTTTCTTATAATGGGTTGAGTTGTATATTGTTTTATCATCTTGGGAAGTAGAGTTGAATCGAGGTTTAAAAGGTCAATTTTTTTGAACATTTTATAGAACACATAAAACGGAGAAACCCAAAGCACCATCACAATCAGAGCAGGGGATAGTTTATCATTTAACAACAAAGCCAGGTCAATAGCAGAAATCCCCATAGCTATTGCGATTACTATTAATGCGGAGTATTCCGAAGCAGGACTTAGACCAAAAATTAGAGCGAATACCAATACTCCAAAATAGATTACCGTAAATAATCCTAGTGTATACCACAACTTTACAGTAATCAGTTTTATGAGGGGTACGGGTTCTGACTGTTCTGCCATAGTATCTTATTATACCTCCAAATCCTTAAAGATTTTGTAGATATAAACTATTCCAGCGATTACAAAAATAGTGTACATCCCAAACAACGCATATTCCGAGAAATTACGCAAGAGGGAAACAGGATATGACGACCCGACACTTAACACGGTTGCAAGCCAGTTGAGAAAATACACCCCTATCATAAAAACCGCTATGGTTATGGTATGCTCAACGATAACCCCAATCAGAAACAGGAACTCAACGAGCTTCTTTTTAGCCAACTGGCGAGGCGTTACCATTATTCACCCTTTCCTGATACATCCTTCACAGTTATTAATATTACCTTCACCCTATACCAAATCAAACCCTGCGTATTGGCAAGGGCAAGGATAAAGAAAAACAGCACTGCAAGAACTAAGGTAAAGGCGCATAAGCAGAAGCCCACGAAGGCAAGAAGCTAAAAGGACAGCAGGGGTTAACATCAGCCGTATGCAAGTCTAAGAGATTACCTCAATTTGAATGATACAACGCATTTACAGGGTTTTTGCTATTTGAATAATTAAATCGGGCTGAGTATAAGAAATTCCATTGATATCCTTAAATTTTATGTCCCATATCCGTATAGGAACAGTATCTTTGTCAAAACCCTTAAAAGCCGGTTCCTCTTTGGATATAATTAATATAGGATATTTTCTCGGCGTTTCTCTTGCAACTTTGAATACTACATCAAGTGCAACCCCCTTTCCTACATTAACAACGTATAAGTCTACTAAATCAGGAGTTACTGAGTCTTTCTTATAAAAATATAAATACGGTCTATCTTGAGCCCACCATAGTTTCTGATTAAAATATGCTAAATAAATCGTAGCTCCCGCAAGGACTATTGTCGCAATTACAAGAACAGTTTCTGGAATTATGCCTGCGTTGCGTGCCTCGAAGCACAAGAAAGAAAGTACAACAAACAGAACATTTGGAGGAAAGAAAAATACAATGCATGTTCAAAGGGTTAAAATCCCACTGCATGGGTCTGCTCCCGTGC
>JAHFDG010000114.1 GCA_023249105.1 Candidatus Methanoperedens sp. | reverse complement strand
ATCTTGCTTACCTTGTTGCAACATATATCGAAGCGGAACTCAAGGACAAGGAGCTGAATTATAGTTTTGATAAGATCAAGGAGCTACTGGAGAATGTCTACACTGTTAACATTCATCATGGGGATAAGCTGTTAAAAAGAACGAGTTCTATGACTGAAGAGCAGAAAAAAAATATGGATGTTTTTGGCTGTTGTCATAACCAAGGGTGAAAGTTGGGTAAATTTGCCTTCGGGCACTTTGGGGTTCAGTTGCTTTTTGGAGTTCCTGAACCCCATGATTCAAAAAACAAGTCGCTCTTTAAAATAACTTCTGTGACAAGTGTTTGCACGTATTTCATTATATATATTTGATTTTAATTTAATGTTTGCATGCAAACGGTTGTCACATAAGATTTAAGCAACGCAGTCAAACTATGTAGGGGGTGTGGTGATATAATAATGAAACCATTTAAAATCTTGACCATTCTGATGGTCATGGCATTGTTTGCGCTGCCTGTTGGCGCGCAGGAATCGGATACGGACGTTATCGTTGCGCCTGCATCAGGCACAACTCCAGGTGGCAACAATGTGATTGATACCATCGGCTCGGTCGTGCAGGGAGAGACCGACTACTATTATCAGGACATCCCAAGCGTACCAAGAGTGTGGACCGATCTCAATTGGGGAGTTCCAAGCAACTCGCTGACGCTGAAAGTCATTACGTCCGAAGGAACAGTACTCGGCCCCTATCATGATTCCTCTGATGGCGTAACTGATGGAAGAATATACCTGTCTTTCACGAAAGGCAGCGGAAACTTCGCAGCAGGAAAGTGGAAGTTTGAGGTGTATGGAGAAAGTGTATCGGGAAGCCAGACATACAGCTTTGATGTATGGTACTGAAAAGATAGTAAATAACGAAGAGAAAAAAGCTTATCAGTCTAAACCTTATGGAGATGAACATACAGTAGTTATACTCGGTGAAAAGCATGGCGATTCTATAGAAGAGTGTTGTCAGGAAAAGTTGATTAAAGACCTTGGACCAAAATATCTTTTAGTTGAGAATATTACTAATGATGTTTTCAAGATGTGGGGAGAAAAATATGGCTGCAAAGTAGTATTATGTGATTTAGAACCTCATGAAAAAGAAAATAAAAGAAGAGAATTAGGCTTCAAGAACTTCGGCTTCAATGAGAGTGTTAGTGCAGAGTATGCGTCATTAAAACCTCAACTTAATGATGCCAGAGAGACAAAAATGGGAGAAGTTATAATGGATTATTCAAGAGAGTTTTCCAAACCACTATTGGCAATAATAGGACATAAGCATGCGATGGAGAAATCCAAAATTCATAACACCCTGGAAGAAAAAGTTGGTTATATTACTATCTGGCAGGATCAAGAATAGGCGATACAGCTTTATTTATTAGGGCGCAGGGCTTCAACGTGGGGCGGCTGTAAAGGTGCGCTGTAAGCCTTACCCGCATGGCTTACCATTTCCTGCGAACTTTCAGGCATGCGAGATCAAAGTAACTCCCTGCCCGAAGATTTCCGTAAAGTTGATTTGGAGGGATGCGGTAGAGAAGCGCATGTTCAAATTCGCAAGAGAGCAAAAAATAATCGATATCGGAAATGTGAAGATCGGAGGTCAGGTTGGCGAGAACCCCACGGTTTTGATACCTACCATATTCTATGACGGGCATAAGATCGTGGATGCAAAGAACAATACGTTCGATGAATCAAAAGCTGAAGCACTAATAAGAGAAGTAGAAGAAGTGGGCGAGAAGCACAAACTTCCTTTCATGTTCCAGGTAGTGGGTTTAACGCCTGAACTCATGAAAAAAGGACTGGATTTTGTGGCAGACCGCACAAAAGCACCGATCATTATTGACTCGGCAGACAAGAAGGCAAGGCTTACTGGTCTTGAGCATGCCTCGAAGAACAACTATGCCTCCCGGACAATGTATAATGCAATCAACATGATGATCGATAGCGAGGAAATAGCCGCGCTCACAAAATCAAAGATAGAAGGCGTGATAATCCTTGGTTTCAACATGCAGGATCCCAGTGTAAAAGCAAGGATCGCGCTTCTTGAAGACGGCGGACGGTTCACGGACAAAGGACTTCTCACGGTTGCGAAAGAATGCGGGTTTGATAAAATCCTTTACGACCCCGGCGTCCAGCCTTTCGGTCAGGGCGCAGGCTCATCATTTCGCCTTCTTTCAGTAGTGAAAGCAAGATACGGCTTACCTACTGGCGTGGGCGCCCATAATATACCAAGTTCATGGGCATGGCTTCGCAAGAACGCAGAGAAAGAACAGCGAAGAATTGCGGATATCTCGGCGAATACTATAGGTATAACAGCCGGCGCTAATTCTCTGTTCATAGGTCCGATCGAGAACGCAAAATATGCCGCGCCTGCGGTTGCCATGACTGATATTCTCATGGCGGATTCAATAAAGGACTTCGGGATAGGGCACGCTGAATTGCATCCCTATCAACTGTGCTGAACTGAGGGATTAAAAATAAACAAGCTAAATTTGAGTTTCCATGACAACTAAATATCTGCGTTCATCTGCGTTCATCTGCGGTTTGTCTTCTGAAATTCGCTACTTTTGTGTTCTGCAAGCCCTGAGGTGTCGCTTATGGTAAGCTTCGGCATTGAATTCCTGGCAAACGAACCTGCTCATAAACTTGCTGAACTCGTGGCATTCTCGGAAGAGAACGGGCTGGAATACGCCTGGATCACTGACCATTATAACAACAGGGACTCATTCTCGCTGCTGACATATATTGCTGCCAGGACAACTTCCATAAAGCTCGGTACAGGGGTTACAAATCCTTATACAAGAACCGCCGTGCAGTTGGCGTCAGCCATTGCTACCGTAAACGAGGTATCACAGGGAAGAGCGGTTCTTGGCATAGGGCCGGGCGATAAAGTCACTTTTGACTCGCTGGGCATAGCATGGGAAAAGCCCGTTGATACGATACGTGAAACTGTTGATGTCATAAGGCAGATGCAGACCGGTAAAAAGATATCGTATAATGGGAAAATCCTGAATATCAAGTCCGCAAAATTGAATTTCGGAAAAGGAGCGAATATCCCGCCTGTGTATATAGGCGCGCAGGGGCAGAATATGCTTAAACTTGCAGGAGAGATTGGTGATGGAGCGCTTGTAAATGCCTCGCATCCTGATGATTTCAAGTTTGCAGTAAAGCTTTTAAAAGAAGGCAGAAATGGCAGGGATTTCAGTAAGTTCGATGTGGGGGCTTATACAAGCTTCTCGGTTGCGGAGAACAGGGACGATGCAGTGAAAGCCGCTAAACCAGTGGTAGCTTTCATAGTGGCTGGCTCTCCTGATTCGGTGTTTGAGCGCCATGGAATTGATATGAATGATGTTGCGGCGGTACGCAGCGGGTTCAAGAAAGGATTTGCCGATGCGGTCAGCGCAGTTACAGATGAGATGCTGGACGCTTTCTCTATCTGCGGCACGCCTGCAGAATGTATGGGACGAATAGAGGAACTTGTGGGCGCAGGAGTGACCCAGATTATCCCAGGCTCGCCCCTCGGTCCTGACAGGGTCAGGGCAATAAAACTCATTGGAAAAGAGATTATCAGCAGATGGAGGAAATAATGAACCTGATTGAGAAAGTGGTGAATGATGCCATAGCTGCCCAGAATGCAGCAGTACAGACAATAAGAACCCATAGATACGAGGATTTCTTGCTTGAGCACGCACGCCCTTACGTGGATGTAGTCAGGGGCTTTGAGTGCTCGCAGGAGCAGTCAAAAGAAGCTATGGATTTATACCAGAAAAGCCTGCTGCTTCATTACGACATACTCACTTCACTCACAGAAACTATAACACCTCTGAACACTGCCTTTCTTGAATGGCAGCAGACCCCTATCACCCTTGAGATAATGTATGAACTTGACCCTGAGTTTCGGAGAGCAGTTGAGATATTCATAGAAACCATAGACAAGTCTGAGGATATTGTGGGCATCGAAGCCACGAGGGTGCATAACGGTTTCTACGGGATAATATCTTCCAAGGACTTTGCAGCCCTTCCGGGAAGCACTTTCAATGTGCTGGCGCAGATAATGGCAAGGGCGAATATCGAAAAAAAATATAAACAGGCGATACTATCTGCAAAATCCTGGGGATTGAACGGAATCTATGTTTTCGGGGATATTTACACTAAAGTCCTTGGCGCTACGAGGGATGTAAAGAAAGCCATAGACGAGGAGAAACGTTATTTGAAAT
>JAHFDG010000113.1 GCA_023249105.1 Candidatus Methanoperedens sp. | reverse complement strand
TTGATTTAAGCCCGTACCAAAGCATTGCAAGGCCAACAAAAAAGAATAAATCACGACGATCAAAGGCATCCCACATGGCAGAAACACGAAAAGCCAGAAGCGTTCGCAATCTTCCTACCATTGAACCGATTGAATTAATTGCTGATTTCAGAGCCATTTAGACCATTTCCGCCATCCGTATTGCCAACATTAACGTGTAAGAATAAGAGTAAGCTCTTTGGAGGGGATTATAGGTTATATTGGTATTAATTGGTAAGAAGGATAAGGATAGATGTCACAGATTATTTTAGAAGGGGAGTGGTTAGCTCCCCCGTTGATGCGTAAATTTGAATATCTTGCAGTAGAGAATAGCCTAAGACTTTCTTTCAATACATTTTTTTGCTTGCCCCATCGCTACGGTGAACGCCGTCCCTCTCCCCCAACATTCCTCTGCGGAAGATGGGCAAAGGATACTATCAAGTTCTTTTGCATAACTCTCGGCATTGCAAGACTTTAATTTAATGGAAGAGATATCATCCATAAGCGATATTGCGGCAAGAACCATCAACACTCCCCTTGTTTTCTTTGTCCCTTTTGTTTGAGAAAGAATTTCAGATAGAATAACTTTTTTCTCTATCAGATAATCTGCCAGTTTATCTTTCGATGGCTTAACTATCCCCCTGAGAAGGAGAGCACCTCTTGCAATACTAATTTCATAAGGAGAATGTTTGCGGGTTGTTTCTCTTGCCGCCAAATCTCTCGCACTTTGAGGTTCGCCACGGTCTAACATTCTCACTGTATCTGCTGGGCATCCACGACTTACTCTCATATACACTGCCGTATCGCTATAAATTACAGCCCAGAGTCTTTTTTGTCCAGTAAGCAATTCTCCGTGATTATCAAAAATAATACCTTGACTTGTTAGCTTCCATTCCCCCTTAGACATAATGTCTGCATATTCTTCTACCTTTTTCCAATTAACTGGCCGGTTTGCCTTGTTATGTTTTAACATCTCTTGTGCTATTTGAGGGGTAATGAGTTCTGTTAAATCTCTTATTAAAGGAACATCCCCCTTAATCCTAATGATATCTGGAAGTTCCGCCGCTCTTCTTAATGCTTTATTCCCTGACATATTCCCTCCTTCACTTGGTAGTTAATTTCAACATCGAATCGCACAATGCGTCTAATGTCCCATTATCTTTTATTTTTCTTAATTCATTGCACAAAGCTGTAAACTCGGTAAGCCTTTTTACTTCTTTATCGTAATCAGATTCAAGAAAGAACTTACGCACATCACGAAGAGCTACAAGCGATGCTTGAGTTTCTTGCACTATGGCCATTCGTGCGTTCCGAAGAGCCAAAATTTCATCTTTTATCATTGGAAGTAACTTGCTGTTTAATGCTTGTATTTCATTAAATGTTGCTTCTAATGACTTACGTGATTCAACCATCTCCTCTTTTAAAAGATTTAAATGTTCTACTGTCGATTCCATGTTAGCTCCTCCCAATATTCCAAAATCAAATTTCTTTGAATCATACATACAACGCCCACCATAATCCCCGCTTGTCTCTCCTGGCCTTTGTGAAGAAACTTCGCAATTTTTCATCATAGACATGCAAGATAAAAAGAAAAATCGTTTATGCTGCCGCTTCCTCTTATCTATTTCAAGCCCAACCTTATCATCGCTCATCGCAAACCTACAGTCCAGCCAGGAGGAGTTCGGCCATTTTCTTCTTGAACGGTTCCGTATTAAGGGTGAGGTCAACCGTAATTGAACCTACTGGAGACTTTGGTACTTCCTGCTTCTTGCCCTCATACAATCTACATTGCCCAACCTTGTTAATAACACCGCAAAACTTATCTCCAGTAAGAAAATCAGTGATCGGTGAATCGGGGTGTGAACAATAATACGAAACCTTCATTTTATATTCACACTTCCCACAAATCGGAACCACCTTTTTATCGTTTTCCATCTTCACATCCTCCTATCTAATTAATTGTTAATGTTATTGTTTCTTCTCCCACGTGTAACTCTTGCATTTCGGGCAGCACAATGGCTTCTTGTCGGTTTTAGTCTCCCACTTATGGCCGCAAGACTTCTTCTGGCATTGGCATTTCATGTTTCATCACCTCCTTCACAATAGAATTACTCTATGATTAAGGTGATTAGCATGATTGTTATTATGATGTCAAGGATTATTATGAAGATTATTTATTGAGGTATGTTTGTGGTGCAGATACTAACTATTCCTCAAATCTATCCTCAAAAATATTACCAATAATTTCTATCTTCCATTCTGTACAATAATCAAAAACCGTCTTCCCATCAACCGAATGAATCGACTCTTGAGACAGAATACCATCCGGGTGCGCTTCTTTAATATATTGGAGCAAAAAGGCACCGTATTGGTCGTCATAGACAACAATAGCTTTACTGAAAGACGAAAAGCTATCACGCCTATCAACGGATACAATATCTCCCTCGTATATTTCTTGCCCTTTTCTATCTTTTAATCCCGTAAATTGTGAAAGTATCAAATCAGGGTCATTAAAAATATTATCGTCTACTTTATCATCAATGATTCTGTTGCCACCATATTTAATATTATTAATCAGATATCGCCAACCATGGAAACATTTCTCATCAATATCCCAAGCACGAAACTTAATTTCTCGATTCATCTTCCCACTCCATCCCTATGCCGCATATCTTGTCTAATAATTTTCAATACACCATCCAACTTAGGCGTTGGAATAACCCCCAATGGACGATCCCCTGCTGATTCCATATCTTTTAAAAACCTCATAGCATCTTTACCACGAAGGACAGGACATCTTGGGCAAAGTAAGTATCGTAACCAATTAAACATTCTTACTCCTACTCCATCGCTGGTTTACACTTCTCAGCTTCCTCACGAGTGATACGCAAGGTGCCGCCCTTCCTTACACCTTCAAGGATACCCATATCAATCCAACGGTAGATTGTTTTAACAGATACACGCCAGAATTCAGCTACCTCATCAGGCCGGAGTAGAGATTTTGCAGGTAGGTCAATCATCTTGTCGCCCTCTTAATCGCTGATGCCAGCTCTACGTTAATCGCCATTTCCTTGATAAGAGTTTTGGCAATTTCTTTGCCGTCGAGATAGATGCGGGCCGTAATACAAGTTTGATCTTTTGCCAATTTATCGCTATCTTCACTCCAGATATCCTCGGCAATTATCCCGGCAAGCATATAAGTGCGGACAAGCTCCTCAACGCAGGATATCTTTTCTGCCTCACGGTATTGACGGCTGAGCACCCTCATGGATGGTTGAGATGTTCCATATAGCCAACGATTAGTGCAGGCATCCCTTAAATAATCAATCTCTTTTACTGTGTATGCTCTCTCCATTCGTAACCTCCTTTAATTCTTCCTACCCTGTAGTATTTCCTCGGTTGACCATCCCGCGTACATCGACTGCCCCGGCAACCCTTTCCTGTCTCTACTTTTTAATCCTATCGCCATAGCCAAACTTACAGCTCCGTCGATCCTGAACCTTACTTGACTCTTGTCCAATTTTCGGTTCCCTGCCGCGTCACTAATTACCATAGCGTTAGATATATTCCAGGTCAAACAAGGATGGCCGTCATGCACCAGAACCCTATCTAATATCGAACCTTCCAATGCTTCTACGGCACCTGTCATCGAAGCGTACCCTTGCCCCCACGGAACCATCCTAATGCCACCAGAAGGTTCGACGATTGGATTGCCCTTGGAGTCTTTCTTCTCGATATAACTATTTAACCCTATCCCATCCATAGCATTGCGGAGGTCATCTATCCGGTAACGGTCAAATGCTATGCCGATGATATTATAGATTTTGCTTATTTCAGCTATTTCCTGTGCTATAAATGAATATTGGATCGACTTGCCGGGAGTGGTTTTGATGTAACCTTGCCGCTCCCATAAGGCATAAGGTACTCTGTCCCGCTTCTCATGTTCATCTAAAGTATCTTTCGGCTTCCAAAACCAAGATTTAACTTTATCCTTTTCACCAGATGATACGCCAATTAAAGCGGTTAAGTCGGTCTTGCCGGATAAGTCTAATCCGAACATGATATCCTCACCGGGAATTATCTCGGCGGCACCATCTTCTCCACGGCAACCTATCCATTCAGCGCGGGGGATAAGGGGAGCTTTAGAATCAACACACTGGTTAAGGTAGAAGTTACGAAACTCATTCTCAAACACCGGCATCCTAATTGCTTTTTTAGCAAACGCACGTAGTTCGGTGAGCGACCGGAAATCTCCAAGTGCAGGATTTGCCAAA
>JAHFDG010000112.1 GCA_023249105.1 Candidatus Methanoperedens sp. | reverse complement strand
GTTAATCCTGTACGAATTATAAGTGAGGCTATGGATGCTGTAATCCTCCCGGATGAGAGCCATAGAGAGCTTATATGAGCGTAGAGGAATCTCCCGGCTTTAGCCGTGGGAGAGGGTTCAACGGCACGTTCAGCTATGGGCTGGGTTACATCTACAAGAATTATCTCCGAAGATTTTAAATCACGAATGGTAGACTGCATACGAATTATATCTTTTTTACCCAGAACCTTAATCAATTCTGTGATGGATACAACTGATGATACCCCAATGATTTTCCCATCATCTATTGCATCTGCAAACGTGGTATAGGGAGGTTCGTCCCTGGTCAGGAGTTCCTCTATGCACATGGTATCTATTAGAATTTTATTCATCCAATCATCTCTTTTTTATCTTCGCAATAGCCTTTTCTATTAACTTCTCCCTTTCTTCATCGTCCTTTCGGTCTTCGATTATTTCTTTTGTTAAAGCTTCAATGTCAAGGTCTGGCCAGGTGCCACAAAGAGACCTGAGTTTTACCTTTGGCTTTAATTTGATCATTCCCTGATCTTCTTCTATAAACAGCGATTCGCCGTGCTTCAGTTTTAATTTTTTTCTTATTCCAGCAGGTATAACGACCTGCCCTTTTCTGCTCATTCTAACTTTTTGCATGGTTTACACCGTTTTACTATGTTGTACTTTGTAGACATATATTTTATTGCGCTTTCTTTTTGAGCAGTTCTAAAATCGCATTGCTATGGGTCTCGTATTAGTTCGTTGTTAACGTCCAAACAGTTCATAACCGTCTTTGCGGTGAATAAAATCACACACCACACAGTCGCAAAGTAGCGAAGTTTTCATATAATATGTCTCCAAAATCAGGTTCTTAACTATAATATCGATTAGAAAAGGTTTTTAGATATCAAAACATCTCAGTCATCATGAGCCGCCCTCTTGTATCTGTTATAATTCCCTGCATGAATGAGGAAGAAACAATAGGGGAAGTCATCAAAAAAGCGAAATCAACCTTTGAAAAGGAAGGAATTGACTGGGAAATAATCGTATCTGACAATTCGACAGATAATTCCAGGAAAATCGCTGAAGAATCAGGTGCAAGAATCGTAATCCCACAAAAAAAAGGGTACGGTAATGCTTATCTTGCAGGGTTCAGGCATGCCAGTGGAAAGTTCATTATCCTGGCTGATGCGGATGATACCTATGATATGAGGGAGATGCCCAGGTTCTTAAAACCCCTTATAGCCGGTGAAACGGATTTCGTGATGGGAACGCGTTTAAAGGGTGATATCAAGAAGAACGCGATGCCCTGGCTGCACAGGTATATCGGGAACCCGGTACTGACATGGACGCTCAACTGGCTTTTTAAGACAAACATAAGCGATGCCCACAGCGGTATGCGTGCCATCACAAGAGAAGCTTATGACAGGCTTGATATGAAAAGTGAAGGCATGGAATTTGCAAGTGAGATGATAATCGAGGCAGCGCGAAAAAAAATCCGGATAACCGAAGTGCCAATCACCTACTATCCAAGACAGACCCCTTCAAAACTTCACTCATGGGGGGACGGGTGGCGGCACCTGCGATTCATGATGCTGTACAATCCAACACCGTTTTTCTACATACCCGGTATATTATTAATTATCCTTGGTCTATTTATGACGCTAGTCCTTGCTTTGAAGGGCAATGTGGAAACAACCAGCCTTCATTCCTTCATTCTTGGCAGCATGCTTGCCATAATAGGAACGCAGATGATAGCCACAGGCTCAGTCATGAAAGTTTACGGCATAATTCATAACAAAATCGAAAAAACCGGTATGACAGCAAAAATGCTGGACTATCATTCTCTTGAATCCGGGCTTGTGGTCGGAGTGATACTATTTTTTGCCGGAATGGTGCTGGGCACAAAAATCCTTTTAAAATGGATATCCTCTGGCTATGGCTCTCTCTCTGAAGTGGGAAATGCGGTAATCTCAGTTGTGCTTGCAGCCGTGGGTATCCAGATAATCTTTTCTGCACTCATAATCAGTATTTTTATGCTGGAAAAAAAGGAAAACGGAAATAAATGAAAATCGCATTTGTTTATGATGCAGTTTATCCCTGGATTAAAGGAGGCGCGGAGAAAAGGATATATGAATTTGGAAAAAGGCTGGCAGAACGGGGAAACGAAGTTCATGTTTTTGGAGTTAAATGGTGGGAAGGCACCGATATAATAGAGTATGAAGGCATGGCGCTTCACGGGGTATGCGCGCCGGTGGAATTGTATGTTAACGGCAGGAGATCCATATCGGAAGCAATAATATTCTCAATAAAACTGTTTCCGCATCTGATTAGAGGGAGGTTTGATGTTATTGATGTCAGCGCCTTTCCGTACTTTTCTTGTTTTACCGTGAAACTTATATCGCTCCTCAGGAGAACACCGATGATAATCACCTGGCATGAGGTGTGGGGGGACTACTGGTATGAATATATGGGATGGCGTGGTTTTTTCGGGAAGCAGGTGGAGCATCTTGTATCGAAATTAACAAATTCATCAATTGCGGTTTCTTCCCTGACAAAAAAGAATCTCGTCTCACTCGGAGTTAATAGCGAAAATATTCGGATTGTGCTAAATGGTATTGATCTAAAGAAGATTGCCGATATACAGCCATCACCTTATGAATGCGATTTAATTTTTGTTGGGCGACTTATCAAAGAGAAGAATGTGGATGTACTGATTGAAGCTGTGGGCATTGTTAAAGAAGCGCTTCCTGGTGTAAAATGCCACATTATAGGCGATGGACCTGAGAAGGAAAGGCTTTTAGGGCTTGCGGCGGAGCCCGGACTTACGGGTAATGTCACATTCTTTGGGTTCTTGGGGTATGAAGAAATAATTGCAAGGATTAAGTCTTCGAAAGTTCTGGTGCTGCCCTCCAGCCGTGAAGGGTTCGGAATTGTGGTCATTGAGGCATTTGCATGCGGCGTGCCTGTTATTACGGTTAAAGGCGAGCGGAATGCTGCATCGTTGCTTGTTAATGAAAAAACGGGTTTGGTGGTGAATCTTGATGCTGGAGAACTTGGCGATGCTGTATGCACACTGATTGCGAATGATGCGCTTCGGGAAAGGATGAGGTGGGCTGCTAAGGATGTTGCGAAGGATTATGATTGGGATATGATAGCTTTGCAGTTATCATATTTGTATGAGGATTGATAGTACCATTTCTGAATTGATACGCTAATGTAAGTGATAAGAGGAATGGCGCTTATAGCTATGGCTTTTGACATTATACTATTTGACTACTGATCCAGGTGATAAAAAAATCCTTTCAATAAGACCTGCGCTGGGGTTGCGCCCCCAGACCCCAACGGTTGCGCCGCCCTCCGGCGGTGACAGCAGGTTTCGCTGGCCGCTTCGCACAGAATTGGTAGTAGGGTAGTTTGTTTTATCATATGTAATTGAGTAATATTTTTATACAATTGAATACAATTTGTACTCAATGCTTGAAAAATTATTTACGTCTAAAACAAGAGTAAAGTTGCTGGCACTCTTCCTTCTCAATCCAGGGACTGAGATGTATGTCAGGGAGATTGCACGAAGGACGAACGAGAATACAAATGCTGTCAGGAGAGAGCTTAAGAACCTGGAAGAAATTGGATTGCTTTCAAGCACAAGAAAAGGTAATTTAAGATATTACACAGTAAATAAAAACATGTCCATATATGCAGAATTGACGAATATCATACTGAAAACTGAAACTGTGGGGAGGATTCTAACCGAGAATCTGATAAAAATCGGCGACATCAAAGCCGCATTCATCTACGGGTCTTTTGCCAGAGGAAGCGCAGGAGGCAGAAGCGATATAGACCTCTTCATAATCGGGCAGGTGCATGAAGATGAACTTATACGCTGCATAGAAAAACTTGAAACGCAACTCTCACGCGAGATAAACTACGTTCTTTTTACACATGATGAATTTACTGGAAGGATAAGGAACAAAGATCCATTCATACAGAATGTACTTAAGGAGGAAAGATTGATGCTGATAGGTGAATTAAGTGGATATTGATGAACTTGAAAGAGCCGGCATTATTAAGAGGCTGCCGATTGACGAGAAAAAGGTAAATGATTCACTTGATCTGGCAAAACGTGATTTGAAAGCAGCAAGGAATATAGTGGATGAAAATTGCGACTGGGCGTTCTCTATTGCATATAATTCAATGCTGCAATCGGCGCGAGCACTTATGTTTTCAAAAGGGTACCGTCCGTCCTCAGATTCCGGACATGTATCAGCTATTAAATTTGCAAAGCTCTTTTTGAAAGAAGATGATGTGATAATGTTTGA
>JAHFDG010000111.1 GCA_023249105.1 Candidatus Methanoperedens sp. | reverse complement strand
CTCTTGCCGAGAATTTTTCTTCGGATTAGATTGTTGTCGCTCAATAATCAATTTATGTTGACATTAATCATAGCAAGTAGTAATATCAAGCATCGGAGGGAAATTAATAATGGAGAGTGGCTTTAAGGTTTGCATCCATTGCGGGGGAACAAATACCAGTAAGGGGCCTAAGTATTGTTCTCAAGAATGTTGCATATTGGCTAATCAAAACAAACAGGTGTCGTTTCCCCATCTTTGCGAGAGGTGCGGGGAACCGTTCAAGGGATGGAAGGATGCACGATTTTGTTCCAATTACTGTCGGATTAATAAACGCAGAAGATTAACCCCAGAAGGGGTTATTGAAAAGCAATGTCCATTGTGCGAAGAGTGGAAATTATTAATACCAGAATACTGGCACCGCAGCAAATCACAAGATGATGGGTTTTATGGTCATTGTAGGCTATGCTCCCTAAAAAGGACATCGGAATACAAAAAAACAGAACGTGGAAAGAAGTTAAATCGCATCAACCAAACCAAGCACATCGAAACCACAAGACAATATCGGAAAAAGATAGCTCCAATTACAAACGAGCGGGAAAGGATTAAGGCGCAGACAGATATATCATTTGCTTTAAAACGCCGTATTCGTATCCTCATGTACCATTCCTTGCGTAGAAACAAGGGTGGCAAGAAGTGGCAAGAGATCGTGGGCTACTCCGTTGAAGATTTACGCCGCCATCTTGAAAAGCAATTTACCGAAGGGATGACATGGGATAAGTTTATGGCCGGGGGAATCCACATTGACCACAAGATTCCCATCGCTGCTCATAATTTTACCAGCATTAACGATCCTGATTTTAAAAAGTGTTGGGCACTCAAAAACCTACAACCGCTTTGGGCATTTGATAATATAAGTAAAGGTGCGAAGATAGACTGCTCTTTTCAACCGTCATTCGCAATAGGGATGTAATTTATGCAGAAATTAAGTTCAATCATGCAACGTATTGTTCCAATTGACCTACGACGCGGTGGGCCGGTTGCTGAAAAGCGGATAACTGGCAGACCGCTCACACGGATAAGGGATAGGATACTCGCCCGTGATGGTGCTGCCTGTCGGAAGTGCGGGAAAATGGTGGGAAGGTTGGCAGTTGACCATATCGTACCACTTTCGCTCGGAGGTTCTAACGCAGATATCAATTTCCAACTTTTATGCTATGCCTGTCATAAAATTAAAAGCGACTTAGAACAAAAAGATAGGGGGTGTTGATATGGCGAAAGGTGGATTTCGACCTGGGGCTGGGCGTCCTCATGGTGCCAAGGATTCAAGACCGCGGAAGGGTACTCCAATCCAATCCGAGAATGAAACACTTAAACGAATGCTGGCATTGGGGATGGAAGCTAAAACAATCTTGTACCAAGAGTTTATTGACCGGGTTAAGAAGGGTGATAAATTATCTATAGTTGAGAAGAAGATGATGGAAGGCTTGGGTAGCTCATTAGTTGAAGAGTTGGATGCAAATAGGGCCAAGGCTGAACCGGAAAATCTTGGTGCTGATGAGTTTTTAAAAGGTGTGTGGAATAACCCAGCAGTGGATATCTCATTGAGAATCCGAGCGGCAGAGGTGGTGTTCCGTTCCACTACTGATACCAAAGGCAAGAAAGAGATTAAAGAGGATCGTGCTAAAAATGCTGGGCAGGGTAAGTTTTCTTCTGGCCGCGCTCCATTGACTATGGTGAAGTAGGTGGATTATTCAACATCTTGCTTGGATTGGGAACGTAGAATTGTAGCGGGTGAATCCTTAATCACATTCCCCCCTCTTTTCCCTACTGAAGCTGCACACAGTTTGGCTATTTTCAAGGAACTTCGGCTTAGGGATGTGCCTGGTTGCCCTACCTATGGTCAAGTGGGACGAAAATGGCAATTCGATTTTGTCTCATCTATCTTTGGTTCGTGTGATCCTATTACAAATCGTCGTCTAATTAGAGAATTCTTCCTTTGTGTTGCCAAAAAGAATGATAAGGCTCTTGCGCTTGATACCCCAATCCCGACACCTTCTGGTTGGACAACTATGGGGAACGTATCAGCAGGAGATGTAATTTTTGGTACTAACGGTAAGCCGTGTAGTGTCCTTTCGGTTAGTGATATTCACACAGATCACGATTGCTATCGGGTTGAATTCAGTAACGGGGAGGAAGTTGTCGCTGATGCTGGCCACCTATGGATTACCTCCGCTCTTGCTGATAGACCGGGGAAGGGGCCGGGGGATAACCATATAGCACGAAGAATCAGAACAAGAACCACACGGGAAATAGCGGAAACTCTATTTCGTCCTGGGGATGGGGCAAGAAACCACTCCATACTAATGCCGCAACCTATTGAACTTCCCGAAGCACATCTCCCAATCCCTCCTTATACTCTCGGCGCATGGCTTGGAGATGGAAGTAAGCGAGATGCAAGGATAACTTGTGCTGATGAAGAAATAATGGAGAACATCTTTAGCGATGGCTTTGGTTTCGGCAAACGGAGCATAAAAAAAGACAATAAAGCATGGACGCAAACTATTGGGATTCTTGATAGGACTATTTGCTATAGGGGGCATTCCCTGAATGAGAGAGGAGCGAACAATAGATGTCTTGCTTGCGAACGAGAAACTGGAAAGGCAAGGAGGAACGGTTATAAACCATCGGTTCCTATTAGATTTTCCCTTAATGAGACATTACGGAAAACGGGGCTTATGAATAATAAGCACATCCCTGAAATATACAAAAGGGCAAGTATCAGCCAAAGACTTAGTCTTTTACAAGGATTGATGGACACTGATGGGTCTATCAATAAAAATGGTCGGGTGCTAACATTTAATGGAGTAAATGAAAGGCTTGTCCGTGATGTCTCTGAATTGCTCTCGACATTCGGGATAAAAAATACTGTTATAAAAAGAAAGGTTAAATGCAATGGCATTCCTTCTGGAGTAGCATATTTTATACAATTTATGGCATTCCGTGATGAGTTGCCAGTGTTCAGGCTGAAAAGAAAATTGGATAGGATGAGGTTAAGAACCGAGAGGAAAAACGCGAGAAGTCAATCCGTTCAAATCGTGGATGCCGAAAAAGTAGAAACTGTTCCGGTTAAGTGTATCGTGGTTGATTCTCCTGATCATCAATTTCTTTTTGGTAAAACAATGCTCCCAACGCATAACAGTGGGATGGCAGCGGGAATTATGATGACAGCGTTATTGGAAAATGTAAGGGAAGCTGCTGAATTTATTATCATAGCTCCGACGATGGAGGTGGCCAATAATTCATTCTTCCCTGCTCGCAACATGATTAAATCTGATCCAGAACTTGCCGATTTGCTTAAACCACAAGACCATATACGGCAAATCACCCACATGATTACAGGTGCTACGCTAAAGATTGTTGCTGCTGATAGCGATACGGTAAGTGGAATCAAGGGAACTGGGGTATTGATCGAGGAACTTTGGGCTTTTGGTAAGAAACCACAAGCTGCTAATATGCTCATTGAGGCAACAGGAGGTCTTGCAGCAAGGCCGGAAGGTTTTGTTATCTACCTTACTACCCATGCCGATGAAGCTCCTACCGGGGTGTTTAAAGATAAGCTAACCTATGCCAGAGAAGTGCGTGATGGGAAAATAGATAACAACCAATTTCTTCCCATCCTTTACGAGTTCCCCGACGACATGCTTAAAGAAAAGAAGTATTTGGATAAGAAATATTTCTATATTAGCAATCCAAATCTGGGGGCCTCGGTTGACGAAGGGTTTATAATAACAAAATTAAAACAAGCGCAAGATACCAATGAAGAGGAAGTACAGAAGTTTATAGCCAAGCACCTCAATGTCGAAATGGGGCTTTCCCTTAAATCTCAACGCTGGGCAGGTGCTGATTTCTGGGAAGATGCTGGTGGGGATGTAACATTAGATTCTATTCTTGAACGCTGTGAGGTTATTGAAATTGGAATCGACGGCGGCGGGTTGGATGATTTGCTTGGGTTGGCGGTCTTAGGTCGGGAATCGGGCAATGGCAATTGGCTTCTCTGGGTTCATGCTTGGTGTCATAACATAGCATTGGAACGCCGGAAGTCCGAAGCACCCAAATACCGCGACTTTGAGAAGGACGGCGATTTATCTATAATGGATATGACCGAGGAAGGAATCAAGGAGGTTGGTGATATTGTAAGAAAAGTAGATGCATCGGGGTTGCTCGATCGGATAGGCGTTGACCCTTCCGGCATTGGGCTTATTGCCGATGAATTAGAAGCGGGCGATGAACAAGGCAACGGCAAGATAGAACATGATAGAATAGTAGGTATTCCCCAAGGCTGGAGGCTGAATGGT
>JAHFDG010000004.1 GCA_023249105.1 Candidatus Methanoperedens sp. | reverse complement strand
ATATATCTCTGCGGATGCTTTCCACTCAAAAAAATCCATGTCATCGCCAAGCGACCCGCTTGTGAATTTTTTGTAGAATTCTTCAGTTTTCATGCCGTATTTTTTCTCAAAATATTTCATGCTGGCGTAAATATCATTTAACTTCTGGTTTATTTCCTCTATCTTGGATTTGAGCGTCCTGATGACCGCATATTTCACTAAATCCTTTGGAATTCCTGTGCTCTTAATTTCCGCTGCCAATTTTATCACCTGCCAGTACAATTTGGTTATATATTTATAGAGACTCTTATTTATATGAAAGTATCCCATGAACAAATGTGGGCTATTAGTCAATTCCAGTCTGGAATTTTGCGCGCCGCCCATGCTGGCGGGTTCAGCGAGGTTGTGCGGCTGACGCACGCTATCTATCGGCTTCGTTGCCGTATATTGTTTGTGGTATAGTCAAGCACCTAATATTTGAAACATATCTCATGAGCGCTTTGCGTTCTTCGCGTGCTTTGCGGTGTATGATTTTTGCCACCGCAAAGGGCGCAAAGTCCGCAAAGATTAGTTCTATTTGTTTAGTTTTTGACTATAATAGACGAGTGCGAAAAACCGCCGCCGCCTTCGATTCCTCTACCTGAGGCGGCGGGTACTTTCTCTTCGTCCGGCAGGGGTTGGCGCCTGAGGGTGGTCGGGGCATATCACAAAAATGAACCTGAAAACTTATTAATGCGATTGCTGCAATATCTTTTTCCGTATAAAATCCATAAAGTGCTTCATCTGCACATCGGGTTTTGAAGGCATATCACTTTTAATTCATTTGTCATCGGTTAAGGAGTTTGATTGATTTAATGCATATCGTTTTTTGAAATGCAAAAGATAGTTATGATTCTCGATCCTTAATTGGAATAGAACACGGATGACACAGATTTGACGGATACCCACGGATATTTTATCATCCGTGTCAATCCGTGTCAATCCGTGTTATCCGTGGAATCCGTGTTCTAAACCCCTTTTTTTCTCTTAACCGATGACGTATGACTTTTAATTACTGTTTTTTCATTCTTATTATGAAAATGATGCGGGAATGTGGCAATATCAGCCCATACTTTGTGCGGGGCATTGTCAAAACGATAAATCGTTCCATCAATTTCGAGCCTGTCCCAGTGGAATGAATATTTCCCTGATATTGAAATCCAGACGTCTGCAAAACTTCCGTCTATCAGTTCGATTCTCAATTTTGCAGGTTCGCCAGAAGGCAGTTGAAGGATCCTTGTTTCCAGAACGACTTCTAAATATTCTCTCGCGATTGATTCAAGAAAGAGATATGTTTCTAATATTCGTGAGTTCCCGTTTCAGTTTCGCGATCGAATTATCAAGATTTTCAAGAGTGATCATATCTTCCCAGCCAGGATGTTCCGGGATTGTTCCTTCATGAACCTTTTTTTCAAATTCATCTATCGAAGAAATTTTATATCTTGAAAGTATTTCCAGCCTGTCCCTCATACATGCTCTTATCCTGTTCTTTATATACTCTCCAATACCTTCCCGTATGAGTGCATCTTCATTTATTCCAAGGTCTTTTGATACAATTTTTGCAGCTTCGATGGCGCCAGACATGAGGACTCCTTTGTTAATTTAAATTATTTTGCCGTGTATTTAAGGTTGATGTATGCGGCATATTTTTTGCGGCACATAATGGGTTGCAAGCAATTATTCGAAAAACCACCGCCGCCTTCGATTCCTCTACAAGGTTTAAGTTAGCTAATCGCACAATTAAATTTAAATCTAAAGAGATTCATAAGAGAGTATATAAGGATAACATGGAGCAATTTGAAGAGATCCGGAAAAAAGCGCTTGGATTTTTTGAACAGCGAAAATATACTATTTCAAAACATGCAAATGAAAGGATGGCGCTAAGGAGCATCTCACATTCGGACATTAAATTTGTATTGCTCTATGGTTCATTGTATAAACAGGAAACTGATAAGTATGGAGATGTAAGATACACAATGCGCGGATGGGATCAAGAAAGCAGAAACATTCGTATTGCTTTCATAGTGAAAAACCTGTTGATAATTATAACAGTAATCCGAGAGGAGGAAATATGAGCGAAATAGAAATTAAATGTGTAGAATGCGGAACACAGACAAAAGAAGCAAGGGATATCACCCTCACCACAACAATAGACGGAAGAGAGATTGTAATTACAGGTTTATCCGGTTCACGCTGTCCGGTGTGTGGTGAGGAATATCTGGATGCTGATTCCAGTGAAAAATCCTTGCAGATCGCAAATAAATTCCGTAAACCTGCTATCGTATTCAAGCGAAAGGTCACAGTAAGCGGCGGCAGGCGTGTCATAGGGATACCAGAAGAGATTGATAGAGCACTGGGCAAGAAAGAAAATGTTGACCTCTGGCTTGAAGGCGATAAGATCGTGGCTGAAGTGTACTGAATTCCGTAAATTCTTTCCAGTTGAATGTGCGAAATCTGCGATGCACCAAAATCTTAAACCCACCGCCGCCTTCGATTCCTCTACCAGATGCGGCGGGCACGTTGTCCATAAAGGCGCTTCTGGGATGAACGTCACCCCAAACCCTGAACTTAATGTCTGAGGTATGTTGATAGTGTATATGCATTATGGAGAATGCTTCAATACATGTTGGCAAATTGAACCAATAATAAAAAACGAATATAACAAAAAATTATACGAACTTTTAATAAGTAAAAAGGATTAAAAGTCAAAAAATGGTTATTGCATTAGAGGAATAAAGAAGCTGCCAGATTGGATTATGATCAATTGAATATCTCTTTCAAATTCCTTCTCTATATCTATCAATTGCTAAATCAGTCTCATAATCAATATATGAGCTAATCAAATCTATGTTTAATTCAATTTTTAATAAATCTTGATCAAGTTTAAAATAACTTTTCAGAGCATTTGATTCTTTATTTTTTGTTTTTAATTTTTTTGCACGGCTTGAAAATGATTTTAAGCATGATTCAAAATCTTTGTAATAATTTTGATCATTTTGAATTTCCTTCAAATCCTTACAAGCTTTTTTAACTCTGAGTTCAATATCCAACGTTAGTGATTTTGAAAAATCTTTTTGATTGTATTCCCTGCCTGCACTAATTTTTTTCATTAATTCTCCCAATTTTCCATGTGAAAATAATATATCATAACTTGAGATTCCATATTTAGAAAGGATAGGATCTTTCTCATTGTTAAATGATCCACCTCTCTCAAGTAAATTAGGAATAATTTCACAACAAATTTGAAAATGTAATTTCACAATTTGGCAAATAATTCCATCGTGCAATTTATTTAGATGATAAGCTTCGTTTCGATAGCTATGACAAATATCTAAAATATCTTTTTGATCCTGTGATATTTTTTCATCCGATAATGCAAGTTGTGTTTTATTATTGAAATCTGGATATTTCTCTTCAAATGTATCTTTAATTATCGCTTCAAAATCTTCAAATGACAATTCTGCTTTCGTTAGATTATACATTAATATTTCAATAACATTATCCATTAGAATTAGAGCAAGTCTTGAGCCTGTGATTGTTTGCTTATCTATTTGAACTGCTGCTTCTTCAATCTGTTCAATAACCTGAGCTAAAAATTTCATTTGAATTCATTATGTCATCTATAGTATATTATATATTCGGCTTTCTATACTTTCTGAGTAGTGAATAGGTAACTTGTTATAGGTAACTACAATTTCCCATAACCCCGTACTTAACTGATATGTTGTATATTAGAACAACGAATTGAAACGATTATTCCATAATACGCCTCTCATTGTCTCCGGCATAGGGTACTTCAAGGTTTTATTTTCATAAATTTGATGCGTTTGAAGATCATAATATTTTATTTGATCCCTATCAATATTTAATTCATTATTTCTCCAAATATTTATACGTTGATTAAATGTTTGTGACGATACAGTAAATTTACCATCAGGCAATTCAAACACTATATGATATAATTCTATCCTTTTTTCAGGAGGATTTTTTGCACTTTCTTTTTTCCACATAGGTCTAGCGTTTAATGTCACTACTTTTTCACCAAATGTCTCCTCAAAGGAATTAAAAAACTCAAAATCTCTCCCATAACTCGATATCATTTTTAACTCATTTATTTTTTTCCATTGTTCTTGTTTCAATTTCACAATTATAATCATATGCTTACTTCCCAATCATTCCTTTCGTCCGTCCTTGTAATATATAAGGCACGAAATTATTTAAAACTAATGTATCAGGCTGTCCCAAAACCCCCAATAGTAAAATAATTCAATAAGTCCTGCTTATCCAACAATACTTTCTGACCCTATGATCTTAATAACTCGTTGAAATGGTCAGTTAGTTCTTGAATATA
>JAHFDG010000069.1 GCA_023249105.1 Candidatus Methanoperedens sp. | reverse complement strand
GGCATGGGGGAATTGCAGAAATAACAAAAATGCAAAAGTCAATTGGCAATTTACATCCAAAGATGCACGGATAAAATTATCTAAACTGTATCCGACTATAGAGATTTGACTAGACACTAGCCTATTCATTACGAAATCCTGGACTAAAGGAAACTCTACTCGCAAAGCTTATCTCGAAGATTGAAGATAATTATGATTTAATTCTATTTGATTGTGCACCAACCGAATCTGTTCTCACTATGGCAGCCTATCAAGCAAGCGATTACATACTTGTCCCTGTCAAGCCAGAATATTTATCTACAATAGGTCTTCCGCTTTTGAAACGTTCTATGGAAGAATTCGAGGACGGACCCTATGGAGGTCATAAGATAGAACTTGCAGGAGTAGTTTTCAATCACACTTCAGGGTACGCCCCTGAAGAAATGAAATCTAAAAGTGAAGTAAGAAGTATAGCCGCAAAATATAAATGGTATGTTTTTGAACACGAAGTCACTTATTCACGTTCGTACCCCAAAGGTGCAAGAGAAGGCCAGCCAATTTTCCGAACTACATATTCAAGGGGTGCGCAAGCTGCTAGGTTTCAGGCGTTTGCCGAGGAATTTGCACCAAGGATAAGTCTATGATAACAGAGCAAGAATTAAATCTACTAATCGATTTAGCAAAATTGGTAAAAAAATATGGAGTGGAAACTTTTGAGGCACTTGAGAAATCCATCTCATCCCCAGAAACTACACAACGTTTATCCCACATTCTAATGCAAGTTTCAACAACCTCCAGAAAAATTCCAAAAATAAAAGGAGATACGAAATCAAAACAAGACCATTCAATCCCGAAAGCATTAATGTCTCTTAAAGGTGTGGATCCAGAAAAGTATCAAATTATATCATACTTTCATAATAACCTACTTTCAAAGACAGTTTTACCATCCCTGAGAGATATTAAAGAATTTGCAACAGACAATGGGCTTCCAGAAGTTCATGCCAAATCGAGGCAAAAAGCTATTAGCCCACTTATTAGTTCATTGATTAAACTGCCAAATGATCAGATAATAACCAAAATTCAATCACTCAAAAATTATAGAACGAGTGATCGCAGCTTAGAAGGTTGGAGTAATTTAATATTAAATAGGCAATGAGATTAGAAGAAACGTGATAAATAGAGAATGTGATCAACATTATAGGAGGGCGTACTAAAAACATACGGAGAAAAAGGTTTTAAGGTTAAAGTACGTTCCTAGGCTTGCTTTCATGGTAACATTTGAACTAATCACTCTTGAAATAATAAATGCCACAAATACAACAGCATCATTACCTAAAGTAACATTTGAACTAAGCACTCTTGAAATATTCATTTATGGTACGCTATCTACAGCAATAATCACGTTTGTTATAGAACAACTCTTGACTTGGCATAGCTCAAAAATTGTTACGCTACAAAAGCGAAGCGATGAATTTATTGAGTATTCGAAAAAATATTATTTACCCTTAGCACATTTGGTTGCGGGAATTGAAGCTGAAACCGATCCTCGCTATACTACAGTAAGAACTGAAATGTTGTTCTTTAAATTAGCCAAATATCTGAGTTTTCGTGAACGCTTTTTAAATGAAGGGGTGGGTTTTTCTTTTCCTAAATATACTCATGAGTGTAAGGTTACTAAATGTTTTGATACATTTAATGCAGCTATTAATTTATTGATTTTTAATGATAATAAAAAAGCGTCTGCGAGTGTCACCAACTATTATAACAAAAATCCAGATATTCTTCCCTTTATGGAAAAAATTGAGACCTTTCCTGAATATACCACATTTGAATCTATCTGCAGAAATGGAGAAATAAGAGGAAAGCTTTATAATTACAGCGATGCACTCTGTAATTCTATTACAAAAGGAGTAACTGAAGAATACAGAACATGGTATAAGTTTGAGGTTTTAAAGAGTCGTACTGAACGAAACATTAATGATAATGCAGAGAAAGAAATAGAAGCGATCATAAAATTACATAAAGATGTATATTACAAGAATAAGGTGATTAGTATGGATAAAGTTCCTCACGACCGATAAAATCGTATTCATGTGAATAGACTTCCTCGTTTTTCAATCCGATGTGATGTCCTTTTAGACCTGCCTAGATCATCGGTTATAGGCTCAAGAAACCCTTTTTTAATCAGCTTCCGCCTTAGATTATCTGTTTTACGTGAAGATTCAAAGACTTCCGAATAAAAATCGCAGACAATCCTTCATATCACTTTAAAATCAATACAGATATTATACTGGTAAGGGGCATAAGGCCTTACAATCCTCCGGTCAAGAGGTACTACCCGGAAATTAAACTGTTGTGCGATATTCTCAATTTGTTTCAATGTCCCCTCAAATAAATCATCCTCATGAGTGATTGCATATAAATGGATAATTCCGCCCTTTTTAATTATCCTTAATGCCGTATCAAGAAACTCTATACTATTATGCGGCAGGTTCATAATAATGCGGTCTGCATCCAGTATCCCTCTAACTTCCTCCCTTGCGTCACCCTCTCTTAGCTCAACATTCTTTACCTTATTAAGACGCACGTTTTCCCTGAGGTATTTAATTGCGACCGGATTCTTATCTATGGCAATCACCTTTGATGAAGGGAATTTTTTTGCAATCAGGATAGAAAAAGGCCCCACACCTGCAAACATATCCACGACTTTATCTCCTTCTTTAACCTCGTCCGCTATCCTCATCCTTTCAGTCGAAAGCCGCGGCGTGAAATATACCATGGCAATATCGAGAAGGTATCTGCACCCGTTTTCCCTGTACAGGGTTTCAGTTCTTTTTTCACCTGCCAGGAATAAAAACTTTCGCGTCCTGTATTCACCCTCAATGGGGCTCTCAGCCTGGAGAACAGTTCTTATTTTCCTGGATTTTATAAGGGCATCCGCCATTTCCTGCGCATCGCTTTCGTGCTGGTCAATAATGGCAATGTCTCCAAGTATCTCATAAGCTCCAACTATCCCGGCTAAAGAATCTTCTTTCTGTAATATTTCAAAATCATCTTTTGAAAGTTCCCCAAACCCTTCAACTGGCATGAGGATAGGAATGAGAAGGTCTTCACCATCCTGTTTTATTTTAAGGTTCTTATCGATTGCTCCGAGCCCGATAAGTTTTTGCCTTGTAATTTCCCCGGATTTCCTGGGGACTCTGATGCACAGGGATTCCATGTCTTTCCATTATGAAATTAAATTTATTCACCTGAAAAAATCGTTTGAAGCAATAAAATAGTCATTATTACTCCTGCCAGTATTGAAATATATCCTATTATGCTGCTTATTGCGATACCAATGTCTCTTAATTTTTTCTGGCTAACGTTCATCACTCAATTTAAGATTACATGAAGTTTATAGGTTTCTATGGCAAGACTTACAAGTATTGCTATCATATAATGGATTATGCTTACCTTTATCGGACTTGGATTATACGATGAAAAAGATATTACAGTAAAAGGACTGGAGGCTGTAAAGAAAGCCGATATCATTTATGCTGAATTCTATACCTCAAACCTCATGGGTACTAATCTTGAAAAAATTGAAAAATTTTACGGCAGGAAAGTGAACGTATTAACTAGAGAAGATGTTGAGCATAATCCATCCTGGCTTACAGAGGCAATAGGAAAAAATGTTGTATTCTTAACCGGCGGGGATGCCATGGTCGCAACCACACATATTGACCTTCGCCTGCGGGCAAAGGATTTGGGCATAGCTACATCGATTATCCATGCCCCGTCGATATCATCCTCTGTATGTGGATTGACCGGGTTGCAGAATTACAGGTTCGGCAAATCTACAACAATCCCATTCCCTTATTCGCGCGGTGAAAAAACCATTATTTCCGAGGCTCCGTATGATACAATTAAGATGAACAGGAAAAATGACCTGCATTCGCTTGTTTTTCTCGATATTAATATGGAGAAGGGGTTTATGGATATAAGAAAAGCTGCATCGCTCCTTTTGGAAATGGAGGGAAAGCGGGGTGAAGGCGTGCTGGTAAATACTCTTGCGGTTGGTGTTTCAAGGGCAGGGTCAGACTCGCCGACCGTTCATGCTGATTATCTTGAGAAAATAAAAGATTTTGATTTTGGGGCGCCGCTGCATATTTTGATAATACCTGCAAGCCTGCACTTCATTGAAGCCGAAGCCCTGGTCAAATTTTGCGGAGCGCCTCAGGAAATAATAAAATAAGGGTTTGGATAAAGAAAAGAAAATTTATATCATTTCAATTTTCTTTTTTCTTTAGCAAGTTTCTTTTTGGCATCACCGCTGCCGGCTGTAGCCAGTTTTTCAAGTCCTGCTATCTTTTCCTTGCGTTCACGCTCTCTCTTTTCCATCATTTTTTTAGACATTGCCATAGCCTATATTTTTGGTTGTGAAAGTATATAAATAATACTATCCAAAACTCAGCGTAATCTATATATACTATCATCACTAACTTAAGGTTAGTAACCTCAAGTCACTAACTCGGGGTGAAGCATAAATATGGAATCGGCACAACTGTTGGACATACTCGGGAACGAAAACCGAAGGAAAATATTGCAGCTTCTGGCAAGCCGCCCCTGCTATATGAGCGAAATAGCAGAACGGCTCGACGTAGGCGCCAAAGCTGTCCTCGGGCATCTTCTGCTTCTTGAGAAAGCGGGTCTGATTGAAGGCAACGTGGACGACCAGCGGCGCAAATATTTCCATATAACAGACAACCTCCGTCTTGAAGTATTTGTGTCGCCCTACTCCTTTGAAGTGGAGACAACGACAATTGCCATCACTGATGCGCCCATGCTCCATGTGAAATCCCGGGAAACCATCTCAGGGTTAAAATCCGTTTATAACGAGGTGGAGGTGTTTCTTGAACACCGCCGCTCCCTGATGCAGGAATACCAGGAAGTCCAATCGAGCATCACCGAGGCGATGGGACGCTGCATGAACGCCATCGAGGATGTCGCAGAAGACCACATTGAGGCTGAAATACTCTATGCGCTCCTGAAAGGTGCTATGACCCAGCGTGTGTTATCTATGCAGCTTGGCATACCCGAATATGTGCTTGAAGAATACCTGGATAGAATGGAAAAAAAAGATATTGTAAAAAAAGATGGAAATAATTATATTATAGGCTAAAGTATATAAAAACAAAAAAGAAATAAAAAATAGAGGTACAAAAATGTTCAAAGGATGGAGAAGAACTGATAAGGGAATTTTTGAAGAATTCGAGAAACAAATCGAAGAAATGAACCAGCTCGTGGAGAAAATCATGAGCGAAACTGGAAAAGAACCAATGGTTTACGGATTCAGTATGCATATCGGGCCGGACGGAATTCCACATGTGGAACAGTTCGGGAACGTGAGGCAGGAAAGCCTGGAGCAAATGACCGGGAAGCCTTCCCTGAGAGAACACGATGTGAGAGAACCATTTACCAGTTCCATAATTGATGAAAAAAATAAAGAACTGTGCATAACCGCAGAAATGCCTGGAATTCGAAAAGAAGACATCGAACTCAATGCAACAGAGAACCAGCTGGTCATAAAAGCGGAGAGCTCGGACAGGAAATACTTTAAGGCCATAACAACTCCAGCACCTGTCGATCCCGACAGTGCAAGGGCAAAATATAATAACGGTGTCCTTGAAGTTACTCTCAAACTCAAAGGTGGAAGTAAACCCGAAAGAAAAACTGTCAAAATCGAGTAATTATAACAGGAGTTTAATAAGAGAATTATGGATAAAAAAGATAAAGCTGTGACTTTAAAGGTCATTGAAGCAAAATCATACGATGCAGGACGCGGAATTGCGCGATTGGACCCAGAGGCCGCCTATGAGCTTGGACTTCAAACCGGCGATGTCATAGGCATTGAAGGTACAAAAAGGACTGCCGCAATAATATGGCCGGGTTATCCTGAGGACAGTAACAGCGGCCTCATACGCATTGACGGTACTGTAAGACGAAATGCCGGCGTCAGTATAGATGACAGGGTGCATGTGCGAAAGATACATACGGCGCCTGCTGAAAAAATCCTTTTTTCACCCACGCAGCCCCTGAAAATCCAGGGAGGTGAGGCATATCTTGCCCATAACCTTGAAGGAAGGGTAATTACCCGCGGGGATGTAGTGGAATTGAATATCATGGGACGCCGCGTTGACCTTGTGGTCATATCCATAAAACCCGTGGCAGACTCTGTCATAATCGGTTCGGGAACGACTATAGAGATAAGCGATAAGCCTGCAAAAGAAATGCCCTCCATTCCGAGGGTCTCGTACGAGGATATTGGAGGGCTGGGAGATGAAGTAAGGAAAGTACGCGAGATGATAGAACTTCCGCTCCGGCATCCTGAGCTATTTGAACGCCTCGGGGTTGAAGCCCCGAAGGGTGTACTGCTTCACGGGCCTCCGGGCACAGGTAAGACCATGCTTGCAAAAGCCTTAGCGTCTGAAACTAATGCGAATTTCCTCACGCTCAGCGGGCCTGAGATAATGAGTAAATTCTATGGCGAATCAGAAGAAAAACTCAGGGAGATATTCCAGCAGGCTGAGGATAATGCGCCCAGTATTATACTGATAGACGAGATAGACAGCATCGCCCCGAAAAGAGAGGAAGTCACGGGCGAAGTGGAGCGGCGCGTTGTGGCGCAATTGCTGGCTGTGATGGACGGTCTTAAGGCACGCGGCAAGGTTGTGGTCATAGGCGCCACGAACAGGCCAAATGCCATTGACCCGGCTCTTCGCCGCCCGGGAAGATTTGACCGTGAAATCGAGATCGGTGTCCCGGACAGGAAAGCACGTTTTGAGATTCTGCAAATCCACACCAGGGGAATGCCTCTGGCTGATGATGTGAAACTTGAAAAATTTGCCGACATTACTCACGGGTTCGTGGGAGCAGACATTGCAGCCCTGGCCAGGGAAGCGGCCATGAATTCCATAAGGCGCGTGCTGCCTGAGCTTGACCTTGATATGCAGAGCATCCCGGTAGATATACTGAACAAGCTGATAGTCACTGCTGAGGACTTTAACAATGCCCTGCGTGAAATTACCCCATCGGCGCTTCGCGAGGTGTTCATTGAAAAACCAAATGTCCACTGGGGCGATATCGGTGGGCTTCTTGATGCAAAACAGGAATTAAAAGAAGCGGTTGAATGGCCTATGAAATATCCCATTTTGTTCAAACAGGCAAACGCAAAACCGCCGAAGGGAATCCTGCTTTACGGCCCTCCAGGAACAGGTAAGACCATGCTTGCAAAAGCAGTCGCTGCCGAAAGCGAGGCGAATTTCATAAGCGTAAAAGGCCCTGAATTCCTGAGCAAATGGGTAGGAGAGAGCGAAAAGGCGGTCCGTGAAACATTCAGGAAAGCAAAACAGGCAGCCCCGTGCGTCATCTTCTTTGATGAGATTGATTCAATAACACCGGTACGCGGAACAGGTTCTGATTCCCATGTTACCGAGAGGGTTGTCAGCCAGTTGCTTTCAGAAATCGACGGGCTTGAAGAGCTGCACAACATTACGGTGATTGCCGCGACGAACAGGCCTGATATCATAGACCCTGCGCTTCTAAGACCGGGAAGGATTGACCGTCTTATCTATGTCACGCCTCCGGACAGGGACGGAAGGTTGGAGATTTTCAAAGTCCACACCGTGAAGACGCCGCTTGACAGCGATGTTGACCTTGATACGCTTGCAGACGACACTGATGGTTTCACAGGGGCTGACATTGCATCTGTGTGCAATGAAGCTACAATACTAGCCATCAGGGAATACGTGAATTCAGGTAAACCCATTGGAGATGAATCAGCCAGGGAACTGAAAGTGGGCTATCATAATTTCAGGGACGCAATGACGAAAGTGAAGCCGCACTCAAAGAAAGAATTGGAGAAATATACGAAGATATCTGAGAACTTCATATACCAGTAAACGCAAGCTCCGGGAGAGAATGTTAAATACTCCCGGGCACTTTTTTATATTTTATTGATTTCTTAGCGAAGTATATATAATGACCGGGAACAATTGAATACATAACAAAATTGAAGGGTGAATTATGGCAGAAGATATACTAACAAGCGTTCTGGCGTTCATTTACACCATAGGGCACTGGATAGGCGAAAAAATAGTTGGATTGATCCAATCCGTTGCAGGGATTATCATCCCCCAGTCGATAGTCGATGCCATCGGAATGCTTGTAATACTTACGATATTCCTGGCAATAGCAGAGGTAGCAAAAAAGGCGATATGGATCGTTGTGGCAGTGGGCTGGGTGCTGATAATTGTGCGGATTGTAATATTGATGATTGGGTAATTTGCTACCACAACATTTATACACAATAAAGATATAAATTTAAATGTTGAGATTAATCTTTTTGAGGGGGCAAATAAGAAGGTTAGATGTATAATATAAATAATAGTTTATGAGTGATGAAAAAATCGAATTGACAGGATTCCATGAGGAAATTAAAAATGTCCAGGCTGCTATAGCTGATTTTGAATCCGGTATAAAATTAAACATCGCAATCATAGCTGAACCTTTTGCAGGAAGAACCGCAATAGCAAACGAAATAGAAAAAATCAACGCGCAGAAGGTAACGAGGCTTAACCTTTTGTGCCCGGTTAAAAACAGAGAGGAGATAGCGTTACAAGGGCAATCAAAAAGAATCGTAATAATCGATAATTGTCATTTTCTTTACATGCGCAAGGTCGGTGGATTTGAAATCATAGAGGAGCTATTAAAATTAATTGAAAATCCCGATACCATGTTCATTACTACATGGAACCTCTACTCATGGAAGTATCTTGATGAGGTTATAAAAATCGGAAAATTTTTCCCCGTGCAGATAAACCTCCCGAAATTAACTGCGGATCAGATAAAAGAATCCATCTTATCGGGGTACGACAAAAATGAGATAAAATTTCTTCAGGATGTGGGATTTGAGAACGAAAAAATAATCGATTTCGCGAAATATCAGGTTATGATCAAACCTTTGAATAAGACTATCAATATTCCTTACCTAAAAATAAGTTATGACCGTCTTAAAGTCAGGCTCTCCAGGAAGAAAAAAGTAGTTGCAATTGAAGACCTTATCTTTGAAAAGATCAAACATATTTCAAATGGAAATCCCGGAGTTGCAGGAGTCATATGGCAGAAAAGTCTTGAGTACCCGGTTATCAAACCCGGTAATGTAAAGGAATTGTCTTTTAATATTGACCTTGATTATGATGAATCTTTTATTCTGGGCATTATCCTTTCAATGGACTCTATTGGGAAAAGAGAACTGGCGGAAATTGAAGGTTTCGAGTATCAGATAGATGAGATAATTTTCAGGTTATTAAAACAGGGATTGATAGTAATGGAAGATAATAATTGCAGGATCAATCCTGAAGCTCTGGGAAGTATAGTGGAATTCCTGAAAAGATCACGGCTGGTGTGGTAAATGGCGGATGATAACATATTTAAAGTCCTGGAATTCGATGCCACGACTATATTGGATTCCATAATAGTACTAATTTTAGCCTATATCCTTGTTCGAGTACTATCATTTATCCTCGTAAAGGTTTCAGAGCGTGTAAACCGGTACAGGTTTTCTGTGAAAATGATGCTGCCGGTTTTGAAATTTTCAATTTATGGAATTGCACTTTATCATATTTCTGGAAATATTCTGAACCTGTCTCCCAACCAGCTTTTAGCTATCTCAGGTCTTATAGGCGCAGGTATCGGTTTTGGTCTTAAAGACCTTTTTGCTGATGTGATAGGGGGCATAGTGATTACTCTTGAAAAACCCTATCAGGTTGGAGATAAAATAAAGATAGGGGAATATTATGGCGAGGTCAGCGATATAGGAATAAGAGCCACAAAACTTGTTACGCCTGAGGATAATCTTGTATTTGCGCCGAATTTTATGGTCTTTACGCAGCCGGTATCAAATGCCAATGCAGGAGGGCATGAATTGCTGGCGGTCATTGACCTGTATATAGATTCCGATTCTGACGCTGCTTCAGCCATGAAAATCCTGAAAGAGGCGATGATAACCTCGAAATATGTGTATGTTTCCAAGAAGCGCCCTTATACCGTTCTTTTGAAGGATTATCCTTTTTACAGGCGCCTCAGGGGCAAGGCTTATGTGAATGACCTGAGATACGAGTTCGAGTTCCAGTCCGATGTTACGAGAAGAGCCTGGGATGAGTTTTCGAGGAAAGGTATTCGGGCGCCGAAGGTGAATATTCTTGAGCAAAGCCTAAATTGAAAAATCACAACATAACAGCATCTTTAAAATTTTTAAAATGAGGATCTCCGGTCAATACCTTTATTTTTCTGCTCCGGGCTGACGCGAGGATTATTGCATCAGCAAGACCGAAATCGTGGGTTTTGACTTTATTCTCGGCATGTATTTTTGCAGCTTCAACTGCGATGTTCACATCCAGCGCTACTACAGCGCATCTTTTCATTATGAAATCCTTTCTCTCTTCGGCTTTTCTATCTGTTCTGAGAGATTTGGAGTATATTTCTGCTATTACTATCGCAGATGTGTATAATTGCGAGTCATCATCTACTAATTTTCTTACTTTTTCACCTGTCGGAGTCCCCATGAAATATTCCATCCATGCAAAAGAATCCAGCATCATCATAATCTATCCTCATGGTCCCTGAGGTCTGATAAATCAGTTTTTTGCATTGTTCCGAAAAGGCTTTTTTTCTCTTTGAAAAGCATTTTAATTAAAATTTCATTTATTTTTTCTGATATATTTTTGGCGCCAGTCTCTTTCAGCGTTTGATAAACATCTTCTCTTAATTTTATTGTAGTTCTAACATATCCTGTCATCATCAACACCTGCATGTATGATATCATCTACATCAACATAAGATTTGCGGTTGATTTTTGAATTTGATGACAAATAAATGCAGAGGAAGAATATAGCAACTCATTTCTCAATCCTTACCTTCGGAAACCCGACTATCTCAAAAGTTGCGGAAGCGATCTTAATATCCTCTTCCTGATCAAATGCTTCAAGTATCCTCTGGTGCAGCATATTCTTTATAAAACGTCTCTTGCGCGGGTCAACCACGTAGCGGAAGCGCAGGTCTATCCAGTTGTCCGTCATTCTCAAGTAAGCCTTCTCTTCCACATCGCTTGCTTCTATGAAATATTTCCCACCCAATTTAACAAGCTCATCCTTTGCAGACGCCTCAAAAGGATTTGCTGTTTCGTGGACAATTTTAGTTGCAATCTCCATGGCTTTTTTCCAGTTGCTGTCGTAGGTGAGCATGAGATATATCTCATCCCAGATGAAGGAGAAGTCCTTTGTATAATTTTTCACTGTTTTGTTTAATATGAAGCCGTTGGGGATCTGGATAAATCTTCCGGTATACTGGTCACCGTCAACCCATTCCTGTATCTCCATCAATGTCGTGTAAAAGATGTTTATGTCTAGGACGTCCCCTGCTTCCTTTTCCACCTGTATCCTGTCGCCGGGTTTGAATTCGCCCGTGAAGGCTATTATGATCGCTCCTGCTATGTTCTTCAACACATCCTGAAGCGCAATAGCAACGCCTGCGCTGAGAATACCATACGCCATGACCAGCGTTGTCGTTTGCTCGATCCAGACCGCAAGCAGGGCGCCAAGCGATATGAAAGATATCAGGATGGAGATGAGTTTTTTTAATGTGTAACTTTCCTTCGCATCGGATACCTGTTTTTTTATGAAATTATCTGAAATGATATTCACGATATATGCCGCCAGCAGTATTACGAGGGAATACAGCACATGGACAAGCGTCGGGCTGTATGTGATGAAGAAATTGAAATAGGCTATGGAACCTGCCAGCAGGATAAAGAATCCACCGACTACCCACCTTGAAAAGCTCACAGATTTATATTGGATGCCGTGTGATATTAATTTTTCCTTCAAAGGTTGGGTGGTGTGTTGGGAGGTGGTCGGGGGTTATTTTGTCGGAATACCTGAGCTTTGCTTGGGAACTTCTTTGCTGGCGATGGGCGTTCTCATGCTCCCGAAAACCGAGTTATTCCAGAACATGCTAAAACAGCACAATATCTTCAAAGACCTCGAAATGTTTTCTATTAAAAGTAAATACTTTAAGACCTCTATTTATTGCAATTGCAGCGATCATTGCATCAAATCGCGGAACTTTATCCCCTTTTTTCTCTGCTTTTACCTCAAGCTTTGCTGAGAGAACCGCATCACTCCTGGTAAAATCAGTAACATCAAACATCAATATTTTCTCGATTTTTGAATTGCTGGCATACTTATAAAGACCGAAAAGAATCTCATGCAAGTTTAATGAGGTAAGAGCAATATCTTCCCCGGCATCCTCTATTTTCTTTAGGGCAGCGTCCCCTTTTTTTGAATTCTCATCAAGGATTTCGATTAGAACGTCCGTATCAATAAGAATCAATATCTTCTCTCCCTTCTTTTCTCCAGTAGTTCCTTAAGGAAATCCTCTTTATTCCTGAATTTAACCGTACCTCTTAATTCCTTGAGTTTGTCGATGTTGCTCCGGGATTTCACAAGGCGCTCGAAAAAATTACTGAAACTCTCATTTGCTCCTTTTATAGAGAGCAACATCTTGTAGATATCTTCGCGAATAGTTATTGTCTTGGTAACCATGGTTAAACGTATGTTTAAACATATATTTAACTATTCCCAACCTCCAGCGCCCCTTATTTATTCCATTGCTTGCCAGAACAACGAACGAGCTTTAGCTGCCCTCATGCACCAAGCCGATGCCCCCACAGATTTCATTACGGAGTCTGTGCCTGCTTCCCCACCTTCCCAGCATCACGATAGCAACCACGCATATCAAAGTTACAAAGGCTGCCATGATTACGAAAACACCCCATTGTTCCCACGTCCCGCCGGTTTCTAATAAAATTACCGTCTTTAACTCAATCGCTCGCGCGCAGGTAATCATAATATATAATTCCTGTTTTGTTAATCGACATATTCCCGACCATTGCAGGTTCCTGGATCTTAATCCGCACGGCATCCACTGCACCCAGATTCACCCCTGCCGCAGAGGCTTCCGATAATGCAAAGGACAGAGTTCTCCAGCCTGACCAGTCAATCAGCACGGGTGACCATTCGTAATTATTTGCGCCATTGCTTATTGAAAGAGACGTGTCGTAGCCTGATGAATCGCCATACACGTCTATTCTCAGGAGCGGGTAGCCTGTTGTGTCAAAGCTCCGTGCAGGAGCATACTTTTGATAATCGATGCCTACGGTCAGGTTTTTATCTGCAAGCATGAGTGAGAAATCATAGTTCATCTGCAGCGAGCCGTTTGAATGAGAGACATAGGAAAGGTCGGTGTTCTGGTTATAAGAACCGGCTCCCGAACCTGAGTATGCCCCGTCTCCCACCGTTTCAAACGACTCCAGAACAAGAGGGGCAGGCGCTGGAGTTGCGCTTACAGGCAGCAGCGAAAGGTTTGAAGGCGCTCCCAGGCTTACGCTCATCACCTTAATTTTTGTGGGATATTTGTAGTTCACCGTGATTATATTGCCCGCTACGGAGTAGTCTGCCCCGGTGGATGCAAGATAGCTGCCCCACAGCAATGGGTAATCCGTGTTAAAAGAGAGGGTTGCATTGGATACCGAGAGGGTGTTCAATAAAACCGGATACACATGAAGGTTCAGCGATCCCGTGGTACCGGAGGATGAATTATCGCACCCTAATATCAGCAAATTCATGTTGTTTTTCGTTATCGGAGGGTCGTCTATTTTATAGCTCACCGCGCCAGAACTGCCGATTATCATCCCGTGCTCAAGCACAAGCGCAGGCGCCGGGAAATAATTGTACTTCTCCTCCACCCTCAGCGTGCATGAGTTCACCTGCTCTGTGATGTTCCCGTTGTAAGTTATAACGAGGTATTTATCATAACTCGTTACAACCATTGCCGACGGCTTCGGAGGATTGATGAGAAACATCCTCGTCGGGTAGTCAAGCGAGGTATGAAGCACCCCGGTTCTTGGCAAATCGTACACCGCCGTATCCTGTATTATACGCTTCATATCGAGGAAGTCATCGAAGAGGCGGTTAAAATGTCCAAACTCGGTCTCCTTGTTCCATGCCGGGACACCATAGACCTGTAGCATGCCCAAAAATGCCACAAGGATAGTAAAGACGAGTATTGCTCCAATTACCTCAGAGACCCCTTTTTCATCGCTGCATAATATTTTCATACCAGCCCCACGGCTAAACTGAACGTAATGTAAGCAGCGAGCAGCATTATTATGCTGTGATTCACCCCGGAAGCAATGCTTCCCCCTGTAATCTCCCCTGCTATCAAACCTGAGAAGAAGCCGTTCAGCAGCGCTGCATGGAGCATCAGTTGCTTTATTTCTTCTGCCCCCAAGCCTTTTCCCATGCCGGGTATGCTTCCCTGCATAGAAAGCATGGGAAGGAACGACCTTGAGAGAATCACTGCAATGAATAGAAAACAGAAAAACGCCATGTAGATTATGATGAGATAGACCGACGTTACCGATGTCCTCGCCTGTTTGAGTTTTCTCTCGCTTTCAGCCTCATCTGCGGCGATATTCATGACCTCGGCTATGTTCCCGGTGGCTTCACTCGCCTTCACTATGAGTGACACTATTCTCGTCATCGCAAGTGTGCGAACCTTTTTGCTCATCCGTATGAGCGAGGCGCTTATGGGGACACCCCATTTCACCTCCCGCAAAACTTTTTTAACCTCTGCTGCAAGGGCGCCTGCTTCCGAGATAAGGGTCATCTCGATGGCTTTAACGAGCGTGAGACCAGCCTCACTTGCGTTTGCAAGCTTCCTGAGAAACACAGGCATCTGGCTCTCGATATGATTTGTTCTGTAGCTCTTTGCCTCATAAAAAACCGCAAATGGAAGCGTGGCTATGAGCGTCGCGAAGAGCAGATGGCGGTCAACTGCTTCAAGTTCAAATCCTGCCTGCCAGAAATGGTACAAGAAATAAAGCGCACCGATAAATAGTCCGATGTAAAGCGCTTTTTCAGGATGTAGATAAAAAAGTTTAAGAGGAGCTTTCAGCTCGATGAGCCTCTTCTTTTTTCGCAACTCCTGCCTGAGCTTATCCGCCTTTTCAACGTCTGCTGCAATGACAGGAATGTCATCAAACGGGCTGAGTTCCTTTTTATGAACAAAATCCTCAGTTTTACCTGAGGCTGTTCTTGAGAGCGTGCTTATGAATATGAGAAATGCTAAGGAAGCGACAGGTATTGCCACGTAAACCACTGCATAAAGCACGTTGGTAAATCCGCCGCCTGCCATTCCCATAACAATCCCCACTACTATCAAAAACATGGGACCGGCTACAAGCGCAACCACATATGCCTCAGATATCACGCCAAGCATCTCAAGAAAAAGCTTCTGTTCATTCTCAGCCTCTGCATGGTACTGCAAGGCTTTCCGCCCGAAGTATTCTGCGATGTCGCCTTTGCTGTTGACAACAGAAACAAGTCCTCTCAAAAACTCCTGCATCTTGCTCGAAGGCGTTGTTTCGATGAGGCTCTGCATCGCCTCAAGGCTGCTTTTCCCTAACAGTTTCATATCCCTTACTATGCGCCCAAGTTCCAGAGCAGCTTCACCGTAGATGGCTGCATTCTTCCCGAGCGATGTGAGCGATTCGTTAAGGTTAAGCCCGCCCCTGCTCATGGCATAAAGATACGTGGCTGCGTGCTGGATGGTGAGGTCGATGTGTTTTTTCCTGGTCGAGGCGATGAGGTAGGGGTAATACAAAAGCGCCTGTTTTGCAAGAACATAGGCAAGAGCCGCAAAAACGAGAGGGATAAAAACGTAAGCAATAATTTCTCTGCCCCCGATGAACAGGTAAATTACGGCAAATCCAAGCAGCAGCCCCGCAAAGGCAGAGACGAAAGATATCGATTTTGCTCTTGCAAAGTACCTTCGCGGTGTTGCCTGTATGCCGGCTTTCTGCAGAACAATATCAAATTCCTTTACTTCTTTGATTGCCCTTCCCCCGTAATCTTCCCGAGCACAGTCTCAGGATTTGTAAAATACCCCTGTATAAGCGAGAACACGTCGCTATATTCCTTTATGTTGTGCTCCGCCATGTATGCGAGAATCATGCGCCTCCTGTCAAGCTCCTCGCGCAGCTTCTCTTCGCTCCACCCCCTTTGCTCCCTAATCCTTTTCAGGATTACCGACTCGCTCGTTTTATCGAACCTGTCCTTAACAGGGTCCCATCTGAAAACGTCTACTACTTTCAAAGTTTTCGTTTTCGGGTCGATTTCCTGCACCTCTGATATTACCTTGTTCCGGCGCACGCGCTTGCCCTCGCCGGTGTACGTAAGTACCATAATGCACACGATGTCGAGTGCCTGGAACATCATCAGGGGTATGTTCATCGGCTCGTTCTGGAGCCTGCTCACCACCTCCTCAACATCCGTAGCGTGCATCGTTGCATAGGTGGTATGACCTGTTGACATCGCCTGGAACAGCGTCTGAGCCTCTTTGCCGCGTATCTCGCCTACGAGTATGTACTCGGGTCTCTGGCGCATCGCCTGCCTGAGGAGCCTGTACATATCGATTTCGCCCTCCCTGCTCAGTTCGGGTATCCTTGTGAGGTTGGGGAGCCAGTTCTCATGCGGGAGGCGAAGCTCGCGGGTGTCTTCGATGCTCACTATCTTTGCTGAGGGAGGGATGAACAGCGAGACAGCGTTGAGAGCGGCGGTTTTTCCTGACGCAGTGCCGCCTGCGAATATCAGGTTCTTGCGGTTCTCCATGCACAGCCAGAGGTATGCAAGCATCTCCCTGGAGAAGGTGTTTGTCTCTATCAGATCAACGGGCGTGAACGGCGTCTCCCTGAATTTCCGGATGGTGAAGGAGCTGCCTTTCGTTGAGATATCGCTCATGTACGAAGCCTGAAGCCTTGAGCCGTCGGGTAGCCTCGAGTTGATGAGGGGGGATGCTCTTGATAATGTCTTCCCGCTCCTCTCTGCGAGCACAAGAACAAGGGTGTCAAGCTCCCCTTCATTCAGGGACACGCTGCTCTTAATGTTCTGCTGGTATTTCCTGTGGTACACGTATATGGGTATGCCGTAGCCGTTGCAGGAAATGTCCTCCACGTTTGGGTCTCTCATGATGGGGTTTACTTTCCCGTACCCCACTATGTTCCTCTGGATGTAGTAGGTGATTTTCGAAATGGAGCTATCTTCAACATGCACTTTGCAGCTTTTGATGAGTTCGGCGATCTTCCCGCTCAAAAAGTCGGACTTGTCTTTGTCCTCAGGTACATCGTAGAGCGAGAGCAGGTGCGTCATATCTTCATAGACCTGCTCAAGCAGCGCTTTTTCGAATTCGGTCAGGGCTTCTTCCACAACGTTATAGGAGTAAGACCCCTGCCCGTCATCGTAAGTGATGGAGATGTATGCATGAGGCTCCTGCACCACATATCTTTCGATTTCCTTTATCCCCATGATAGTTCCTCGGTATAGAGTAATATTATTTTTGAGTTATATAATAGTTGCTGCTGGAATGCGGCATTTTCAGAAGCTTGATATCTCATCGCTGACAACGGTTGGATATAGATGTCTGTTAAGGAAGCGCCAGAAAAAACGGTATATGCAGGCTTCGTATCATTAAATGCGGGGGGTGGGACAGAAGGCGCTGGGCGTTCTCATGCTCGTATACCTTTTTCTAGTGCTAAAATAGGCGTTCATCAAGAAAAAATTAGCCCAAAAACGATTAAGGCTTACGTTCACTATCCTGAGGAACCCTTATACATATGTAAGTAACAAATAAAGATTTAAGCAGAATAAAAAGTCCTTAGGGTTTGTAATTAAATAACTTGACTATTCATCAAATAATATTTATACCATAATATCTATAATATATACTATGGAAAGTATGGAAGCTATAGCAAAAAGGTATGAAAAATTATCTCC
>JAHFDG010000018.1 GCA_023249105.1 Candidatus Methanoperedens sp. | reverse complement strand
AATGCAGCCTGAATCAATCTTAGGACGCTTTTTTAAGGTTTTTGGATGGTGAGATAAAAGATGAACGAAAGAAAGAATATTGCTGAAAAAATTCAGCGAAAAAATATCCGGACTCTACACTCTATTCCGAATTTCCAATCAAAACTAGCAAAACTATAAAAGGGAGTCCATCATTATCAGCGATTAATAACTCTTAAGCAGAAATTAATCTAGACTTTTTTTTTAAAGTTGTGCTTATAGCTCTTAATTGTTCTAAAATATAAATTAACGAGGTTAGAAAGAAAGAGCAATTACGCTTTTTCAAATAAAATTATGGAAAGTTTTAAAAATCTGGGCATAAGTGAGTTTGTTTTGAAATCAATAAACGACTCAAAGTTTGAAAGTCCCAGCGAAATTCAGGAAAAATCAATCCCTTTGATACTTGCAGGGAAAGACGTTATAGCCGGGTCTGCAACAGGCTCCGGAAAAACACTTGCATTTGCATCCGGTATCTTAAAAAGTGCGGAAAAAGGAAAAGGTATCCAGGCTTTAGTCCTGACTCCGACACGAGAACTGGCTGAACAGGTCGCACAGGCATTAGCGAAATTCTCAAAATACAGGCCATTAGGCATCATTGCCGTCTACGGGGGTGTAGGAATCACTCCGCAAATCAAGGGATTGCAGACTGCAGATGTTGTGGTGGGAACTCCCGGCAGGCTCCTTGACCATATCGGAAGGAGTACCATCAAATTAGGCAGGGTAAAAACCCTTGTGCTTGATGAAGCAGACCGGATGTTTGATATGGGATTTAAAGACGATGTGGAGAGAATAATCATGAAATGCCCCCAGGAAAGGCAGACTCTTTTGTTCTCTGCAACGATAACAAAAGATGTTGTCAGGCTTTCCCAGAAGCACATGAAAAAACCGCTTCAGGTTTCGGTGGATTCTTATGTTGACCCGAAAAAACTTGTCCAGACTTATTATGATATTGCAGATGAGATGAAATTATCTTTACTGGTGCATCTGTTGAAGAATGAAAACTCAAACCTTGTAATGGTTTTCTGCAATACTAAACGAAATACGGATAAGGTTGCAAAAAACCTGAGATTTTCAGGTGTGGATGCAGTGGCTATTCATGGTGGATTGACGCAGGGCAAACGGAGTGACGTAATGAGGCTGTTCCATTCCGGGAAAGCCTGCGTCCTTGTATGCACAGATGTGGCTGCAAGGGGTCTTGACATCCCGGGTGTTTCTCATGTTTATAATTACGATATTCCCCGTGAGAGCAAGCAGTATATCCACAGGATCGGGAGGACTGCAAGAGCGGGAGCGGAAGGAAAGGCGATTAATATCCTTTCAAATAAGGACTATGATAATTTTTCAGCCGTATTGAAAGAAACTGGTGTGAAGATTCAGGAAGAGATAATTCCTGCTTTTGAGAAGGTCGCTATCAGACAGCCTGAACGAAGGATGAATAGGCCTATGATGAATAAGCCTGTTGTTAAAAAAGGGCAGCAGCGTAACAGGCGCAGACGGTTGTATTAGGATAAAATTATAAAAATTCCGGCGCCGGCAGGTTCACAGAGCGATGGATTGCTCTGGAAGCTTGCCGCAGGCGGGCGCTAGTATATCTGCGCCCTCTGGTTGCATGCGTAACAGTCAGCAGTCGGGTGACGGAACACGGATGACACGGATTGGACGGATACGCACGGATTTTTTATCAGCTGTGTGAGCTCTATTTATATATTAATTCATCGATATCTTCGCTGAGATTTCGGTACTGGTAGCCAAAATGCTCGGGTTTGATTTCGATGAAGCTTTTCTTCTTTTTTATAGTGGTATCCATACGTCACTCATCATTGGAAGAGAATATAAAATTACCCAAAATTTTTAACTGGCTGGCATCCTCACATAAAATCCGCAAGCCCTTTCTGCTTCACTTTATCGCTCTCAAACAGCGACCTCATCTCAAGCTCCAGCAATTCAAGCCTCTGCTTCGTATAATGCCTCACATTATACTCATCCGCAATCCGCAGACTCGTCTCAAGATACTTCCTCACCGAACCCTCATGCACCGTAAGCACAATATTCCCTCCGCACTTCGGGCAAGTACCACGAAGCGGCGGGCGCCTGTATTTCGCGTTGCATTTCGTGCATCTCACCTTCTGCTTTGAGAACGAGCGCAAATTTCCGATAAGGTCGGGAAGGAAATGCGATTCGATTACGCGCTCCGCAACATCCTGCGGGTCAACAGCTTTAATCCGCCGCGCCAGGGCAAGCTGCGCATCCATCTTCTCAATCATTGTCCCGAGAGTCTTGTATGCACTGTTCCTCGGTCCTGCAGCAATATCGGCGGTATCATGGGTGAAGCCGAAACCCTCGTACTGCGCCGGCGTCCCGAGCCTCCCGCTCACCATATCCATGAGTTTCACGATATCCTTGGGGTTCTTGTATTGCAGCGTCGCCTCATAGAACTGAAGTGGATACTGGAAAAGCAAATCCACATTATGCGCCTCCTTATCCACCTCATTCGGGTCGATGCGCGAAGTCAACACAAGCGGCGCATCCATCTGCCCGCCGCGCCTGTCGGGAAGGTATGAGCGCGAGAAGTTAAGAAAACCGTCCATGAGCAGCATCACGCAGTCCTCGTCCCCGTCACACTGGAAAGTAGTAATTCCTGAGCAAATGAGGGTGTGATGGGTATCGACTGTCAGATTATACACATATTTATCTTCAGAGTTTACCTCTTTTTTTTCTACAACTTTATCAATGAACACATCTTCATCAAAATTGGTTCTTGTCCGACCTTCTTTAGCCAGCCATTTTTTAAGCAAATCTTGCGCATTCTTCTGTTTTTCACCAAGGAAGCCTATGTCTTCTATGAATTTTCTTGCTTCGCTACTGTAAATCCTTATCTTATACGAATGGATTAATTTCGGCTTTCCATAGAATTTTAGAATTAGGTCACTTTTTACAGCCCGTTCTTCCTCATATATTGAGTGCTTAATCCCGGAAAACATCAGAAGGAAGGACACACCGTCTATCAGCCATTTATTTACTGAAGTTACATTGACCTCTAACGTGCTCTGCAGGGAACACGATCCATCTCCAGTGAAATAACCTCTCAAAAATGCACTTATCTTTTCCTTTGGCAAGGCGTACACAAAGTTCGGAACCCTTTTTGTTTTCGCGCCTTTACCGACATTCAATTTTTCAAAAAGTTCAAAGACAAATCTTGAGCATATCGTTACATGGTTTCCTGAAATACTGGGGGACAAACCAAAAACAGTATTTATTTTTTCTATTAATATGCGTCTTGTCCATTCTTTAGTAGCTGTTATAGATACCTGATGGCAATTTATTTGATTCTTCTTAATAAATCCCTCAGCTAAATAAAATCCTAACAGTGATAAGAAATCTTCGTTCACCGTTATGCTGGGCTTTATAGAAACCTTATCTCTTTTGCTCCCTAACAGGTAATTTCCTGTATCAATCACATCAGGATTAAATCTGTTGACAATCTCCAACGGATATGATTTTCTGTAAATATAATTCGTAAAGGTCTTATAACTCATTCCAAGATTGTTGCTTATCTGTGAAAGAGGTACACCATCCTCGAAAACATCGTTTTCTGTCCGTATCATTATGTCTTGCGCGTCTGTTATCGAAAGCAGGTCTATATTCTCTTTAGTTTCGATAGGAGGTCTTTTGAGGTTCCAGGGGATTAATAATTCATTAGCATCCTCAGCCCTCACTTTTACCCCTGATTTATCCGGGAACGGATGATCTTTAGTAACGACTATCTTTCTACCGCTTTTTGTTTTTATTTCGATCATCTTTTCAGGAGCAATATGTTTTGAAACATGAGTTATATCAGCCAGTTCGAATTTTTTCGTTTTTATGTTGAAAGCAAATGTTTTCAGGCCGTGTAGCCCCTTGTATTCGGTTCCAAAATCATCTTTTTCTGTTTTTCCGATAAGGTTGCTTTCAACAAGCTCGCGAATCGTTAAAAGCTCAAAGCCATCTCCTTTGAAAACCAATAATTTTTCATCTCCATGGAAGCAGTTTCGCCGCTTGGCAGCATGGAAAAAGGGATGCGCGTAGCCCACGGATGCCGTTGTGAACCCGACCAGGCGCCCGAGCACGCCGGCAGAGGTGTGAGGCGCAAGCCCGATTACCAGTTTTCCTATGAGGTCGTCGGCGTTGTTGATATTGTAATAAGCATCGACTTTATAATATTTTACAAGCAGGTCGTCTATGAACCTTGCGGTTTTTAGCAGGTATTCTGCGCAGTCCTTTGAAACCACAATATCCTGCACTTTAAGTTCAAGTATCTGGTTTTCATCAACGAGCGGTTTCCCGTATGTGTCGTTCACATACCCGAGTTCTTTCAGCTTGGAAACCGAAACTCCCAGTTCCTTGGGCTTTATATGTGTAAGGGGCAGGTCGGAAAGGTCATATCTTACAGTCCCGTCCTTGAACATCACAATATCATGTTTTGCACGAAGGATTCCTTTTTCAAGCGGCTCAGGCGTTTTATTTTTTGAGGTAAGACCGATAACGCCTTTTATCGAGTCAAAGTTGTCCCTCTCGCCCACATTATCCAGCGCCTGCTGGTATTCCGACTTGAAATCAATCCCCATTTCCGTGACAGATGTAGTCTCTTTCTTGCACTTCGGGCACACGGGTTTTGGGACTTCAATCCCGCAGGACGAACACCGAAGAAGCGGATGCGTAAATTTACCGCATGTGCACCTGTTCTTGAACGTTTTTGTTTTACATGAAGGACAGATGCGCTGGCCGATCTGGACTTTTATCGTTCCTGCCTTTTCTGTCTGGACCGAAAGTCCTGTTTTAAACTCATTATTATTTTTCCCGCCATTTTCGGTATCATCGATATAATCCCTTGCACTTTTAAGCGACCTTCGCCGTCCTCCCGCTTCACCGATAGGGAACAGCACATGCGGCGCAGGCTTCATTTCCCTTTTATCAGATTTCTCAGGTCTTCCCATCCTCCCCCCGATTCTTATGGGCGCGCGGCTTCGGATAGTTATTCCGCTCACCTTTGAAACAGTATCCATAATATTTGATTCAGCAGAAGCAGAAGCCCATGTTTTTTTCAAATTTGCATCAAGCCCGAGGCATCTCATAAGGGGAAGCGGCTCTTCTACAAAAACTTGTTTCTCACGCACGATATGGGGAACGAGAAGAGTCTCCAGTATGTTTTTTATTTTGTCATCAACCGGAAACGAGAGTTTTTCAGAATATTTACCATTCTCCCGGATATAATCAACAAGGGCTGTATGTTCATCAAGGCTAATATCATGCCAGAGATAGGTGTATTTCGGATGAAGCGGCACTTTATATTTGTCAGATAAGGAAAGCGCTGTTTTCTGGTCAGGGTTTTTCAAATCTCCCATTTCATTCATCATTTCCTTTATGGATGTTTTTGCAGCAAGTTCCTGGAGCCACCATTCATAGCAGTATGATGAAGGGACGAGAGGATGGTTATTCTCAAGAAAATCCCCGAAGTTTATAAGAATCTCCCCGATATCGAGAATCCTCTGTACTGATGGTCTTATTTTTAAAGCTTCTTCCTGGGTGTCTACCCTTAAAACATCCCCGTTGAATAAACGTACGGTCGGGCCTTCAATCGTATCCACAGGCGCGATGCCTGCTGCTTTACCCGGGCGCTCCACTTTTATCTGCGTTCCTGCGGCTATGAAATCGTCCATCATTACCATCGTTGCAGGACTTATCCCGGCCGCTGCAAAACTCGTATTCCTCCCCCTGCCGTACCTGAGCCTGAACCCTCCCGGTCTTGAAGGGTATGAAAAAACAGGTCTCCCAGCAATCAAATCCTGCAGATATTTATCTTTTGGTTTTAGCTGCGCCGAGGCATCATCCGTTTTCACCGTGACCACGAATTTCTCAAGAAAATCCCAGCCCGGCAGTTTCAATTTATCCACATGCTTTTTCACTTTCGGGGCTTTAAGCGCAATACCTTCTGCAATGACAAGCGCCATGCCGCCGCGTATCCTGTTTGTCTCGACGCGGGCAAGGTCGCGCCGTCCTTCCACCTCCGCCTCTTCCGTGGGTTCTCCGTCTATGCATATCGGGCAGTTCCTTACAATCAGCCTGATTTCTTCATCAGATGGCAGGTACTGGAGGTGGACTGCCCTGTGATATGCGGTTATCTCCTCCACATACCTCTCCACCTCTTCAGCCCGCGGGATGAAACGGTTAATTCCCAGACTTCCACGGATATAATCAGCAGCCAGCACGGACAGCGCCTGTGCAGTGCCGCCCGCGCTCCGTATCGGGCCGGCATAATAAATCCTGATGTAATCAGAACCGTCGTCGTTTTTCGCAAGGTCTATTTTTGCAATGCCCTCTATTGGCGCTGCAACGACCCCTTCGGTGAGAACTGCCATCGCAACCCTTACGGCAGCCTCAATGGCATCCCTTTGCGATTCAAAACTTTTAATTTCCCCTTTAGCTACTGCAAGAGCTAGCTGGAGTGCAGCCTCTTCGCGCGACATCGTGGTTTCAAGCTCCCGCAACCTTTTCGCCACGCCTTCGATGGCGAGAAGTTTCTCAACCCTGTCCGCAAGGTCTTTTGCTATGGGTATCTCTATCGTGGGCGTCGGGTCGGCGCCGTTTGCGCGCGCGCGGTTGGCGAGGTCGATAGCGCGGTTTAACTCGGATTCAAGGGTGCCGAAATAGGCGAGCATGGAGTCACTGGCGGCGAATTTCATTTATCAGGCTCCTCTCCTTACCCTTACCGCATTGGCATGCGCGGAAAGCCCTTCAGCCTCCGCAAGACCGATAATCGTTTCACTGATTCCATCCAGCCCTTTCTTATCAATTATCTGGATACTTGACTTTGTTACGAAATGGTCTGTGTTCAAACCTGAGAACATACGCGCATATCCCGCTGTGGGAAGCACATGGTTTGTGCCCGAAGCGTAATCTCCCGCTGATACGGGCGCATGGGAGCCTATGAATATCGAGCCTGCGTGCCTGATTCTTCCGAGAATATCCTGCACGGTCATTATTTCAAGATGCTCGGGCGCGAACTTATTTGAGAATTCAATACACTCATCCAGTGTTCCTGTGAGTATGGCTGCATTTTCCAGCGAGCTGCTGATGATTTCTGCCCTTGCCTCATTTTTTAACCGGTTTTCTATCTCCTGTTTTACCTTCTCTCCAAGTTCTTCAGACGGTGTAACAAGGATCGAAACGGCATTAGGGTCATGCTCTGCCTGTGCAATCATATCTGACGCAATAAAATCAGCCCTTGCCGATTCATCCCCGATTATAAGGACTTCGCTTGGGCCAGCAGGAAAATCAATAGCTGTGCCGCATGCCATCTTGGCGGCGGTGACGTAAACATTGCCCGGCCCCACTATCTTATCCACCTTCGGAATGGTCTCTGTCCCGTAGGCCATGGCTGCTATCGCCTGTACGCCTCCGACACGGAATACCCTGTCAGCGCCGGCAATATGCGCCGCAGCAAGCGTAAGCGGGTTCACGGTTCCATCGGGTTTTGGCGGGGTACATATGATAACCTCATCCACGCCTGCCACTTTTGCCGGTATTACGGTCATGAGGGCTGTGCTGGGGTACGATGCCCTGCCACCCGGTACATAAGCACCCACAGTTCCAAGAGGGGTGATACGCTGCCCGAGCCTGATGCCCGGAGCGAATTCCTTTATCCAGCTTTTTGCGACCTGCGCCTCGTGGAATGCGCGGATGTTTGAGGCCGCTTTTTTTAAACAGGATATAAGGTTTTTATCAAGTGAGAATACGGCATCGTGAATTTCCTTATGGGAAACTTCTATTTCATCTATGGCAGCTTTGTCAAATTGCTGCGTGTATTTGCGAAGTGCAGCATCCCCGTGTTCCTTTACATCTTTCAGTATGGAGGTTACAGGCGCCATGACATCCTGCAACTCTGTGCCGCGGTTCAACAGCAGTGCGGTTTCATTTATAGTAAGTTCAGAAATGGGCTTGATTAACATTAGTGCACATTTCAAATTGGAATTAGATAAAGATTGTTATGTCCGTCCTTATTGAATAATGAAAACTATTAATAGGGATTAAAGTATTAAGAGAATGCCCTACGGGGATTTACACATCGGTTTGCGCCGGTAGTGTAGCGGTTATCACTAGGCGTTGCCAACGCTTAAACTCGGGTTCGATTCCCGACCGGCGCATTTACTGATAACTCTAAAAAAAATATCATAGTAAACCAATTATTATAATTATATTTGTTATATTAACTTTATTTTATTGGCGGTTTTTCCTATTTCAGCCAGTGCAAATTCAATCGCAACATCTGGTTTTATTACTGCGGTTAGAAGTGTTTTAGGTCCTGACCCCATCACTACAATCCTGCACTTCCCGGTATCAATGATAATCCATTCAGGCTCTTTTTTCCCAATTTCAGATAATGCTGCTTCAGCAGCGCCTATTATCGTGGCAGTCATAGCTGCGAAGGTATTCATGTTTTTGTTTTCAGGAATTGCATTAATCAATACCCCATCCCTGCTGATGATAGCAGCCGATTCTATAAACCTGTCGCAGTCTATTTCACTTAATACTTTTGCTAACCCGTTCATCCATTTCACTCCATCATAAACTATACAATATCTATATGATAAGCCTTCCTATAAAATTAAAGCTCCGCCTGCTTGCCTTTTTATGGGGTATTAATCATAAGTCCCTACATATTTTAAACGGTATTGAATATTGAAAAGACTTTAAAATTTTAAAATAATTTGATGCAGTTCGCGCTAAAATTGAGACTTCTATCAAACAAATAACTGATTTTAATCAAAAAAATGAAAACCTAAAGCTTATTCTCTTCCGCAAATTTAATAAGCGCTTCACCGAGCGTCTTTACATATTTCGGGTTGAGATTGAACCTTCCCCGCTTTTGCCCGCTTCTTTCCTTGGCTATCTCCACGTACTCTTTTTCCTCTTCAAACCTGTCACTTTTTTGAAGCGAAATGGTCATAAACCAGCCAGAGCTCATCTTTATTTCCATAAAACCTTTTTCATCGTTCATAGAATCTCCACGCTCCCTACAATCGCATCCACTAAAACCTTATCCCCTGTTCTTATAGCAGTGACCGGGTTCTTTTCAACACAATCCACAAGCGGGATATCTGAAATGATGGCGCCGACTGCGACTATTGGCTCGGCTTTGATGTTAATCATGGCTAAAGGCGCAGCTCCGTTCTTCTTGAGCTGGTATATCGCATAAGAGCCCACAGTCGAACCTTTGCCGCCGGGGAAGACAAGAATCTTCCCTTTTATGCTTTTCCCCGCAAGTTCATGACCGCTTTCTATAACAATACCGGTTTTCATATCTATGCTCCCGAGAAATGAAATAGGCTGCGAGGTCACAAGGGCATCGCCTTCAGCACGTCCGCGTGAGACGATATGTGCTTTGAGTTTGGTCATTTTTCCTTCCCTGAAATTATTATCTTCTATAGGTGATATCAACATGATAAATATCTAACTTACCGTTTTATTCTTTCCTGCCGAAGTTGCATATTCTTCCCATTGTTGTTGTCCTAAAATAATAGGAAGACCTTTCAGGGGTGCGTGCGGGTTTGTATGGCAGTCCGTGCATCTTGTCACTTTACCGTGGCAGCTATCGCATTTTGCCCCGGGATGAAATTTAATGTGCCTGTTGGTAGTATGGCAGGTCATACATTCCATTTTCTCCCTGTGTTTTGGATGGCAACTTGCACAGGAGGAGAGCCAGTTATGTTTGCTGGCATATACTGTTAATGTCTGGTAAACATTATTATGGCAGGCACCGCAAGCTTCTTTTGCAGGTGTATTATTAAATACCGCATTTTTAACCGGAATGTGCGGGTCGCTGTGGCACCCAAGACACACGCTTCTATCCCATTGTGCGCCCTTTAGATGGGGTGAGTGGCATTTTGTGCACTGGGGGAGGGCGCCAAGCTGCATGACATCGGTGCCGTGGCAGGCACTGCATGTTAAATTCCTGTGCCCGCCCTCTCCCATGAGTTTCCAGAAACCTATACTGGTATTTTTTGCGGGTTCTTTATGGAAAATATGGCAGTTCCTGCAATTTGGAACCGTGGTATGGTCAGGATTGCGGGTTTCAATTTTTATTACATCATGGCATTTAATGCAGTCGGGTTTGAGGAATGTGAGTTCAGATGCATCAAGTGTTTCATTGAGCGTTGAATTTGCCTGGAATATCGTATTGATAGCGGGAAGTGAATAATTTATAAGATGTTTCTTCAAAAGGAGTTTTTTAATTTCAAAATCTGATTGGAAGCCGGGGGATGAATGGCATTCTATGCATGTGATTTTATTATTTTTATGTACGGGCAGTTCTGAATTATTGATGGGCGATAGGTAACTTCCATACTCAGCAGTATGGCAACCTGCGCATGAGACTGGCTTTTCAAGATCATCGAATGCTGTTGATGAAATATATGCCAACATCGTTATGATTACGAGTACGGGAATCAGCCATTTCTTCATATCCATGATACTAATTATTGGTTTAAATATATTATTCGTAATCTGGATTTGGCGTCCTTGGGGGTCTCACCGGGGGTTTTAAATTTTGCGCGTGCTGCTTTGCAATTTCACCTATCTGCTGGTCGGTGGCTGGCCTGGGGAGGCCGCTGAACGGGTTGTGGGGCTTGTGGCATGTTGTGCAACCTGCTACATACCTATGGCAGAGGCTGCAGGCGTTTTGTTGGTGTGGATAATGCTTTACTGAAAATTCATCTCTAGCGTATCCGTGGCAGTCAAGACATGACATCTTGACCCCGTGGCCGGGATGACAGCTTGCGCATGAAGGCAAGAGGTTATGCTTCCCGCCATTTGTGGTGAGGTTCTGGTATTCACCGGGATGGCAACCCCTGCATAATTCTTTCGGTTCATTTCCGCTAAAAGTCACGCTTCTGGTCGGGACGTGGGCATCTTTGTGGCAGCCGAGGCAAACCTCGTTTCCCCATGCCGCATCCTTCACATGCGGTTCGTGACATTGTGTGCATGCGGGTATTTGTAATTCAGTGCCTGTTCCATGACATGCAGTGCATTTTACATTTTTATGTGTCTGTATTCCGATAGCTTCAAAGTTTATATTCTGCTTGGCGTGGGCAAAATGACAAAGATTACAATTATTATTGGTGTGCATCTGACCTTTCAGGTCGCTAGCAGGATGACATTTTACACAGTTTTCTTTGAGTAAAGAAAACCTTGTAGCATTGGAGCTATTGATAAATGAGAAATTTGCCTGGAACAAATGGTTTATCAGGGGTTTTGATTCGTTGAGTATTTTTGCGCCTGCAACAACATTCAAAGCTTCAATTCGTGCCTGCATGCCTTTCCCGGAATGGCAGTCGATGCAGGTTATGCTGCTGCTTGTATGGGACGGCAGTATGGAGCCTCTGGCTGTTGCGTTGTATTTACTCCCGTGGCAGTCTATGCAGGCTGCCGGCTGGGATATATAACTTATTGCCTGGATAGAACTGTAAACAGCCAGTCCTGTTAAGATTATAACCAGAAGTAAGAATTTCTTCATTTTTCTTTATATTAGTAAAGCAAAGCTTATAAGGATTGGCGCAAAGATAACGCACCATGTCATTTGTCAAGAACCTACTGCTGTTAGTGATGGTAGTGGGAATAATCGCTGGCGGAATTTTCTATACCGCACGGAATGATGCAGAATATATCAATGTCCGGATGAACCTGACGCAGTTTGATAATAACAGTGCGCCGAGGATTGATAACATGACCGCATTTCTGGTCCCGGTATCGAAAATAAGCGAGCCTAAAGGAACACAGGCTTTCACTCCGGGAATAATAATCAAGATATTCCAAAATCAAGAGGGTATAACAACGGATATAAGTGACTGGGTATCTGTTCCATATAACGGGAATGGCACTTATAATATGGCGGTCGGGCTCTATAAATACCCAAAGCCAGGAGAATTTGTATTGATCAATGTCAGGCTCATAGACGCCGAGGGTACGGAATTTACTTCCGTGACATATAATACCCAACTTGGATAGGATTTCGATATCGGTGCCAAAACGTAAGCTATTTATACCAAGATTGGCATAACATTAACTATACCCAAATTAAACCCAAATTGGGTAGAATATAAAATGGATAGGAAAAGGAGGTGAAAAAAAATGAACAGCAAAATACTTATATTATCGGTTGCAGTAATTGCAGTAGGTCTCTTTGCTTTGCCAAGCACTCTGTCGCTCTTCTCAGGACAGCATACATGGTATAAAGTAGATGATATTAAGTGCCAGAAGTGTCATCAGGATATCTACGACGAGCTAACAACTAGAAGCGCCTACCACGGTAAATGGGAAGCTACTTATAGTAACGCTTGTGCGGGATGCCACACTACAGGACTAACAAATACAACGTTGAACAAGGGCAAAACCGGTGCTAACCTCACTACCCAGCAGTGGATAGCTTATAAGAGAAGCAGCACTACAATAACCGGCTCAGTGGGTTTCACGGCACATGCGGCAATTACAGTTGAGTGTCTCGCATGCCACGGTACATCAACTCCATCCGCAGGCAATAACTCACCGTTAAATTTGATGAGTAACACAGAAGCACATAGGAACTTCTACTATGCGGCGGTATCCAACAAGGCAGTTGGCGATGTCAACTACTCAAGCCTGAAGAATGCCGGCATCATAACGGGAGCGCCAGAGTGGTACGACACAAGTAAGCCGAACCAGACAGTTATCCAACTGAAAGGTAGCAATACGGCATGTATCGGCTGCCATACCCATGCAGTAGTTAACATAACGTGGAAGCGGAGCGTAGGATATGGTATGAATGTAGATTCTACACAAGGATTTATGAACGTAACTTCTTGGAGTGTTAACCAGACAACTACGACGACCCTTACTAGCAGCGAATAAGTAAATATTATTGGACGGCATCTGCTGTCCAGCTTTTTTTTTAATATTGTTTAAAAAATAGCAACTTTTATCATTATAGAATAGAATTGATTCAAACAATAGTTCTCATGAAATCATATAGAAAAACCATTAAATTATTCGAATCAAATAAGATTCCCTTATTTGTATTTATCTCCTCGATGTTCATATTCCTCAGTTTTGCGGGAACCCGGTTATTCCTATCCGATGAAGCTGTAATATTGAACCAGTTCTATAACCTGATTCACGGTTCGCTATCAATAGAGACAGGGAAAATAAAGGTTTTAGAAGGGGTTTATTTATTTCTTGAGGGTCATATCTATGGAAAATTCAGCTATTCACTGCTTATATTATCTTTGCCATTCTATTATATCCTTGGATCCATAGAATTTTTATATGGCGCGCATCTTTTTTTATTGCAATTATGGGCTTTGTGCGGGGGGATTGTTGTTTATCTAATTGCAAAAAACAGCAGCTTAAAACACGCTGAACTTTTTGGGGCAATATCATATTTTATTATGATAGGAGCGAATATACTATTATTTAAACCCATCAATTTTCCAATGTGGGGAGAACTGCTATCTATCGAATTTACCAATATCCTGATATCTTCTTTCCTGGTTCTGATCGTTTACCTGTTATTCAGGAATTTCTTTGGCGATAAGATTGCCATGTTCGCCTCTTTTTTTGTTATCTTCGCAACCCCTATTTCTTTTTATGCAGTGTCCTTAAAACACCATGTTCTTACCTTATTATTAACCGTACTCGCTTTTTACTTTTTTTATAAGTATATAGAGAAAAAAGAAAATAAATTCATGTACTTCGCTTATATGCTTGCAGGACTTTGCGTATGGACACGCGTCCTGGATGGCGTGGTGCTTTTATCAACACTTTTGATAATGGACATTATTATTTTCAAGCGTGATATCAAATATATCATCTTTATTTCAATGATAATTACCGGATCCCTGCTGCCCTTCTTTAGTTTAAACTATTTAATTCTTGGAAATCCGGTCTCGATTATGGAAAACACGGATATTGCCACTGAATCGGGAACGATGCAACCTGGGCAAAATGCAATTATATATACCGATGAAAATTATAAGTCTGTAGCTTTGATGAGAGAACTTGGATATGGTGAGAATGATGAAATAAAATATTATTGGCAGGATATTTTATTAGATATAACATTTTCAAAATTGAATAATACATCCGGTATTTTTATAATCAGTCCTTTTCTAATAATCGCAATCGTGTTTATTATTGATAGGATAAAAGGAAAAATTAAGTTAAATGTCATGGACAAGTTTTTTGGGCTATATATCTTATTATTTATTTTTTCGTATAAGAATTATATTCTAACAATAGTAACAGATACCCCTAAAGTGCTCGAATATAGATATCTGTTAATCGTTTATATTGTACTGCTCTATTTTGTTCTCAGGATAGACACAGTGAGGACGTTATTGGAAAGTAATCTAAAAGCCTTAAGCAAATTATATATAATAATATTAATAATAATATTAATTCTTTTAATTAAGGAATTTCCTTTACCTTTTATGAACATTTACTATTATACAGCACTTGCTACTTCCATATCCCTTTTTATTTTAATATCAACAAATCTTTTGGTAAAAAATAAAAGAGTTATTGATATCATAGATAAAATATTAATCTTCACAATCGCACTTGCTATAGCAGAAGCTTCGATATTCCTTCTTTTTTATTACTGGATTGTCAGCATGACATTCATTTCACCATCCCAGAATTTCACCATTCTGCCAGTTTTACAGAACATATTGGATTGGATGTACATGGTAGTATGAGTATTATATAGTAACTTTTATTGCCATAGGATTGACTTATAACAATTAGTTAATAATATGATGGGAATACTCTATAAAAAGGCCACTGGAATGCTTGAATCAAATAAGATTCCTATATTTTTATTTTTCTCCTCGATGTTCATATTCCTCAGTTTTGCAGGAACGCGGTTATTCATATCCGATGAAGCTGTAATATTGAACCAGTTCTATAACCTGATTCACGGCTCTCTATCATTGGAATTGGGGAAATTTAAAGTTATGGAGGGGGGAGTTTATTTTATATCAGATGACCATATCTACAGTAAATTCAGCTTTTCGTTGCCAATATTTTCCGTGCCCGTTTATTATTTCCTAAAAACAATAGATTTATTATACGGCGCGCATCTATTTTTAGTGCAATTGTGGGCTATGAGCGGCGGGATTGCTGCATATCTTATTGCCAGGAACCGAAAATCAAAGCAAGCTGAACTTTTTGGGGTGTTTTCTTATTTCATATTGATAGCAGTCAATATGTATTATTTTAAACCCATTTATTTTCCAATGTGGGGAGAACTGCTATCTATTGAATTTACCAATATCCTGATATCTTCTTTCCTGGTTTTATTCGTTTACCTGTTATTCAATAATTTCTTTGGCAATAAAATCGCCATGTTCGCCTCTTTTTTTGTTATCTTCGCAACCCCGATTTCTTTTTATGCAGTGTCCTTAAAACATCATGTCCTTACCTTGTTATTAACCGTACTCGCTTTTTACTTTTTTTATAGATACGAGGAAAAAAAGGAAAATAAATTCATGTACTTTGCGTTCTTATTAGCAGGTCTCTGTGTATGGACGCGCGTTTTGGAAGGGGCAGTACTTCTAACATCACTTCTTATTGCAGATATTCTATTACACAGGCGCTCTATTAAACATATAATATATATCTTTATAATAATATCAATATCGCTTATTCCTTTCTTTAGTTTTAATTATTTAATTCTGGGTAATCCGGTTTCTATTATGGAAACTGCACAATCGACCTTCCCATCAAGTGATGAACCACTTACAATGAATCCAGGAAAGGATGCGATAATACTAAATTACGATCCAACAGATTTAAAACCCGATATTCTATTGGGAAAACTTGGATATTCATATAACCAGTATTCAGGGATTAAATCTGATTGGTGGAATATTTTATTGAATATAACATTTTTAAAAATACAAAACGCATTTGGTATTTTTTTAGTTAGTCCTTTTTTAATAATTGCGATTGCTTTTATTATAGACAGGATAAAAAAGAGAATTAAGTTAAGCCCGATGGACAAATTTTTAGGACTATATACTATATTATTTATATATTCTAATTTGAACTATATATCTATGACCATAACAGACACACCTGACGTTATCGAATACAGGTATCTGCTTATTATGTACATAATCCTGCTTTATTTTGCGCTCAGGATTGATAAAGTAAAGGATTTAATCGAAAGCAAACTAAGAACAATCGTCATATTATATGGCATAATATTATTGCTAAGCATAGTTTATTTTGTTGAAGAATTTCCTTTGCCGTTCATGAATATCTATTACTATGCAGCACTGTTCACTTCACTCTCATTAATAGTGATAGTATCAACAAACATTTTAATGAATAAAAAACCAGCGCCTGCTTTATTGAATTCAATGACCATCATTCTTATCGCATTATCCCTTGCCCTCGCTTCTATGTTCCTCCTTTTTTATTACTGGGTTGTGAGCATGACATACACTTCACCTTCACAAAATTTCACTATTTTGCCGGTTTTGCAGAACATATTGGGTTGGATGTATGGTAGTATTATGAGTAGTTTATCTATATGATTAAAAAAACATGCGAGAGGATTTGGGAGTTAATTATAACAAACAAAAATAGTGTACTTATATTTTTAATTTCCTTTTTTATCCTGACAAGTTTCGCAGGCACACGAATGTATATTGACGATGAGGCAGTAATCCTGGACCAATTCTATAACCTGATACATGGTTCTATTTCCCTGGAAACATTTAAAATAAACTCAAACGGGATTTATCTTGTATTAAATGATCATATCTATGGAAAATTCAGCTACTCGCTGCTTATTTTATCCTTACCTGTATATTATTTTTTAAGAGCAATGGATTTGTTATACGGCGGTCATCTTTTCCTGTTGCAGTTATGGGCATTGAGCGGAGGCTTTATTGCATATCTTATTGCCGGAACACGTAAAATAAAATATCCGGAACTTTTTGGGGTGATTTCTTATTTCGTATTGATAGCTATCAATATGTATTACTTTAAACCCATCAATTTTCCAAAGTGGGGTGAATGGCTATCTATTGAATTTACTAATATTCTCATAACATCCTTGTTGGTTGTTTTCGTATACCTGTTATTCAGGAAATTTTTTAGCGATAAGATTGCGTTCTTTGCTTCTCTATTTCTGATATTTGCAACACCGATTTCTTTTTATGCCATCACTTTGAAACACCATACTCTTTCACTTTTCTTGACCTTGCTTGCATTCTATTTTTTTAGTGAAGCTCCCCACAGCAGAGCTGTGGGGCATCTCCTGGTTCCTCGTTTTGTTGTTGCATTTCTGGGAGGCTGTACCCAACCGCAGCAGAGCTGCGGGGTATTCCGATAAAATAAAAAATTAGAGAAAAACAATGACAAATATATTTATTTAGCGTATCTTGCAGCGGGGCTTTGCGTCTGGACGCGCATTTTAGATGGTATGGTGTTATTGATAGCGCTTCTGGTAACAGACATAGTCATTTTTAAACGCGGTATTAAGTATGTCCTTCCGGTTTCAATAATAATTATTGTATCCTTAATCCCATTTTTTACTTTTAATTATTTAACTCTGGATAATCCCCTCTCGGTCATGGAAAATACCCCTCAAAGCGGTAAAATGGCTAATATGCAGCCAGGAAAGGATGTCATCATCCTTACCCAGGAACCAACAAATTCAGAACAAGTAAAACTCATGAAGGAATTTGGGTTTAAAGGGGGAGTAGAAATAAAAAGCAATTGGCTCAATATCCTGCTGGGTTCTACATTTCTAAAAATACAAAACACATTCGGTATTTTCTTAATTAGTCCATTTTTAATAATTGCGCTCGGATTCATGATAGCCTGGATAAAGCGAAAAATCAAGTTAAATCCAATGGACAAATTTTTCGGGCTGTATATTCTATTATTTGTTCCACTCCATAAAAACTATTTGATTTCAATAATAATAGATACTCCTGACATGCTTGAATACAGATATTTACTGATACTGTATATTCTTCTGCTTTATTTTGCACTCAGGATAGATAAAATAAAAGATTTAGTTGAAAACAATTTACAAACAATATTCATATGGTTTAGCATTATATCAGTACTGGGCATAATTTATTTCATTGAAAAATTTCCGGTCCCCTTTATTGATATTTATTATTATGCAGCATTGATTACTTCTATCTCATTAATAGCATTGGTATCAACGAATCATTTAGCCCCGGATAAAATACCAGCAGCCATATTGGACAAAATTCTTGTATTTTTTATAGGTTTATCCCTTTCTCTGGCATCTTCATTCCTGCTTTTTTATTATTGGGTTATGAACATGACTTACATGTCACCTTCGCAAAACTTTACCATACTGCCTCTAATGCAAAACATTATAGAATGGATGTATCGTGTGATATTGTGAATTCAATACTCATACTAATCCTGATTCAATACCTTCACTATTCTGTCATGAAGAACTTTGTCCTTCGTCCCGATTATAGACAAACCTGAAGCCTGCACATCACTTGATATCTTTTTACCTTCAATATCGGTAAGGCTTCCCCCTGCCTCTTTCAATATCAAAGCAGATGCCATGATATCATAGCCGCTCACAAGTCCCCGCGTATCAATAATCCCGTCAAGTGTCCCGTCAGCCACAAAACACATATCAAGCGCAATACTGCCAAGCGCCCTGACAATTATTGATTTTTCAAGTTCTATCAATCCCTTCGGGACGTCGGGAACACCATATGAATACACGGATATTACAGGTTTGGGCATGGCGCCGCGCAATTTTGCGCCAATTAGTTTACCATTTAAAAAAGCGCCCTTTTCCTTTTCGGCACAGTATGTATTTCCCGTCATATCACAGATGACCGCCATACTGATGTCGCCAAACGTGGCCATATCAATTTTTTCAGAATAAGCAAGCGAAGTGCAGAAAAATGGAATACCGCACGTTGCATTGGTAGAACCGTCAATGGGATCAAAAACCAGCATGAAATCGGGATGTTCACCCACAATCCGGTCTCCCAGCTCCTCTGATATTATCCTTGCCGAGAGGCCGCGCGTTAAAAGTGCTTTATCAAGCGCCGTTTCAGCAGCCATATCCATTTTACGCGTGATATCCTTCGGACGCCGGGCAATCATTTCCCCGTAATCCGCGTTATCCCTGATGAATGAGCCGATTATATCCCGGATTTCAATTCCGATTTTAATTAAGGTTTCAATTTCCATCCAATGCCCCATAAAGATTGATAATGGCATCCGCCACTTTTCTTGCGCTTTCATCAGGTTTCATTTTGTCGCTGTCTATTATAACAAGAGGGGCAACTGGTTCTTCATAAGGGATATTCACACCCGGAACAGTTGCGCCTGTTTGTGCTGATTTTTCATAAATGCCCTTTGGTGAGTAAACCGCTTTCCTGTGCGCCTCACGTTCCATACAAACCGAAAGCGGGCACCGGATAAAAACCTCTTCAAATTGGGGGATTATATTACGGGCTGCATCCCGGTATTTCCTCCAGTTGGCTGTTGCATCTATAAAAACGTTGATTCCACATTCGGTCAGGAGTTTTGCCATATATGCAAGCGATGCATATACTAATTCCCGCTCTTCATCCGTGTATTTCGGATGAGGGGTAAGAACCCGGCGAATTTCATCAAGCTGAAGTATTTTGACTTCAATGCCTTTTGTTTTGAGGATTTCAGCAGTACGGGACGCAATCGCGGTTTTCCCGCTTCCAGGAAGGCCTGTGAACCATACAGCAAAAGCCATTTTATTATTCCTATAAATACGAATTTACATTTTTGTAATCAAACTCTTCGATTTCAAGTATATTATGGATGAAGTTGAAAATCTTTGTCCGGACTTCCGGGTCAAGGTTGGGATACCATATCGGGCTTGCCACTACAACGCTTCGGAATACGTAGAATGGCTGGATAACACGCAATAATTCAATATCATTTGTTTTTTCAAGGTAATTACTGAAAAAAAGTTCGTATAATTCACGGAACGGTCCTTCAAGTTTCCCGTATTTCTGGAGGGAATAGAATAGATAGTTCATCGTTATAGATGAGACATCGTCTGCAGCTTCGCCCCATTCGCCGCGGCTTCGGTCAAGTACCGTGAAATCGCTACCTTCGCGAAACATTATGTTCCAGGGATGGAAGTCGCCATGCGTCATGCAAAGGCGCTGCGTCTTTCCTTTTATTTTATATCGCCATTCCACGCATTTCTTTTCGATGTCGCAAAGGTCGTTCTGGCTCACAAAATCCAGGTTATCAGGATAGCTGTCCAATAATCCCATGATGCATTCACCATGCCCTACATTATCCCTGATTTTGCGGATGTAAAGTTCACGGTCATCGTATTTGCTTGCATGGATTTCCGAAAGATATGTGGATAAGGCTTCTGTTCTTTCCTTATCAAGCGGTGTGAGTTTCCCTTCCTTTTTTATCCTCTCAAGGTCAAGAAAATATTCTTTTCCTTCAATTTTTTCCATCAAAATGAAATATTCTTCCGCTTTCCCTGCCGAGGAAAGCTCCCCTTCATGAGTGAAAAAGCCAACGTCCAGGGATTTTACGTGCTTTGGCAGGTTATTAAAAACCGAATTCTGCCAGATGAGAATCGCCGCCCTGTCAGAAAAATGGTCATGCCCGAAACCCTTCTGCACCCGCATTGAGGAAAGGACGACGGATTGCATTTTCCCGTTCGACTCAAACTCGATAAGATACGGCTTCCCGTACCCGAATCCTTTTATTCCTTCCTCAACCTCTACCGGAATCCCGCCAAGCTCGCTGATGGCTGTAACGCTGGCGCTGCCAAATAATCCTTTAAGATAATTTTCAACCGCTTTTACTTGCAACTGCATCTTATGTACCCATAGTCCATGAATGGAGGTATTTATCCTGCTCTTTGGTCAGGGTTTCTATCTCGATGCCCATGGCTTCAAGCTTGAGTCTGGCGACTCTGCTATCGATTTCGGCAGGAACCCTGTAAACCTGGTCATCAAGCGTTTTGCCTTTTTCAGCAATATATTTTACAGCAAGCGCCTGGTTTGCAAAGCTCATGTCCATGACCTCGGGCGGATGACCGAATGCGCTTGCAAGATTCACAAGTCTCCCTTCTGCAAGCAGGTATATTCTTCTGCCGTCTTTTAACAGATACTCCTGCACATCATTCTTTATCTGGTTGACTTTCTTTGACAGTTTTGTAAGTGCAGGTATATCTATTTCAACGTTGAAGTGACCTGAATTGCACACTATAGCCTGGTCTTTCATGACCTGGAAATGCTCTTTCCTGATAGCTGAGATGTCACCCGTAACAGTAATGAATAAATCCCCTACTTTTGCAGCTTCCTTCATGTTCATCACCCTGAAACCGTCCATAACTGCTTCAAGCGCCTTCCTTGGCTCAACTTCTACAACGACAACATTGCCGCCGAGTCCCCGCGCCCGCGAAGCCACACCCCTGCCGCACCATCCGTACCCTGCAACCACGATTGTTTTCCCTGCGAACAGGATATTGGTGGCGTTCATTATCCCGTGTATGGTGCTCTGTCCTGTGCCGTAGCGATTATCAAACATCATCTTGGTTTCGGCGTCGTTTACTGCAATGACCGGGTATTTCAGCGCGCCCTCTGCAGCCATCGCACGCAGCCTGATTACCCCTGTAGTTGTCTCCTCGCATCCGCCTTTTATGTTTTTAATAAGTTCCTTGTGTTTTGAATGCACAAGAGCTATGGTATCCGCGCCGTCATCAAGGGTGACATGGGGTTTTATCTTGAGCGCCTCTTCAAGGCATTCGTAATACTGCTTCTCATTTTCCCCTTTTATTGCATAGGTTTTTATCCCCTCTGATGCAAGCGCCGCAGCCACATCATCCTGCGTGCTCAACGGGTTTGAAGCGGCAAGCGCGATATTTGCGCCACCTGCTTTCATCGTATAAATGAGATTGGCAGTTTCAACAGTCACATGAAGACATGCAACGACATTTACACCTTTTAGCGGTTTTTCTTTCTCGAACTGCTCTTTTATTTTTTCAAGAACGGGCATGTGCCTTCTTGCCCATTCGATTCTCTGCTTTCCTTCGTCTGCGAGTTTTATGTCTTTTATTATGTAATCTTTCATCTAAATCCCTTTATTTTAATCCTTAAAATAGATGTAAAATGCCCGATATACTTATTAAATCTGTTGGTTTTTGGGGACGTTTTAAACTTATCTTTGCGACCTTTGCGGCTTTGCGGTGAATAAAAATTTCACACCGCAAAGGCACCAAGTACGTAAAGTATTCACATGAATTTTTTGGAAAATTAGGTTCTCAACTATAATTCTCCCACAGAGGCATCTTAAGGATAGCTATTTAAAGTAAAATCTTCTGGATAACATGCCATGAAACTTCTCGCAATCGATGTTGGAATGGGAACGCAGGATATTCTTCTCTATGATAGCAATAAAAATATCGAGAACTGTTTCAAGATGGTACTCCCGTCGCAGACGCAGATAATCGCGCAAAGGATTTCCATGGAGACCCGCGCCGGGCATGATATTGTCCTTGCCGGGGAAACCATGGGCGGCGGACCGTGTGTCGGGGCTGTCAGGAGGCATATCGAAGCCGGCCTTGCCGTGTATGCGACTGAAAGGGCTGCCCTCACGGTTAATGATAACCTGGACAGAGTCAGGGGCATGGGAGTGGTCATAGTCAGCGAAGAGGAAGCGGCTGAGTTAAATGTAACAATGATTGAAATGTGCGACGTTGATAAACCCGCCCTTAAAAAAGCATTTGGGCTTTTTGGCATTTCACTCCCGAACAGGTTTGCCGTTGCGGTGCAGGACCATGGATATTCTCCTGATACCAGCAACCGCGTATTCCGTTTTGATTATTTCAGGGATATCATTAAAAAGGGCGGGGGTCTTAACTCGTTCGTTTATAAAGGCAATATCCCGGAGCGCTTCACAAGGATGAAAGCTGTGGAAAGAACACTCCCCGGAGCTCTTCTTATGGATACGGGATTTGCAGCGATAAGGGGCGCCCTTCTTGGCGCGGATGTAAAAATGCCAGCCCTTGTTGTAAATATCGGTAATGGCCATACGCTCGCAGGTGTTGTGGATAATGGAGTTGTTCTTTCGCTGTTCGAGCATCACACGTATCAGATGGCAGGCCAGATGACAATAGCCAAGCTCGATGACTACCTCAAGCGATTATGCGATGGAACGCTTGAATTCAAAGAAGTATTCGATGACGGTGGGCATGGGTGCTATATCAGGGAAACAGTCGGGTTTGATAACATCGGTTCAATACTCGTAACAGGCCCCAACCGAAGCATCATGCGCGTCTCTCGTCTGGATGTAAGATTTGCCGCGCCCTATGGGGATATGATGCTTACAGGCTGCTTCGGTCTTATGGACGCTTACCTTAATTATCTTGAAAATCATAACGATGGGACATGAAAAAGGAATTGCTAAAACCCATGATAAATGCGATTTTTGCATTGTTTTTGATAATCCTGGTTAAAATTGTCGCAATGGTCATGCTCAAAAAAGTCAGCGATGTTAATACTCTTATCGACATCGCTCTCTCCCTTGCTGTTGTCATCGTGTTATTAACCTTCATGCAGGAGTTCAATAAACAACTTGAGACATCATCACCTGAGTTCCCGCAGCTTCGCCAGGTAGTCTCGTGGTTAATATTTCTGTTTATTGTCCTGACCCTTTACGGGGCGTTCAATCCTTTCTCAGGTGATTTACCTTATGGCATATATTTCATAATATTTTTCATCCTCGCGCTTGTCCCGGTATATTTTCTATGGAAAATCCTGTACAAGAACGCAGACAAAATATCATCCCTCATCGAAAGCTTTTCCTTTGAAGAAAAAACCAGGTGCTCGTGCGGTATGGAAAACCCGGAATCAGCTAAATTTTGCAACAGTTGCGGCTTGCCATTGAAGGAAAAAAAGTAATGAAAAGATATATCAACACTTAAATTATATTTTAAGGAGAAGCATATGGAACAGGATTTAACTCGTATAGGGGTATCCCTGCCTGAAAATCTACTTGGGAAATTTGATGAAATAATCACAAAGCGGGGATATTCTTCAAGGTCTGAAGGAATCAGGGACGCAATCCGGGGATACATCCGCTATTATGCATGGATGAGCGAGGTAGAAGGAGAGCGCGTTGGGACGATCTCACTTGTATATGACCACAGCCAGAGAGGTCTTGTGAATTCATTGCTTGATATCGAGCATGAGTTCTCTGAAATCATACGTTCTTCAATCCATATGCATATAAATCATGATATGTGCCTGGAAGTATTGCTGGTAAGAGGCGACGCGCGGGATGTCAAAGATGTTACCGAGAGGATAATGACCATAAGAGGCGTAAAGCACGTCAAATTGACCACGATTATCCCGGAAGAAGAAATTTAAGAAGAAATCTAACTCTACAAATATGCGCGAATTCATCCTCTATTCACGAACCGGAAGAACAGATTCACGATTCCAAAATTTAAGGGAAGCGGGACGGCTGGATGTCGTGTACCAGTCCATCCTGATGGCGCTGTTCCGTTCTCATGCCATGCGCAGGGATGTCGTATTCCATGCAATCTTAAGCGGTCCTCCTGCCCCGCCCCTTGAGCTTGTGATCGATGGGGAAAAATTAAGAGATGCGCGGACGGATGAACGCACATGGGAAGACATTCTCAGGAAAGTCCTGTCAGGCAGGGAACATCCGGGTATAACAATTAAGAAAAACAGCCTGCAGCAGCTTGTGAAGGAGAAAAAGAACATCTTTGTTCTTGAGGAATCAGGTGAAAGCATAAGGACGATTGACCTTGGTGAAAACCCTGTATTTGTACTGGGAGACCAGGTGGGCCTTCCAAAGAAAGATGAAGAATTCGTTTTGAGGTATGGCAAGAAAGTTTCGATAGGTGAAAAGGCATATCTGGCTTCTGCATGCATTTGTATAATTAATTATATTCTTGACCTGCGGGAATGCTTTTCAGGGGAAAATGAGGATACGCAATGACTTTTTTTATCCCTTCATCCTTTCCACGCATCCTGAAATAACAGCAGGCACTGCCCCTATTGCCGTGCAGGTCTCAAGCGAAACGCCTTTTGATGTTATATCCAGATGATACTGCGCCAGCTCGAATAATTTATCGGGGAGGCCTTTATGCCCGAGCCCGATGAGAAAAAGAAATGATTTTTTCCTGTTAATCAATTCTGCTAGAGCAGGCAGTTGCAGCTGTTTTTCGCTGGCAGGGTGGGATGTGGTTACTACCACCGAACCGAACTGCGGCTGGAATCCTTTTTCAGGAAGGTCAAAAACGAAAAACTTTCCAGAGCCGAATAATTCTTTAAGATATTTTCCTGACTCTCCAATAGTGGTTTTATCTTTCACGAAATCCACAAGTTCTTCCGCATTCATCTTGAAGGGATAATCAAAAAGGGCAAGATTGAACCCGAAAGCATATGCAACCGGCGCCGCCCTGGCAATACTGCGGTAGTGCGCCTCGTGGAGCTTTATTTTATCGTAGGTGTTTACGAGGCCGAGTGTGAGCATATATATTGTTACGGAGCGGCGGGATAAATAAGTTGGGTGACTGTGTGATTTTGCCCCAGAATCGGGATTCAACACTTCACGATTTAAATCCAAATCTAACCTGTTTTTCACGTTTACTCTAACAACTTCGCCCCACACTCAAGGCAGAACTTCTCGTTAGCCTCAACTTCCCTGCCGCAGTTGGGGCACTTTCGGACACTGGCGCCGACGGTGGAGCGCTGGACTACGGAATCTTTGACCAGCGTGCCTATTTTATCGCCGATGTGGATGTGCTGTTGCACGATAATTTTTTTGGATTGATTCCATCCTCTTTCTTTACTTTTTATGGTTTCTATCGCTTCCTCTTCCCAATAATCTCCCTGCGGCGCAATTTCATTATTGATTTCACCCTTACGATTTTTAAGATACAATTTCGCGTTTCTAACGGCCGTTAAAGGGTCTTCGTCAAGTACCTGAACTCTCGCAGCGGCCTCAAGACCAGTCCGAGTTGGTGGTAAATCCCCTTCTATAAACCATTGTTTAAGGCCTTCTCTCGCCACAATCATTCGTTTCTCAAATTCAAAATCGTCAAGACCACTATTTTTGCTATTTTCTTTTTCCGAAGAGATTAGATTCATTATAGCTCTAGAAGCAGTTTCAATCCCTATGGGACTTATTGGTAAATCCATTTCTATACAAAGTTGTTTAACCTCTTCTCTCACTTCAGCCATTCGTTTTTCAAATTCAAAATCATTTACCATATCTACACCCTATCCCATCTTACTCCCACACTCCCCGCAAAAACTCGCATACTTCGGAAGCGTTGCCCCGCAGTTCGGGCACTTCCTCGCGCCTGCGCCGATATTTGAGCGTTGGATAATGCTGCCATTTTCAGTAATTGAGCCGGAACGCCCGAACTTAATGGCGCGTCCCTTATCATCTCCCTCTTCATCATATCCAGCCTTCTTCGCTTCTGCTTTCGTCTGCTTCAAGAGCCTTAATGCCTCAATCCCGCGCTTTGCCTCCTCAAAATCAGCCTCGCTTTCCTTCTGCTCAATCAGTAAATCCGTCTCAGCATCCTTCACCTTCTGCTGCCTTCCGAACTCAAGAACCTCGCTTTTAACAGCATGCTGGGAGCGCACATCCGCCACGCCCAGTCTTCCAGCGCGCTCGTATTCGCTTTCACCAGGTCTTACTTTTATGGGAAGAACCAGTGTCTGGTCTTCTGCATTTTGTTTATCTTTCCCATAATAATACACGAGCCTTCCCTTCACTTCAAAATCGCCTGTTTGATTTGCCTTAATCCTCACTTCAAAATCCTTCCCGGCGCCCGGGTCGATAGTGTATGTGGTGGTATATTGCCCTGCGCCAGAAGTAACGAATTCCGATGAACTCACGGACATCCCGGAAGGAGTACTCAAAATTACCTGCACCGTCATCGCCGGTTTTGTAATAACATTCACTGCTGACAGTTTTAATATTATGTCCTCCCCGAGAACCACATCGGTTTTCTCTCCGTAGAGGTGGACGTTCGCGGGTGGTGAGGCAGCGTCATCGCGGGATTTTTTTATTAATTTATAAAGAACAAATATCAGTATCAAAACTGCAATTCCGATAATTATCAGTTCATTTGTGCTCAATCCTGTTATACGTTCGACTCGCGTTTGTGGCGGCGCAGGAGGAGCCCTTACGGTTATAGGAAGATTCAGTGTACTGTCTTCTGCTGTTGATATATCACCCCCGAAGTAATAAATTACCCTTCCTTTAACATCAAAATCGCCTATCTGGTTTGCCCTTATCCTTACCTCAATATCCCTGCCTGCGCCGGTACTGATATTAAAAGTCGAAGTGAATTGCCCCGCGCCTGAAGTAACGAATTCCGATGAACTCACGGACATCCCTGAAGACGGGATTAAAATTACCTGCACCGTCATCACCGGTTTTGTAATAATATTGACCGCTGAGAGTTTTAATATAATATCTTCCCCGAGAATTACGTCTGTCTTCTCTCCATGAAGCTCGACGCTTGCGTTCACTGCGGCTGAAGCTGTATTAACTAAAATTATGAACATAAAAGAAACAGTTAGAACAGCTTTCAGTATTCTGTTCAGATTACCACCCAAATGCGCACTGGTAAATAGTGCGTTTTTGACTGAACGTATTTCGGTCATGTTTTTATCTCCAATTTCATACCACTTGAATTAAACAATTTCATTGTCCATACGAGTATATATTCATGCTGTTGAATATAGAATGGAATTAGGATAAAATTAAGGAAAGTTAAGAAGTGGTAAAAAGGTAAAGTTGGATGTGGCTACAAATCCATCACGCAGAAAAACCCAGCGCCGCCTTCGAATCCTCTACCAGAGGTGACGGACGCTTATCTAATTGCCGAGCAGGGGCGGGGTGTAGGAGCAGGAAGGCGGTCGGAGCGTTATCAATGTGTAGCACGTGTAAAAGCATCCCTGAATAAAAAAATTAACATTCTCAATTTTTCCTTTCTAAATATGATCCAATTGCAGTTTCAAATTTATAGAAATCGTCTAAATAATTACTCAGGTTATGATAGACCATTTTATCATCAACATGCCCGTAACGGTGAATCAAGACATTTCTAAATCCTTTCAGGTCTTTTAGCTTCTCGCCCAATTCTTGAGTTAATATTCCATTTTCAATAAGAATATCGAAAATATTTTCTTCGTTCGAAGGTAAACCCAACTTTTGCGCAGAAACGATCATTGCCGACACATCGATCAATGATTCTATCGCCACTTCAACCGTTTTTTCGCAGGCTCTCCTCTTAATAAGGTCATGCAGATATTCTTCTTCTTCTGGCAGCATTTCATGCAGTTCCCGGACATACCTTATCATCTCACTGAGCTTTGTGAATATGCGCTCCCGGTCTGATCGTTCCAAATATTACACCCCCATGCTTGAATAATATAATTCCAGGCGCGGCTTAAAATCCTCAAATTCCCGGATGGTTTTCATGAAAATATTAAAAATATCTTTAAAGTCCCTATAATAGATCACTTTCCCGGTTGACAGTATGTCATTCTGGATATACAGCGGCAAATCCTGGAAGGTTTGAATATCAAATTTACTGCCGACCCTGCCGAGAATTTTTATCCTGAAATCAAATCTCTCTTTTTTATCACCATGGTAATAAACTGCAATGTCGATATCGGATAAAGTTGTGCTCACTCCTTTTGCCGCTGATCCATATAGCACTATGAATCTGATCTTCGCTCCCCCGATATATTTTATCTTATTAATGACGCTGGATATGTCATGTTCCAGAGGTTTTTTTAAATCCACTTTCATTGAGTAACCTTTTCTAAGTCCTTTGGTGTATTTTCCAAGTTCTTTTCTTGAGAATCATTTGACATTATCTTATATTGTTGGATTCATATTTAATACTTCTGAGATTAGTTTTTTTTGCGCCCGCTTCGCACTTCGGCTGTGCGGCTGACGCACGCAAGCATCGGGGCTTCGCTACGACATTTATTTTGTGGCAAATGATGTGCGGTAAGTAGTAAAGGGGGTGAAGTGGGAAGTGGCTACAAAACCCTCAGAAGGCGAAAGCCGATGAGATCGTAGCGGGGGTCGGGATCGCTGTTGCCGTGAATTGCCGACCGGCAGCTTTTGGCGTCGTTGACCCAGCTACAGCCCCGAAAGACGCGGTCCGAGCCAACTCCTTCCCATGCACTTCCATCAGTTGGCGCGCCGTTATAGCTACTGTGATATATATCCTGCACCCATTCACAGACATTGCCGTACACGTCGTATAAACCCATGGATTGGGCTTCTTTTTGCCTATCTCATGAGTTTTGTTCCCTGAGTTATAATCATACCATGCATAATCACCAAGCATAGATTCATTATCACCGAAGAAATATTTTGAAGTTGTGCCTGCATGAGATGCATTCTGCCTTTCGTTGAAATTTTTTTCTGCCTTCAAAATCCTGTGATATGACATATCTGCCTGAGGGTAAAATATTGCAGCCATATACATAAGAGAGGCGGTAAGTATCATCACAACCGCAGAAGTGGAGAAACCCATTTGATTCTCCTCTATTTATGGATAGAGCTGCACGAATTTGTAAATTCCAAAGGAATTCGGGGTGGTTAATTCAAGGTTTACCTGCGAGCCCAGTTCCTGATTCAATGACAGCCAGAAGGTTTTTCGCGTGGTGAGAGAGATGCCCGGCATATTTGCCTGGGTGACATAAAGTGTTACCAGGTCTCCGCTGTTGAGCACGGGTGTAGCCGCGGAGAACGAACGATCTTCATCTCGCACAGCAGAAGCAGTAAATGTCAAATTTGCTATACCTGTACTGGAATAGTTAAGATCATAGTGGTAATCCTGATCCCATACTGTTATTATCAACTGTCTTAAGTCTATAGAAGTTCTTCCCACGTCAGGCTTTATCCGGATTTGCAATCCATTATCAAGCGTAGTACTGGAGGAATTGCTTCTGTTTCCCAGCACCTGGTCAACAATTATGTTAGTGGATATCTGTACAGTAGTAGCTACCACAGTAGGTGTTAAAATGGGTATAGGTGTCGCTGAAAGCGTTGATTTTACTGTTTCAGGCGCATTCTTCGAATACGGCGCCATCGTCCAGTATCCAATCAGCACCACACCCAGCAACAGCGCTACGACAAAGAAACCTTTCCAAGATGCCCTTTCCGGTTCTTTGGATGCTATTAATTCTCCGTTTCCTGCAATGCCCCCCGATTTTCTTGTGGAGTTCTCAGAAGTTGCTGTCTTTCTCTCCGTTCTTTCTGCTTCCTCTCGCGACTTTCTTTCCAACTCTTCTCTTGCATCTGTTTTTCTCATCTCATCCCCTTTTATCTCAGTGCGCTGCACCATACTATCCTTGATTTTAATCGATGGCGCGCCTTCCTCCATAGAAATAGTTGACCTCTGCACCACTGAATCAATTATATTGATAACCTGCTCCTTCTTGATAACTCCAATCTCCTTAGCATTGGCACTTACAACAAGGTGGCGCAAGTTGTCAAGAATTTCATTCAAAAAACCATTCAACCCGTAGCTTTTATCCGAGCTTGCGCGCAGAAGAACCTGCGTCAGCCCTTCATATTCTTTAGCAACAGCCGTGAGCAGGTAATATGCCTTCTCTCCAAGCGCATCGCCTGCAAGATAGAGTATTTTTCCATTTTCAATAGGAAATTCATCCACTTTATAAAGCCTGTTTTTACAGGTATGACCAATAAAATCCACAAGCTTATCGACAGTTATTCCATCAAAATTGACCCCACGTTCTTCTAAATATCCAGAATTTGATAGCCTGAGAAAATCAGCCCTTGTAATCGATTTCTCTTTCAGGAAAGGACAGACACAGTGCACTTCCTTTGGGCGCATCTCCACTGTATGCTTTTTCCACTGATGATCTTTGTAAAGAATTGTTGCGCCTATTTCTTCTTTGTGAATACAGCCAAGAGGTTTCAGTATGAATTTTACTGTTCTTGGTACTGTTGGTGGGATATTACCCAGTTTCTGAACTTTATTACCGTTCAGTTCAAAAAGCGACTCGCTATAATCGAGTAACACTTCGACATCAGAAATAGCTGAGTCACTGTTATTAATCACCCTGACCCCGAACCTGACGTTGTTATCCGGGAGAACTTCGTAGCCGCGTTTTATTTCGATATCTACCATTTTGTGCCACCGCACAGAATCTCATAATGTTCAAGAGGATAAAATAGTTTACTAATATAATATTACCTCACACAAGCCTTATTAATGCAAAAACTATTCTTAAAACCAAGGTGAAATAATGTGTTTTATAGATTCTTCTACTTCCGTTGACATCGAATCCGGGGAAATAAGCACTGCTGAATATTACTGCATCGAATGCAAGAATAAATTCAAAGCCCTGGGAAAGAAAATTCGCTGCCCCGCATGCATGTCAGCAAATGTGAAAAAAGTTTAAAAATCCAACGATTATAAATCCAGGTACGTGTACCTGTTCATGACCTGTTTATAATTATTCATTATATCGTCAGCATCAGCCTTTGGCAGCCCATTCTCCCGCACTGCCTGGTTCACTTCGGATTCAAACGCTTCAAGAAGATAACTGTTATTATATTTTACATATCCAAGGACATCACAAATCCTGTCGCCTTTAACGATTTGTTTAATATGCCATTCCCCACTGTCATCTATTATTATATGCGCCTCGTTCGCAGCGCCGAACAAATTGTGATAATCCCCGATGGTATCCTGGTAAGCGCCAATCATCAGGACTGCGAGGTAGTAAGAGCCGTTGTTAAGCTCATGCAATTCAAGGACTTCTTTTACATCCTTTAAATCCACGAACTTGTCAATCTCCCCGTCCGAATCGCATGTGATGTCCACGATAGTGCCGTATTGGGTTGGTTTCTCATTGGCGCGGCTTACCGGGACCACGGGGAACAATTGCTTTATTGCCCAGAAATCAGGAACAGACTGGAAAACCGAGAAATTGCCAATGTATTTTTTTGACAATAGCTTATTCAGGTCTTCGAAATCATCTGATTTATTCTGGGTTTCCTTGGCAAATGCGGCAGCTTTTTCGCATATCTGCCAGAAAAGAATCTCACCTTCGGACTTGTCCTCAAGCTCAAGCTCGCCGAGATTGAAGAGAGAAAGAAGCTCTTCTCGATGAAGCAGCGCATCGTGGTAATACTCCTCATAATTTTTAATGTTTATTTCTTTTGAGCCGTCGTATAGTTCTTTTATTATATGAGGTTCATTGCCGCGCAGCTCCACCTGCCTGTTGAGGTTGCCGTTCTTGCTGCCCTTGATGTTGATAACCAGCACGGAATGGTATGCTGAAATCGCCCTTCCGCTTTCAGATAAAATTATCGGGTGAGAGACATTCTCCTCGTCGCATACTTCCTTTAAAGAATAGACAACGTTGTTGGCATATTCCTGGATAGAGTAATTGGCGCTGGCGTCCGATGATGTTTTGCTGCCGTCATAATCAAGACCAAGACCCCCGCCAATATTGAAATATTTGATGTTGATGTGCTTGATTTTAATCTTCGCATACACCCTTGCTGCCTCTTTGACGGCTTTCTGGATTCTTCGTATCTCGGTTATCTGTGAGCCGATATGGAAATGAAGCATCTGAAGCTGGTCAAGCATATTATATTCGCCGATAATTTTTATGCATTCGATTATTTCAGTAGTGGTAAGACCGAACTTTGCGGATTCCCCCCCGGATTCGACCCATTTCCCGCTTCCTTTTGAATACAATTTCACCCTTATGCCTATCAGCGGTTTTACTCCCATCTGTTTTGAAGTCTCAAGCAACCGTTTTGTCTCGCTGAATTCATCGATTACGATTACGACTTTGTTACCCAGTTTTATTGTGTTCAATGCAAGCCTCAGGTATTCATCGTCCTTGAAACCATTGCAGATAAGGAGCGCATCCGGGCTTAAATCAAATGACAGGGCAGCCAGCAATTCCGCTTTTGTCCCCGCTTCCAGTCCCATGTTATATTTTTTCCCGGATTTTACGATTTCCTCTATTACCTCTTTTCGCTGGTTCACCTTCATCGGGAATATTCCCTGGTACGTGCTATTGTATTTATATTCTGAAATTGAATTGGAGAAAGCGCCATTCAGGGCTTTTATCTGGGCTTCAAGTATCTGCGGGAACCTGAATAATATTGGAAATTCAATTTTTTTGGCTGTCAGGTTATCCACGACACTTTTCAGATCTATAACCTGGGCATCGTTCTTTGTTGGCTTGACAATCAAATTACCGTTTTTATTAAAAGAAAAAAATCCGTTACCCCACCGCTCAATGCCATAAAGTTCTATTGCGTCTTCGACTTTCCACATTTAAGTAATTTTCACGTCCTTAGTACCAATAATTCGATGTTATCAATACTTGCTGAGGTTTAAACTTTTCCATCAAGAGATTTTTTTGTCAAGACAGGTGAAATGTATGACAAAATTTAAACCATCCTGCCAAGATATTGGATTATAGTTAAAAACTAAACAATTTAAACTATCTTTGCGACCTTCGCGGATTTGCAGTGAATAAAATCGCACACCACAAAGGCGCCAGGTACGCAATGTATTCACAAGAATATGTTTGAAAAACCAGGTTCTCAACTATAACATCGGAGGCTCACAATGTCCAAATACCTTGTATTCATAACAGTTATCGGTAAAGACCAGAAAGGAATAATCGCCCGAATCTCAAACGCGGTTTACAAGCATAATATCAATATCGAAGACCTTAACCAGAAAGTCATGGAGGGCTATTTTGTGATGACCATGCTTGCCGATATGTCAGATTCTTCGATGACAATACCTGAATTAAAAAAAGAGCTTTCCGTAATAGAGAAGGAAATGGGCCTTTCAATCCAGGTCCAGCATGAGGATATCTTCAAAGCGATGCACCGGGTGTGAGTCATGGAATATTCTATCGAAGAGGTCATGGAAACCGTCAAAATGACCCTTTATCATAATTTTGATATCAGGACGGTAACGCTTGGAATTAATTTGAAGGACTGCATCCATTCAGACATCGAGGTTTTCAAATCAAACGTTTACGACCGCGTCACGGATTATGGGCGAACGCTTGTTTCGGAAGCCGGGAAACTTGAAGCTAAATACGGCATCCCGATTATCAATAAGAGGATTTCAGTAACCCCGGTTTCATTGATTGTCGAGGCATGCGCGGAGAGGGATGCACCGGTCCAGATTGCAAAAACGCTTGACAGGGCTGCTAAGGATGCAGGTATTGATTTCATTGGCGGGTACGGTGCGCTTGTCCAGAAAGGCATAACAAAGGCGGATGCGCTTCTCATAGACTCGCTTCCGGAAGTGCTCTCAAGCACCGAAAGGGTATGCGCTTTCCTGAATGTCGCTTCAACAGTTTCCGGGATGAACATGGACGCAGTGATCAAACTTGGAAAAACCCTCAGGGAAATTTCAAACAGGACAGAGAACGGGATAGGATGCACAAAATTTGCAGTATTTTCAAACGCTCCCGAGGACAATCCGTTCATGGCAGGAGCGTTTCACGGCATCGGAGAGCCTGATTTTTCATTGAATATAGGCATAAGCGGGCCGGGCGTGGTGAGAAGCGTGGTTGAGAAGAATAAAGACTGCGACCTGACTGCGCTTTCCGAAGTCATCAAGCGCACGGCTTTCAAGATAACAAGAGCAGGCGAACTGATAGGCAGGGAACTTGCCTCGAACATGAACGTGCCTTTCGGGATAGTGGATATCTCGCTTGCATCGACCACGAAAGTCGGGGATTCGGTAGCTGGCATTGTTGAAATGATGGGTGTTGAGAAAATGGGCGCGCCGGGGAGTACAGCCGCGCTTGCGCTGCTTATCGATGCTGTAAAGAAGGGCGGCGCCATGGCATCGGGGAATGTTGGAGGATTAAGCGGCACATTCATCCCGGTGAGCGAGGATTCGGGTATGAACGCCGCGGTGAAGGCAGGCGCGCTTTCGATAGAGAAACTTGAAGCCCTGACCGCAGTATGCTCTGTGGGGCTTGACATGGTAGCCATTCCTGGCGATACGCCTGCCGAGACCATATCAGCTATAATTGCGGATGAGCTTTCAATAGGTGTGGTAAACGGGAAGACAACAGGCGTGCGCCTCATTCCTGTCCCGGGAAAAAAAGCCGGGGATTACGTGAATTTCGGGGGGCTTCTGGGCGAAACATACGTGATGGACGTGAGCGCATTCGGTTCCCGCGATTTCATATTGCGCGGCGGAAGGATGCCAAGCCCGATTACGAGCATGAGGAATTAGTCTATTATTAACAACGAACTAATACGAACTCGTACGAACTCTTGTATATTCATTTAAGTTTGGTTTGAAACAAAATGTTTTACATTTGGTGTTACGAATACTTTCACACTGTTTGGCATTAGGATATAAAGGGTTAGAGCAATTGGCTATTTACATTTTCAACAGATTCATCAACAACGAACTGATACGAACTCGTACGAACTCTTATTGTTTGTTCAAGTTGGTCTGATGGTTGTTTTTTTTTTCTGCTGGAGGATTCTATGGAATTATTATATAAACAAGAATTTTATGATATAAAATCAGCCTGTATAGAGCTAAAAAATGAACTTGGCCTTGGGTTTCTTGAAAAGGTTTATGAAAATGCTCTAAAAATTGAACTAGAAGAAAGAGGTTTTGTGGTCGAGCAGCAACATCCGATTCAGGTTATGTATAAGAACAAAGTCGTTGGCGACTATTTTGCTGATTTGTATGTTGTTGATAAGATAATGATTGAGATTAAAACCGTTAATGAAATAGCAAATATACACAAAGCACAACTTTTGAATTACCTGAAAGCTACTGGGGTTAAACTGGGAGTTCTTGTTAATTTTAGCAGGGAAAGAAATACTGTGGATATTGAGCGAGTACCAAATATGATTTAGACAATGAGCTAGCCGGCCAGTATGAATAGTTAACAACGAACTAACATGAACTCGTACGAACTCGTACGAACTCTTTAAAGTTCATTATTCCTCCCCGAGTGGTTACTTTTTCTTAAGTAATAAATAATTAATAAAGTAACATTTATACGCATGTGCTGATATTTACTTATAAAATGGGATTGAATGAAGCAGATACAAGGGCAAAACTCATAGATCCTGCGCTTCATGGTTTAGGTTGGACTGAGGACTTAATCAGAAGAGAAACCACAGCGGGAACTATTGAAATCATTAATGGAACTCCCAAACGAAAGAAGGGGAGAACTGACTATCTGTTATGCCTGCCTGTAAAATCCGGAGAAAACCCATTTGCTATTGCGGTATTAGAGGCCAAAAAAGAAGATGAGCATGCAACCCTTGGATTGGGACAGGCTAAGGAATATGCAAAGAGCCTCAATGTTCCTTTTGTATTTTCAACCAACGGTCATCTTTTCATTGAATATGATTCTTTTAATCAAAAAGTGAGTGAGGAACTGCACCTTGAAAGCTTCCCGAAACCGGAATTGCTGAAAAAGTTATATGAAACTGGCAGAGGTTTTTCCCTGGAAGATGAAGATGCCAAACCTCTTTGTGTCCCATATAGAGGAGGGCAATCTGAAAGAAGGTATTATCAGGACGCTGCAATCAGGGCGGCGCTTGAGAAAATTGCAGAAAAGAAGGAGGGCTGGAACAGGGTTTTGCTTTCTCTGGCGACAGGTTCAGGAAAGACGCGAATAGCAGTCCAGCTTTTGCATAAACTGGCTGAGGCAGGACATTTGAGAAGGGCTTTATTTGTGTGCGACAGGAACGAACTCAGGAAACAGGGATTTGGACAAATGTTCTCGGTTTTCGGCGATAATGCGGCGTTTGTCGAGAATAAAGACCCTAAAAAGAATGCCAGGATTATTGTGTCAACATACCAGGCGCTTGGGATTGATGAAGATGGCGACCAATCGTTCTTTTTGCAGAATTATCCTGAGAATTATTTCAGCCATATCATTATAGATGAATGTCACAGGAGCGCATGGGATAAGTGGAGTGTCGTCCTCACAAATAATCCCGATGCTGTGCAGATTGGACTGACTGCGACGCCAAGGAAGATAACTGGCGAGAAATCTCCTGAAAAGGATAAGGATGAGAAAATAAGCAGGAATAATCTCAAGTATTTTGGCGAGCCCGTGTATGAATATCCGTATGCTAAAGGATGGGAAGATGGCTATCTTGCAGCATGTGAGATTGTTAGAAGGAGCGCCAGTATAGATGAGCGCCTGCTAACGAAGGAAGAACTGCTGGATAAAGGGGTTTATGATTCAAAAACAGGGAAGCCAATGGGTACAGGCGATGTTAAAGACACGTATAGCAAAGAAGACTTTGACAGGCAACTTATACTTCCAGATAGAAGAAAAGCAATGTGTAAGGATTTGCTGGAGCAGTTCGAAAAAACAGGGGGCTTAAAGCAGAAGACGATTATTTTTTGCGCGAATGACAAACATGCTGAGGATGTGGAAATCGAACTGAATAATATGTACAAGGATAAAGGACTGCCAGATTGTGAGAAGTTTGCTTTCAAATGCACGCAAAAAGGGATAGCAAGCGGCTCGCTGGGAGAAAGCCAGGAGGTATTGATTGCAAACATGCGCGGGAGCAAGAATTCCCATTTCATAGCTACAACTGTTGATTTGCTGACAACGGGTGTTGATATCCCATGCGTCCAGAACATTGTGTTCTTTACTTATGTAAAATCTCCGATTCTCTTTTACCAGATGGTCGGGCGCGGGATGAGAATCGATGAAGCCTTCGGTAAGTTCATGTTCAGGATATATGATTATACCAATGCGACAAGGTTATTTGGAAAGGAATTCATCTCAACGCCAAGGACTGAGCCTTCAAGACCTCCCAAAGATGGAGAAAAAAGGAAGATTGCAAAAGTTCGGGGATATAATGTTGAAATCAGGGACGAAGGGACGTTCATTTTGATGAAGGATGAAATAACGGGAAAAGAAAGACCATACACAGTCGAGGAATACAGGGAAAAGCTGGCTGCCTCGCTGGTCGAGCGGGCTGATAACATTGACCTGTTGCGCGAAATGTGGGTCAATCCGGAGGAGAGGAAGCACCTGATTTCGGCGCTGCCCGGCGGCGAGAAGGGCGCCTTGCTGCTGCGGGATTTATTGAAGCTAAAGGACTGCGATTTATTTGACCTGTTCGCCGAGATAGGCTTCGGCGTGCCAGCAAAGACAAGGGGAGCGAGGGTTCTGGCATTTGATTATAAGAACAGGGAATGGCTGATGTCGCTGCCCGGGGATTCTGCGAATGTTATCAAGGCTCTTGCGAAGCAATTTGAAGAGAATGGTATCGAGGAGCTTGAAAGTCCAGAAGTTTTTGATGTGGTTGAGATAAAGAAGGCTGGAGGGATTAAGGCTCTGGCTAAGAGCGGTCTGAATCTTGGTGATGTGGTATCTGAGGTAAAGATGGGGCTGCTGGCGGCATGAGAGGGGAGGTTGTTGCGATTGAGATGAGGAAGTTGCCAGAGGGATGGAGATGTAGCACTTTAGGGGAAGAATGTGAAATAAATCCAAGAAGAAGCAAAGATTTGGAGGCAAATGACGATACAGAGACTTCTTTTGTTCCAATGGAAGTAGTTGATGGCGATAGGGGTATAATCAGTGAAATAAGAATAGTTCCCTTTTCAAAAGTTAAAAAAGGATATACATATTTTGAAGAAAACGACGTACTTTTCGCTAAGATTACTCCTTGTATGCAGAACAAGAAAAGTGCTATCGCTAAGGGTCTGATTGGTGGCTATGGGTTTGGAACAACCGAATTTCACGTTCTAAGGTGCAATGAAAGAGTTATTCCAAAATGGATTTATTATTTCATAAGAAATCAAAGATTTATAGATGAAGCAGAGAATAACTTCACAGGCGCAGTTGGACAACAAAGAGTTCCAGCATCTTTTCTTGGAAATTATCCGATAATAGTTCCACCGATAATAGAACAACAAAAAATAGTGGAAAAACTCGATAAGCAAATGGCTCAAATCGAGATTATTAAAAGAGAAGTGGAGAAACAAAATGAAGCTGCTAAACAATTTTATCATTCACAGTTAAATGAGTATTTCCATAATAACAAAGAAAAATTTAAAAAATATAGATTTGTGAATTTATTTGAAATTGAGATGGGGCAATCTCCTCCTGGAACATCTTATAATAAAAATAATGAAGGGATACCTTTGCTCAATGGACCCACTGAGTTTGGTAGAGTTCATCCAATACCGATACAGTGGACAACTTTGCCCAAAAAAATATGTAATGTAGGCGATGTCCTATTGTGTGTCAGAGGAAATACAACAGGAAAAACTAATAAGGCAGATCAAGAGTATTGCATTGGTAGAGGAATTGCGGCAATACGCCCAAAAAATAGTATAATCCAGACATCAATTATAACGCATATTGTTGAATTTATAACCGAGGAGCTATTAAGACGAAGTCCAGGTTCTGCATTTCCAAACCTAACTGGAATTACATTATCGAATTTTGAAATATATCTCCCAACAAGTGAGAAAGAAATTAATCGTCTATCCAATATTATTGACAACATTAAAATTAGGCACGATGAAATACTACATCAAGTGAACTCACAGATATCAGCAATCAACCAGCTCCCCAACTCAATCCTCAACGAAGTCTTCGGACAATATCAAATCCAATTAACCTAATGCAACACTTATGCAATACAGAATACAAAACAGCGGGCTCATAACCAACCCACACGAACCCTCAGAGTTTGTACGAGTTCGTATTAGTTCGTTGTTAATTCTAATACTCACCCAAAGCAACCCAAAATGAGAAATGAAAATATTTAACAACGAACTCCCAACGAACTCAATACGAACTCACCGTTAAATTTGTATCGAGTTCGTACGAGTTCGTATTAGTTCGTTGTTAATCCTAATACTCACCCAAAGCAACCAAAATGAGAAGTGAAAATATCTAACGACGAACTCCCAATGAACTCAATACGAACTCACCGTTAAATTTGTATCGAGTTCGTACAAGTTCGTATCAGTTCGTTGTTAATAAAATGCAACAGGCGGAAAAGTACAAAATCATGGCAAAAAACAATAACGGAAGAACAGTAACAGACCAATCCAGCATGAACGCATACATCAAATCAGTCTGCGACATCATGCGCCGCGACAGGACAAAAGGCGCCCTGGAGTACATCCCCGAACTTACATGGATGATGTTCCTGCGAATACTTGACGAAAAAGAGCAAGAAGAGGAGCTAAAGTGCCAGGCTGTTGGGAAGTCTTTCACCGCCTCTTTAAAAGAACCATACAGATGGAGAGACTGGGGCAATACCTACGGCAAGAAAAGGGTAGAACTGCAAAACGGCAAAATGGGAGATTTCCTGGATTTTGTAAATAACGAGTTAATTCCCTACCTGAAATCATTCCAGGACAAACCATCAGCAAACATAAAACAAAAAATTATCTCGCAAATCTTCAGGAACATCACCCAGACAAAGCTCGCAAGCGAGAGGAACCTGCTTGACGTGCTGGATAAAATCGACCACCTCACATCAGAAAACATCGACGAAACACACCAGTTCCCGCTCTCGCAAATATACGAAGGCTTGCTGTTAAAGATGGGCGAGAAAAACAATGACGGTGGGCAGTTCTTTACTCCAAGGGAAGTTATCAGGGCGATGATAAGGGCAATAAAGCCACAAATTTTAAAAGACGGCGCGCTCGTAACTATCTACGACCCCTGCTGCGGAACAGGCGGCTTCCTGGCTGAGTGTTACACTTATTTTACTAATCCTGAACTGTCAGGCAAGGAACTGAACGCAACCGAAATAGAACATTTAAAGCATGACGCGTTCTGGGGACTGGACAACAGCGACACCGCATTCCCGATTGCTCTCGCAAATTTAGTCCTGCACGGGATAGATTATCCTCATGTCGGATTGAAAAACACATTGAGCGGCAGGGATACCTATATGGAGCTATTCGAAGGCGCCCAGAGTAAATTTGACTATATATTTACAAATCCTCCTTTTGGCGGGAAAGAAGGGGAAGACGCCAAGACGAACTTTGTTTTCAAGACCGGCAACACCCAGATTCTATTCATCCAGCATATCATAGACCATCTTAAAGAAGGCGGAACATGCGCCATGGTAATCGATGAAGGCGTACTCTTCAGGACAAATGAACTCGCTTTCGTGCAGACAAAGAAAAAGCTGCTGGAAGAATGCAATTTATGGTGCATCCTCAGCCTGCCACAGAACGCCTTCGCAAATGCCGGCGCCGGAGTCAAGACAAACCTGTTGTTTTTCACAAAAGAGAAGCCAACGCAAAAAGTCTGGTACTATGATATGTCCGATATCAAGATTCTAAAAAAAGACCCTCTGACGCTTAATAAATTCGATGACTTCCTGCAAAGGCATAACTCGACAAAAGAAGAAGATAAAACCAGTGAAAAAAGCTGGTTTATTGATATAGAAACTATAAAACGTAAGAATTACGACATAAAAGCAGTTAATCCGAATGTCAAAGAAAAAGTCATACCCAAACCTGAAGAGCTTATTAAAATAATCGAGGATTCGCAGATCAAGATAAATGAAGGATTAAGGAAGTTAAAAGAAATCACTTAAAACTGATAGTAAATGTTTTAACATTGAGTTCGTACGAGTTCGTATTAGTTCGTTGTTAATCCGCACTGAGCCCCTAGCGACAGCTCGAAATCAAAAGAATCGGCCAGATTTCATCGAGTTCGTTGTTGAAACCGCGCCGCCAGGATTAAACACCCACCCAGTTAATATTATTAACTCATCAATACAATAATAGTAATTGAATGTTTAAGCTTCGAATAAGTAAATCTGTTATTATCTATGTTTCTATTTTTACATTTCTTGTTTTATCATACGGCCTGGTTTTCCAGTACCTGATGCGCACATACGAGAACAGGAATTACGATTTCATAACTGCTATTTACTGGGTAATCATGACCATGACCACGGTAGGGTATGGTGATATATATTTTAGTTCCGCTATTGGGCACTTATTCAGTATCGTTGTTGCGCTCTCAGGTGTAATAATGATATTCGCCATGCTTTTCCCTCTCGTGGTCACCCCCTGGCTTGAACAAACTATCAAGAAAGAGCCGCCAGCGAAAGTTCCTGCTGCTTTTAAAGACCACATAATTATATGCGGCTATAACCAGCTTGTTGAAACCCTCATCACTGAACTTGATGAATACGGGATTCCTTTTGTTGTTATTGATGAAAATGAAAAGAACGTTGCGCAATTAATCTCAAGGAAAATAATATGCGTTCATGGCGATGCGGCTGACGAAAATGTGTTGTCAAATTCCAATATCCTGTCAGCGAAGATGCTGATAGCCAACCAGAATGATGAAAAGAATGCCAGTATCATTCTCACGGCAAGGGAGTTAAACAATATCAAGGTAATAGCTCTTGTTGAAAATATAGCAAGGTCCGGGTACCTGAAATACGCAGGAGCAGACCAGGTGATCTCACCAAAAACATTATTCGGGACATACATCGGAAGAAAAGCCATCGACCCTCTCACAGACCATCTTGCCGGGGCTACGAAGTTCTTTGAAAACCTTAGTATTGTGGAACTTCCCATTTATCCCAGAAGCGTTCTCATCGGGAAAAAACTGAAGGATGCGCGGATACGCGCACAGACCGGCGCAAATATAGTGGGGCTCTGGACTGGGGGTAGATTATCTCTGAATCCGAAGCCTGATGACCTGATAAAAGAAAATTCAATACTTCTTGCAGTGGGCGCCGAGAAGCAGCTTGAAGCGCTAAAAAAGATGGCGCGGTGATGATGCTATGAAAAAACATTTTATTCTTATCGGGTACGGCGATGTGGGCATTAGCATAGCCAGGGTTTTGGAAAACGCATTTGTGAGTTTTGTCGTAGTTGATAAAAACGAGGCAAAATTCAAAGATAAAAACTTTAAATACGTGGTCGGTGATGCAACCGACGAGGAAGTCCTGAAGCGCGCTGACCTCAAGAATGCAACTACGGTTATCATTGTCCTGAATAACGATACTGATATCATTTTCACTTCTCTCATAGCAAGGACTTTGAATCCGCACTGTATAATCATTGCAAGAGCAAATGCAACAAAGTCCATTGACAAGATATACCGGGCCGGGGCTGATTATGTAGCTTCTCTTTCAATCGTGGCTGCGCAGATGCTTGCACGCATTATCCTGGGGCATGAGATAGAAGAGACCATAATGATGTTCGAAGGGCTGGAAATAGAAAGATATCATGTGACACGCGATTCGCCTCTTGCAGGTGAGAAAATCTCTGACGCCTGCATCCGTTCAAGGATAGGGTGCACCATTATCGGGATTGAAGAGGATGGCAAGACTACTACCGATATTGACCCTTCTATTGTGATAAAGGAGGGAATGACATTGGCTGTTATTGGGAACGGCGACCAGATTTCGAAATTCAAGGAAGAATATGGGCGGACTTAATATAAAGAACATTTATATTCAAGTAAGTATTATCATGATTAAAGATGGATATGGAAATAATGAAAAAAACCGTTGCCCTTTTCGATGCTTTCTTTTATGATGTTACTAATCGTTTCCATTTTCTTTCAGAAGGACTTGAATCATGAGAAATAGAATCCTATTACTACTTCTTCTATTGTTTTTGTTTTATACCGCACAGAATGTATATGCACAGTCCTTACCTCGCGCATGCGAGCAGGACCCCAAGAGCAGTGACTGTACACTTGGATTAAAGGATTTTATGGATGCCAGTTACAAACGGTACATCCTCGCAGTCCAGAATGGCAATAATGCAGAGGTGACAAAAGCCCTTCAGGACTATAAATATTATAAAGATGCATATTGTCAAAACCTGTTGTCAAATGGTGTTGTCTCATCATGTGAATCCCCCGGCACAACAACTCCTGCGCCAATAACCCCAGGCATTACCACCCCTGAACCTCCAGCGCCCGGCATTACCACGCCCGTTCCACCTGCTACCCAGCTTTCTGTCAAAATCACATCGCCTGCCAAAGGCCAAACCATTACAACATCGAAATTTACGGTAACGGTCAGCTATTCTTCACCTGCTGCAAACCCGCAGGTTTATCTCAACGTGGACAAGGGTTCACAGAATGTTTACACAGAGTCGAAAAACCCATCCGCTGCGAGCGGCAGCGTTTCATTTAGTGTTAACCTTTCAAAGCAAACAGCAGGCACATTTACATTAAAAGCCGGAATCGTTTCTGGCAAAGCGCAAAAAACCGATACTATAACCATAACATACAATCCCTCAGGCCAGCAAACTTTCGGAGTAATCTCTGTAAACTCTGCCCCGGATGGGGCTGACCTGTACATTGATGGTAACTACATGGGAGTGACCCCGTTAAAAATACCCGACGTTCCCCCGGGAACTTATGATGTTACGATCAAGGCAGACGGCTACGAGGATTATTCCGAGACCGCTACGGTCGTAGCTGGCGCTACGAAAAAGGTATCCGCTAACCTCAAGCCAAGTTCAGCAGGCGATGACATTGCTAATGTCGTTATAGGCGTTACAGGAGCCGGAGTGGTGGTAACTGTAATTACCAAGATTATCAGCGCCCTGAAAGGCATCGGAGGAGTGACGGGTGCCGGCGCTGGTGCAGGCGGAACGCTGCCGCGACCGCCCGCGCCGCCTGGAAACACGTTGCCAAGACCACCATCACCATCAAGAAGCTCACCCCTTACTCCTAAACCGCCGCCCCCCAAATCCACGCGCATCCAGGATAATCCCCAGCCACCTCCGAAGAAGCCGCAAAGAATAAAGGAACCTCAGCGGATACAAATGACGCCAGCGGAAAAGAACGAGATTCTTGTGGACCATGCCAACAAGATCAGATCAGCGGTTTCAGGCGACCCCAGTAACAAGGAATTTGTTGACAGGGTATGGAACAAAGTGGTGGACGACAAGGGAACGGTGAACGAACAGAAGCTCAAGATGCTGGACTCCATTTTGAAGCAAAGAATCATAAGGGAAAAAATGACTGCTGAAATTCCGGATTATACTTATACAAACGCCGCTTACGATACGGTTAAAGAGGCATCCAATAACCTGTTTATCAGATTGGGTTCAGCTTATCTGAGCCTCGGTTATTCTGAAATGGCCCTGCTTCCAGTATCGTCCGTAACATCCATGGGAGACAGCATAATGGCTGGAGCTTCCACAAAACAAGCAGTTGTGGATGGATTTAAAAATGGGATATTTCAGCTCGCAACGGGTGAATTTATCGGGAGGATAGCGTTTCCTGCAATTTCTAAATTCACAGCACCCTACATCAGTAAAGCCGCATCGTTGTTCTCCGACACATTCCCCTCGCTGACTTCCAAGCTGTCCAGCATGACAAATTCTGTTAAGGACGTCATGTCCCGCGATATATTCATGAAACAAACAGAGGTCGTCAAGCTTGGAGGGAAAACGCCAACTCCCACTACACAATTAGGGCCAGCCGAAAAAGACACCCTCAAAATAATCAATGACAAGGGATTGAGTAAAACCCTTAAACAAAATTCCGAACTCGTTCCTGCCAAAACAAAGGATGCTATCGCCCTGACAAAACAAAAGGTATACCAGGGCGCAAGGGACGACGCAATAAAGAAAGTTATTGACCAGATGAAAAATGACGGTATTCCTGTCGAAGATAAAACTTTCTTCATAAAGCAGACAGGAACGCATGCCCAACCGGGAAATCCGGGCTATAATCCCCTAAAGAGCGATTACGACATTACGCCGAAGTTCGGTGACCCGAAATACGACCAGATGTATAAACAATCTTTCGAGGAAAGCCTGAAAAAATCAGGCACATCAGCCGAAGCGTTAGACGCCAATGTTTACGTGGGTACAAGCGGCAAAGGAGCGTATGAAGGGGGCGCCCTGAAATGGCTGGAGAACTACAACCAGAACACTGGAAGCGATCTCATGATAAGAACAATGAAGGATGGAGAAATTGTGGTAAGCAGGGAAATTTCCCAGACGAGCGATTCCATACTGAATATGACAAAGGACGAGGTTGCAAGCGGCACAAAGAATTTCCAGAAATTCTTCAATGATAAGATTGCAAGTGGCAGTTCCACTGAAGAACTGATTAAAGAGACGTCAAAGGAAGTATCAAGGAAAGCCGGCCAGTACAGCATGGATTATGTCAAGAACTTCCATGAGACCGGGGGCGTGAGTTATAAATTACCGGATGCTGCCAGAGTAGCTGACCTCATCAAGAAAAAAGGAATTCCGGTGGATGAGGCAATGAAACAAGCCGGCTATGGCGGCAGTAAAGAGCAATTGTTAAATGATTTTAAGAGAATTATGGGAGGAAAATGATGGAGACTCAAAACAAATCCAAACCAATGACAGTGATTCTATCGGATGGAGAGATATCGGCGCTGATTAATCTTTCAAACGCCAGTATTGAAAAACCCTCGCCCCTTCTTGAGGTTAAAGGCATACAGCCACCTGCATCCAATACCAGCAGGCTTTTAAATCTTGGTCTTCTGGATTCTGCAAATAGTTTAACGCCTGAATGCCAGAAAGCCATTAGCATACTTGCAAACCCTGATATAGAAATCAGGTTGTTGTGGGGTGATTCTGACAAGGTGAATTTCAGTTCGGTTTTCTCGACATTTGATTCAGGCCCGGATTCCCTGGTCTCATTCACCAGAAGCAAAACCGGGGAAAATCATTTTTCATACTTTGTTTCACCTGAGGAAATAACAGACGTGATAGGGGGTAAAATATCAATTCCTGAAATTAAGGAAGCTCCGGGCCTGTCACTGGAAGCAGGTGTTTCTGCCTTGCCGGTATTTCTTGCCGTCCTTGATTTGTGCCGTGAAGGAGAGCTTCGGGCTTTGCTTGACAGGAGACAGGAATTTGCGATTGATTTTTCGCAGAAAGAAATCATGAGGATACTGCTTGAGGCCAGGACTGAATCTAGCCTGGCATGGTATGCGCCGTTAGGCTATATGATAATGCCAGTCGAGCTTAATGAATCAGGAGTTTCGCAAGGGTTAAATGCCCTCAATAAAGATGGCATCATAGTATCTGGTAAAGGCGTAAATGCGTTATCTTCCAGCCTTAATACTTTTTCCCATCTGGCGTTCCCGGTAATCGGTTACTGCGGATTGAATATAAGCGTGAACCGCGGGAATATAATAGAGAAGACCTATCTTGGATTAATAAGAGGATTGGGGACGCTGCTGCTTATTCAGCAGTCTTCAGATAATGGCGACAGGATTTTAATAAATTCCATTGGCACATCAGATGTTCATGAAATATTATTCAATATTTCCACGCAGCCGTTTGAGCAAACTGCACCTGCCGCAAAGCCCGCCCCACCACCAACTTCTGCTAAGCCTGAGGGAATTACCTGCAGTAAATGCGGAACTCCTAATCTTGCCGGGGCAAAATTCTGCGCAAAATGCGGCACAGGCCTTGCTTCAAAGGCGGGGTTCTGTCCCAAATGCGGAAATGCGGCATCTGTTAATGAGAAGTTCTGCAAGAAGTGTGGAGTTAAACTGATGATATAAAATGGCATCGAATAAACGCTTAAGAAATACCCCCAAATTGGCTGGAATAATAACCCTGGCAACATTATTGCTGGCAAGCAGTGCGATTGCTGTCCCGGTAGAGCGATGGAACAGGACATTCGGCGGTGAGGGACATGATTATATATACTCTGTATCACAGGCGCAGGATGGTGGATTCATATTGGCAGGCTTAACCTGGTCGTATGGGGCGGGAAAGAAAGATGCCTGGGTTATTAAAACAGATGCCAACGGCAGCGAGCAATGGAACAGGACGTTCGGGGGAAATAGCAGTGATGAGGCTCTTTGCGCGCAGCAGACTGCGGACGGTGGCTTCATAATCGCAGGCGCCACAACCACGCATGAGAAGAGAAACATTGAAAACTCGGTTTTTGGGAACATGGACAGCGCGATTATTAAGGCGTGGTTAATCAAGATCGATGCCAGCGGAAGCGAGCAGTGGAACAGGACGTTCGGGGAAATAGGTATCCGCGGCGCCAACTCTGTCCGGCAAACCAGGGACGGGGGTTACATAATGTCCGGTATTGCCGCACCTTTCGGGGAAGATGGAAGCGCTAACGCATGGCTCGTCAAGACTGATGCAAATGGCACCATGGAGTGGAATATGACTTTCGGTAATACACTATTTGGTGAAGCTAAATCAGTCCGGCAGACCAGCGATGGCGGATATATCATGGCTGGCTACACACAATCCGATCATGACATTGCATGGCTTGTAAAAGTGGATGCCAACGGCAGCGAGCAATGGAACAGGACATTAAATGAAAATAAATTCGATGAGTCACAATCAGTTCAGCAGACGAGGGATGGCGGTTATATAGTTGCAGGCTGGACAGCGGGAGACGATGCCTGGCTTATCAAGACCGATGCTAACGGCTCTTTGCAGTGGAAAAAGAAATTCGGCGGGGCTGGTTACGACTTTGCATTTTCGGTTCAGCAGGCTCAGGATGGCGGATATATAATTGGTGGCTCAACTAGGTCATATGGGGCAGGAGAAAGCAACGCATGGCTTATCAGTACCGATGCTAACGGAAGTGAGCAGTGGAACAGGACGTTCGGTGGAATTGAAAACAACGGAATTTATTCTGTACAGGAGATTGGAAATGGTGAATATGTCCTGGCCGGATTCACGGAGTCTTATGGAGCGGGCGGAGCTGATGGCTGGCTGATAAAGGCTGGAGGCACAGGTTATGTTCAACCCGCGGTTACAATATTTCCTAAAAAAACAGAATCCCAAAAACCTGTTTCTCAAACACCTGATAAGAAAAACATGCCAGGATTTGAGGTAGCGATAGCTGTACTTTCTGTTGTAATATTGTCCCTGAAGAAGAAATGCGAGTGGTTATAATGAAGATAGATTTCAGATGGTTAGGAATAGGCACTGTTGTTATAATAGTGCTTGCATATATCGGTGCGATTATAGGTGCTATTACAGGATCCCTTGCAGTTTCATACCTGCTAATATTTCTCTCCTACTTCGCCGGCGGTGTAATAATCGGGAAAAAATCACCCGGAAAAACAATAATAGAGCCGGGAATAGCAAGTGCAATAGCGTCACTCTTTCCTGGAATCAGCGGTCTTGGGATTGTGATATCATTCCTCATGGGAGTTGCAGGCGGTTACATTGGCGAAAGATGGCAGGAAGCAGGCACACGGGCAGGCGCTGTGCAGCGGGCATCCCCGCAGATGCAGCCAGCAGCTAATACAAGGTTCTGTCCATCCTGCGGCAAGCCAATGACGTATATCCCGGAGTACCAGGCTAATTACTGCTATAATTGCCAGAAATATCCAGAGATAGAGGTGAGCGCATGAACTGTTCAAGTTGCGGCGCCGCTGTTCGGGATAGCGACAAATTCTGCTCACGCTGCGGCACGCTTGTTGTAATTTCACCGCAGTTCTGTCCTGAGTGTGGAAATCCAGTAGCGCAGGACGCTAATTTCTGCACGACATGCGGATATAATTTTGGCAAACCGGCGCCTGTTCAACCTTCACAGTCACAGCCTTCTGCGATGTATGCCGCGCCTCCTTCGCAAGCGCAGGGAATGGCTCAGGATTCTTCAGGGGAGACAGTGCTCAAAGATACCGGATTTTTCCCGATAGCTTACGTGAAAAATTTCATGTCATCCACTAACGGTAAGCTCACTCTTACAAACCAGAGGCTGATTTTCAAAGCAAGCGCCTTACAGGGCGTGGGCGGGACAGCATTGCCAGGCGGAATATTTATCCCGAACCCGAAGGATGTGGAAAAGTGTAAGGAATTTTTCACTATTAACCTTTCCGAGATTACAAATGTGGAAAACGGATGGGCAAGCCTGACAATACAAGCTGGCGGGCAAAAGTACAAGTTCGGGGGCATGCGTGATACGAAAAAGTGGGCAGAGACTGTGAACAATGCGATAAGTGCGCTGAGGAGGTAAATATGATGAACAAGTTTTTGTTGGCGCTGGTTTTCACTACTTTACTGGTGGGAGCGGCCAGTGCGGAGAATGGCGACTCGTCTTTAACGGATTTACTCGTAGGTTTCGTAGTCGTATTCGCTATCGGAATGGGTATAAGATATGCACTGGGGAAAAGGTCTGCACCTTCCGTTCCATCTGCGCCGGCAGGAAAGGGATTTTGCCCCGAATGCGGCACTCCCGCCGGGACAAATTCCGATTTTTGTTCCAATTGCGGCGCCAGGTTGAAATAAAAAAAGTGGTGTGGAATGGTAAGTGAAACTTTAATTGCTGCAATAGGCATGGCGTTTGGAATACTTGGCGCCCTTGCCGGAATTGGAGCAATGATTTATGCTTTCGGTTATTTCGAGTATCTTGGAGGTAAGAAAAAGTTTACCACCTTACCGATGAGCAAAGAGAAGCTTAAACAAAAACTCCTTGCGCTGAACTCGCCTGAGCTGCCTTACCAGATAAGAACTGACAAAGAAACCGATTTGTTTGTGGAATGGAAAATCGTGGATGCGACGTGGTATGCAGTATTTTCCAAAGAGCGGCTGAGTAAAACTTACCGCGCTTATCTCGTGCTGGATGAGTCCCGAAAAGCTGCGCGTTACTGCGAGGAAACGGGAAGCGTGCGCTGGCTTGTCGGGACAGACGGCTCCCTCAATCCGGTTGCAGCATTCCAGAAAGCTTTTTTCAGGGGAAGGATTCTTTTCCAGAAATCATGGGAAGTGCAGTACGGGATAAAGGAAGACGGGACGCTCGGCAAGGTCTATGAATACAAGTTCGATGTGAACAGGGTGCGCGACCCGATTGTAAAAACTATTGAAGAAAGCGGCTGGGAGTTCGTGCCAGTGGTCAGGAAAGAACATGCGACCTATGAGAGCATGAAAACTTAGTAAACCGCAGATGAACGCAGTTATTAATACCTCATCATCTGCGGGCTCTTCGACAGCGGCTTCACCTTCGAGGCTGCTTCCCAGTCAGCTTCATAGATATGCATCGAGTTACAGAAATCCACCACTTTTACAAGTTTCAGGTTATTGGGTTCAAGCACTTCCCTTTTAATCATCGTGAGCAGCCCCACCATGTTGCTGTTCCACGCCGCGAAAAGGTCGCGCGAGCGCCACATGCAATGCATCTCTGCATTGCCCTCGCCAATATCCCGAACCCATAGCCTCTGCAAGCAGGGCTGGTCTTCCTTCACGAAAAGGTCGCGCTCAGGTATCCATGTGATTGCCTGCCGCCTGCGCGAGACGCCCTGCGGCAGCAATTCTTTTATTGCTTTTAGCTGGTCGACGTCTTTGTTGCGCGAGGGATAATTTATCAACCTGTCCATGTAATTATACTCAAATCCCTGTTTTTTCCAGTCATAACCCCGCTCCCACTGCTTCAAATACTCCTTTACATGCAGCTCCTTTGTAGGGAACTGGGGATGCAGCATCGGCTCCGCATACGGTTCGCGGATTTCGATGACAGAACATATATCCTTTGACATAGGACCGTATTCTGTCTTTATCTCCATACCGTGTTTTACGACAAAATTCACAGCCTGCGCCCATGCATCCGCAAGACCGGCAGCCTGTATGAGGTTGGTTGGTGGGTATTTCATGAGTATCTATACACGAGGATGAGATATTAGGCTTATGATGGGATTATTTCGCCCTCAAAAACTCATCTATCGCCCGCGCCGCCTTCTTACCAGCGCCCATCGCGCTTATCACGGTTGCGGAGCCTGTCACCGCATCGCCGCCTGCATACACTCCTTTCCTGGAAGTTGCGCCGTTTTCTTTTGCGATTACTGTACCGTGTTTTGTTATCTCAAGTCCTTTTGTTGTGCGGGGCACGAGTGGATTCGGTGAAGTTCCTACAGCGATAACAACAACATCCGCATCTATCTTATGCTCAGTTCCAGCTAACGGCATGGGCTTGCACCTGCCCGACTCGTCAGGCTCGCACAGGTACATATTGATACATTCGATATGAGTGACCCAATTCTTCGCATCGCCAATTATCCTGACAGGGTTTGTGAGTAGCCGGAACTTTATGCCCTCCTCCTTCGCATGTTCGATTTCCTCAGCACGCGCAGGCATCTCTTCTTCCCCGCGCCGGTAAACGATTGTAACCTCCTCTGCTCCCAAGCGAAGAGCGCATCTGGCTGAGTCCATTGCCACATTCCCACCGCCAACCACTACCACATGCTTTGCTTTTTTGATTGGCGTGTCGTACTCAGGGAACATGTAGGATTTCATGAGGTTAACGCGCGTCAGGAACTCGTTCGCAGAATACACGCCGTTTAGGTTCTCGCCATCGATATTCAGGAACATTGGAAGCCCCGCGCCTGTTCCAAGGAACACGGCATCGAATTCAGAAAGCAGGTCGTCAACAGTGTCAATTTTGCCAATGACAGAATCAAGAAGAATTGTAACGCCGAGTTTCTTTACATACTCCACTTCAGCGCGCACTATCTCTTTGGGAAGCCGAAATTCCGGGATGCCGTAGGTGAGAACGCCACCTGCTTCGTGAAGCGCCTCGAAAATCGTGACAGAATGACCCATTTTTGCAAGGTCTGCGGCTGCGGTCAGTCCTGCCGGTCCTGAACCTACTACAGCTACTTTCTTTCCTGTGGATTCACGTACATGCGGGACTTTGACTCCTTTTGTGCGCTCGTAATCTGACACAAAGCGCTCAAGCCTGCCTATCGAAACTGAAGCGCCCTTTTTGCTCAATATACATACCTGCTCGCACTGCGTCTCCTGAGGGCAAACGCGCCCGCAGACTGCCGGGAGCGCATTGTCAACCTTTATTTCTTTTATTGCACTGTCAAAATCGCCTTCAGTAATGTACTTTAAAAACCCAGGTATTTTCACTTCAACTGGGCAGCCTTCCATGCATTTTGGTTTCTTGCACTGGAGACACCGCTTTGCTTCTTCGATTGCCTGCTCTTTCGTAAAACCCAGAGCCACTTCATTGAAATTGGCGGCTCGAACCTTAGGGTCCTGTTCAGGCATCTTCTGGCGCTCTAACATTTGCATCCCTCCCTCTCGCATTTATACTTCTCAAACGCCAGCTTTTCTTCAGGCTGGTACATGGCAAGGCGGTTCATGAGCAGCGTAAAATCCACAAGATGCGCATCGAATTCAGGTCCGTCAACGCAGGCAAACTTTGTTTCGTTGCCCACAAGCACCCTGCATGCGCCGCACATGCCTGTGCCATCAACCATGATTGAATTCAGGCTGACGATTGTTTTGACATTGAAAGGTCGCGTGACGCCTGCAACTGCTCTCATCATTACCGGAGGCCCGATAGCTACAACTTTATCCACTTTCGTGCCGCCTTCTATAATTTTTTTGACTATATCAGTCACAAAACCGTGATGACCTTTTGTCCCGTCATCTGTAGTGATATATAGCTCATCGCTAACCTCCCTCATCCTGTCTTCCCATAAAAGAAGATTCGCACTGCGAGCCCCGATAATTGAGATAACTTTGTTCCCCGCTTCCTTAAAAGCCCGGGCTTGCGGGAAAACAGGAGCTACGCCCACACCGCCCCCGACCAATATGACTGTTCCTTCATTCAGGATATGCGCAGGATTCCCGAGCGGCCCTATGAAATCCAGAAGTTCATCTCCGGCTTTCAGGGAAGACAATTGCGTTGTTGTTTTCCCGACTGCCTGGAAAATCATAGTGATGGTTCCTTTTCCCCTGTCAAAATCCGCGATAGTAAGCGGTATTCTTTCCCCTTTTTCATCTATCCTGAGTATGACGAACTGTCCCGGCTGCGCCTTTTTCGCAATCCGCGGAGCGCTTATATCCATCAGGTGGATTGTGGGGACAAGTTCCTGTTTTTTTAAGATTTTAAATGGCATGGAATCTCTCGTGGAGTGCTCATAGTGGGTTTGGCATAAAAAAGATATTGGTTTAATCCTCTAATGACACTGTCCTTAGATGACTTTGCCAGGCGATATCAAAACCCACATTTATCTATATGTTCTTGTTGACAGTCTTGAATGCGGCGCCTGTTAAAAGTAGAATAGCTCCCGGCAGAGTGAGTAATCCTATGCTGAACATTGTAAGTATCGAGAAAGCGAGGACGATAAGACTTCCAGCCCATGCCAGGAGCGTGCTTCGATAGCATCCCCATAAAGCTGCGCTAGCTCCAATGACAAATACGAGGAAAAAGGGGTTAAATGCTCCTATCCATACTGTTTCCGTAACAACAGTCCTGTTGCCTCCGGCATGTTCTGTTTCAGTAACTTGTGTTCCGGGCATTCCTGCAAAAAAGAAGAAAAGAGAAGGGGCTGCTACGAGGATGAAACCGAGTAAACCGTAGAGTTCAGGGTTGCGCCAGAGCGGTGTTGTCATAAAATTACTCCATATTGCTGTAATTTTAACCGTAACACAATAAAATTAACGCTGTTGCTCGTGCCATTTTGATTGACAACAAAGACAGGATATGTTTGAGTTCCGGGTTTAAATGTAAGACCTATTGCATCACATACTATTGGTGGACCACCCACATATGCGCATGCACCTAACAATTTGGGTACTATAAATTCAATAGTTTTGCCATCACGCGATATAATGTTGTTAATGTAGCCAACTTTAAAGGTCTCAGGGCTGTCCTCAGGTTCCAGCCTGAAAGCAACGTTATTGTCTTTGGCTGTAAAACCTGTGCCGGTGATAACTACCTTTGTTCCGATGGTTCCGGCATCAGGCTGAATTGTCATGATGGCTGGAGGTGTAATTGCATTCGATGGCGGTGTTTGATTAACCGGCGGCGATATAGGTGTTACTTCAGGAGTTGGAGTGGATTGTGGTAATTTGCTTGAAGGGTATGGCTCGATAGAAACAGTAGTTTTAGTATTTACCGTAAAAAGACTGGCTATCAAAATTATGATAATAACTACTGAGGCAAGCAGAGCAATGCCAATAAGCCTATCTTGATGCGAATCCGTTCTTTTAATGAGGAAATAATAAATCAGTGCCCCGATAAGCCCTGTAAAAATTATAACCAGAATCCAGATGAGCTTGGCATTACTTCCACCGACTGCGAACTTATCATCTGGTCTCTTTAGACAATCTATCAGCATCCAAAGCCAGAAAACAAACAATACTGCGGCAGCAATGATTAAAACTGCCCCGATTCCAATCCCAACAAAGCCTATCACTTTTCATTCCTCCTTCCGCCTAATCTCCACCACACAGCCAGAATTCCCACAATCCCGAAAACCATCTCAAATCCGGGCGTCCTTGGACTTGCCAGCGCTACTGGTGTGGTAACGGTAGGAACAGGCGTCTCGTTTTTCACCTGGTCAGATTCCACAGGCACATCAATTATCTGAACATCATTCTCTGGTACAGACCAGTTGAGCGCCAGCCTGACTGCATCAGCACTCGCCCCAACAAATATGGTGGCTTTGACAGTAAAGAGAGCCACTTCACTGCCATCAGGATTTTTACCTATGTAGGTATAGGATTTACCAGTTTCAATCCTGACATCCCCAAGCGTTTTTCCCTGATATGAAAGTGAAATCAGGATGAACCCAGGTGTTGCCGTTTTATCTACAGCCTTAACAGAAAGATTCCAGCCGTCTTTTTCCCATGTGCCGCCGACCACCAGCATTTTTTCTTCCTTTTTGACGCTTTCTTCCCGAGCAGCCTCGGAACGGAAGGTATGCTCCATTGCAATGTTTATAACATCAGTTCTGTTGTTCAATTCAAGAACTGTATTTTTACTCAACCCCCTTGCGAAAAAAACAGGCTTCATAAATGTGATGTCTGAAGTCTCATTCAGTATAAATTCTTCCAGCGGCATGATCTCCTCGTCAACGATTGTTGGCTTAATTCGCATGACAATCCTAGTGTTATTTCCAACCTTTTGACCAATGGTAATGTTCTCTACATCCTTTCTTTTGCCCAGTTCGCGGATAATATCATCAGGTAAATCTACACTATAAACTAAAGGCTCCAGAATCACGAAATCATAGGGACCCTTTGTTTTTATGAAATATTCAACCGTGTTTTCAGGTAGATAGTCGTCGGGATTGAAACCTGGTGGATAAACTATGACCGGCCATATTATTACATTAATTTTTTCCTCCCCTTTCATACTCGCCAGAGCATTGTAAAGGTCGGATTCCATCTTGCCATATTTCTTAAAATGCAAAGCAAACTGCTGCGATTGTTCATCTGTCATGATCCTTCCTTTATAGATAGATGTGCCGTCCTGGACATACACCTCATAAGCACGATTGGATTCGATATCTTGAACCTTCACTACCCAGAAAGGAGACTCTATCATACTATCTGAATATTGTGTCGTCTTCTGACCCCCATACCGGTAAACGAACATCGATGCGGTTGATATGAGCAGGCGCTCTTGTGGGACATTATTCTTTTTCGAGACATGCTCCAGCAATTGCTCGATATTCGAATCGTTAAACGCCATTCGGAAAAGCCTGAGGTCTTCCCCATTCAAGGCTTTGGAACTGTTTATAGATGTTTTTGATTTATCTTCCTGAGATGCGCTTGCTAATAAGGGCATTGCAAGTAATATGAATAGTCCCAACACTACTAAAGACAGAGTAATTTTTTTAATCATATTAGACATTCAAACTCCTCCCTTTAATGGAAATAGTAGACACTGCCTCTTCATGGCTCTAATCATTTTGTTATTACCTCTCCGACAATCCAGTAAGGTCCCGAACAGCGTTCGTTTGGCAATTGCGCAGAATAACCTTTAACTACACGTCCATCCGGTGTTTCATCAGCACCGCCGCCAATTCTGACTTTATCACCCACACGCGCCACAGGCTGGCCTGTGCTGTTAATAATCTGGAGTACTCCTTCTTTATCAGTGCTTAGTGAAAAATTATATGGCCACACAAGCAAAAAGCCACCAGCACGCAGGCAGCCGTCTTTTATTATTAGTTCTTTATCCGATAATAACGCTTGCATATAACTCGTAGCAGGCTCCTTCTGCGTTGGAAAGAAAAGAGCAGGTAATACATTAACATTGTCTGATTGAACTACACTTTTTATTTCCCAATTATCAAGCACGATAGTAAATTGGCGTTGGTTGTCATCTCTTTGAAGCTTTACAGAAAAGCAACCCTGACACTCAAATTTTTTTACTTCAATGATTGTTACTGGATAACTTAGATGGGCGGTAGCTATTTCAACTGCCCTTTGTTGTTCGTGAGATTTTTCTTTAACGAAGCTTTTGCCACCCCATAACATGCATTCTTTCTCGATAGGACCATCACCGTCATATACCGTTATACTACGAACAAGCCAGCCAGCTTTCTCACACTCCTCAAAAGTAGTGATTTTGGCACTTTCACTTCTTATAACCAAATATAGCGACGCTATAGCCAATAAAATCAGAATGCAAACTACAGTTAATATCTTTTTTGTATTGTCCGTCATATTTTTATTTCCTTTTGAAGCCCCTCGATATCGATTGGTTCAGCGTTGTTTCCTCCTAACGTCTATTTTTTAGACTGCTATATATATTTTCTGTGACAATCATCTACACATCTAACTCGTAAAAGATTTTCTTAAACTACGAATGGGTTCGTAGTTATAGCAGTCTCTTTTAATATCCATGTCAACATTTGAATCCTCCATTTTACTGAGGCGGTACCCTCACTTCTGAACTTACCACCAGATATTCAGTTCAGATCGCTGCTCACTACCTGCTCAGGTGAAGGTATCCTCACTTCTGAACTTACTACCTTATCCCTCCACGTCGCAGTTACAACCACTTTATAACTGTCTCCTACCTTGCCTTTCACCACAACAGGCGACATTATATATTTCTCAGCCGAGGGTTCGCCCTTTGAAAGCTCAATAACTACTACAGGCGCAAATGTTTCGGTATCGATGCTGGTCATAATACCAGTTACAGGGTCATAGATGCTTTTGCGACTTGACCAAACCACAAGGGATTCGCTAGTAGAGTGTGTTCTTATCGTTCTTGTAGCTGTTGAAACTGTGGTATTTGTTAATTCATTCATTACTGAAATATTAATCACAACATACCCGGCAGAACCACCTTTTGCTAAGGTTTCTAAACGACCAAAAACGGTATGTATTTCATTAGTTCCATTAACGCCATTATGGGTCTGAAGAACCACTGAAATTTTTGGAGGTAGAACATTGATTTCTATTGTCCTGGAATCCGCAAGCTTCCCGCGCTGATATATTTCGACTTCGACTTTTTGTGTACCCGGTACTTCGTATCCTAGCGAGACAGTTATGCTATTACTTCCTGGTTTTAATAGAACTTCTTTCTGAGATGCGTCGGTGACGTTGGATGCATTTGATGGTACATAACTTGAATTTTCATAAGCCAAAATTACGAATCCTTTTAAACTTACCCCTTTTTCATCAACGAATGCATTTTTCACATTTATAGTTACATTAACGTCCGTAGGAGCATTGTTTTGCAGATTGATTTTAAGGTTCTTCAAATCGTATATTCCGATTTCCTTAGGCGCTTCTAGGCTTACAATGCTTACATCTGATGGGGTAAAATACCAGAACAGCACCGCCGCAGATAGCAATACTATTGCCATTATTGCTCCTGCTATCATCTTATTTTTCATTCTTCTCACCCCGCAATTTGTCAGCAAGCGCAACCTTATTGGTCAATCCATACTGCTTTTTAACCAGCAAGCCTCTCTTTTCAAGATCTGTCAGCATCCTTGAGACCTTTGCTTTTGAGAAATTCAGCGAAAGCACAAGTTCATTCTGCAGCATTTCACCGTCATGGTCAGCGATTTCTTTAATCAGTTTTTTCTCATCGCCTTCCAGCGCTGTTAAGACTGCATCGATTAATTGCGCCCCTTCTTTAACCTGCACTGTCGCAGCAGTTTCAGCAACTCGGATTTCTGCTGGTTTTTCTATTATTGTCATGTCTTTAACCTCGCTTTTTCCTGCTGCGAATAGCGTTGTGAGAATATACGAAAGCATCACGCCGCCAATTGTTGAGCCGATGACCAGAACATACGCATCGTTCTTGGTATAGGTGTAGGGAAGTTCAAGGATTTTGAAAGACCCATCATTTATCTGGATAATCGATGGCTTGGTAGCAAGCAGCATGCTCGTGACGATAACACCTGCTACCATCAGCAAAGCGCCTGCCAGTACCATTGTCCCCGTTTTCCTTGAAATCATCAATCTTCCACCTTAACCTAAGCTCTCAATTGTACCTCCTTTTAAATAAATGGATTGTAGATAGAGTTGCTATTGCAAGCGACGCTTCGAAGCCAGGCGTTTTGGGAGTTGCTACTGTTGTTGCGGGTTTTGCTATCTCTGTTGTTGCGGTCAGGGTTGGTTCAAGTGAGCGTTCCTTTTCTCCCTGTTTTATAAGCTCAGGCGCTCGAATAGACATGATACTTTCGTATCCTGAAAACTTTGCTATGAAAACCTCCTTAGACGATTCTATCAATAGCCTGCTACCGTCGGGGCTCCAGCTTCCACCCATGCCGCTCAAGACGTAACGCTTATTTTCGCCGGTTGTAATCTGCACGCGCTCTGTGCCATCTGGATTGGCAATGAAAATGTGTTCCCCATTAGCTGTGCTTGAAGAAAAAGCAATTTTATCACCGGAGGGACTCCAGCTATAGGGATTTGTCCAACTCCATGATAGATTTGAGGTTAATAGTATTTTTCCTGTTCCATCGGGATTGATGGTATAAAGCTTTGCACCATATTCGTCAGATACAAAAGCAATTTTACTTCCATCAGGATTCCAGCTAACCGCTTCTATTGTGGTTTTTTCAACAGGGCTGCTTTCCTCATAAATCAATTTTACGTTTCTTCCCGACGAGTCAGCTACATATATTCCATGATTCCTTCTCTCAGTAATAGATTTGAAAAGTATGTTATTGCCGTCAGGACTCCAGATAGGATTCTCTATCTCGATACTTTTAATCAGCTCTATTTTATCGCCGCTGTCCACATTTATCAGGTAGAGATGCCTAATAAACTGATCATTAACTTCTTCTGATGACATGCAAAGTAGTTTGCGGTCATCAGGACTCCATACCCCGCCCCAGCAATCACCAAGCAGCCTGAAATTGGTGCCATCTTTGTCCATAATCCAGAGATTCCTTCCACTGAATGCTATTCGCTGTCCATCGTGGCTCCACACCACAGCACCAAGAAAAGACTCATTTGCATCACTGGCAAGCTGTTTTATGTTAGACCCATCGGAATCTGTTATGTAGATTTTATCTGGATCATTAACTACAAAAACTGCTTTAGTTCCGTCAGGACTCCAGATGAAATCCCTTTGCCGTGAGATTTTAGAGAGGTTTGTAATAATTGAGGTTATATCTGAAAAATTTGTACCAAGAGCAATCAATCCATTTCCGTCCGAGTTTGCGAGCGTATAAAAGTTTCCAACTCGCTTATATACATTAATAGCAATTTTATCTCCTGATGGACTCCAACTAAGCGGAGTGGGAAATTCTATTGGCGTGCTGCGGTTGTTGATTTCATTCGATACAATTTTTGTAAGATTTGTTCCATCAGCATCCATTGTGTATATAGCGCCTATACCATTTCTGTTGCTGGGGCGAAAATTAATATCATCTTTATACCATCCTATCGAGCTTCTTATAACCAACTTGCTTCCGTCAGGGCTCCAGAAAGCCTGAGGCGGAATGAAATTCCTCCACTCAGGTGCTGCGTTAACAGATTTTGCAAGACTGGAAGTAACCGGGTTAACAATAGCAGAAATCGAAGTGATATTCTCAATCCGCAGAGTATTTTCCTCCGAAGCGTAAGCTGGCGCCAATACCAGAACCAGCGCGGCAAACAGGAAACAAAGTTTTAAAATGCTCATACAACCGCCTTCTGCGCTGCGCGGTACTTTTTTAGCCTGCCGTCTCTTAAGCATGCTACCATGCCTGCATAAAGCAGTATGTCAAGATGGTATAGCACTGTACCGCGACCGATATTAGTTTCACGCATAATTTCCAGAGGATACGTATTTGGGTTTTCTTTTATATATCTGTAGATAGCGGCGCGGGACTCATTATCTAAAACATTACCGTCAAGAAGCCATCTCATAGCCATACCTCTAAAAAATCTAATGGCAGAGTCACTTGACAGACCTTGCCATCTTTACCATTTCTTCCGTGCTGAGTGTGGCTCGTGTGAAATTGTTCTCTTTGTAGGCATAACTGCTAATGGTCAGGCTGAGATTGCCTATTTTCCAGTCCAATGACTTTGTACCGCTCGCTTCCTCTAAGAAGCGTCCCTGAACTCCGTTTATATCCACGAATTCGTATGGCGTTTTAGATACACTTCCAGAGACATCCGTATCGTCCTTTATTGTTAGGAATTCCTTTAAGTTCAGGTATTCATTTCCCTTCAGATACGAAAGCACAACCTGTTCAGCCTCCAAAGAAACACCTCTGAACCTCGTTCCTGAGGTCTGTGCAATATTAAGCGAGTACCCATCAGGAATATACGATGGCTTGATTATTTTAAAGGAAACTTTTGCCTGCGCATCAGCGATAGCCGTTTCCGCTGTTGCAATGGCTATTTCGCCTATCTTTTCTACCGGAATTGCCTGCTCTTTCTTCGTTCCGTCTTCAGTCCATGCGACATTAACGCTCGCAAGCGGATCCCATGAAGAAATGTCCTGCTTACTCAAACCTGTGGCATTGATTGTTGCTGTACCGCTTAACCCTGCCCTGAAACCCGGCTGTAAATTATCCCATGTGGCTGAATTTGAAGAAGAACCTGTCAACCTTGTAACAACTTCAGGATGCAGAATTACATTAGCACTGACATTCTCTGCTCTTTTACTGCCGGTATTTGTAAGGTTTATTTTCCAGTATATTTTCTGAAGATTCTCGCCTGTAGAACCGACTGCCAGGCTGATATCTGCGTAAAATTTGACATCCTGTGAGGATGCTGGCGCCGCGTACTTCTGCGTGCTCTTGATAGACTCAGCCACCTTTATCATCTCTTCTTTACCAAGAGAACTGGTGGCCTGGGTCTGACCTTCGTTCTTCCGACTCATAATACTCAGGCTCATCTCTCCAATCTTCCAGCCCAGGAGCTTTATGCCGTTCTCCTCAGAAAACCGCCCTTCAATTCCGTTTATGTCAACAATTTCTCCCGTTTCCTGGGGTTTACTGGACGACTCTGTTTTCTCTTTTGTTTTTACCACTGCAATCTCTTTAAGAGTTAACTGCTCGTCTCCCTTTCTATAGGAGAGCGATGCCAGGTCAACATCCGTCTCTCTTCCACTGAACCTTGACCCTCCTGCACTCTCGAATTTATAGCCCGAAGGAAGATAATTTGGCTCAAGAATCGTGAATGAAACGTTTGCCTGTGCCTCAGCGATAGCCTTTTCCGTAACATGCCCATCATCTTTAGCCCCAGTGAATGCATTAAATTTTGTACTTGTATCAGCAAAGCCCAATGCAACTGCTGCAAGGAGTATCCCCAGTACCGTCACGATAGATACTCCGATTAGTATTGATTTCTTCATTTTATCATCTCTAATATTTACAGCGCATATTTTGCGCCTGAGTTTTCCTACAGGTGAAACGATAGATACATTTTATGCAAGACGACGTGTGAAATGGTTGTAGAAAAATGAAACCAGCGCCGCTGCAATTCGAATCTATCAATGAGCAATATCAGTAGTAATCTATTAATAGTCAACATACGTATGTTGACGTATGTTCCTGCCTTTGAACGACAAGCAGTTCGAGTTCTGGAAGCTGCGGCGCGGCGGTCTTCCCAATATGAACATAGCGCGCTTATTCGATATATCCAAGCAGGCAGTCTCAAAAGCGCTTATCACCATGGATGATAGGATAGAAAAAACGCTGCTTGAGATGGCGGGCTCAAACCAGATAGAAGTGGAAAGGGTGAACTCTGAGCGCGGTATCCTGTTCGGTCATTCAGTGCCGTTTAATGCCAGCGCCATTATTTTCGTATCTGCCAGGCATGGAATGCAAGTATGGTATGAGCATGAGGGAAACTGTGGTGCATGCAATAGATATACGCAGTGCATTGAACTGCTGTGGGATTTTGCGGACGAGATGAAACTCAAGCTTGAGAAAACGGATGACCCAACCAAGCTGGCGGATGAGTTATTCGAGAAGTTGAGGAGTTTGGCATGACAATAAATGTAACTGGAAAAATAAGAAAAATGATGGGCTGGTGTCCTATGTTGAGCGTGAAAAACACCGTTGTTGATAGCGGCATTGAATATGCTTATGCATCAGGAATGAAAGGAGGCGGGATGCTTGCAAACAAAACAACCGTCTATGAGGAAAAAGCGCCTTACAGCTATACGATAAAGCTGGTAATGGTGTCAGGCTTATTCTCACTGGCTATTTTGTATTCTTTAGCGGTCTTCGGTCATTACTTCGGGCTGCAAAAAGCACCAGAACAGGCTGAATTCGTTTTACTTCTGGCAGTATCAATCACCGCCCTGGTTACGTGGAGCTTTTTTAGCATCAAGTTCAGAATTACAAACGTTGGTGTTGAGGCTGTAATGCCTCCTTTTAAATACAGCATCCCTTTTTCTGAAATCAAAGAGATAAAAACAATAGAAGACATTCCCTGGTACGCGGGCTGGGGTCTGCGCATGTGGGGAAGGAGGCTTGCCTTCATCAGCATGCGTAAAAGCGCGGTATTGATTGAAAAGAAGAAAGGGTTTTTCAGGAAACTAATTCTGACCACTCAAAATCCTCCAGAATTCATTAAAAAATTAAAAGGGGAAATGGGATGAATGCCTTTGCGAAATTAAGGTTATGGCTGGGCTGGTGCCCGAATGCTGCATTTGTAAACAAAAAGGAGGAAATATTTATGGTATCGTATGAAGGAAAATATATAGACAAAATAAAAGGCATGGGATTCAGGGGATTTCTTGGCGCTCTGCATCTTGTGTTCGGGGCATGGTTGATAATAACTGCGCTCAGGGTTTTAGCAAAGACGCAGATTTTTCCCTGGTATGTAATGGATTTAAATTTCATATCGTCCGGCATACTATTGGCAATAGGCATCTCTTCGCTGATGATTTTCTTTAACTTTGTAAAATCTGCCAATGTTCACAGAATACTGGCGCTGGTAAACATTGCCCTGCTGGTCGTATTTTCCCTGTATCTGAGCATGTCTCTGATTTCAGTTGAGTTTATGCCTGCTATAAGTGAATTTTTATATTCCATGTTTGACAGACCCTATTATAATTATACTTTCGGCACAGTATCCCTGATACTTTTTACGCTTATCTTAGGAATACCAAGCATTCTTACTCTTTTCAGTAAACCTGAAGGGATAAGGAAAACAAGATTCATTTCAGCAGCTTTACTTATACTCATTATTGTGTCTGCATCGCTTGGCGCTTATTATCTTTACATGAATAAGCAAAAAGAAAGCTTATTGGAAGAATCGGGGAAAAACGGCGAATATGAGTTATACAGGATCAATCCCGATACTTTTGCAGGTATTTTTGGAACTTCGAACTTATACCCATATTTTCTTGATTCGACCAGCGGCACTACAGGACATCCAATTTCAAAAGAGACTTATGAAGCTATTCAATTCCTACGGAATAAAGAAACTGGTAAAGTTATTGCATGGTGGGACTATGAACTTGAGATCAAAGCGGCAGGTAAAGAGCCTGTAATAACCTATGCTTCAAAAGAGATAAGTAAAACTGTAGGAAGACCATCATTACTATACGATGAATTCGATTCGAATGAGAAGGTAGCTGATGTTTCAAGATTTTTCGCAACAGATTCCGAGGAAGTGGCAAAAAGCATCGCTGGGAAATACGGAGCCAATATAGCATACATATCAAGACAGAGAATGAATGATTTAATACCGGTTATGCTAATGGCTGCCGACCCCAATTATTATTTCCAGAGCAAAGATGTTATTAATTTAATAAATAGCCCTGAGGATAATTTAAACAAAATAATTAAACCAACGATGGGATATGGGTTCAACAGCGGCGCAGAATTCAAGTATTTCGATAAGATCTTCGAAAATAAGGACGTTATAATTTACCAGTTGAAAAAATGATGCTTATTCGATAAGCACCACCTCAACCTCTTCCCCTTTATCGTAACCCTCTACATTCTCAGGTATAATTACAAACCCGTCGGCTTTCGAAACTGAACTCATTATCCCTGCGCCCGATGTTGCAAGAGGGATAGCTTTTCCTTTCTCTAATTTGACACGGGCAAATGTTTTATATCCGGTTCTTCCGGGTATTTTTCCAGACAATACCGCATGAACTTTCCTGTCCTGCTCATCCGGTATATGCCCCAGCTTCCGGAGCGCTTCCCTTGCAAAAAAGAAAAGCGCCACGATACCTGCGACCGGGTAGCCGGGCATGCATACCACAGGTTTGCCTTTTATGATGCCAAGCGCCGTGGGCTTGCCCGGGCTTATACCTACTCCGTGGACAAGCAACGTTCCCATGGAGCCGACTACGCCCGGAACGAAATCACGTTTTCCCACAGACGTTCCGCCACTTGTGATAATCATATCGGCATCGAGATTGGATGAAATCGCATCTTTTATCTTTTCAGGGTCGTCTTCCACTATATCAAGCAGCCTCGATGCGCCGCTCCATTTCCTTATATACAGCGTTGCCATCAACCCGTTGGTTTCATAGACTTCTCCTTCCCTGAGTGTTTTGTTTTCCCTTGAAACGAGTTCCTCGCCTGTGGGAATTACGGCTACAAGAGGCTTCCTGAAGACCGGAATATCCCTGATGCCCAGCGCCGCAAGAACAGCTATATCGCAGGGACGGAGCCTGTGTCCTTCCTTAAGAATGACCTCCCCTTTTTTGATATCCTCACCGGTTTCCCCTACGTTCTTCCCGGGATGGAGCTGCATGAATATCTCAACTTTATCTTCCCTCAAAACCGCATCTTCCAGCATCACCACAGCGTCCGCACCATCAGGTATTGGCGAACCTGTATGTACCCTTACGCATGTACCGTTTTCAAAAACCTTTAAGAAAGGTTTATCAAACAAGGGGTATGCTTCGCATACCCCAACACGACGCAAGCCGAAGTTTCGGCTTTCAACAGCCTTTGCCAGTTTGAGAACGACTGGGGAATTGCTTCCCGCCCCCAGCGTATCGCATGCCCTGACAGCAAAACCATCCATCGCCGCGCGGCTGTAATTAGGCACATTGATAGCAGCAGTGATATTTTCTGCAATAATCCTGCAGTCGCAATCCGCGATTGGCAGTTTTTCGGTGTCGGAAAGAGGTACAAATGCCTTTAAAAATAGTTCCTTTGCCTCATCGGCGTTCATTCTTTGCCTGAACATCAGCCACCCGACACAGGAGGGAAAATCGCGATTTCATCGCCCGCATTGATAATTGCATCCAGTCCGCCGGATTCAAGAACATTTCTTCCGTTTAAGAAGACATTGACGTAAGGCTGCAGGCTCTTTCCTTTTAAAAGCATTTTTTCAAATCCCGGGAACTTTTTACAGAGCATACTGAGAATCTCTCTGGCTGTAATGCCGTCTATTTCAAGCTCTTTTGTACCGGTGAATTCCCTGAAATTGGCAAAGAGCTTTACTTTTATTTTTGGCATGGCCTCTCTTTATTCTTTTAAAACCATAAATGCTATGAACATGTTTAAACTATGATGAAGTGATGAATAAAAGAAACTTTGCTTTATATCTTGGTTTTATTCTCATAGTCATTATTGCCTACTTCCTGCGGCTCTACCATCTCGATGAGAGGGTATTCCATCATGATGAAGCCGCAGTAGGTTATTTCACGTATAAACTGTTCAATGACGGCATTTATTCATACGACCCTTCGTTCCACGGTCCTTTCATGTATTATGCGACGGCCGAGGTGTTCAGGCGCATGGGGGATAGCATATATTCGTCGCGTCTTCTTCCTGCACTTTTCGGAGCAGCCATGATTTTCCTTTTAATCCCGTTAAGAAAATATATCGGGAACATGGGATTGGTTCTGTCCGCTTTCTTTCTTGCACTCTCGCCCTCGTTTCTCTATTATTCACGTTTTTACAGGGAAGATATTTTCATTGCGTTTTTTTCATTGCTAACACTTGTATGCGCTGTCAAATATGCTGAAAAATATGTTGAAGAAAAATATTCGGTTTTAAGGATTTTTTACCTCTTTTTGGCTGCAATATCGATGGCATCAATGGCTGCGCTTAAAGAAAATGCGTATATTGCAATGGCATTAATTGTTTTTTTCCTGTTCCTTCTTTTCATAAGGGAAAAGGGCTACCAGGGTTTGAGCGCAAGAATGAAAATGTTCGATAAAAAATTGGTGGCCATTGTTCTGGAATCGGTATTTTTCATATTTGTTTTTCTTATTGCCTTTTCGCTTTATTATACGGGGAAACCTCTTGAATTACACGGAATGTATGCAGCGTTTGAAAAAGCTGTAACCCACTGGTACGAGATGCACCGTATAGAGCGTATCGGAGGGCCTTACTTTTTCTATTTGCCGATACTGGCTCTCTATGAACTTCCAGTTCTTGTCTTTGGTGTCCTCGGGATGGCATATTACGGCTGCTGTGACAGGAAAAAGGAGAAAATGCTGACCTTGTTGCTGGCATATTGGGTTATTGTGGATATAATGTATTATATCTCAGCCGTATATCCCGGCTCAAGCAGGTTTTTCCCGACTTCATATATCCCGTCGTCCATTGTTATCTTTTTCCCACTGTTGATTTACGGGATTGCCTGTGTCTTAAAATCCCGCAGCATTTTTATTTCCTTTTTAACCTACTGGACACTGGCTAACTTTTTTGTATATTCGTATATCCAGGAAAAAGTCCCATGGCTTGTGCTGAATTTCCTGCTGCCGCTTGTATTGATCGCCGCAGCGTATCTTGGGGAAATCCTGCCGCGATTGAATCTTAAAACCGCAGCCGGCGCAGCCACTATCATTTTCCTTGTCCTGAGTTCTTCATATCTTGTTTATTCAAGCATTTTCCTGAACTTCTATGATTATACCAATCCTGCCGAACCCATAATACAGGCGGCGCAGCCACCGCAGAAGTTTTCACTTTTCATTGATAAAATAAGTGAGATTTCCAGGCAATACCGGAACCAGTCAACAGAAATCCAGGTTACTGATAATGAAATGGAAACGCAGCTCCTGTGGATACTGCGCCATTATGGCAATGTCAGGTGGAGGGTGAGCATTGATTCCGAGCTTACGGCTCCTTTAATTGTAGTGCATGATTCTGATGATAAAAATGAACCGGCTATCGTAAAGAGCCGCCTGCGTACCGATTACGAGAGGCTTGACAGCGCAAAGATGTCATGGTACTTTTTTAAGCCATCGGATATTACGCTGAATTACCTGCTTTACAGGAAGATGGACAGTCCGCCGGGAGAGTACAGGGTCGTGCTGTTTTACCAGCCGAAATACTGATTTTAACTTAAAAATAAAGAAATGAGAAAGATATATCCGGTTATTGTAAAATTGTGGTGAAAACATGAATGATGAAATTCCATATAAATGTACCTGCGGAGGAGATTTGAAAAGATCAAAAGTCGAAGTGGAATTTTTTGGGATTGATTTTGGATTGAGGGATGCGGAAATTTGTACTTTATGCGGCTCAGAATATCTTGATCAGGATACAATGAAAGAAATTGAAGCTGAAGTAAAGGAAAAGAATATTTTTGGATTGGAGCGGAAATTGTCTGTTACGAAATCCGGAAATTCATTAGTTATCAGGATTCCTCCTGAGATTGCAGAGTTCCTTGGTATTCATTATAAATCAATAGTTCAGCTTTTCCCGGTGGATAAAGATAGATTGGAAATCAAGGTTGTAAGCTGAAGTCTAAAATATTATTACCCTACTTTGACAGTTAAAAAATCCTATTTATCGAGTATGTCTACTTTTTTGGCAGGAAAATCAATTTGACAGTAACAAAAAATTAACATTAGATCTTAACTTTTTGCCATATTATTTC